>CALUGW010000041.1 GCA_944320305.1 uncultured Prevotella sp. | reverse complement strand
GCGGCCTTTTTCCCTTTCGGGTGGTAGTTGTACCGCCTGCGGCAAGAAACGCGCCCACAACGCCTAATTTTGGCCTTTGCCGTTCTTGTGCCGTTCCCTGTACCGCATTTGTGCCTCCCTTAACTGCCGCCTGCGCTTTTCCCTGCATTCCGCCTCGGCCTGCGCCTTGGCAAGTTCCGCCGCCGCCTGTTCGGCCTGCCGCCTTGCCTCGGCCTCCCTCGCGTTGATGCTTTCCCAGTCCAGCGCGTTAAGCTCGCGGCGCAACCGCCGCCAGTATTCGGGCGGTATCATCTCCAGCACCCCCCCCGAAACCTTGACGCCCTCAAAGGCGTTTATGCTTGGCGGCTCGCGTTCCGCCCTTTGTACTTTCGCTTGTTCCATGTCCTTTTTGAAATCTTGCTTTTTCAGAGAAAATAGGGAAAGGGAAAAGAAAGCGGGCTTTCTTTTTGACCCCTCTGTCAAGAGGGGTTTTTCTTTATCCTTACCTAAGTTCTCTTTTATGGTTCTCTTCTTATTATAGTTCTCTTTATTTGTTGTTTTCAACATCTGACAGATGTTGTTTTCAACATCTGATTTGTTGTTTTCAACATCTGAAACCCTTTCAGATGTCGTTTTCAACATCTGAAATTTTGCAAGTGCCATAATATCAGCGTTTTGCGCTGTAACCCTGTTGAAACTTTATAAGATACTCATCCGCAACGGCAAAACATTCGTCCACCTCATCGTATTTGAGGAAATAGGCAATCATGTTATTGGGGCTTACGCCGCCTGTAAGCACGTCATCGCAATATGCCGTGAACGCCATTTTCGCCGTGTTTGTGTCGTAGGTGTCGGCCATACGCGCCAGTTGGCGGTTAATAGCCGCGTTGCGTGGAAACTGCGTGGCCGTCTTTGTCCTTTCTGGCAAATCATCCGTTAGTTTCCCATCGTTGTACATCTCGCACCTGCTGCGATAAACATCCACCAGCGCGTTATAAAGTAGGTCGGCGTTGTTCCGCTCGCACCGCTCCTTTAACGTCTCCGTGCTTTTGCCCTTGTCGGCGTTGGCCTGCAACCGTGCAAGTACACCGAAATATTTTTTGAACGTCTTGTGCATTTCGTTGTTTTTGTCTATTATCTCATTGAGTTTTCGGCTTATCTCCGCAAACTCCACACGGAAAAAGCGTGTGCGTCCTTGCTCGTTCGGCTTTGGCCGCGTTTCCGTCGATAATATGCCCATCGCACAAAAGCGTTTTATTATGCGTTCAAAACAATTTCGTTTTATCCGCGTTTCTTCTTTAATCCGTTCGTGCGAATAATAAAACCACTTGTAATTGAAAACCGCGCTTTGCTTGATAACAAGCCAGTCGAACAAAATAACCTCATCAGGGGCAAGCAAATAAGCCTCCAGCCGCTTAATGTTCACGCTCAAAGGGCAATTATTTATTATTTCTTCGTCTTTCATATCCTGCCCCCTTTCCTCATTATTTCGTGCTGCCTGTCAAGTTCGGGGCGCACGTGCTTGTTAAAGTATTCCAAATCATCGCCGCCTAAAAATATAGGCTCTATCACGAAACATCCATAACATGATATTGCGTCGTAAAATGCAAGCTCGCGGCGTTCGTCGTTTATCGCGCTTGCATACGCCACCCAGTCGGAAAGCCAATAAAACGCATTGTATATGTAATGCCCTTTGTCGTTCCATTCTGTCTGCCTGCGGCGCGGCCTCGGCCTGCGGCCTTGCTGCCTGTTCGTCTTGTTCCTGTTGCTCATAGCGTTTGCCCTCCTTTGATGAAACAAACCTTGTACCGTCCGCCGTCGCACTGCCGCCACTCGTCAAGCACGGCAACGCCCTTGCGCCTTAACATCTGTATGTGCTTGCGCGGGTCGCAAAGATGCAGCCGCGCGGATATGTCGGCGACGGAATATTTGCCGCCTCCCTGCAACATTTGCCAAACTTTGCGCTGCGTCTCGGTTAAATTTTGTACCTTTGCGGCACATACACAATTAGTAATTGTTTTTGCCCCTGCCGCGTGTTCCTGCGCCGTGGGGGCTGTTTCTTTGTAGTCCATAGTCTTTTGCCTCCTATCTCTTTTTGTTGTTCTTTCCTGCGGTGTATTGCGCCGCTTTGTCCATTAACTCGTAATCGGGGGTTACGCGCTCCGACCTCATCCACTGCTCCAGCTCCTCTTTGTCAAACCAGATGCGGCGGCACTTGTTGCGGTAGTGGGGTATCTCCCTTGCTCCGACGTAGTGGTAAACCCTGTCGGGGCTTATTTGCAGCATTTCCGCCGCCTCGTTCACTGTCAGCATCTTCTTTTCGCCCATGTTCAGGCGTTGTTCGATGCGCTTCAACATCGTTTTGAGTTCCTTAAACTCGTTAGCCGTTATTTCCATAATACAAAATTATTTGTTGCACTGCTGCAAAGTTAATCAACATGTTTATATTGTAACCACATTAAGCCGTTTAATTTGATGTTGCGCGGCATTTTATATCCTTTTCGGTTTATATGTCGGGTATGGCCTCCACCGCCTTACGCTTGTTTTCGTCCATCACCTTTGCGTAAATCTGCGTAGTCCGCACGTCCGTATGGCCTAACAACTTCGATACGGTGTAAATGTCCGCGCCGTATGCAAGGAAAAGCGTTGCCGCCGTATGCCTCGCGCAATGGTACGTTATCCGCTTGCCTATGCCTGCCGCCCTGCACCACTGCGCCAGCCTCCGCGAACACATCCCCAGCGTGGGCAAGCGGAACACGCGGGCGGTATCGGGTGTGTTTCCCTGTTCGGGCAACCACTTCAAGGCGTTTGCCGACAACGGCAAGTAAAGCGGTTGGCGCGTCTTTTTCTGCGTTATCTCGGCTTGCTTCGACCCGTCAGACAACGTGCGTATGTCACACCAGCGTAAGGCGTATGCGTCCGAATATCGCAAGCCGCAAAAGCAACAGAACAAGAAAGCCCGTTTAACGTCCGTGTGCCGCTCCCTGCTGTCCGTCTCGGCCAGCCTGCGCAATTCTTCCGCCGTGAGGTAGGAACGCGCCACGGCCTGCCGCTGCGGCCTCTCGCTCGAAGTTAGGGCGGTGTAGGGGTTTGAGGGTATCAAGTCATCGCGCACGGCGTGGTTAAGGAACACGTTAAGTTTGTTGCATATAGTCCACACCGTGTTAGGCGCAAGCGGCTTGCCCGTCCGCAAGTTGCGCACCGTCCGCAAGTAACGCACAAAGCCCGTGAGGAAAGCGCGGTTAATGTCCTGCACCGTGATTTTCGGGCAATACTGCCCAATGTGGTAGGCAAGTTCGTAATACGTGCCGTTGATGCTCAACAAGCCCTCCTTTTCCTTTTCGGCTAAGTACTTCAAAAGCTGCGTTTTGCCGCGTGTGCGGCTGTTGGAAAAGCCGTGCGCCGCGTTTTGCAGTTCGATTATGCGCTGCGCCTTTGCAGCCTCCGCCGTCCGCAATGTCTCGGCGTTGCGTATGCGGTCA
>CALUGW010000040.1 GCA_944320305.1 uncultured Prevotella sp. | reverse complement strand
TGTATTCTCGTTTATGAATATAACGGATTTTGGGCACAAACATTTTCATTCAAACTATTTTTGTGGATAAACTTATATGGCAATTTCATAACATTGCCTCCTATTGTCAAAGACGTTAGTGACCTCGGACTGTTAAATATATCATTTCCAGTCCAATCCAAATCTCGGTCAATATACAATGAATCCAGTTCTGATGGAAATTTACAGGCAAGATACAGTGCGTCTTCTCCAGAAGTTATTGAAATTGAATGGGCGTGCCCAAAACTGTTTACCCGCACAACCTTCAACTTGCTGCCGTTATTCACAACTGTGGCAGGTATTGTAATTTCACCATTGTCGGTTACATTTCCAACTACTTGACAAGTTCGATCAGCGGCCGATATAAAATCGTAGCAGACGCCATCAACCTCAAAATCGTATGCTTTAGCGGCAGTGAAGAAGCACACCGCGAAGAGCAAAAACGTAAGTTTAACAACCGATTGCTTCATAAGTATTCATTCTGATAAATTTAAACATATGCCATATTGGCAGATTCCTTTTGTGAAGATGTGCCGAAGCAAGAAATGACAGTTCTTGTCTGACATATTCCGTTCCGGCACACCACAACATCGCTTTACTTGTTACGCTTATAATACGTCAGTTTCAAGTCACTTTCTTTAAATGCTTAGGAGGCATACGAGTCCAAAACAAATTTTTTGATTGCGCCAAGATTCACATCTTTTGCCTCGTTTTCGTTCAGCAAAAGATACAAGTCTTCATTAATGTCATTGTTGTGCACAATAACGACCCTGACACTCTCTTCCGGTGTCAGGCCTTCAAGAAGTTCTTCTCTAATAAAATCCATAAACACTTTATTTTTCATGCCAACCGACCTCCCAGCACCGGCGTTAAACAAAATAAGGTTGGTGTGCAGCTATACAAAAAAGCGTGGAGATCCGTACCGTCACCCGTTCCACTGCTTGAGGCCTTCGCATTGCCCGATGATGTTGAACGAGCAACGCGAAGCCCACGCCGATGTGTTTATATACAATACCTCCCCTTATGCCACGCTGAACCATACCAGAACAGGCGGCACACGCCACCATACAGTACGGCCGACGACACTTGGGGAATGCAGATAAAACATCCCATGAGCATCTATCGTTGCCATGTTCAAGACATCATCTGAAAGTTGCGAAGTTTCAAGCAGTCAAGAACAAGCGCCTGATAAACGCTTTTCCATATATAGCGGTCTCCGCTCCACCCAGCCCCTGAGGTCAGCACCGGCACAGGCCGGATACCGCCGCAGATACGGCGCGGGCTTCCGCCGTCCCTTTTGGCGATGCCGCCTGCTGCAGACGCATCCGCAGTGGCTGCGCACCGGGCGCGGCATGGAGAACCACGTGCAAAATAAGCAATAATTTCTTAAACGGCCAACATAAACTTGAAAAAACTTCAAAAGTTAATGTGAATGGGGTAATGAAAGAGAGCAATGCCCCTCGGAGATAATTAAAAACAGACAACTAAAAATCCGTTGGCGGAATTTCACCATTTCAAGGTCGGAGAATTTTGGTACCGGCCCACGCGGGGTATGTTCCCATGCGCATTTACAAGATTATCGGAAAATTGCTTGCATATTCCAAGTATTTTGACGAACTATTGTATATAGGTTGTGCATACGGAGATTTGTACTTAATGATTTGGACACCACTAAGTTGCTAAAAATCAACGATATGCGCAACTTTTTACTCATGGTTATCCATACAATTTTAATTCCGCCAACGGGTTCGATATATGCATTTGAACAATACTGTGCGTCACGGACGGGTAATGAGCCTGGTTTTGCATCTCCGACAAATAAAAATGATAACAAAGTTGTAATTTTCCCAATTTTGTTTTGGTGATAAAAATAAAAGTGTTATATTTGCAGATGAAATAAGCAAGGCGGAAATGGAGACGATTAGCAAAATGGCTTGTGGCAGGCTTGAGGCTTGTGGGTTGAAGCCCTCGGTGCAGCGGTTGATGATTATGGAGTATCTGCTGTCGCACTGTACGCATCCCACTGTCGAAGACATCCACAAGGCGCTCGGCAGGAGAATGCCCACGTTGAGCCGAACCACTGTCTACAACACTCTGAGGCTGTTTGCCGGGCACAAGGCGGCAACGATGATAACAATCGATGAGCGCAGGGTCTGTTATGACGGAGTCACCAAGCCGCATGCGCATTTCTACTGCCGCGAGTGCGGAAGAATATACGATCTGGACGTGGAAAACGTTCCGTCGATAGGAGGCACATTGAATATTGGCGGCAATCTGGCCGACGAGGTGCAGCTATATTATAAAGGTGTATGCGCTGCTTGCGCTGAGAAAAAACAGAATATAATCAACATCATTAACAAAACAAACAAATAAGTTATGAGTAAAAAGTTCATTTGTACAGTTTGCGGGTATGTCCACGAGGGTGAGGCAGCCCCTGAGAAATGTCCGGTTTGCAAGGCTCCGGCTTCAAAATTCAATGAAGTGGGCAAGAGTCTGAAAGGCACCAAGACCGAAAAGAACCTGCAGGAGGCTTTTGCCGGTGAGTCTATGGCGCGCAACAAGTACACATATTTCGCCTCTAAGGCCAAGAAGGACGGCTTCGTCCAGATGGCCGCCATTTTTGAGGAGACGGCGAACAATGAGAAGGAGCACGCCAAGCTGTGGTACAAATATCTCAACGGCGGTGAGGTATCGGGTACTGAGGCCAATCTTGAAGACGCTGCCAACGGCGAGAATTACGAGTGGACCGATATGTACTCACGAATGGCCAAAGAGGCTCGTGAGGAGGGGTTCATCGAGATTGCGGAGAAGTTCGAAGGCGTGGCGGCCATTGAGAAGGAGCACGAGGAGCGTTATCGCAAGCTTCTAAAGAATCTGCGCGACCGGAAGGTGTTCTCCAAAGACGGCGACGCCGTGTGGCAGTGTGCCAATTGCGGTCACATTGTGGTGGGCAAGGACGCGCCTGAGGTGTGCCCGGTCTGCAATCATCCGCAGAGCTATTTTCAGGTTCGCGCTGAGAATTATTGATGTTCAAGAGGCGCCGCGAAGATGCCAAATTGACACGTTGACTTGTCAGTTTGAGTGACAGCTCAAAGAAAATCGACTCCTGTGGCCTGTTTTTTGGCCATGGGAGTCGATTTCGTTATGTGTCGGCTTGTGTGGTTAGTGGATTTATTCTTAACTTTGCAAGCGTTTTCTATAAACAGTTATTTAAATTGACATGGTAAATAGATTCATTTTGAACGAGGTGTCGTATTTCGGCCCCGGTGCCCGCAAGGAGATTGCAGGAGAGGTTAAGCGTTTGGGATTCAAGAAGGCTCTTGTCGTGACAGACAAGGGGCTGATGAAGTTTGGTGTTGCCAAGATGGTGCTCGACGTGCTCGACGCCAACTCAATACCTTACGAGATATTTGATGACGTGAAGCCCAACCCCACTGTGACGAACGTAAAGCAGGGCATTGAGGCTTGCCGGCAGGCTGGTGCCGATTTCATCATAGCCATTGGCGGAGGCTCAGCTATGGACACGGCCAAGGGCATCGGCATCGTATGCAACAATCCGGAGTTCTCCGATATTGTGTCGCTCGAAGGCGTTGCGGATACCAAGAAGAAGAGTCTTCCCATCATCGCATTGCCCACAACGGCTGGAACTGCTGCTGAAACAACTATCAACTATGTGATTATCGACGAGGAGAAACAGAAGAAGATGGTGTGTGTTGACCCCAACGACATACCCGCCGTGGCCATCGTTGACGCGGAGCTTATGTATTCTCTGCCCAAGTCGCTCACCGCCGCAACCGGCATGGACGCCATGACCCACGCCATCGAGGGCTATATAACGAAGGCTGCGTGGGAAATGAGCGATATGTTTGAAATCAAGGCGATAGAGATGATTCACCGCTATCTGCCGATTGCCGTCGAGCAGCCTCAGAATCCAGAGGGCCGCAACGGCATGGCTGTCGCACAGTATATTGCCGGCATGGCGTTCTCTAACGTGGGGCTGGGCGTTGACCACGGCATGGCCCATCCGCTGAGCGCCCTGCACGATGTTCCCCACGGGGTGGCTTGTGCCATGCTTCTGCCCGTTGTGATGCGTTTCAACGCTCCGGCCGCCAAGGAAAAGTATGTTGAGATTGCCAAGGCTTGCAACGCATACAAGGACGGAATGACCGTGGACGAGGCTGTTGACGCCGCCTGCACAGCCATTGAGAACCTCTCGAAGCTTGTGGGAATACCGCAGCACCTCACAGAGCTGGGCATCACAGAAGACGACATTCCCGCTTTGGCCGACCAGGCGATAAGCGATGTATGCACGCCCGGAAATCCGCGCGAGGTGACCAAGGAGGACATTATCGCGCTTTACAAGCAGATTCTCTAAGACTCATACGGGCCTGCTTAATTGCACGACACAAGGCGTTCCGCGTTTGAAGATTATTTCAAGCACGGAACGCTTGCCGTTTGGTGCAAGTGCTGCTGGCTGCTTTATATTGCAGAATTAATTTGCTTTCTTGTGATGTTTTTGTGCCATGAGCGGCGGTCGGGCATATTGTTTGCTGTGCAACTGTTAAAAAATAAGGAGGATTTGTATGGCATTTATAGACTACTACAAGATTCTTGGAGTGAGCCGGGATATTCCGCAGAAAGACGTGAAGCGGGCTTATCTTAAGCGCGCCAAGCAGTTCCACCCGGATTTGCACCCCGACGACCCTAAGGCGAAGGCCAAGTTTCAGGCCCTGAACGAGGCATACGATGTAATCGGCGACCCTGACAAGCGGAAGAAGTACGACCAATATGGCGAACAGTGGCGCAACGCCGAGGCATACGAAAAAGCCGGCGGTGGCGGCTCCTACAGCTATTCTGCCGGCGGGTCGCCGTTCGACGGCTTCGACTTCAGCAGCTTTGGCAACATGGGCGGCGGCGGTTTCAGCTCGTTCTTCGAGCAGCTATTCGGCGGGAAAGGCCGCAAAAGAGCCTCGCAGGGCTTCGGCGATTTCGGCGGTGAGCGCCGTCACACAGGCGAGATGAGTGCAAGTGTGAACATCGACCTTTATACCGCACTGCTTGGCGGCGAGATTGTGATACAGCTCAAAGACGGATCGAAAATAAAGCTGAAGGTAAAGCCAGAGACACAGAACGGCTCCAAGGTGAGGCTGCGTGGCAAAGGCTACGACCGCGGCGACGGAACATTCGGTGACTTGATAATCACATACAATGTGAAGCTGCCTGTGAATTTGAGCGACAGGCAAAAGGAATTGCTGGAAGAGATGCGCCGGTCTTGACACCGGGCATACGGGCTGAGGCGCGCATTTTAACACTTTGTTTTCGGTTGAAATAGAAGTGGGAACAGGCGGAAAGTAAGTTTTCTTGACATAAAAATGCATGAAACAATGCAAAATGGCCTATATCGCGGTGCGATATAGGCCATTTTGCATTGTAATATAGGCCATATAGGATGGCGAAACGCCCCATTCCGCATGACGAAAAAGGCCGTTAGGGGGCTGAAAAGGACTGTTTTGGAGTCTGAAAAAGTTGCACAACCGGACCGATAAGACTTATAAGACCCACAAGTCCAATCTGTTAGGGCTGCACACTCAGGATTGGCGTATTTACGACCGGATGATTTTTATTTTCAAATTCGCGAAATTTCAGCGGTCTCGCAACTCGAAAATTAACAGTTGAAAGGTTTGTTTACTTTTTACGGGTTTTGCATTCGGGCTTTTTACTGCCGCAGGCGTACAGTCCTGTTGTGATGCCGGCCGCTCAATGTTTTAAAGCAGGGGGCTGCGGCCGCGAGTGGCGCAACTGCTGATTGTGGTGTTGCAAATGATTTTGTTTGTGTTTCAGTGGCCAAAATACCGATGAAAAACATTTTCCGTTTGAAGGAAAATGTGTAACTTTGTCTCGATATTAGATGACTGGTATGAAATCAAGCAAATCAAAGATTTATCTTTACACAGCAGTCACGTGTGTTGTGCTGCTGGCGGGATTGCTCTATTATTATTTTGCGTCGGATTTCCTTAAAGGCGATACCGTGCAATATGTCTACATCGACGAGGACGACAACCAAGACTCCGTCATGGCCAAATTGTCGCCGTTCGCCGCGAGCCATGCTCTGTCCGGATTCGGCACGCTGGCGCGCCATTCGGATTATGGCGACAACATAAGGACCGGGCGTTATGCGATAAATCCCGGAGAGGTGGCTGTGACAGTCTTCAGGCGTCTGAGAAACGGTGCCCAGACTCCGATGAATCTTACAATACCTGAAGCGCGCACAATGGACAGGCTGGCCGCCATCCTGTCGGGAAAGCTTATGCTCGACAGCTCGACCATCGCCCGTTCGCTCAGAGATTCCGCGTTCTGCGCCAGATACGGTTACGACACGGCCACTGTGCCGGCGCTGTTCATACCCAACACATACAGTGTGTATTGGAATATAAGCATGGACAACCTGATGAAGCGGATGGCGAAAGAGCACAAGGCGTTCTGGAACGAGGAGCGGACGAAAAAAGCCGCAGGCATGGGGCTTAGCCCGGTAGAGGTGGCAACAATGGCCAGCATCATTGACGAGGAAACTGCAAACAATGGTGAAAAGCCGATGATTGCCGGGATGTATTACAACAGAATCAAGGCCGGAATGCCGCTGCAGGCTGACCCCACAATCAAATTCGCCATGAAGGATTTCGGGTTGCGCCGCATTTATCACAAACTTCTCACCATCGACAGCCCGTACAATACTTATAAAAACACCGGCCTGCCGCCTGGGCCGATAAAAATCGCCTCTGTCGCCGGCATTGACGCTGTGCTTAACCATGTCGCCCATGACTACCTGTATATGTGCGCGAAGGAGGATTTCTCGGGAACGCACAATTTTGCCAGAACCTATGACGAGCATCTTCGCAACGCCGCACGCTATTCAGAAGCACTTAACAACAGGGGAATCAAATAGAGCGCACGGTGCCTGGCACAGGGGCGGACGGACACGCCGTCCGCTCCGGCGCTGCCGACGGCAGGACAATTCTCTGCCGCACAGTTTTCCAACAGCGTTGCAATGTGTTTAAATGTGAAAAACAATGCCGCACGACGCTTGTTGTGTAAAAAATACACTAATATGTCAAGTTTTTTCGGCTTTCATTTTGTAGAACCAAATTTTCGCAGTAAATTTACACCGAAATACAGAAGACTAACGAAATATTGAACAATAACTAAATAACTTTTTTGCTAAATGGTAAACCTAAAATTATTAACATTGGGATGTGGTGTGGCTTTTGCCCTGCTGTCCTCTTGTTCATCAGGCCAGCAAGCCGAACTGACAGTTTCCGGTCTTGACCCCGCCGCATTTGATTCAACAATCAATGGTAAGAAAACAGCCTTGTACACTCTGACGAATGGCAATGGCATGGAAGTGTGCATAACAAATTTTGGCGGACGTGTGGTCTCGCTCGTCGTTCCCGACAAGAACGGCAATCCGACAGATGTTGTGCTTGGATATGACAACGTTGCGCAGTATGCTGACACGGTCAACTCACCCAGCGACTACGGCTCGTCTGTAGGCCGTTATGCAAACCGAATAAACAAAGGAAAGCTGACTGTGGACGGCAAGGACTACCAGTTGCCCACAAACAATTTCGGACACTGCCTGCACGGCGGCCCGTCAGGGTGGATGTATCAGGTATATGACGCCGAGCAGCCCAACGACTCCACGCTGAGGCTGACCATTGTGTCTCCCGACGGCGACAACGGTTTCCCCGGAACCGTCACCGCCACCACGACATACACATTGCTGGGCAACAACACGCTCGACATCACTTTCGACGCGACGACCGACAAGGAGACCGTCATCAACATGACGAACCACAGCTATTTCAACCTGAACGGCGACCCGTCGAAAGAGGGGATGGACATGGTGCTTTATGTCAATGCCGACAACTACACACCGGCAGACTCAACCTACATGACAACCGGCGAGATCAGACCCGTTGAAGGCACTCCGATGGACTTCCGCACACCGCGGGCATTGAGCGAGACCATCAATGACACATCGTTCGTGCAGATAAAGAATGCGTCCGGTTATGACCACAACTGGTGTCTGAACACATACGCAGACGGACGCGGCAACGACTCAATCGTGGCTGCGAGCCTCTATTCACCCACAACAGGAATATTCCTCGAGATGTTCACCAACGAGCCGGGTGTGCAGGTTTACACAGGCAATTTCCAGGGCACCGGAATCAGCTGCAAGCATGGCGTCAAGTATCCGAAGCACGTTTCGGTTTGCCTTGAAAGCCAGAAATATCCCGACTCTCCGAACAAAAAAGACTGGCCTTCGCCATATCTGAAGCCGGGCGAGAAGTATCACAGCCATGTGGCATACAAGTTTAGTGTCAAATAACAGAAACAATAACATAATCATTCAAATTTTGTGAGAAATGAATTGGAACAGTAAAGAATTCATCTGGCTCGACTGGGCTGTGCTTGCCGTTGGGGTCGTGGCCATTGTAATTGCGATTTACCGCAGCATAAAGAAAGACAAGGAGAAGATGAAGGGAGCCGACAGCCAGGACTACCTCTTTGGCAAAGGTGAGCCGTGGTATATCATCGGCGCCGCGATTTTTGCGGCAAACATAGGCTCAGAGCACCTTGTAGGTCTGGCCGGTACGGGTGCAAAGGACGGTGTGGGAATGGCACACTGGGAGATGCAGGGCTGGATGATACTTATTCTCGGCTGGCTGTTCGTGCCTTTCTATCAGCTGCTCAACAACAAGATGGGCAAAATCATCACCATGCCGGATTTCCTCAAGTTCCGCTACACACAGCGGACTGGCTCGTGGCTCTCAATCATCACTCTGATTGCATATGTGCTGACAAAGGTTTCGGTGACGGCTTTCACCGGCGGCATCTTCTTTGAGTATCTGCTCGGCCTGCCGTTCTGGTACGGTGCCATCGGCCTGATTGCCATCACGGCTGTCTTCACAGTCTTCGGCGGTATGAAGGGCGTGATGACTTTGTCTGCCATACAGACACCTATTCTTATTATCGGCTCGTTCCTTGTGCTGTTCCTCGGCCTGAGCATGCTTGGCAACGGCAGCATTGCGGAGGGATGGACGCAGATGATGGACGCCTGCAACGCCGCCCACAACGGCTTCGGAACGACGCATATGTTCCACACAGACCCTGCCGACCCGATGTATCCGCAGTTCCCCGGTTATGTGGTGTTCCTCGGAGCGTCGATAATCGGCTTCTGGTATTGGTGTACAGACCAGCATATTGTTCAGCGTGTGCTCGGCCAAAGGAAGGGCGAGGACAATGCGGTTGTTATGAAGCGCGCGCGCCGCGGCACAATCGCCGCCGGCTATTTCAAGCTGTTGCCGGTATTCATGTTCCTTATTCCCGGCATGGTCGCCTTCGCGCTTTCTCAGCAGGCCGACAGCGGAATAATAATGGACATCACCAATTCGCACGACACTGACGGAGCGTATGCGATGATGGTGAAGAACATTCTTCCCGCCGGAGTGAAAGGACTTGTCACTATCGGCTTTATCTGTGCGCTTGTGGCGTCGCTGGCCGCATTCTTCAACAGCTGCGCGACTCTGTTCACCGAGGACTTCTACAAGCCGATGAAGAAAGGTATGAGCGAGAGCCATTACGTGTTTGTGGGCCGTGTCGCCACGGTTGTTGTTGTGATATTGGGTCTTGCCTGGATGCCGATAATGATGAATATGGGCAACCTGTACTCTTATCTCCAGGACATCCAGTCGCTCATCGCTCCGGCAATGGTAGCGGTATTCACGTTGGGTATATTCTCGAAACGGATTACGCCAAAAGCTGGAGAGTGGGGGCTTATCGGAGGTTTCTTGATCGGTATGCTCCGCCTGCTTACGAATGTTGTCACCAATTCGGGCAAGGCCACAATGGAGGGCGCGTTCTGGGAGTACACAACATGGTTCTGGCAGACCAACTGGCTGATATTTGAGGTGTGGCTGCTCGTGTTCATCATTGTGGCCATGTTCGTTATCTCAATGTTCACTCCCAAACCCAGTGCGGAGCAGATTGCTGCAATCACCTTTACCGGCGAATACAAGAAAGAGATAAAAGAGAGCTGGGGTATATGGGATATTGTCGCAACGCTGGGCGTCGTTGCCTTGTGCGCTGCATTCTATATCTACTTCTGGTAAGCGGCATCAGCCATCGGGCAGAGGATGAAGTCTGCCGGCAGATTCTGCGCCCGGTGGCTAATTTAACATCTGATTATTAAATGACAACATATTACGAGGAATATTCGAAAGTACTTGTCTCCGTTGATTGTATAATATTCGGATTTGACGAAGGTGAGCTGAGAATTCTTATCGGGAGACGGAACATGGATCCCGGACGAGGCGAGTGGTCTCTTTATGGTGGCTTTGTCAATTCCACAGAGAGCCTTGACGACGCCGCTAACAGAGTTCTGTTCCAGCTTACCGGATTGAGAAACCTGTATATGAGACAGGTGGGAGCGTTTGGCAATGTGGACCGTGACCCCGGAGAAAGGGTTATTTCGGTTGCATATTGCGCCCTTATAAATGTGAATGATTATGACGTCAGGCTGCAGGAGCAGCATGGTGTGAAGTGGGTTTCTCTGAAAGAAATGCCACGGCTTTACTCCGACCATAATCTCATGGTGGCGAAAGCACACAAGATGATGAGGGAAAAAATATCTTGTGAGCCGATAAGTTTCAATCTTCTGCCAAATTTGTTCACCTTGACCCAACTGCAAAAACTTTATGAGGCAGTTTGTGGCGAAAGTGTAGACAAGCGCAATTTCCGCAAGCGGGTCAAAGAAATGGACTTCATAGAGAAGACAGAGCTTATCGACAAGACCACATCACGACGTGGCGCCTCATTGTACCGCTTCAATAGGAAAGCGTATGACGACTCGCCAAACTTTAAATTGTAAATAACATAAAAACAGAAATTGTCATGTTAGAGGAACTGAAAGAAAAAGTATACAAGGCCAATCTTGATTTGGTTAGACACAACTTGGTTATTTTCACATGGGGAAATGTTTCGGGCATTGACCGCGAGAAGCAATTGGTTGTAATCAAACCGTCAGGAGTCAGCTATGACACAATGAAAGTTTCAGACATGGTGGTTGTGGATTTGCAGACTGGAAAAGTCGTTGAGGGCGATTTAAATCCCTCTTCTGACACTCCGACCCACCTTGTCCTGTACCGGGCATTCCCCGAAATCGGCGGCATAGTACACACGCATTCCACTTATGCCACGGCTTGGGCGCAGGCGGGGAAGGCCATCCCAAACATCGGAACGACTCATGCCGATTATTTCCATGATGCCATTCCATGCACAGATGATATGACAGAGGAGGAGGTTAAGGGCGATTATGAGCTTGAGACAGGCAATGTCATTGTGAGATGTATTAAAGAGCATAATGTCAATCCTGTGCACACACCAGGCGTGCTTGTGAAGAACCACGGACCGTTTGCATGGGGTAAGGATGCCGACAATGCTGTCTACAATTCTGTTGTGATGGAACAGGTGGCCAAGATGGCTTTCGTGTCATATTCTGTTAATCCGCAAACGACAATGAACCCGCTGCTTGTTGAAAAGCATTTCAGCCGGAAGCACGGTCCCAATGCGTATTACGGACAGAAAAAAAGATAACAATCAACAAACAATCAATAACTAAAAAACATATAAGACTATGGTTAAAGCATTTGAGAATTTAGAGGTTTGGTTTGTGACAGGTGCTCAACTTCTTTATGGCGGTGACGCCGTTGTTCAGGTTGACGGACATTCCAAGGTGATGGTTGACGGGCTGAATAATTCCGGCCGGCTTCCCATTAAAGTTGTTTACAAAGGAACAGCCAACAGCTCGAAAGAGGTTGCAGACGTGTTTGCAAAGGCAAACAACGAGAAGAACTGTGTCGGTGTGATCACATGGATGCACACATTCTCACCTGCAAAGATGTGGATTCACGGTCTGCAAATACTGCATAAGCCGCTGCTTCATCTCCACACGCAGTTCAACGAGGAAATTCCATGGGACACAATGGACATGGACTTCATGAATCTGAACCAGAGCGCGCACGGAGACCGTGAGTTCGGCCATATCATTTCGCGTATGCGCATTCGCCGCAAGCTCGTTGTCGGCTATTGGAAGGATGCCGCCACCCAGGACCACATTGCCGTCTGGGAGCGCGTCTGCGCTGCGTGGGCTGACGCTCAGGATATGCTGATAATACGTTTTGGAGACCAAATGAACAATGTGGCGGTGACAGACGGCGACAAAGTTGCCGCCGAGCAGGTTATGGGGTACCATGTTGACTATTGCCCTGCCAGCGAGTTGATGGAGTATCACAGCCAGGTGAAGGATGCAGACGTAGACGAGCTTGTCGCAACTTATTTCAAAGAATACGATCATGACGCCGAACTTGAGGACAAGTCCACTGAGGCTTATCAGAAAGTCTGGAATTCTGCAAAGGCCGAACTTGCCTTGCGCGCGATACTTGAAGCCAAGGGGGCAAAGGGATTCACGACAAACTTCGATGACCTCGGCCAGACCGACGGCAGCCATTTCGACCAGATTCCGGGTCTCGCGTCACAGCGCCTGATGGCTGATGGCTATGGTTTCGGCGCTGAGGGCGACTGGAAATCAGCCGCGCTTTACCGCTCTGTTTGGGTTATGAATCAAGGTTTGCCAAACGGTTGCTCGTTCCTTGAGGATTACACACTGAACTTCAATGGAGAAAGAAGCTCCATTCTGCAAGCGCACATGCTTGAGGTTTGTCCTCTCATTGCCGCCAAGAAACCTCGCCTTGAAGTTCATTTCCTCGGCATCGGAATACGCAAGAGCCAGACGGCACGCCTCGTGTTCACCAGCAAGGTGGGCAACGGATGCACAGCGACTGTAGTTGATCTCGGCAACCGTTTCCGCCTTATTGTAAACGACGTGGAGTGCATCGAGCCGAAGCCGCTGCCCAAACTGCCGGTTGCTTCTGCCCTGTGGATTCCGCAGCCCAACTTTGAGGTCGGCGCCGGCGCATGGATTCTGGCCGGAGGCACGCATCACTCATGCTTCTCATACGACCTTACAGCTGAATACTGGGAGGACTATGCCGAGATTGCCGGCATTGAAATGGTTCATATCAACAAGGAGACGACCATCGGCGGCTTTAAGAAAGAGCTGCGTGCCAACGAGGTTTATTACCTGTTGAACAAGGCGCTTTGCTGATTTGCATAACGAATCGAGGGGTTATAAGGAAGTGCGGCTTCCGTTACGGAGTCTGAAGCTTTCCTTTTAACTCCTCGAATTCACTTATTTTAATCATTGTTTATCAACTAAGAATTACTAAAATGAATACAGACGCAAAATCAATTATAGAGAACGGCAAGGCTATTCTTGGCATAGAGTTCGGGTCAACGCGCATCAAGGCTGTGCTGATTGATCCGGAAAACAGGCCAATCGCGCAAGGCAGCCACACGTGGGAGAACCAGCTTGTTGACGGTTTGTGGACTTACAGTGTGGAGGCAATATGGTATGGTCTGCAGGATTGTTATGCAGATTTGAGGCGCAATGTCAGGGAGCAGTACGACATTGAGATTGAAACTTTGGCTGCAATCGGTGTCAGCGCGATGATGCACGGCTATATGGCCTTTGACAAAGACAAGAACATTCTCGTGCCTTTCCGCACATGGAGGAACACGAACACCGCCAAGGCCGCAGCGGAATTGTCCGATCTGTTTGTCTTCAATATTCCGCTTCGCTGGAGTATCTCCCATTTGTACGAAGCGATATTGGACAATGAGGAGCACGTGAAAGACATTGATTATCTGACGACTCTGGCCGGTTACATCCACTGGTTCATTACAGGAGAAAAGGTGCTGGGCATCGGCGACGCTTCCGGTATGCTTCCGATTGACCCGAAGACCAAGAACTACTCTTCGGAAATGATTGCCAAGTTTGACAAACTTGTCGCTCCGAGAGGCTTTGGCTGGAAACTGGAAGACATTCTCCCAAAGGTTCTTCTGGCCGGGCAGAATGCCGGATTCCTGACTCCCGATGGCGCAAAGCGTCTTGATGTCTCAGGCCATTTGAAAGCCGGCATTCCTGTTTGTCCTCCTGAAGGCGACGCAGGAACGGGCATGGTGGCCACAAACGCCGTGAAGCCACGCACCGGAAACGTGTCGGCAGGCACTTCGTCGTTCTCGATGATTGTGCTTGAGAAAGACCTTTCAAAGCCCTATGAGGTCATTGACATTGTGACAACTCCAGACGGCAATCCTGTTGCCATGGTGCATTGCAACAACTGTACGTCTGATTTGAACGCATGGGTGAATCTGTTTAAGGAATACCAGGAGTTGCTGGGCGTTCCGGTGGACATGAATGAGGTGTTCGGCAAGCTCTACAATCATGCGCTCACAGGCCAGCCAGACTGTGGGGGGCTGCTGTCGTACAACTATATTTCTGGTGAGCCGGTGACCGGACTTGCCGACGGACGGCCTTTGTTCGTCCGCTCTGCCAACGACAAGTTCACTCTCGCCAATTTCATGCGCGCCAATCTGTATGCCTCTGTCGGCGTTCTCAAAATAGGCAACGACATACTTTTCAACGAGGAGCATATCAAGGTTGACAAGATTACCGGGCACGGCGGACTGTTCAAGACCAAGGGAGTGGGGCAGCAGGTTCTGGCGGCTGCTCTCAATTCGCCTATCTCTGTGATGGAGACTGCAGGCGAGGGCGGCCCGTGGGGCATGGCACTGCTTGGCTCCTATCTTGTGAACAACGACAAGAAGTTGTCGCTGGCGGATTTCCTTGAAGACAAGGTGTTCGCCGGAAATGCCGGAGTGGAGATTTGCCCAAAGCCGGAGGATGTGGCAGGCTTCAACGCTTATATAAAGAATTACAAGGCCTGCCTGCCTGTCGAAGAGGCTGCGGTAAAGTTCAAATGACATTTTAATGTGTAAGCAATGACATCAATTGGCAACAGACTTATAGCCTGCGGGCTATCTCTTTGGGTTGGTATTGGCACAAGTGCCATTGCCTCCACCACAATAACGGTGCATACTGACAAAAGCGGGCCGGTGATTCATAAGGAGATTTACGGCCAGTTTGCCGAGCATCTCGGTACCTGCATTTATGGCGGACTGTGGGTCGGCGAGGGGTCGCGCATACCCAACGTCAAAGGCTACCGTACCGACGTTTTCAACGCACTGAAGGAACTTCGGGTGCCAGTGCTGCGCTGGCCGGGCGGCTGCTTTGCCGACGAATATCACTGGATGGACGGCATCGGGCCGCGCGAGAAACGCCCGAAAATGCAGAACAACAACTGGGGCGGCACAATCGAGGACAATTCTTTCGGCACGCATGAGTTTCTCAACCTGTGCGAGATGCTCGGCTGCGAGCCTTACATTAGCGGCAATGTGGGCAGCGGCACTGTTGAAGAGCTGGCAAAGTGGGTTGAGTATATGACAAGCGACGGCGACACCCCTATGGCCAACCTACGCCGGAAGAACGGACGCGACAAGGCATGGAAGGTGAAGTTCCTCGGCGTAGGCAATGAGAGCTGGGGATGTGGGGGCAATATGCGGCCAGAGTATTATGCTGACCTTTTCCGCCGTTATTCGGTTTATTGCCGGAATTACGACGGCAACCGCCTGTACAAGATTGCCAGCGGAGCCAGCGACTACGATTTCAACTGGACAAAGGTGCTGATGAACAATGTGGGCAACCGCATGGACGGCATATCGCTCCATTATTACACTGTTTCCGGGTGGAGTGGCAGCAAGGGTTCTGCGACAGACTTTAGCAAGGATGATTATTATTGGACGATAGGCAAGTGTCTTGAGATTGAGGATGTGATAAAGAAGCATTCGGCAATAATGGACAAGAAGGACCCGAAAAAACAGGTTGGCCTTCTTGTCGACGAGTGGGGCACATGGTGGGATGAGGAGCCGGGAACCGTCAAAGGGCACCTTTATCAGCAGAACACCATGCGCGACGCCTTTGTGGCCGCGCTCACGCTGAATGTATTCCACCGCCATACAGACCGTGTACGCATGGCCAATATTGCTCAGGTTGTGAACGTTCTGCAGTCCATGATTCTTACCGACACGATCGGGTCTGGCCACATGGTTCTTACGCCTACATACCACGTTTTCAATATGTATAAGGAATTCATGGGCGCAACCAGCCTGCCGCTCGACATAGTGTGCGACAGTCTGCAGGCGCGTGGCGACTCGCACGCAAGAAACGGACGGAAAATACCTGCCGTCAGCGCGTCAGCAGCTCGGGGCGCCGACGGAGCTCTTGTGGTTTCGCTTGCCAACGTGAGTCTTGATGAGCCGAAAGACATAGAGCTTGCGCTGGACGGACTAAAGCCCGAAAACATTGATGGAACCATCCTGACGTGTAAGGCCATCGACGACTATAACGACTTCGAGCATCCGGAAAATGTCAGGCCGCGACAGTTCAAGGATGTGCGAATCAAGGGTGACAGACTGCTGTTGACACTTCCCGCCAAATCCATAGTTGTCCTCAACGCGAAATGATTTTTAACATCTCTGAGGACACAAGATGAATGTCCGTATATGGCAAAATGAAGCTCATTGTCTGCAATACGGGCGATATCGGTTTGCTAAACAGGCCGTTTTGCACGGCGAAACGGCCTGTTTTAGAGGCTGAAACAGGCCATTTCGCAGACCAAAATGACAGGTGCTGCTAACGCGCTGATGGTCAGTGAGTTTCAGAGATGCCCTTTGGACGGCTTTAAACGGCAGTCGGCAGCGGTTGTCTCGCTCAGGACTGACAATGGCGCCAGCTTGCCGTTTGTATAAAATTTGTAAATAAACAAGTGATGCAAAAACAATAAACGCAATTAGAAACATGAAACAGAAAGCAATCATTCTGGCCTTGTGTACGGCTGTGGCAATGTCTGTTGCTGCGAAAACGCATAAAGCAGCATCCGCAGGCAAATACTCTGGCTACATCTTTGCTTATTTTGAGGGTACCGGCGATGCCGGCAAGCAGGAGCATCTGCGCTTTGCCATCAGCGAGGATGCCAAAAATTGGTTTGCGCTTAATGGCAACAGACCCGTAATTTCGTCTGACTCGATCAGCGAGAGCGGCGGCATACGAGACCCGCACATCCTCAGGTCGGAAGACGGCAAGACATTTTTCATCGTGGCGACCGATATGAACACACGCAAGTTCGGATGGAAAGAGAATCCGGGCATTGTTCTGCTGAAGTCCCACGACCTTATAAACTGGACGCACTCCAAGATAAATCTGTCAAAGGCTTACCCCGAAAATTTCGGCGATGCTTATTGGGTGTGGGCGCCGCAGACAATCTATGACAAGAAAGCGAAGAAATACATGATTTATTTCACGCTGCAGCGCGCTGACCGCAAGAGCCTTGTTACATACTACGCATACGCCAATGCCGACTTCACTGCGTTTGAAAGTGAGCCGAAGGTGCTGTTCAGCGCAAAATACGGCTGCATCGACAATGACATTATTTATAAGGACGGGGTCTACCATATGTTCTATAAGGGCAACACCAAAGATGCCAATGGCAAGGAGATAAAGAACGGAATTCAGCAGGCGACATCGCGAAGTCTCACCGGAAAATGGAAAGAGGATTTCAAATACATCGACTCTTACGCCGGCACAAAGACTCATGTCGAAGGCTCAGGCGTGTTCAAGCTCAACGACAGTGACGAGTATGTGCTGATGTATGACCTCTATTCAAGCGGGCGTTATGAGTATCAGACATCCAAGGACTTGAAGAAGTTCTCCGTCAGGCCGCAGTCGTTCCGCAAGGACTTCAATCCCCGCCATGGCACAGTCATGTCTGTTACTGCCGATGAGCTGCAGCGCTTGCAGGAGAAGTGGGGCTACGTTTTGAAGCATGAGATAACGACAAGCGGCAATCCCATCTTCAGCCATAAGTTCACGGCCGACCCTGCCGTGCTTGTCCACAACGATACGCTGTGGCTGTTTGCCGGCCAGGATTTTGCCGGCAAACAGAGACGTTATGACATGAGGAACTGGCTTGTGTTCTCGACCACAGACATGAAGCATTGGACGGAATACCCGGTGCCGTTGCGTCCGGCAGATTTCAAATGGGCGAAGAACCGCCCCGCTTACGCCGGTCATGTGGTCTTCCGCAACGGAAAGTTCTATTGGTATGTCAGCACAAATTCAGGAGGCATCGGTGTGGCCGTGGCCGACCGCCCCGAAGGGCCGTACAAGGACGCTTTGGGCCGGCCTCTGCTTACCAACAAGGACTGCTTTGCCTCAACTCACAGCTGGGCCTGCATAGACCCTGCCGTGTTTGTCGATGATGACGGGCAGGCGTATCTTTTCTGGGGCAACCGCGAATGTTATTATGTCAAGCTCAAGGACAGCATGACAGAGCTTGACGGCGAAGTACGGCAGGTGAGTATAGACAGCAGCTTTCCTTTCACGGAAGCGCCGTGGGTACACAAGCATGACGGCAAGTATTATCTCACTTATGCCACGGGCTGGCCGGAGAAAATCGCATACGCCATGGCCGACAATGTGACCGGCCCTTACGAGGTGAAAGGAATCATTTCCGAGATTGCAGGAAACAGCAATACAACCCATCCGGCCATTGTCGAGTTCAGAGACAAGTGGATATTCTTCTCCCACAACGGCGGATTGCCCGAGGGAACTAGTTACAGCCGCTCTGTCGTTGCAGAGAAAATGGAATATAATCCAGACGGAACAATAAAGAAAATCAACCCCTCGACGGAAGGCTTTGCTTTCAAGGAATGGAGCGGCAATCCGATATTGCCCGGTTTCCATGCGGATCCTGAGATTCTTTATTCGCAGAAGACAGGCCGCTACTACATTTATTCCACTACGGACGGCTTCCCCGGTTGGGGCGGATGGTATTTCACCTGCTTCTCGTCAGACAATCTAACAGACTGGAACGATGAGGGCATCATGTTTGACGTATGCAAGGACACAAAGTGGGCCAGCGGCAACGCATGGGCACCGGCCATCATAGAAAAAAAGATTGACGGGAAGTACAAGTACTTTTTCTATTACAGCGGCAACGCCGGCAAGGCCAAGGCGATCGGCGTGGCTGTGTCAGACAGCCCGACCGGCCCGTTCGTAGATTTCGGCAAGCCGATTGTCAACCGCCGTCCTGCGGGTTTGAGGAACGGCCAGCAGATAGATGTAGACGTCTTTACAGATCCAGATACCGGCATCGACTATTTGTATTGGGGCAACGGCTATATGGCGGGTGCACGGCTGAACCATGACATGACCAGCGTTGACACGGCCACAATAACGCTGATGACCCCACGCGGCGGTAGCCTGAAAGACTACAAGTACCGCGAGGCGCCCTATGTGTTCAAGCGCAACGGTCTGTATTATTTCCTCTGGAGTGTTGACGACACCGGGGCGGCAAACTATCATGTGGCCTACGGCACAAGCAAGTCGCCGCTGGGCCCCATTGAAGTGGCCAAGGAACCTGTAATATTGATACAGGAGCCAGGCAGTGAGATTTATGGAACAGCACACAACAGCGTGCTTCAGATTCCCGGAAAAGACGAGTGGTATTTTGTCTATCACCGCATAAACAAGAATTATCTCCCCAAGGCCAAAGGCCCCGGATACCATCGCGAGGTGTGCATCGACAAGCTGGAATTCAATCCCGACGGTACCATCAAACGCACAATACCGACCCATAAGGGTATCAAGTCGATCAAATAAGTTTTACAAGCAGTATATAATTTAATGGTATTTGATTATGAATGACAAAAAACTGATGAACAGAGCGGCAGACAATATACGCATATTGGCTGCCTCTATGGTGGAAAAGGCAAAGTCCGGCCATCCCGGTGGCGCTATGGGCGGCGCAGATTTTATTAATGTGTTGTTTTCAGAATTTCTGGTTTACGACCCGGAAAATTCCTCATGGGAAGGACGTGACCGTTTTTACCTCGACCCCGGTCATATGTCGCCGATGCTCTATTCGGCACTTGCTCTCCAGGGAAAATTTACGATTGAAGAACTGAAGCAGTTCCGTCAGTGGGGATCACCCACCCCCGGACATCCTGAGCGCGACATAGCCCGCGGCATAGAGAACACGTCAGGTCCGCTGGGTCAGGGGCATACATTTGCCGCCGGTGCTGCTGTTGCGGAGAAGTTTCTTCAGGCACGGTTGGGCAAAGAGGTGATGCGCCACAAGATTTACGCATACATTTCTGACGGTGGAGTAGAGGAGGAAATCTCTCAGGGCACAGGACGCATTGCAGGCATTCTGGGCTTGAACAACCTCATAATGTTTTATGACTCAAACGACATCCAGCTGTCAACAGAATGCAGCGTGGTGATGAATGAGGATACCGAGGCCAAATACAAGGCTTGGGGGTGGAATGTCATCACTATCAACGGTAATGACGCTGACGAAATCCGTGAGGCCTTGAAAGCTGCTCAGGAAGAGGAGAAGCGGCCCACGCTCATCATCGGAAAGACGGTAATGGGCAAAGGCGCGTTGAAAGCCGACGGCACAAGTTATGAGCACAACATTGCCACGCACGGCGCACCGCTCGGTGGTGACGCTTATGCCAACACCATTAAGAATTTGGGCGGCAATGCCGATGACCCGTTTGAAATATTCCCGGAGGTTGCGGCACTTTATGCAAACCGCAGGGAAGAACTGAAGGGAATTGTCGCCCGGTGCCGTGCTGAAGAGGCGAAATGGATGGAAGCTAATCCGGAAAAGGCCGCGTTGATGAAAGAATGGTTCAGCGGGAATGCGCCTCGCGTGGACTGGAGCGTTCTTGTTCAGAAAGAGGGCAGTGCCACTCGTGCTGCAAGTGCTGCCTGTCTTGGCGTGCTGGCAGAGCAAGTTCCCAATATGATATGTGCCTCGGCCGACCTCTCAAATTCAGACAAGACGGACGGTTTCCTTAAGAAGACACACTCCTTGCAGGCAGACGATTTCAGCGGGGCGTTCTTCCAGGCAGGTGTATCAGAGCTGACCATGGCTTGCATGTGCATCGGAATGTATCTTCACGGCGGAGTGATTCCTGCCTGTGGAACATTCTTTGTGTTCTCTGACTACATGAAGCCGGCGGTGCGTATGGCCGCATTGATGGAAGTTCCAATCAAGTTTATCTGGACACACGACGCTTTCCGTGTCGGCGAAGATGGCCCGACCCATGAGCCGGTAGAGCAGGAAGCTCAGATAAGGCTTATGGAAAAGCTGAAGAATCATCATGGTAAGGACAGCGTCCGCGTGTTCCGTCCTGCAGACGCTGACGAGACAACCGTCTGCTGGGCAATGGCTATGGAGAATATGGAAACGCCTACCGCACTTATATTCTCGCGCCAGAATATAGCCAAACTGCCTGCCGGAAACAATTACGAAGAGGCTCGCAAGGGTGCATATGTTGTCGCCGGCTCTGACGAAGACTTCGACATTATCCTCATTGCCGACGGTTCGGAAGTCTCGACACTTGTTGCAGGCGCGGAGCTTCTCAGAAAGGACGGCATAAAAGTGCGTATTGTCAGCGTGCCGAGCGAAGGCCTGTTCCGCTGCCAGAGCAAGGAGTATCAGGAGAGCGTGCTGCCGAAGGGTGCGAAGATCTTTGGCATGACGGCGGGCTTGCCTGTCACTCTGGAGGGGCTTGTCGGTGCAAACGGGCGTGTGTTCGGTATGCCAAGCTTTGGCTTCTCCGCTCCGTATAAAGTGCTTGACGAGAAGTTGGGCTATACTGCCGAGAATGTTTACAGTCAGGTGAAGGATTTCTTGTCGGAGTGATTGCAGCATGAGAATAGTCAAAGTCGGTCTTGCCTCTGACCATGCAGGCTTCAAGCTGAAGCAGTTTGTTATCAGCTATTGTAAGGCACACGGATATCCTTTCAAGGATTACGGTACCTTCTCAGAGGAAAGTTGCGATTATTCTGATTTCGGCCACGCTCTTGCCCATGGGCTTGAGTGTGGCGAAGTCTATCCCGGCGTTGCGATATGCGGGAGCGGCGAAGGCATAAGCATGACGCTGAACAAGCACCAGACCATACGGGCCGGCTTGTGCTGGATACCGCAGATCGCCCATTTGATAAGGCAACATAATGACGCCAATGTCCTTGTGATGCCCGGTCGTTTCATTGACAACGGGATGGCAGAGAAAATATTGGATGAATTTTTTGCCACTGAATTTGAAGGCGGGCGCCACAAAGCGCGGATAGACAAGATTCCTGTCGGCAAATAGTTCCGCCCGGAAATAAAAAGAGTTGTATTCATTCTCACAGATGCTGGGAATGAATACAACTTTTTGTTCCGGCTGTTTTTTGTAGAGCGCACTTTGCAATCGCCCCGTCAGAATGCCTATTTGTATTTATAGTACCACCAATATGTGCCTGCATACTGCTCGTAAACAGCGATTCTGCGTGAGGCGGCAGAGGCGGACTTCCTTTCAAGCCGCAGCATGTCTTCATAGTCGGTGTCCATCACATCGTTGTGGTAAACCGCGATGGGTTTGGAGCGCAAGTGGGTGTACAATGTCATGGCCTCCCGGTAATGCACAGGCAGGCTGTCGCTGATTGTGTAATATTGTGGCAGGGCTTTGGCAAAGTCGTCCAGACGTCTGTCTATGAGGTAGCCGCACAGGATGTAGTCTTTTACTGCGGATGATGCAAAACCGGAGTTCTGAAGTATTCGGAGATAGTCTTTCACTTTCATCGGAGTTTTGGGCTTTGCGCCCAGAAACTTGTAGATGCTGTCGTTTGAGTACAACAGGCATTGGGTGGAATTCTCCATCGGCACAATTGCATTGCTGTTGCCGCTGACGGGATATTTAAAAAGCTCGTCGGCCAGCTTGCCTTCATGTGCAAGGGCATAAATGCGGAGCATTGTCAGTGTGGGGTCGGTGTCCTGGGATTTGCTGCCCACACGGATGGCCTCTTCAAAGTCGTTGTTTTTCAGGCATTGCTCGACGCTTGTCCGGTAATGGTTCACGGGATTGTTGTTTCCTGCGATTCCTAAAAACAGGAACATCAGTCCCATCACAAAGATGTTTTTCCATATTGTTGACAATGCTGGGGTCGTGGCGGTCCGCTTTGACCTTTCATGCCTGAATCTCACTGCAGTAGTCAAAATGCCGACCCACAATATGAAAAAGAACAGAGACAGCCACAAGCCGAATCCTACTGCTATGGTTCCGTCATTTTCAGGAAACATGCTGCAAAGGACGGACATCAGCAATACGGACGGGAAATATGTCAGGGCATGGAGCCTTGTGTCAAACTTCACGATTGACGACACCCACATCTGCAATGCGGAAAGGATCAGCGTTATGATGATTGCGCCAACAAGCTTGTTGTAAGTGGTAACGCCTCCGCTTAAGATATGCTGTGCCACGGCAAGTATGTCCGCTTGGTAAAAATAAAGATAAACGAAAGAGAACAGACAGAAAATGACGGAGCAGATAATCGCAATCCAGACGGACTGTCTGTCGTTTTTTTTATTGTAAAACTTCATTGTCTTTTTTGTCAACTTGATTCCTGACCACAATCTTAAACCCGAGAACTGGCCATTAGACCGTGGCAGCCTAATATCATTGTGTTTCACCCGCTCTTTGTCTGCTTACGCGCCCCCCTGTCGGCATCTTGTTTCCCGCCTCGTCTCGGCGTAGCCCGCTACGCTTTCGTCAAGACGAGCCTCTTCCCCGAATGGGAAACGGGAGAGGGGCTTCGACCGTAACGCACAATCAGCCGGAATACTAATGGCCGATTTGGGTTAAATCCATCAGACAACGCGCCTGTCCTGGCGCAAGCGGCAAGGACAACCT
Source organism: uncultured Prevotella sp. (assembly GCA_944320305.1). Lineage (GTDB taxonomy): Bacteria > Bacteroidota > Bacteroidia > Bacteroidales > Bacteroidaceae > Prevotella. The sequence goes on along the minus strand of CALUGW010000040.1, from coordinate 176,913 downwards.
TGACCATGGCCGTGTGTTCCGGCCATGGTCAAGAGGCTGTCTGTCTTTGTGCGAACATCCATTCGGAGCGGATCCGGACTTTGTCAGTTCTTCTTCAGCACCACCGCCGATCGCGCCGGAATGTAAAGTTTGAGCCATTCCTTGTGATCGTTGACGTACAGCGGGTCGAAATTCGTAATGTGCGTCATTGTGTCGTCTGCGAATCCGTTGCCGCCAAACGCTTTGGCGTCTGTGTTGAGAACGACATCGTATGAGCCGGTCGGCACCAGGAATCCGTAATCAGTGAATGACCGCACGGGGTTGAAGTTGAAGACGAAGATCAGGTTTCCGCGGCTGAATGCCAGCACCTGGTCGCCGTCGTTATGCCATATCTCTTGCACTGGCAGCGCCTGGAAGTTCTTCTCGCCGCGTATCACGCGGATCATTGCCTTGTCGAAATCGCCCAGATAGTGGTAGTCAAGCTCCCGGTTGTCCACAAGGTTCCACTGGCGGCGCGCGTACTTGTAGCTCCAGCCGTTGCCCTCGCGCGGGAAGTCAATCCATTCTGGATGTCCGAATTCGTTTCCCATGAAGTTGAGGTAGCCTCCGTTGATGGCGGCGAGAGTGACCAGGCGGATCATCTTGTGCAGCGCTATGCCGCGGTGCACGGTGTCGTTCTCGTCGCCAATCTTGAAGTGCCAGTACATATCGGCGTCAATCAGCCTGAAGATGATGGTCTTGTCGCCAACCAACGCCTGGTCGTGGCTTTCGCAATAGCTGATAGTCTTCTCGTCGGGACGCCTGTTCTTGACCTCCCAGAAAATCGAGCTGGGCTTCCAGTCCTCGTCTTTCTGTTCCTTGATGGTCTTGATCCAGAAGTCAGGGATGTTCATCGCCATGCGGTAGTCGAAGCCGTATCCGCCGTCTTCAAACTTGGCGGCAAGTCCCGGCATTCCGCTCACCTCTTCCGCGATTGTTATGGCGTTGGGGTTTATCTCGTGTATCAGCTTGTTGGCCAGCGTCAGATAGCATATGGCATTGTCGTCCTCGTGGCCGTTGAAGTAGTCGCCATAGTTTGTGAACGCCTCGCCAAGGCCGTGGCTGTAGTACAGCATGGACGTCACGCCGTCGAAGCGGAAGCCGTCGAAGCGGAACTCCTCAAGCCAGTACTTGCAGTTTGAGAGCAGGAAGTGCAGCACTTCGTCCTTGCCGTAGTCGAAACACAGGCTGTCCCATGCCGGGTGCTCGTGTCTGTCGCCGGGATAGAAGAACTGGTTCGGGTCGCCGGCAAGATTGCCCAGTCCCTCCACCTCGTTCTTTACGGCGTGGGAGTGTACGATGTCCATGATTACGGCTATGCCCATCTTGTGGGCCGTGTCTATAAGCTCCTTCAGCTCCTCCGGCGTGCCGAAACGGCTTGACGGCGCGAAAAACGAGCTTACATGATAGCCGAACGACCCGTAGTACGGGTGCTCCTGGATGGCCATGATCTGGATGCAGTTGTAGCCGTCGGCGGCCACGCGGGGCAGCACGTTGTCCTGGAACTCCCTGTAGGTGCCCACTTTCTCGGCGTCCTGCGACATTCCCACGTGGCATTCGTAGATGAGCAGCGGCGACCTGTCGGTCTTGAACCTCTTCTTCTTGAATACGTAAGGCTTTTCAGGGTTCCACACCTGGGCCGAGAAGATCTTTGTGTTCTCGTCCTGTACGACGCGCCTGCACCAGGCCGGGATGCGCTCGCCCTCGCCGCCGTTCCATTTCACTTTCATTTTGTACAGGTCGCCGTGCTTCAGAGCTTTCTCGCTCAGGCGCAGCTCCCAGTTGCCTGTGCCCTCGACGCGCTTCAGCTTGTATCTCGGCGTCTCCTTCCAGCCGTTGAAGTCGCCTATCAGATAAATCTCGGTGGCGTTGGGCGCCCATTCGCGGAAGACCCATCCGCGCGGCTGCTTGTGCAGTCCGAAATACAGATGCCCGCTCGCGAAATCGGACAGGGTGCGCTTGTTGTTGCCCGTCAGCTGGTTGATTTTCCACACGGCGTGGTCGTGGCGGCCCCTTATCGCCCCCTCAAACGGCTCGAGCCACGGGTCGTTCTTCACCAGGCCGATGTGCTTCCCGGCCTCTTTGCCGACGGCGGCTTTCCGTCTGCTGTCAGTTTGCTTCTTTTCCGTCATGGTGGTGGTGCTTTATGCTAAAACCTTGAATATGGCCTTCCTGATCTCCGCCTTGTCCGATATGCACGGCGCGTGTCCGTCCTGCGGGAAGAATATGGCGAACATTCCGGGTGCGCACGTCACATAGCTGTCGGCTGCCAGCCCCGGAATCTTTGTGATGTCTTTTTCCGCGTCATACTGCGCGTCAGGTAGGTTGCACAACGGGGTGTAGCCGTAGGTCTCGGGAGCCGACAGCGGAATCTGGATGTCAATCATCTTCTTGTGTGTCTCCAGCACCGCCTCGCCGCAGGTCTTGCCTTTGGCCGCCGTGATGTTCACATAAAGATCGCCGCCCCTGATCTCGTGCTTGCCTGCGGCAAGCTCATTCAAGTTGTTGTTCCTGATGAACTCCACAACATCGTTGAACAAAGGGTTCACCCCCGCATAGAGGGCGAGCCTGTCAAGTGTGTCAATAATCATAATATCACAAAATTTTAATTTAACATATCAGTCATTCTCACCAGGCCGGCCGTCTCATTGGCGTCCGGCCGTTTTCTGGCCGCGCACATACACCCCCTGGGCCGTGATGTTGCCGTTGCGGTCTTTTTCCACGAACCTGCCGTCCTTGAGGTCGTCCAGGTAGCTCCCCTCAAAACGGTTGCCGTCCTTGTCCTCCTCTATGGCCGGGCCGTTGCGCCTGCCGTCCTTGAAGGTTCCCTTGAACTTCCATCCGTCGGCGTAGCGCACGATGCCCTCGCCGTCAATCTTGCCGTCCTTGAACTGCCCCTCGTAGACATCGCCCGCCTTTGTGGTCAGCCGTCCGGCGCCGTTCGGCTTGTCGGCTTTCCACTGCCCCGTGTATGTGTTACCGTTCTTCCACACCAGCGTTCCCCGGCCCTCCTTGTCGCCTTCGACGAACTGGCCCGTGTATTTGTCGCCATTGGCATATCTGAAAACGCCTGTGCCCGTGCGCTCGCCGTCGGCATAGTCGCCCTCGTAGACGTCGCCGTTTCTGAACCTGTATATCCCCCTCCCGTTCTGTATGTCGTCCTTCCACTCGCCGGTGTACACGTCGCCGTCGGAATATCTGAAGGTGCCCCGGCCGCACCTCTGGTTGTCCTTCCACTCGCCGTCGTAGGTCGAGCCGTCGCCCCAGTCGAAGAACCCGCGGCCGTTCTTCTTGTCGTCCAGCCACTCGCCCCTGTAGCAGGCGCCGTTGGCAAAGGTGTACACGCCGCTGCCGCTGCGGTGATCCTGCTTCCATTCGCCGTCATACTTGTCGCCGTTGTAATAGTACATCACGCCGTGACCCTGCTGGTAGTCTCTGAACCACAGGCCCACATACTTGTTGTTGTTGGCGAAGTAGTACGTGCCGCGGCCGTGCTGCTGGTCCTGAAACCACTGGCCCTCGTATTTCTCCCCGTCCGAGAAGGTGTAGACGCCATAGCCTTGCCGTTTGCCTTTCACATAGGAACCCTCATACCAGTTCCCGTTCTTGTATGTTGTCTTGCCCTTGCCCTCGGGGCGCCCGCCGGCCATCTCGCCATTATACTCGCCTCCGTCCTTGGTCGTGCATGTGCCGAGCGTTATCTTCTGGGCGCCAGCCAGCAGTGGCAGGGCGGTGATTATCATTGACAATATAAATCGCTTCAAGTCGTGTCTGCTTTTTTGGTTGATTTGCCAAAAGTACTAAAAAAAACGCGGACGCCAAAATAAGATTAGTTTTTTTAACTGATATTCCCGCCCCGGCGCCCGGGAACCGCGTGTGAGGACGTTTGTGAAACAGGCCGTTCCGCAGCACGAAGCTGGCCGGTTCGCGACGCGATTCGTGCCGGTTCATAACTCGCTCTATATCACTTCTATTCTTATCTTACAATCTCTTTTACCTTGCAAAATGGAATGGCAGAGCGTGATGTTAAATTTCAGCTCTTTCCAGAGGCTTTGCATGGAATAAATGACACTCTGACGTGAGCATTCACAGAGTAAAGGCGTAGTTACATAACCATTCTTGCACAAATTGCAGGTGCATTCCAAGAAGGTAAGCTGATAGACGCGACCTTTTTCTAAGACTTCGCCTTTCACTCCGGGCAATTCATTCGCCATCTGAAAGAAAACATCCATATTTCCTTTGGCATCTTCGTAGAGTTTCCTGTAAATGGCAAGCGTTCCGCCATTCACGCAATTCTTGCTACATTCAGAAAAGGATGCGGCCCGTTGCTCCGGCGAAAGCCGGGCAATGCCTTTCTGAAATCCTTCAAACCAATCTGTGAGTTCCATAAATGTTCATTTCATACAATCATTTTTAAGCTATGCGGAAGTTTTTTGTCACGATTGGTGACAATAAAGTAGTCGCCAGAACTAACAGCCACAGATTGCCGGTAAATGGATTGTAAGCAGCGAGAAGTTCCGTCATCGTATTGCCGTCAGCAAGCCCTGCTATAAATTCAAAAGCAATAGTTAGAGCGGCCCAGCATATCCCAACCAGCCAGCAATCTTTGGAGGTAATGGCTTTTGTTACCAAGGGCAACAGAAGCCAAGTTGTCAGGAAAATACACACGCTTAATGTAATCCCGCTAATAGGCAATGCCCATTCTTCGGTGATGGCTTTAGCCAATACGTATTCCCTCAACCCTCCATTGAGGATTGCCACAGGGATAAAGCAAAGCCAGATTATGAGGGATTTCATTATGTTCATAAAGTTTTCTCCATCACAAAGTTTCTCAGATAAAGCCGGTAAGCTTTCGCCTTCTGTTCCTTCACTACCTTATAGCCACGCTTCTCAAAGAAAGGCCGTGCGGTGATGCTCGCTTCAACGCTTATTTTATGTACGCTATAACTATGGGCCATTTTCTCCACTTCCGTGAGCAACAAGGTTGCCACACCTTTTCCTTGCCAGTCCTTGTGAACAAACATGGAGTGCAGGTAGCCTTCTGCATTCATGGAAGAAAAGCCGATAACCCTGCCGTGGCCGTCAAGCACGCCAATATAATCTTTCTTTGCAAGTAGTTCTTTCCAATGCCAAATACTGTTTCCACAGGAAGCCCAATCTTCTACTTCCTCTTTGGCGTAGTCTTTGGAATTGATAGTAATAATGGTGTCGTGGAACAGTGCTTGCATCTCTGGGATATAAGGCTCTGTTAGTCGGCAGATTCTGTAAGTTAGCACTATATGCTTGAATATTTCACGCACAACTCCCGACTTGGCATCGGCATAATCCTGAAGGTATTTCCATCTTTTCTGCACAAGGCATCTCTTTGTGTCGGCATAGAGGTTGCGGTCTGCCTCATGTGTCCGTAACCAATCTCGGAAATCAAGCATCCGCTGCGCTTCGCCGCAACCGATGGAAAATACATGAAGATTGACTTCAGGATTAGTGCCTTTCAGCATTCTGTGTCCGTACCAATCCGGCTCCCTTACCCTCATGGCATATCCGGCTTTCTCCAATTCCGGTACATACGAGTCCTCATCGGAGGAGTCTTCAACGAGAAGAAGGATGTCTATAATTGGTTTGGCGCACAGGCCAGGCACGGAGGTGGAGCCGACATGCTCTATTATAATTCCGTTCCGCCTCAGGGCATTGTTTATCTTTTGCCTCTCCGCTTCGTATAATGCGGCCCATGCCGGGTCGTATTCTTTCAATTCAATAAGCCCGGACAATTCGGACACATTCCCTATTGTGACTTGTTTGAGATATTCTTGTTTCGTCATTGTTCAATCTTCCTTAGATGTTTCTCAGCCATTCCTCTTTTGGCAGTCTCATGAAATGTTCAGTGCGGACATCACCAAGCGGAGAAGTCTTGCCTTCTTCTGTATGAGGGAAACGGAAGCTGCATTTATCCATCACACGTCGCGACTTCACATTACCGTCGTAATACCCGCACCAGACGGCGACCATTCCCAAATCCTCAAAAATAGGTTTCTTGTCCACGTAAATCACTAAATCTCCAAACATCTTGCGCGAAAACACGTCGCCTGCGTCAGCTATTTGCGAACATACGAATTCGATGAAATCAGAGTTGCAAGCATACTTGCTATTTTTGTTGCATTTCCTTCATCATTGCCACCAATCCCACTTTGTTGAAACGGTAGAACATATCAATCTTTTCAGGAGTATCATTCTCCAGCAGCAACAATAATTCTTTGGCAAATTCCAAATAACCAGTGCCGTTTGCCGTTACGACACGATTGTCGGATACGGCTTGCCCGTTCACATAACCCGCCTTATTGGTATAGTTGTCTCCTCCCCACAATTGTAGCTGTTCCAAGCCGTTTCCCGTATGTCTTATCTCGTTTAAGAAACCGTGTTTGGCAAGGAAAGAAGCTGCATTGCAGATTGCTCCTACAATAATCCCTTTCTCTATGGCACTGCGGACAATCGGCACGACTTTATCCGCCTCTTTTTCGTCGAGCCAACCAAAACCTCCAATGAGCACCAATGCGGCATAATCATCGGGCATCGTTTCAAAAGAATAGTCGGGTAAGGTATGGAAACCACTGCATGAGCGCACAGCATCCAATGTAGGGGCTACGACTTTGTTTATGTATTTTGGATTCTCTTTTATACAGCGTTCGTCACAAGCAACAGCCGATGCCAAGAATACAGACTCATGGTCGGCATAATTGTTTAACAACAGATATAATACCTCGTTCTTCATGTTCATTTTCTTTTAATGGTTTGACATTTACGTTTGGTCATCTCTTCGGCGAAGGCTTGTTCACCTCGTTCCTTGATATAGCGAATGCAAGCGGGGCGGTCAGAATTAAACAGGAATGCGAAAACCTTGCCTATCCAGTTGGAAAACAACTTGCATTCCTTGACATCATGGGAGCATTCAGCACAAGTATTGAACTTGTTTTCTTGGCAACATAAGCGGATTTTACACCAAGTTGCCTTTTCATTTTGCTTGCATCCGGGACATTTCTCCGCCAGGTACCTACGGCAGGCCCCACAATAAAGACCGCAAGCGGCTATGTTTTGAGTGTCAGGCACGATAGTTTTCATAAACATCAGATGTTGGAGTGAGAAAATTCGCCATTTATCCAAAAGGTGGCTTCCGTGCCAATGAAATGCAGAAGCACGTAATTGGGGTCGCTCGGTCCGCCGGGGAAATGATGAATGAACCAGTTCTGCCACATATCCTTGCGGATGGCATCATCCGTGACGATTTCTACCGTACCGCGCAGGGCAACGCCATCCCCGTACTGGTCGTAACAAAGCCCAGCCTTACTGTTTGCCTTAAAATCATTCACTTTCACGGAATTTGCACTTGTCGCCATCCAAACCTCATGGAATCCTTTAGCCCCAATCTTGGACATCTGCACAGGGCGAGGATAGCCGTTGGCGTCAATGGAAGCGACGGTTACGTTTTCGCATTGGGCAAGCAAGTGGGTTGCTTTTTCCGTCAGTGTCCGTTCATCTTTCATTTTCCACCGTTTCAGGTGCGGAAAGTGTTGGAACATTTGTTCCTTCGCTTGTATGGGAGTCATTTTACATCCAGCCTGCGCGTTCCATTGGCCTAAGAATTGCAGGCAGAACTCTATCATCTGGCTCATTGTGAACTCTTGGGTGAACTTGCCGTTTTTGTAGCAATAGACGCAATAATCCTCGCTACGGCTTCCATCGGCATTGATTCCTCTGTTCTCATCAGTCAGGGGTATGCCGCAACTTTGACAAAATTGTTGTTCCATGTACGATGTCTTATTCAATGCCTGTCAGTCCCTTTACAGGCGGTTATAAAATGCAAGAGCGTGGAACTGCAATGCTACCACGTCTAAGTTGGAGGTCGTAGGAAACCTTTGGCACAGATATGATAATAGCAGCCCACGCTATAGCGTGAGAACCACTATGCCATCTCTTGTACCAAGTCCGAAATTTCCTACGTTTCCAACTTACAAGATAAGCATACCGCTTCTTCTTTTTCTCATATGTTTCGGACGAGAGTTACCTCAATCCGATTACAAAAATAGAGGATTTTTCCGATAATCCCCTATCTTTTAATGCTTTTATTTGTTTTTGAAGTGATTTTTGAGTGTATTCTACATTTTCAATCCTTTATCTTATCTTGTCTTGTAGAAGCAATCTCTAAACCGTTTCTCCATTCATTTGCTTTCTGCCTGAACCACTGCACAAGCGGAGTTATTCACGCATATAAATAATGAGAGAATTTCAAGGTGTTTTGTTTCGACAGAAGTAAATCAACGGCAACAGCATCTCCACATTGAAGAAGTACCGTTGTGTTTTGTCTATACATACACTCGTTGAATTTAGGTTGCGTTCTTTCTGCCCAGCTTCCGCGATTTTCTCTCGCCCTGCTTGAAAATCTCGGCCCCCGACGCGTAAAATTGCCGTATTTGTTCGTTTGTTCCGTCGATATTCCGTAATTTTGCAAAACGAAGGAGTCCGACGGCGGGGCGCGCGTCAGTGCGCCGCTTTCCGGGGCCTCGGAGAAAAGTTGTTTAATAAGTATTTTGGGCAATTACAGTCTGGACATGAAATTCATTGGGATTATACCGGCGCGCTACGCCTCGTCGCGCTTTCCGGGCAAGCCGCTGGCGCCGCTCGGCGGCAAGCCTGTCGTTCAGTGGGTCTACGAGCGCGCGTCGGTGGCTATAGACGAGGTCTTCGTGGCCACTGACGACAGGAGGATATTTGAGGCTGTGGCCGCCTTTGGGGGCAGAGCCGTGATGACGTCGGACAGCCACCGCAGCGGCACGGACAGGGTGTGCGAGGCGGCGGCGCGGCTGGGGGTGCGCTGCGACGTGGTGGTCAACATCCAGGGCGACGAGCCATTCGTCGCCCCGGAGCAGATCCGCGCGGTGTGCGGCTGCTTTTCCGACGCCAGGGCGCAGATAGCCACGCTGGGCAAGCCTTTTGGCGGCGACGCGGAGGCGATAAGGAATCCGAACTCGCCGAAAATCGTTGTCGACAACGACGGCTTCGCGCTCTACTTCAGCCGCAGCGTGATACCCTTTGTGCGCGGCGTGGAGCCTGCGGGCTGGCCCGCCGCTTTCCCATTCCTGAGGCACGTCGGGCTGTATGCCTACCGCAGGGAGGTGCTCGACGAGGTGGCGGAGCTGCCGCCGTCGGCGCTGGAGCTGGCCGAGAGCCTGGAGCAGCTGCGCTGGCTCCAGAACGGCTACAGGATAAAGGTGGGGCTGACGGACGTTGAGACCGTGGGCATCGATACGCCCGAGGACCTGGAGCGGGCGGAGGCGGCGCTGCGGGCCGGCGGGGCGTAAGTGTTCAGTCGGCTGTGTCTTGTCGGCGCTTTCCCGTGTCCGGGGAGGCGTGAGTTGGATTTTATGAAAAAAGGTTAGTATGCCAAACAGTTTTTTCAGCTTCAAAAGGTTCACCGTGAGGCAGGAGCAGTGCGCGATGAAGGTCGGCACGGACTCTGTGCTGCTCGGAGCCTGGGCGGAGCTGCCGGAGACGGCCGGCGCAAGCGTTCTTGACGTCGGCACGGGCACGGGGGTCGTGGCACTGATGATGGCGCAGCGCTATCCGCTGGCTGCCGTGACGGCGATTGACATCGACGCCGGCGCGACGGAGGAGGCGACTGACAACGCCGCCTGCTCCCCCTTTGCCGGCAGGGTGGCTGTCAAGCATTGCGCCCTGCAGCGCTATGAGGGCGGTAGCTTCGGCGCGATAGTCTGCAACCCACCTTACTTCAGCGGCTCGCTGAGGTGTGCCGACGCGAGGCGGACGCTGGCCCGCCACACGGACTCACTCGGCTGCGGCGAGCTGTTCCGCCATGCCGCCAGGCTGCTCTCGCCGGGCGGCGAGTTCTCTCTGATAATTCCGTCAGACAGCCTCGGGAGGGCTGAGGAGGCGGCTGCGTTTGCAGGTCTCTTCTTGCGGCGGAGCTGCCTTGTCAGGACGGCGGAGGGAAAAGCGCCGAAGCGCGTGCTGCTGGCCTATAGAAAGACGCCGCAGCGTGCTGTGGCGGATGAGATGGCGCTTGGCGGCGGCGCTTGCAATGACTTGCTTTCGGAATTCTATCTTTAGCACACGCGCAAAAAAATAACGGACTGTGCCGATGAAGAGGTATCATTTCATATTCTGTCGCAACGGGGTCATGCTTGAGCGGCTGGCCGATGGAACATACGCCGTACCCCGGGGCGAGGAGCCTCCGGCGGATTTGCCGCCCGTGTCGAACGTGATTAGCGTGACCGCCCCTGACGGCGCGGAGGCGGCCGCCTGGAGAGTGCAGGATCCGCTGGACGGCGGCGGGAGATATGAGCTGTGCGACCTCAGGCAAAGTTACTATAGGCTTCCTTACACATTATATAAACTAGCGGGGAAGTGCCGCGAACTTGTCTACTGGGACGAGAACTCAAGATTCTGCGGAGCTTGCGGCGCCGGGATGAAGATGCACACGAGCATCAGCAAGATCTGCAGCAAGTGCGGGAAAGAGGTGTGGCCGCAGCTTTCGCCTGCGGTCATTGTCCTGGTTCACCGCGGCAAGGACGTTCTGCTGGTGCATGCCAAGAACTTCAGGGGCAGTTTCTTCGGCCTCGTGGCCGGTTTTGTTGAGACAGGCGAGACTCTCGAGGAGGCGGTGCACCGCGAGGTGAAGGAGGAGACAGGACTCGAGATAAAGAACCTGCGCTATTTCGGAAGCCAGCCGTGGCCGTATCCTTGCGGCCTGATGATAGGCTTCAACGCTGACTATGCGGGCGGCACATTGAGGCTGCAGAAGTCTGAGCTAAGCGCCGGCGCGTGGTTCGGCATAGACGACATGCCCCAGATGCCGGAGAAGCTGTCGATAGCCCGAAGGCTGATTGACGCATGGCTCGATGAGGCTTCCGCAAAGTGATTCCGTCAGTATTCTTTCACTTCAAGTGTCATCTTTCCGGCAAACGAGATGTTCGCATCCAGCAAATAGCAGCTGGCCACATCTGGAATGCACAAGGTGACGTTGAAGTGTATTCCGTCTTTGTCTGTCTTGTTGTAGTCAATGTCGTTCAGCACGGCCTGTGACAGGAAGTTCTTTGGCACGAACTTTGCGAACATGGACTTTCTGAAGTCTCGGGAGTACAGCTTCTCCGCCCCGTGAAACACGCTGACGTGTATTATATTGTCGTAGTAGATGTTTGATATCTCGACGCCGTCGTCATTGAACGACTTTCTTACGACTTTATATTTTGTGGGGTTTATCGCCACATAGCAGTGGTAGCGCTCACCCTCATACATAACTACGGTGTCTTTCTTCAAAACACTTGCCAGCGTCAGCACCTGCGGCTTGTCGTCGGCAAATGCCAGCTCGTTGTTGGAGTTGTCACCCTTTTTCAGTCTGATGGTCTCACCGGCAGGGTTCGTGAACCAGAATGCATTGTCCGTTTGCTTTCGGATGGGATAGCGCAACCCCTTGTTGCCGATTATCAGCGTGTCGGCGACAATCTTGTAGACGGCAGGCAGGGCGGTGTTGTCGGGATAAAAGATGGAGTCGCCCTCAACTTTGAACACAATGTTTTCAGAATCCATGTCAATCCAGATTCCTTGAAACATCTTTTTTGCCTTGTCGCCGCCACGGCCGCCGTCTGTCTGCAAGCCGGCTCTCTCTTGATGGCAAGATGTGGCCAACAGGGAAACGGCAAGCAGCATGATTGTGCTTATGCGTGACATGGTCATTTGCCAATACAATGATATTCAAAACCGGCTTCTGCCAGTTCCTCTGAGTCAAGAATGTTGCGCCCGTCGATAATTAATGGCCGTCTCATTGATTTTTTGATTACCATCCAGGCCGGCAGGCGGAATTCTTTCCATTCTGTCAGCAGCAGCAGTGCGTCGGCGTTGAGAGTCGCGTCATACAGATCCTTGCTGTATGTGATTCTGTCGCCCATGATGCGCCTGCATTCTTTCATTGCGACAGGGTCGTAGGCCCTGACAATGCAACCGGCCTCAAGGAGCAGGCGTATGATGACAAGTGCCGTGCTCTCCCTCATGTCGTCGGTCTCAGGCTTGAACGCCAGCCCCCACAGTGCGATGGTTTTCCCCTTGAGGCTTTCACCGCCGTATGCCCGGCGGAGCTTGTCAAACAGAATCCCCTTTTGCCTCTCGTTCACGCGCTCAACGGCTTTGAGCACTTCCATCGAGTAGCCGTTGTCGTCGGCAGTCTTGATGAGTGCCTTGACGTCTTTGGGAAAGCATGAGCCGCCATAGCCGCAGCCAGCATATAGGAATTTTCTTCCGATGCGGGTGTCAGACCCGATGCCGGCACGCACCATGTTCACATCGGCGCCCACAAGTTCGCACAGATTGGCAATATCGTTCATAAATGAAATTCTCGTGGCGAGCATAGAGTTTGCCGCATACTTGGTCATTTCTGCAGACGGTATGTCCATGAATATGACACGGAAGTTGTTGACCAGAAACGGCTTGTACAGCTTTGTCATTATTTTGCGCGCCTGCTCACTGTCAACCCCGACGACAACACGGTCGGGAGACATGAAATCCTTGATAGCGTTGCCTTCTTTCAGAAATTCAGGGTTACTTGCCACATCGAATTTTACTCTCACGCCGCGTTTGTCAAGTTCTGCCTGAATTGTGTCGCGCACTTTTCCGGCCGTTCCCACCGGTACGGTACTTTTGGTCACGACGACAATATATTTGTTAAGATTCCGTCCAATGGTTCTGGCCACCTCCAGCACATAATTCAAATCTGCGCTTCCGTCTTCGTCTGGCGGAGTTCCTACGGCAGAAAAGACAATCTCCTGCTCATTCAGGACAGACGCCAGGTCTGTTGTAAACGTTAACCTGCCTGCGCGTGAGTTCTTCAAGACAAGCTCATCTAGCCCCGGCTCATATATTGGTATTATGCCGTTCTGCAGCGACTTGATTTTTTCTTCATTAACGTCAACGCATGTCACGTTTACGCCAGTGTCTGCAAAACAAGCCCCAGATACAAGTCCGACATATCCTGTACCGACAATTGCAACATTCATTTTAAGATTGCTTTATGATTGTTTTCAAAAGAATTCTGCATCCTTGAAAGGCGTGCCGTCCATGTCCTTGGGACTCAGAATGACTGATGACGGGTCAATTGGCCATTTGATACCCAGGTCGGGGTCGTCAAATCTGACGCTTGCTTCAGCCTGAGGCGCGTACACATTGTCTACCTTATAAGTAAACACCGCCTCTTTGCTCTTGACCAAAAAGCCATGGGCAAAGCCGCGGGGAATGAACAACTGGCGCTTGTTTTCGCCGCTTAATTCAACCATCACATATTTTCCGAATGTATCGCTGTCTTTGCGCAAGTCAACAGCTACGTCTAACACGCACCCCATTATGACACGTACCAGCTTGGCTTGAGAAAATGCTCCTTTCTGATAATGAAGCCCGCGGAGCACACCATAGCTCGATTTCGACTCGTTATCTTGTATGAAATTGACTTTGCCCACAATGTTTTCAAATTCCTCACGCTTCCATGCCTCAAAAAAATATCCCCTGGAATCCTTAAAAACCTTAGGCTCCAGAATAAACACCCCTTTTATTTCTGTTTCAATATACTCCATGATTTCAAGAATATTTTAGCGTTGCAAATGTAATAAATATATTTGAAATGAGAAACGTTTTTATTATTTTGTATTTAATTTGCTTGTCGGTTTCGTGAAAATCATGTAATTTTGCATTTGTGATAAAATTGGAAAAACATATAGAGATTTTACTTCTCAAATATGAATGTGTCATCGTTCCTGGTTTGGGAGGATTTGTCGCTCATCACGTGCCTGCGCATTATGATGAGGAAGAGAGGCTCTTTCTGCCCCCATTGAGGACGTTGGGCTTTAATCCGCATCTCAAAATGAACGACTCGCTTTTGGCACAGTCGTATGTCGAAGCCTACGACATAAGTTATCCCGATGCGGTGGGCAAGATAGAAAGCGAAGTCAACGAGCTGAAGCAACACATTCAGAATGAAGGAAGTTACGAGCTGAACGATCTCGGCGTTTTATATCTTGGCGAGGATGGCGGTATGCAGTTCGAGCCATGTGAGGCTGGAGTTTTGACGCCATGGCTATATGGCTTGGGGGCTTTCGAGATGAAGAGCACCAATGTGACAGCCGAGGGAGATGCCACGAAAATCCTGGACAAAAAGCAAATTCTAAAAGAAAAAGAGGATGTCCTGTCTGCTGTTGAAGCTCTCGATTCCATCGATAAGGATTTTATAAAAATCAAAGTGTCATGGATTCGAAATATTGTTGCTGCGGCGGCAGCTGTAATATGCTTCTTGCTTATTGCTCCGCCGATATCAAACAGTTATCATCCGAATGTGAATGTTGCAGGATTCCAGCGTATTGTGGAAAACAAATCCGTGGAGACCACTGGCGCCGGACAGATTGGTGCGCGTCAAAATGATCAGGTGAATGCTGTTGCTATGGCAGACACTGCTCATAAAGAGAAAAATGAGACAGTGTGCGAAAAAGTAGAGGTAAATGAAAAGAAGCCGATTGAAAAAAGCGAATATAGGTATTGTATTGTTCTTGCCAGCCGCATTACTTCAAAAAATGCAAAGGCATTTGTAGAAGAATTAGATAATAATGGGGTTAACGGAGCGCGTGTCTATATAAGCAATGACATAGTGAGAGTCGTTTACGGCAATTATGGGGAAGAGTCGGATGCTTTCGACACATTGCTTTCAAAAAAAGGAAACAGGTATTTTGAACAAGCTTGGGTTTATAAGATTAAGAAATGAAAAGAATAAGATGCCCCAAATGCGATAATTATATTGTTTTCGATGAGACGAAATATGACCAGGGGCAGTCTCTGGTTTTCGTATGCGATGCTTGCGGCAAACAATTCGGCATAAGGATAGGAACGTCCAAGTTGCGTGCTTTGCAAAAAGACGAGAATGTTGATGATAATTTGCAGGACAGTGATTTTGGCGCAATTGTCGTCATTGAAAACGTGTTCCATTATAAGCAGGTCATTCCTCTTAAGTTGGGTGATAATGTTATTGGACGTTATATGAAAGGCAACAATATCAATACGCCAATTGAGACAAACGACCCCAGCATTGATACGAGACATTGCATAATTAATGTTGGCTATGACAAAAATCATCGTCTGCGCTATGTTCTTCGCGATGGGCCAAGCAATACCGGAACTTTTGTCAATAACGAAATTCTGGGTGACAGAGAGAAGCGTGTGATAGAAAACGGAACACTATTTACCATAGGAGCGACAAGCGTTATTCTTAAAACGACAGATGAGTAGCAATCTTATATTTAGGATGCCTTTTATGTCGTTGGTGTGTTGCCCGGTTGATGACGCATTATTCTTTATCTCCAATTTGATACTTTCAAGTGAAACATGCCTTTTGTAACACATAATTTTGTAATTTTGCATTGACAAAATTGATTTTGATGGATGAAACTTAGATTTTGCCTGCAGTACATAACCCGATGGGGAGAACAATTATATGTTACCATTGAGTATGTGACTTCCAAGGGAAAGATGCGGCGAATTGAAATACCAATGAATACCGATGACGGTCGGTATTGGTGGATTGAATCGATGGCATTGGATTCTTCAGGTGACAGGATAACGTTGTTCAAATATATTTACGAGGTCAGAAACAGCGATGGAAAAGTGACAAGACGCGAATGGGGCCTTATTCCCAGGCTTGTGCCATTCAGGCAATCCTTGTCTTATGTTATGAATGACGCCTGGCGTGATATTCCTGACGAACTATATCTTTTCACTAACGCTTACCAAACGTCAGTTCACGGAGTCTTGAGCGAGCGGTTTGCGCTCAAACAAATCGTACTGTATGGCAGGACATTGCTTTTCTATGTGTCAGCACCGCAATTGCGCAAGGGGCAGTCTGTGGCATTGTGCGGCAGTCATCCGGCTTTGGGAAGTTGGAATGCCTCGCGCTATATTATGATGCAATATGCCGGACAATCCATGTGGGTGTTGTCTGTAAATGCCGTGGCGGTTGGAGCGTACTTTGAATATAAATATGTGACGGTTGATAATGAAACTGGAGATTTGCTTGATTGGGAGGATGGAGACAATCGTTCATACGACTGTCGTGGACCACATGACCAGGTCGTTCATGTCATAAATGGAGGAATGTTCAGAACCAAAGCCCAAGCATGGCGGGCTTCAGGTGTTTCATTGTCTGTTCTTTCGCTTATTGGCGGGCATTCTTGCGGCGCAGGAGATTTTGGACTTTTAAAACTTGTTGTGGATTGGGCGGAGCGTACAGGCATGAAAGTTCTGTCGCTGCAGCCGATAAATGACATTGGTGAATATGCTGGAACCGGATCAACTCCACTCAGCGTCATTTCTGTTCATGCAATAGACCCTGTTTATATCGACCTCGAGGCTGTCGGCGCACAGTCAGACAGTGCCTTGCTGTCAGAATTCCGTAACCGTTTTGCGGAACTTGGCATGACGGATGTAATTGATGCTGAGTCTGTGAGGAAGCTGAAATTGTCTTATTTGCATCATTTGTTTACAGGCGGCAGGACGTTTGTGGAGAACGATGACGATTACAAGCGTTTTGTCAGTTCAAATTCATATTGGCTTCCTGCTTATGCTGCGTTTTGCATATTGTCGAAATTGAATTCCACTCATGATTTTCACAAGTGGCCGGATCTTTCTTCCTATGACGACAAGCTGGTCGATACATTTCTTGAGGCAAACAAGGCTGACGCCGATTTTATTTATTACGTGCAGTACCATTTGCATATGCAATTGGAAAGGACAAGTGAATATGCACGTTCTAAAGGCATTTTCCTTATGTGTGATGTCTCTGAACGCATCGCGGAGCACAGTGTTGAGGTTTGGATGAATCCCAAACTGTTCGTTCACGGGCTGAACGTCGGTGTGAAACCTGACGAACAGCATAAGTTTGGAAAGAAACTTGAAGTGCCTGTCTGCGATTGGCACGCTGCAAGCCGAAGTGGTAACAATTGGTGGCAAAGGCGTTTCCAGCATATCGGTAAATACTTCGACGGAGTTTGCTTGAACAATGTCAAAGAATATTTCTTGAACTGGGTGCTCAACGGTTCGGCGACAAACGGGGTGTTGGGGCATTTTATACCATCGTTGCCATATTCGCCAGGTGAAATAGAACAGTGTGGATTGAAGTTCAGAAAGGAGTTCTTTACAAAGCCTTTTATCAATGACACCCTGCTGAACAGGCTCTTTGGCGCACATTCCCAATATGTCAAGACTCACTTTCTTGATGTCCGGCGGTATGGAATGTACGAGTTGAGGCATGATTATGACACACAAGCCAAGATTAACGAATACTTTTCCGGCAGGACAGACGAGAACAGCATTTGGATTCGCGACGGATTGCTCCGTTTGGTTGAAAACGTTTTGTTTGTTGAAGACGCTCTCAGGTCAGGCATGTATCATCCGAGGATTTATGCTTACAGGGAATTTGTCTATAATGCCTTGAGCGACGATGACAGAGGGGCGTTCATGCGTTTGTATTATGATTATTATTTCCAGCGCAACAACAGTCTCTGGGCTGAATGCGGCTTCCGTAATCTTTCAGGCATCTTTAGCGACACCACGCTGCTCGTGTGTGCCGATGGCATGGGGAAAATACCAGAGATTATAGCCCCTGTATTGCGAGACCTGCGTATGTTGGCTTTTGACATACAGGTAAAGCCCAAGATGCCTGGTCTGGAATTCACGCCGCTTAACGCCAACCGGTATCTGAGTGTTGCGACAATTTCCACGCTTGGGATGCCACCGCTGCGTGTCTGGTGGAGAAGCGATCACAGAAAGACTCAGCGTTTTTATTCGCAAATGTTGCAAAAGGACGGTATTGCGCCGACGGATCTGCCTGCGGGGATTGCCGAGGAAATCATTGCGCGCCACCTGTACTGTCCGTCGATGTTGTGCGTCTTGTCTATTGATGACTGGTTGTCCATGGATCCTGTTTTATGTGACAAAGGGGCAAGGTGTAGACAGGCCGTTCATGGCTCGGGTGACGTGGATTGCTGGAGGCGTAGAATGCGAGTGAATATTGAGCAAGTCATGGCCTGTGGAGAGTTTAACAATAAGATACGGACAATGATTAAAAGGAGCAGAAGATGAAAGAATATGATGTTTATGTTTTTGACCTTGACGGTACATTGCTTTCAACTCTGGACGACCTTACGGCATGCACTAATTTTGCCTTGAGGACAAACGGGCTTCCGGAGCGTTCGGCGGATGAGGTCCGGCGTTTCGTCGGCAACGGTGTGCTCAGGCTTATGCAGCTTGCTGTTCCTGGCGGACAAGAGAACCCCAAGTTTGATATTACATATAAAACATTCAGGGAATATTACCTGAAGCACTCGCAGGACTCAACGAAACCCTATCCCGGCATAATTGAAATGCTCACAGAGCTGAGGCGCAGGGGCAAGCGTGTCGCCGTTGTAAGCAACAAGTTCTATGCCGCCACACGCGAGCTTTGCGACTATTTCTTTGGCGGTCTTGTAGAAGTGGCGATAGGTGAGCGCGATGACATACGCAGGAAGCCGGCTCCCGACTCCGTTGAAGAAGCCTTGCGGCAGCTGGGCGTGCAAAAGTCAAACGCTGTTTACATTGGCGACAGCGACGTGGACATTGCCACTGCCAGAAACTGTGGCTTGCCTTGTGTCAGCGTTCTGTGGGGATTCCGCGACAAGGAGTTTCTTGCGGAGCATGGGGCGACAACTTTTATCAGTTTGCCTTCAGAATTACTTTAACCGGAATCTTTTAGCACGCGAATAAGACTATGCGCTATTTTATGACATTGAGTTATGACGGCACACGCTACCACGGGTGGCAGATACAGCCTAACGGAAACACCGTGCAGGCTGAGATAGAGAAGGCTCTTTCGGTCCTGCTGCGCAGAAGCACTGCCGTCGTCGGCGCCGGGCGGACAGACACCGGCGTTCATGCGCGCTGCATGGTCGCTCACTTTGACACGGATGCGGATGTGGATTGTGCGGATCTCGTTTACAAGCTGAACAGATTCCTGCCCTGTGACATCTCGATAAGCAAGATTGAGCAGGTTGGCGAAAACAAACATGCGCGTTTCAGCGCGACACGGCGCACTTACCGCTATTATGTCCATCAGAGAAAGAATCCTTTTGCCCGGCACTATTCCTGGGAGGTTCATTACGGCCTTGATTTCAGTCTGATGAACGAGGCGGCAGGTACGCTTTTGGCCTACGATGATTTTGGCGCTTTCTGCAAAAGCAACTCTGACGTCGGAACGACTTTGTGTGATGTGGTGTCTGCCGGGTGGTATTGTGTGGCGCCGGGCGAATGGTATTTTGAGATTAGTGCCAACCGTTTTTTGCGCAACATGGTGCGTGCCATTGTGGGCACCCTAATCGAAGTGGGCAGACACCGACTGACGCTTGACGGCTTCAAGGCGGTGATAGAGAGCGGCCGCCGCACGGAGGCCGGAGAGTCGGTGCCGGGTCATGCACTGTTTCTGGAAGACATAAAGTATTGATTTTCAAATTTAGGCTATGTGGTTGATATTCGCATTTTTGTCGGCTGCGCTGCTGGGCTTTTATGACGCCTTCAAGAAGGAGGCGCTGCTTGACAACGCCGTGCTGCCGGTTCTGTTCCTGAACACCCTGTTCTGTTCTTTGATATTCCTGCCGCTGATTGTCTTAAGCACTTCTACGACAGTGCTCGATGGCTCGATATTCTATGTGCCTGCGGGCGGTTGGGAAGTCCACAAGTATGTCCTGCTTAAGAGCTGCATTGTTTTGAGCAGCTGGGTGTTCGGATATTTCGGCATGAAGAATCTTCCGCTGACCATTGTCGGCCCCATAAACGCCACGCGGCCGGTCATGGTTCTGGTCGGTGCGTTTTTGTTTTTCGGCGAGCGTCTTAATTTGTGGCAGTGGGTCGGAGTGCTGTTGGCGGTGGCATCTTTCTTCATGTTGAGCCGCAGCGGCAGGAGGGAGGGCATCGACTTCAAGACAAACGGCTGGATCTGGATGATTGTCGCCGCAGCTGCGTTGGGGGCTGTGAGCGGACTGTACGACAAGTATCTGATGGCGCCGGCAGGCAAAGGCGGCATCGGACTCGACCAGATGGTTGTCCAGAGTTGGTACAATATTTACCAGTGCCTGATGATGGGGGCGATGCTTCTGCTGATATGGTTTCCGCGCAGGCACAGCTCCACGCCGTTCCATTGGCACTGGAGCATCTTCTTTATCAGCGTTTTCTTGAGCGCGGCCGACTTTGTATATTTCTACGCATTGTCCGTTCCAGGTGCCATGATCAGTATTGTGTCGATGATAAGGCGGGGCAGTGTGGTTGTAAGCTTTCTGTTTGGTGCGGTGGCGTTCCATGAGAAGAACCTCAAGGCCAAGGCCGTTGACCTTGCCCTTGTTTTGCTCGGAATGGTATTTCTCTACATTGGCTCCAACTGACTGCGGTGGCTCAGGCCCTCCGGGGAGGCCGCCTGCAGTTCTCGCGCAATGTGCCAGAAAAAAAGGAAACAAGGCGCACCATGCAAAGCGGTGCGCCTTGTTTCCTCTGTTTGCATAAAAAGCTTGGCCCTTAGAGGTTCAGCGACTTCTTGACAGCCTCGATTTTCTCCACCGCGCCGTTTTCGCACCGGGTGTAGCAGTTGGGACATTTCATAGTGCTGTCCTTCACCTCGATGTAGAATTTTATCTTAGGCTCAGTTCCCGACGGGCGCACGCTAACCTTTGTGCCGTCCTCGCAGAACCACTGCAGCACGTTGCTCGTGGTCGGCATGTCGATTTTTGACTTTGTGCCGTCGGCACAGGTCTGCTCAAGCGACTGGTAGTCCTTCCATACGGTGATGGGGCTGCCGCCAAGTTCCTGCGGAGGGTTGCTGCGGAAGTCTGCCATCATCTGCTTTATCTCGTCGGCGCCGCTCTTTCCGGGCTTTACAACGTTGACGGTGAACTCTTTCGAATATCCGTACTCGATGTAGATGTCCATGAGGATGTCGTAGAGCGACTTGCCGTTGTCTTTTGCGTAGGCGCAGATCTCGGCCAGCAGAGAGCATGCTGACACGGCGTCCTTGTCGCGCACGAAGTCCTCGGCCAAGAATCCGTAGCTCTCCTCGCCGCCGCCGATGTATTGCTGCTTGCCTTCCGAGAGAGCGATCTCTCTGGCAATCCACTTGAAGCCGGTGTAGCAGTCGCGCATCTCGATGTTCTGCTTGTCGGCTATTTTCTTGATTACCTCTGTTGTGACGATGGTCTTCACGATGAAGTCGCCCTCCTTCATCAGCCCCTTTGCCTTGCGGTTGGTGATGATGTAGTAGAGGAAGAGCAGGCAGGTCTGGTTACCGTTGATGAGAATCCATTCTCCCTTGTCATTCTTGCAGGCCATCCCGACGCGGTCGGCGTCAGGGTCGCTGGCCATCACGATGTCGGCGTCCATTTCCTTTGCGTCGCGCAGAGCCAGGGTGAGAGCCTCGCCGTTCTCGGGGTTCGGCGACACCACCGTCGGGAAGTCGCCGCTCTTCACCATCTGCTCCTTTACGCAGTGCACGTTCTCAAAGCCCCAGAGGCTCAGCGAGCGCGGTATGAGCGTCATGCCGGTGCCGTGGAGCGGGGTATATACAATCTTCAGGTCTTTCTGGCGCTTGATGACTTCCGGGTCAATGCATATTTCCTTGATGCGGTCAAGATATATTTTGTCAATCTCCTCGCCGATGATGTTAATCAGTTCTTTGTTTCCTTCAAAGTTCACATCGGCAATCTTCACCTTGTTCACTTCGTCTATTATGCCCGTGTCGTGGGGCGCAAGCACCTGTGCGCCGTCTTCCCAGTATGCCTTGTAGCCGTTGTATTCGCGCGGATTGTGGCTTGCAGTCACGTTCACGCCTGCCTGGCATTTCAGATGGCGGATGGCGAACGAGCACTCTGGCGTGGGGCGCATGTCGTCAAAAAGATAGACCTTTATGCCGTTGGCAGAGAACACGTTGGCCACGGTCTCGGCGAACAGGCGGCTGTTGTTGCGGCAGTCGTGGCAGACAACCACAGAAATGCAATCGCGTCCGGCGAAGTTCTTGCGCAGATAGTTGGCGAAGCCCTGCGTGGCCAGGCCCACGGTGTAAATGTTCATTCTGTTGGTGCCGGCCCCCATGATGCCGCGTAGTCCGCCCGTGCCGAACTCCAGGTCTTTGTAGAAGCTTTCAATGAGGTCGGTCTTGTCTTCCTTGCCGAGCATTTCTTGTACAGACTTTTGTGTCTCAGTGTCGAAAGCTGGGGTTAGCCACTGTCTCGCCTTTGCCTCGCAGAGGGCGATAAGCTGTTCGTTGTTTTCCATAATTGGTTGGTTTTAGTTTGTGCGTCTTTTTTAAGTCCTACAAAGATAAGGAAAAATACGCCAAAGTCCGCAACTTTGGCCGTCTTTTTTGTCGGCTTCGCCCAAATTGCCTAAATCCGGCATCTGTCTCCGGCCGGTTGTCCCCAATTGAGTCTTGTCGCGCCTGCCTGCATGCCAGATATTCTTCTTGCCTCTCGCCATCCTGTGTGCGCGTGCCATGACTGGAACCTTGCTTCCATTGTGGCGGCAGAATCGTCTTAACATTTTTATGTTAACGGAATGTGGAATACATCGACTATGCAATTCCTTGATACTCAGGAGTTTGTAATATAGGCTATTTTGCATTCTAAAATGGCCTGTATCGCAAGGCGAAAAGGGTCATATTGCAGGCCTAAACGGCCTATTCCGCAAAGCAATCTGGCAGGTGTGTTAAAATGATGGGGCGGGGCACTTGTTTTAGTTGCATATTTTCAACTAAACCCGCGTTTGGCTCTCGGCATATTATTGAACTCATTTAAACTTTTTCCGAAAAGTTTTTTTGCTTCATTCCGAGGTTCTTTTCGGTCTCTTTCTTCGCCTCATCGGGCGTGTAGCCCATTACACATCCTCTTCGGACTTTGACTTGCAGTCCGCAATAGCACACAATTTGATGGCAAAATTTTGGTTCATCCGATATTTGGAGTGATGACTCTATATGCGTGAATATCAGCGAATATGGAATTTGTTTGATTCTGTATATTACTGATAGACAACATACCCCATATCCAAAAATTATAATCTATCATCACGAAAGAGGCAATAGTATTTTAACGCATAGAGACATAAAAATCAGCTAAGAAACAGATTGTTATGCCTATATCGCATAACTTATCTATATACAACAATCAATATCCATCACTCCAAATTTCGGAAGACCCAAAATTTTGAATAGCTATTTAGAAGTAAATGCGCGCTATAAGGAAAGTTTAACATTTGAAATGCAAATTTCGTGAAGTTCCGAGTATAATAGGCAATACATTTCTTGGTTAGTCCGAAGCACTTGCAGAATATTGCAAAGAGTTCTTATTCTGCTGCAACACACGCAAGCAATCCGATGTCTCGCATACCGTCATTCCGATAGAGAACAAGACTTGGCAAAGTTGCGGATATTCAATTAACTTAAACTCAAATTACCCCCCCCCGATCATATATACACATGGTTGGATTTTTATGCTTATGAATTAATAATGGTAGAACATTGTTCTTAAATTTGTACGGTAGTCTGTGAATTGTCTTGAATTTCTTTGGCGTGTTCGGCCTTTTTCCGTATTTTTGTAAACGAGAACTCAATTATATGTGTTCAACTTTCAAAAAAGGAGGTTACGAAACAGACATAACAAAGAATAAAAGACATATTGCAAGCGACTTGTAGACAAGTTATTTGGCTTTAGTAAATCTGGTAAATTGAAAATAGCCCCGAATAATAAGTCGAAAGGTGAGTTTGTACCCTGCAAAGGGCGCAGACTGCTTTTCCTTATTTGGGCTAAAGGTTTTACCAGAACCAACTAAAGCAGATGAGCGAAAAGACAAGGCTGTGTCCTTTTCTTTTGCTCCGTTTGCAGGAACAAAAAGTACAAACACCCTAAACATCTAAGTAATATGGATTTCAAGTTAGAATACATGGAACGTCTGTTTGCCAAAATAAGCAAGAAAAAGACGGAGTCCTATGTCATAAGCAGAATATGGCATCAGTTGGATGACGACCGTGTCAAGTTCGTCGTACAGCAATACATCAAAAGGACACAAGACAAGTATGCACTTGCAGACTTGTATCTCCCTCAACTCAATATCTTCATAGAAATAAATGAGCCATTCCATAAAAACAACGTGGAGGTAGATAAAATCCGTAACGAGGAAATAGTCAACAAGACACATTCAGAACTTCGTATCATTGATTGCGGATATGTGACTAAGGGTGAAGGCGACAAGGATGTAATTCATTGGAAGCCCCTTGATGAGATACACAGTCAGGTGACAGATGTCGTAAACCTCATAAAGCAACGCGTGGCAGAACTCGGCGACAACTTCAAACCGTGGGATGATGCAAGCACCCTTACTGTGGAATATCACCGCCAAAAAGGCTACCTGAAAGTCGAGGACAACGAATGCCTACGCACGGCGGATGATGTTGCGGCGGTATTTGGAACAAAGCCTAAGCACCGTGGTTTCCTGCGAGCTTCGGGAGCAGCTGTTCCTGGCAAAAAGAATGAAATAATTTGGTGGCCAAACACAGCCCATAAGCGTTGGCATAACGAGCTTTCAAAAGATGGAATGTTCATATATGAATATCCAGAGGAAGAGAACAAGTCCGTAACTCGGTCTGAACACTTGAAGCAATGGCTTTCAGCCCCAGAAGAAACCCGCATTACGTTCTTACGGTATGAGGACGATTTGGGTTTCTGCTTCTATCGCTTCGTGGGCGTGTTCCGTCTTGACAAGGAAAAATCGGTACGAGAGAATAAATGCGTCTGGGAACGCATCTCGGACTTCTATCAACTTAATGTTTAAATTATTAAATTCTTAAGATTATGGCTTACGCATTCAAAGTAACGGTTAAGAACACTTACAACAAGTATGTTAAAGGATTGACGGTACAAGTTGTTCATGATTCTTGTGGGCAACCTACTACAAGAGAAATCTTACAAGCTTTTAAAAACCAATTGGGTATTGATATTAATCCCTACACACCACCAACGACTTTTACAGTAGAAAAGTTGAAATAATGATTCATAAATAAGGTGTGCCGAAATTCATCTTTTAAAAACTTTGCCAAATAAATTGAACTCATTTAAACTTTTTGCGACTTCAGTCCGAGTAATGTTTTCGTGGCTGTCTATTTGCCGGAAAGAGGAGCATAGCTGGCTACGTGACGAATGAACGGCGAAGAAACAGACCGAAAAGAATCTCGGAATGAAGCAAAAAAAGACTTTTCGGAAAAAGTTTAAATGAGTTCATTGCCAATAAAGGCCAATAAAGCGTATGTCCACGTATTTTTGTCGCCGTTTTTGTCGCCGTCTGAATAAAAATGCGTAACTTTGCGGCCGCAACAGGTTCACGGAAGATGTGATTAAAATGGGAACAGGGTGGGAATCCCTGACAGACCCGCTGCTGTGATTGTCCTTATCGGGCGCAAACACTGCGTCACTGATTGCCACGGAGCGAATCGGGAAGACGTTTGACGCCGGACATTAAGTCAGAAGACCTGCCGTTGTGAGTGATACTTCGTCGCGGCCTCGTGGGAAAGGCGCGGGAAGCAAGTTTTGACCAAACTCTTTTGTTTCGATGCGGTTTATCATGTTGGCATTGTGCTGCGCTGCGGCGTGTCATTGCCATGCGCAGGGCGACATTACGCGTAGCCCCGACAGCGTGCGGCATGTGCGCGAGGTGGTTGTTGTTGCCAGGCCCGGCGCGGGGGAGACTGTTCCCGCCCAGCGTCTGCGCGGCAAACAGCTCGAACGCCTGCGCAGCCACTCCGTAGCCGACGCCCTGCGCTATTTCTCAGGCGTGCAGATCAAGGACTACGGCGGGGTGGGCGGCATCAAGACTGTCAACATCAGGAGTATGGGCAGCGGTCATGTGGGAGTCTTTTATGACGGCGTGGAACTGGGCAACGCCCAAAACGGCCAGGTGGATTTGGGCCAGCTGTCTCTTGACAATGTTGAGGAGGTGTCACTCTACAACGGTCAGCGCAGCGCGTTGCTACAGTCGGCAAGCGATTTTGCCGCAGTGGGCGCGGTCTACATCAGAACACGGAAGCCGGTGTTCGCCCGTGGAAAGAATCACAACGCCAGGTTTAAGGGTCGCTACGGCTCAAGCGGCGAGTTGTTTGGCTTTTCCGGACTCTATGAGCAGAGGCTGGGCAGTGCCGTGAGCGCGTCTTTAAGCGCCGGGGGCCTCACCGCGACCGGCAAGTACAAGTTCAGGTACAGGCGCCGCAACACCGATGGCAGCGTGGCTTATGACACGACGGCGGTGCGGCAGAACGGCGATATGTGGGCATTCCGTGCGGAGGCGAATCTTTATGGCGGCATCAATGGCGGCTCGTGGTCGCTGAAGGCTTATACCTATAATTCCGAAAGGGGCATCCCCGGCGCCATTGTGAACAATGTGTGGAGACGGGGCGAGCGTCAGTGGGATCACAACACCTTCTTCCAGGGGCAGGTGCGGAAAACGTTCGGCGGGCGCCTCACCAGCCGACTGACGGCCAAATATGCCTACTACAACACGCACTATGTCAACAACGACACCACGACAATGCTCATCGACAACAGCTACAGGCAGCAGGAGCTGTATGTCTCGTCGGCCAATATGTATGAGATAACGCGGTGGTGGAGCGTGTCATTGAGTTATGACTTCAAGTGGAACAAGCTTGCCTCAGACATCGACAACTTTGTCTACCCACACCGCTATTCCAATTATCTTTCGCTGGCGACGGCTGTCAGTGCCGGCCGTCTGAAGGCGCAGGGCAGTCTGCTGGCGGCATTTGTCAAAGACCACACGACGCGCAAGTCCGACCAGCCGTCGGCTCGAACGCTTACTCCGGCCGTCTTTGTCAGCTGGCAGCCGTTTGCCTCAGACGCGCTCGTGCTGCGCTCGTTTGTGAAGAAGAGTTTCAGGATGCCCACGTTCAACGAGCTTTACTACACCGATATAGGCAATGCCTCGCTGAAGCCCGAGACAGCAATACAATACGATCTGGGGCTTGTGTTTGACCGCAGCTGGCCAGAGTCGTTTGTAAAGAGTCTGCATTTGCAGGCAGACGCTTATTATAACACAGTGAGAGACAAGGTCGTTGCCTATCCCAAGGGGCAGCAGTTCAGGTGGACCATGCTTAATCTGGGGCGGGTGCACATTGTTGGAGTTGACGCCAGCGTGGGGGCGGCGTTCGCTCCGGCGCCCGGCCTGACCGTGACAGCGCTGCTACAGTACACATATCAGGACGCCCGCGACGTCACCGACCCGGCCAAATCCTATTACAACGACCAGATACCATATATTCCCTGGCACAGTGGCTCGTGTGTGTTGGGCGTGTCATACCGCGCGTTTGATTTCAATTACAGCTTCATTTATGCCGGAGAGCGCTACAGCCAGCAGGAGAACATTCCCGCAAACCATGTGCAGCCGTGGTACACAAGCGACCTGAGCCTGTCCTGCAGACTGCCGCTCGGAAAGGTGAGCTTCAGATTGTCGCTTGAGGTCAACAACGTCTTCAGCCAAGACTACGACGTAATACTGAATTACCCCATGCCGAAGCGCAATTATGCCGTCTCGCTGGAGGCGGCAATTTAGGTCATGTTTATTAAGGTTTTGTCTTTATGATGAGCAGATTGTTATATTTCATATCCGTTTTGCTTTTGGCCGCGGCCTGTCGCGGCGACGAGCTTGTGATGGTGTCTGACACGCAAGACACCGGTGCGGCCACGGCCTCTTCAAACCTTGCGGGAATGTATGTGCTTTGCGAGGGCAACATGGGCACCAACAAGGCCAGTGTGGATTACCTCGACCTTTCGGGCAGCGGCGCCACTGTGACTTATCTGCGCAATATCTTCCCGGAGCGCAATCCCGGCGAGGTAAAAGAGTTGGGCGACGTGGGAAACGACATAAAGGTCAACGGTCGGCAGCTCTGGATGGTCATCAACTGTTCCAATATGGTTGTCGTCGCCACGGCTGACTCATGCCGCAAGATAGCGAAGATAGACATTCCGAACTGCCGCTACGTTGAGTTCAGCGGCGCCTACGCTTATGTCAGCTCATACGTGGGGCCGGTCGAGGTCGGCGACGCTCACCGGGGGAGGGTCTATAAGGTTGACACGCTCACCTTTGCAAAGGTGGACTCTGTCACAGTGGGCTTCCAGCCCGAGGAAATGGCCGTGGCGGACGGCAGGCTCTATGTCGCCAACAGCGGAGGGTATCTGCTGGATTCTTCCGAAAGGACTGTCAGTGTGGTTGACCTCGCGACATTTTCCGTGGCCGGGAGCATTGATGTGGCTCCGAATCTTCACCGCCTGCGGGCCGACAAGCACGGCCGGCTGTGGGCTACCACGCGCGGCGACTACTGGGGGCTGCCCTCTCGCCTGTATTGCATAGAGATCGGCCCTGACGGAGTGATGTCGCTGAAGGATTCGGTTGACGTTCCGGTTTCTGATTTGTGCATTGTCGGCGACTCCTTATATTATATAGGTGTGGAGTGGAGCTATGAGACAGGCCGCAATGAGTTCAGCAATGGCATTGTAGACATAAGGACGTGCGGAGTGCTGTCGTCAAGGCTTTCGGCCTCGCCGGAGTTTGAGGACATCGAGCTGCCCTACGGAATAATCGTTAATCCCGCCGACAGGGATTTTTATATAATGGACGCAAAGGATTATCTGTCGAGCGGCCAGCTATACCATTTCAGTGCAGACGGAACTTACGACTGGCGCGTATGGACGGGCGACATTCCAGGTCATGCGGCTTTTGTCTATGAGCGGCCTTGAACGTTGTC
This sequence comes from uncultured Prevotella sp., assembly GCA_944320305.1. Lineage (GTDB taxonomy): Bacteria > Bacteroidota > Bacteroidia > Bacteroidales > Bacteroidaceae > Prevotella. Next base: position 147,998 of record CALUGW010000040.1, on the reverse strand, counting down.
GCACTTTGTTGTGAGAGTGAAAAATCATATATTGACTAACAAATTTAAAGTTCTATGAGAGTGAGATTGGCTTCATGTTGTCTCGCGATGACGATGGCACAAGTTTCGTTTGGCCAGCAGATGGCTGATACGGAAGCGCACAGCAAGTATATATCGGCTGTTGATGAGTATGTGCCGGCTCCGGGGCAGTTTGTCAACACCATGCCGCAGTATGAGGATGGCGACGACGCGGCCGCCATGCTTGCTAAATGCACAGAGGCGCTGGCCAAAAACAAGCGCGGAATGGTGACGCTTGGAGGCTTCGGAGGTTACATTACTTTTCATTTTGACCACAGCATTGCCAATGTTGCCGGGCAGAATGACTTTTACATTTCAGGCAACGCAATTGTCGGAGGAGCTGAGCCTGGCATTGTCATGGTGTCGAAAGACATCAATCACAATGGCTTGCCTGACGACCCATGGTATGAGCTTGCGGGCAGCGCAGACGCAGACAGTGTAGGCAAGGTGGCTTATGGCTACAGCATAACTTATTCGCAGAATCCGCTGGGAGACATTCCGTGGACAGACAATAAGGGAAACAGTGGGCATATTGCCCGCAATTCGTTTCATTCGCAGGAGTATTTTCCGCAGTGGATGTCTTCGCCACTGACATTCTCCGGCACTCTTCTTCCGCCGAACGCCCGCAACACCGGCACCGGCAACCGTGAGAACTGGGTCAGAAGCTCATTGCGCTATGGCTATGCCGACAATGTGCCCAATGCCGATTCAACAGGGTGCGGCTTCGACATTGCATGGGCAGTGGATGAGAACCGCAAGCCCGCTGCGCTCGACTTCATTGATTTTGTGCGGGTTTACACAGCGGTGAACCAGTGCTGCGGATGGACAGGAGAGACGTCCACAGAAATAACCGGTGCCGAAGACTTGCATCTGGACGCCTCGCTCTCGGCTATATTGTCCGCCCCATCACAAACAGCCACATTTGAGGATGTCCTGCTGGATGAGAACGGATATTGGAACGGCTCCGACATGACAGGCGCTCAGACCGACGGCGGCTACGGCTCGGTGGCCTATGCCAACTCGTTTGTAAGCGGTTCTTACAGGTTTGAGAACATTTACAATGAGACATGGGGGTCGTGGTCCGGTTTTGCCGTGTCGAACAAAACATCAGTGGTGTTCAATGATTATGACGACCAGTACAACAGCGCCGTTGGATCCGGACATGACGGCTCGGCAAACTATGCTGTGGTGTTCCCTTATGAAGGAGAGCGCGTCAATGTGCTGAACAGGCCGGAGGGTGAGGTCATTTCAGGTTTCTACGTGACCAACACCGCCAACAACATTAAGGCATACAAAGAGGGCGACGGCATGACCGGCAGCTTCGCCACCGGAGACTGGTGCAAGCTCACGGTCACAGGTCATCATGCAGACGGAACGACAGCAGACGTGGATGTCTATCTTGCGGATTACCGCTCGGCAGACGCCTCACGCCATTATTGTCTCGATTACTGGCAGTGGGTTGACCTGACAGCTCTCGGCAAGGTGCGCTCGCTCAGCTTTGCTGTCAGCAGTTCACACAACAATGACTATGGCATGACAACTCCGGGATATTTCTGCATGGACGATTTCAATGGCGTTCCAGATGGTACTGTCGGTGTGACCGGCGTTCCCGGGGCGGCTTCAGAACTTAGCGTAGTCGTTGGGCGTTATGGACTCAATGGCGAGAAACTTGACCGTCCGCGCCGCGGCATAAACATTATAAGAATGTCTGACGGGTCGGTTAGAAAAGTTATAGTAAAGTGAGAACGTGTGGTAAGGCCGCATTGGAGGCTTTGATGCTGTTGTGCGTGTTTGCAGTCATTGCGTGCAGGGGTGGGGAGACTGCTCCTGCGCGTGATGGCGGTGACACAATCAGTTTCAGATATTCGCGTCTGCTCACCGCCATTCGTTACGCCGACCATGTTCTCGTGCAGGTTGCGGACCCGTGGCATAAGGGTAAGATTCTTCATCAGTATGCTCTTGTTACAGACAGTGCCGGTGTTGCGGGGCTTCCCCTGGATGCGACTGTTGTCAAAGTGCCGTTGCGCCGGTGTGTGCCTTTGTCCACTGTTCATGCGTCACTTATGGTCAGTCTGGGCGTTGGCGAGTTCGTGGCGGGTGTGGCAGATATGCAGTATGTCAAGGTTCCTTACATTCGCGACCGTTATCGGTCGGGAACGGTTGCCGATGTCGGCAGTTCGATGAGTCCTGATATTGAGCGTATTGTCAGTCTGACGCCGGATGCAATCTTTGCCTCTCCGTTTGACAACAGCGGCGGTTACGGCTCTTTGGAGGAGATGGGGGTGCCTGTCATTGAATGCGCTGACTATATGGAAACCTCTGCATTGGGTCGTGCGGAGTGGATCAGATTCTATGGAATGCTTTTCGGGAAAGAGCGTCTTGCTGACTCATTGTTCGCAGCCATCGACAGTAGCTATAACTCAATAAAGGCCAAAGCAGCCATGGCAAATAACGGGAAGTCGCTTGTAATGGACAAGATGACAGGCTCTGTCTGGTATATGCCCGGTGGCAGAAGCACCATCGGCACAATCATTGCCGATGCCAATGCCGGTTACGCTTTTTCCGATACAGATGTCTCCGGAAGCCTGTCTTTGTCATTTGAGACCGTGCTTTCCAAATCAGGCGATGCGGATTTCTGGCTGCTCAGATACAGTGGCAAAACTCCTGCGTCATATTCAGACCTCGTTTCAGAGAATCGGGGGTATGGAGAGATGAGGGCGTTCAAGTTGCGTCAGTGTTATGGCTGTAATGTCGAGAAGTCGCTTTTTTACGAGGAAACACCGTTCCGTCCGGATTGGCTTTTGGCCGATTTCGTCAGGATTGTGCATCCGGAGGTATTGCCTGCATGGCGTATGAGATATTTCCATCCACTGGCCGACGGCAACTGAAAATGTTTTGGCGTTATGAATAGAAGAAGAACTGTGTGTGTCTGCTGCCTGATGCCACTGCTGCTGTGCGCTCTCTGGGCCTTAAATGTCGTTTGGGGATCTGTGAACATACCTCCTGCAGAGGTCTTTGCCATATTGACAGGTGGCGGCAAGCCAGGTTCAACAATGGCTTACATAGTGCTTGAGTCGCGTGTGCCGCAAGCTTTGACGGCACTGCTCTCCGGCTCGGCTCTTGCCGTGAGCGGCCTGATGCTCCAGGCGGCTTTCCGCAATCCGCTTGCCGACCCTTCAATTTTTGGCGTGAGCAGTGGCGCCGGTGTTGGTGCGGCCTTGGCCTTGCTTGCTCTTGGAGGCGGTGGCGCCGGACTGTTTGGCGTTGAGGGCTTTGCGCCGGTTCTTGTCGCAGCGTTTCTTGGCGCGATGGCAGTGATAGCGGTTGTCTTCATGTTTTCGCTCGTTGTCCGCAACAGTGTGATGCTACTCATCATTGGCATAATGATCGGCTACGTTTCTTCATCGGCCATATCGCTTCTCAATTTCTTTGCGACGGAAGAGGGGGTGAAGTCTTACATTGTCTGGGGAATGGGTAATTTCAGTGGTGTGTCCATGCGGCAGATGCCACTGTTCGCCTCCGTTGTAGTCTTCGGTCTGGCCTGTTCGCTGTGTCTTGTCAAGCCACTTGACCTCATGTCGCTTGGAGACAGATACGCCCGGAGTCTCGGTGTCAGGGTCGTCAGGGTGCGCAACCTGCTGCTTGTTGTCACAGGGCTGCTCACGGCAGTGGTCACAGCGTTTTGCGGTCCGGTGTCGTTTGTTGGTCTGGCAGTTCCTCACATTGTCAGGCTGATGCTGGCCACAGACAGTCACAGGCTGCTGATGCCGGTCACGGTGATGGCAGGCGGTGTTGTTGCCTTGGCCTGCAATCTGCTTTGTGTATTGCCCGGTGATGGCGGCATAATACCTGTCAACGCTGTCACTCCGATTTTCGGTGCTCCGATAGTGATTTACATCATTCTCCGCCGAAATGGCTGAACTGGCGGTCTGCGGGCGTAAGGCTACAATCATATTTCTGCAATTTAATTTGGTAATCTGAGAATTAATGTCTACCTTTGCAGTTGTTATTAATGGCGTTTCCGTTCGTGAAACGTTTTTACCCGTTTTTTTGCAAGCTGTTAGCATAAAATTATACTACATATAGTATGTACACAAAAGAAGAACTTGAGGCGATGGATCCCGTACAGTTAATGGGCATCGCAGACCATCTTGGTATCAAAGTCTCCCAGGATGATGAGCTGGAGACTGTTGTTTACGCCATTTTAGACAAGGCGGCAGAAGAAAGTGCCATGAATGCCACGAACACACCGAAGCGTAAAAGGACACGGATTGTGAAGAAAGACACAAGCAAAGTATATACCGTCAACGGCAAGGACGGTGAGAATTTTGACTTGAAGAACAAACAGGCAAAGCATGACGAGCCAAAGGCGGCGTCGCTGTTTAGTGATCTGCCACCCGCCCCGGCGGGAAAAGACAGTCCCTCTGTGCAGTCGGTCGAGGAGCAGCCGGAGCAGCTGCAGGCAGCGGATATGGATGCGCAAAGCTCACAGGGCAGCGGACAGGACGAACAGAGCCTGGCTTTGCCGGAGTTGCCCGCTACAGCATCTGGTGACGGCGGCGTGACGGAAGAAACTGGACAGAATGAGATCCATGCGCACAGTGAAGACGTTCCCGAGGCGGGTTTCGACCCATCTGCAGATTCGGAACAACCTGCTGATATTGCCATGCTGGAACAGCTTCAAGAGAAAATGACCCTGCACAACCAAGAGGAGGAGACCAGAAAGCACGCTTCCGCTGATGTGTGGGCCGGCGATCCGGGCGATGGCACAGATTTCATAACCATCGTTGACCTGCCGATAGAAGATCAGGGAGCCATGCCCACGCTTGATATGTTTGACAGACCCACTATCCAGCAGGCAAGTATGGACTACCAGCCGGCACCGCAGGCTATGCAAGGGCAGAGTCCGCTTTTCGATTTTGAGGATCTGATTACCGGCAACGGTGTTCTCGAAGTGCTTGCCGACGGCTATGGATTTTTACGTTCGAGCGACTACAACTACTTGTCCTCGCCCGACGATATTTACGTTTCGCCTCAGCAGATTAAGAGATACGGCCTCAAGACTGGCGATGTCGTTGACTGTACTGTCCGTCCGCCGCACGACAATGAGAAGTACTTCGCAATGGGCAATGTCAACTCAATCAACGGCCGCAATCCCGCCGAGGTGCGCGACAGGGTGGCTTTTGAGCATCTCACCCCGCTGTTCCCAGATGAGAAGTTTACCCTCTGTGGCGACAGAGCCACCACCAACCCCAGTGTGCGTATTGTTGACCTCTTTTCGCCGATAGGTAAAGGGCAGCGCGCCCTGATTGTGGCCCAGCCCAAAACCGGTAAGACCATCCTTATGAAGGACATAGCCAACGCCATTGCCGCCAACCACCCCGAGGCCTATCTGATGATGCTTCTCATAGACGAGCGCCCCGAGGAGGTTACCGACATGAGCCGCACCGTTAACGCCGAGGTGATAGCCTCAACCTTCGACGAGCCTGCCGACCGCCACGTGAAGATTGCCGGCATCGTGCTCGAGAAGGCAAAACGCATGGTTGAGTGTGGTCACGACGTGGTTATTTTCCTCGATTCTATCACACGCCTCGCCCGAGCCTATAACACAGTGAGTCCCGCCAGCGGCAAGGTTCTCACCGGCGGTGTAGATGCAAATGCGCTGCAGAAGCCCAAGCGCTTCTTTGGAGCGGCCCGCAACATTGAGAACGGCGGCTCGCTGACAATCATCGCCACAGCCCTCATCGACACAGGCTCGAAGATGGACGAGGTCATCTTTGAGGAGTTCAAGGGCACTGGCAACATGGAGCTACAGCTCGACAGGACACTGAGCAACAAGCGAATATTCCCAGCCGTCAACCTCGTGCAGTCCAGCACGCGACGCGACGACCTGTTGCAAGATTCCACCACGCTCAACCGTATGTGGGTGTGCCGTCGCTTCATAAGCGAGATGAACCCCATCGAGGCTATGAACACCATCCGCGACAGACTCGTGCAGACAAAGAGCAACGAGGAGTTCCTTCTGTCTATGAACGCCTGACAACCAATAGTCACATGATTTTTCGATCGGCCATACGGAAGCATTGCACCGCAAAGTTTCTGTATGGCCATCCGGCATGAAAGAATACATCATTGTCAAGAAAAAGACATTATTCAGCACAGTTGCTGCCGTTGTCTTTCTGACCATAGCAATTTTTGCATGGTCGGTCTTCCTGTCTCGCGGCGAAAGAGGCGGGCATCCGGCAGGCTCCGGACCGTCTTCATATTATTTGACTGCTGGAGACCGGCACGTGTTTTCTTTCTCCGGCATATCCCCCGATTCTGTTTTCTGTGACATTTCGTTTGATGTCAATAGACTTGGCGGCGGACGTGTGGTGTCTGCAAGTTCCCAAAGTATAGCTGCCGTTGCCCGGAAAACAGCCGACACAATCGCAGCCAGGATTGCCCGGCTTGAAGCTTCGCAAGCCGAGATGGGCTATTGGCTTCGTGTGCATGGGGTCCGCGACGAGGGCTATGAACAGATAGTGGCTTACGCTGCCAGAACAGACCGGCAGATAGAAGCTGCCCGTCGCGAACTTGCCGCGCTGAGTGACATCGGCGCCGCACCGGAGCTACGCATCATCGAAGTTGCAATGCCACCCTCGGTTCACGCCGACAGTCTTTCAGGCGTGTTCGTCGCGTCACGGGGCGGTATGTGGCTTGGCGGACGTTGGCTCAGAACGGAGAAAAGAGGCAGGGGCGTCTTGGCTGATTCGGCCGGAAGCATTATAGCCGGGCTATGGCAGTCCGACACCATCCCCGTTGGAATTATGACAACCTCAGGCGGCATTTACCGTGGTGCGTTTGACCGCAGTATACGCCCCACCGGGCACGGGCGGTATTCATATTCTGGAGGAGCGTACTACGAGGGTCGCTGGGCAGACGGCAAACCCTGCGGTTTTGGATTTTACGTAAACGGCAGCATGATGAAAGCCGGAGAATGGCAGGCCGGTTCTTACAAAGGAGAAAAAACCATTCATACGTCCGAAAGAATCTACGGCATCGACATTTCACGCTATCAGCACGGTCGTGGCCGGCGCTACTGGCCAATCCATTGGGACAAACTCCGTATAGTCAGCCTCGGCAATCTGAGCCGTAAGCGCATAAGCGGGCGGGTGGACTATCCTGTTTCTTTCGTCTACATCAAGTCCACCGAAGGAGTCACCGTGCGCAATCGTTACTACCGCGCCGACTATCTTCAAGCCCGCCGTCGGGGCATACCCGTCGGTGCCTATCATTTCTTCTCGCTCCGTAGCGACGCTTCCGCCCAAGCGCGCCACTTTGTCCGCCACAGTCTCTTCCGTAGCGGTGACTTGCCCCCGGTACTTGATGTCGAGCCTACCGATAGTCAAATCCGAGCAATTGGCGGCCCGGAGGAACTCTTCCGGCGGGTAAGGCAGTGGATGAGCATTGTCAGATCGCGCACGGGAGTGAAGCCCGTACTCTACGTCAGTCAGGAGTTCGTAAGGAAGTATCTTGACATGGCGCCTGACTTGAAGCGCGACTACAATGTCTGGATTGCACGCTATGGTGAGTACAAGCCCGACATCAAACTTCTTTTCTGGCAGCTCAGCCCCGACGGCAGAGTCAGTGGAATCCGAGGCGACGTAGATATTAACGTGTTCAACGGCTATGCCGGGTTGTTCAGACGCTTTCTGGATGAGGAAACAATAAAATAGCAGAAAAAAAATGCAGCACGAAGTTATAATAGCTCTCGGTTCCAACTGCAACGGGCAGGCCAATATTCGGCGTGCCGCCGCCATGTTGGGCCGTGTCTTGAGCAACTGCAGGTGTTCCCCAATTCTGCAGACTGAGCCACTTGGCATTGTCTCGCCGCCGTTTCTTAATGCCGTCATCGCAGGCTCCACCGACTTCAGCTTCAGCACTCTTGAGCGATATACTAAAAAGATTGAAGCCGCTTGTGGCAGAAACGCCGCCGACAATGCCGCAGGGCGTATTGCCGCCGACGTGGATATACTCGTGTACGGCGGACGCCTGCTCCGTCCTGCCGACTGGCAGAGAGAATACATTCAGAAACTTGTTAAAACATTATGAAAACCGGACAATTTTTTGCCATTGCGGCATTTTCCGCCTTTTCCTGCGCACCTCTGGCGGCACAAGATTTTAGCGAACATTTCTCAGACAGCACCCTGCGCCTTGACTATGTGTTTGCTGGCAACGACAGCAGTCAGTATATTTTTCTTGATGGAATGTCGTCGCAGCCACGTTGGTACGGGCGCAGAACCCGTCTCGCAGAACTGCCGCTGCGGGGCAATGGGCAGATTACCATGCGCGACCGTCGCAGCGACGACGTTATCTATCGTCAGGCTTTCTCCACACTCTTCCAAGAGTGGCTGTCAACACCTGAGGCCGCACAGCGCGGGCGTTCCTTCGAGAATGTCTTTCTTGTGCCTTATCCCAAGACAGAAGTCGAGGTCACAGTGGAACTCCAGGACAACCGGCAGCGACCATTGGCCACGCTGACGCACACCATCAGTCCGGACGATGCACTCATCCGCGAGACAGGGCTGCGCCATATCACGCCTTATACCACACTACAGAGCGCCGCAGACACCACACAATGCATACACATAGCATTCGTGGCCGAGGGCTATGACAGCACGCAGACAGGGCTGTTTCTTGATGATGCAAGAGCTGCCACAGAGGCTATTTTCGCCCACGAGCCGTTCAAAGTCATGCGCGACAGATTCAATGTCATAGCTGTTATGCCGCCGTCAGCAGACAGCGGAACAAGTATTCCCACACGCGGAGAGTGGCGTAACACCGCGCTCGGTTCTCACTTCAGTACTTTCTACATCGACCGATACCTCACCACCACGCGGCTAAAACATCTGCATGACATCTTGGCTGGCACCCCATACGAGCACATCATCATCCTTGTGAACACCGATGAATATGGCGGTGGAGGCATCTTTAATTTCTACAATCTTGCCTATACGCGCGGCGACCAGTTCTTGCCAGTTGTTGTCCACGAGTTCGGCCACAGCTTTGGCGGATTGGCCGATGAGTACGACTACGGAGACGGCAGCCCGATATACTTTCCAGACGTAGAACCGTGGGAGCCAAATCTGACTACCCGACATGACTTCAGCGGAAAGTGGGAGAGCCTTGTGGAGCAGGGGGTGGCTGGACTTGTAGAGGGTGGCGGTTACCAGCGTACCGGAGTGTGGCGTGGAGCGGACGACTGCCGTATGCGTACCAACGCCACTGCTGACTTCTGCGTCGTGTGCCGTCAGGCTCTAGAACGCATCATCAAGTTCTATACAGAGTGACGTCTGTCACCGTCCCCTGACCGGCAATAACCTTGTCGTTTTTTTCTGTTTGTCACTTTTTATTCGTACTTTTGTGGCTGAAATGGAAGAAGTTGTGATAAAAGACAGCAGGCTGCGTACAGCAGCCGGAAACATGGACTCGTTCATCAAGATTTTTGTAGATGCCATTTATGAGTCTGTGGGCGGGAATTTGACCTCAGAGACGATGGCCAGACTCAACGCCGACCAGTTGACACTGTTGGCCTATGACATTCTGCAGAGCGAGGTTATGGACGGCGGCTTTATACAGTTGATACACAATGGCTACGGTGGCTTTATCTTTATGAATCCTGTGGCCAAGATGTTTAAGTTCTGGGGACTGCGTGATCTGGCTCGGATTGTTTACGATGTGCACCCCTTGTACAAAAAATATCATGAGGAGATTGAGCGCGACTGTACCGACGAGGAATTTATGGCGATGTTTGAGCACTTTCCTGAGTTTGACGATTTTGACGACGAGTTCGTAGAGAACGAGGAGGAATGGACGGCCGCAGTCGCGCATTATGTGGACGGACATTTGGATTGTTTTGCAAGAATTGACAAAAATGAATAAGCAAGAAGAGCTGACAAGGAAGAAAAGCCCTGTGAGCATAAAAAACAAGAGGGCTGCCTTTGACTATTTTTTCATTGAGACATACACGGCCGGCATTGTTCTCACAGGAACCGAGATAAAGTCCATCAGACTGGGCAAGGCCAGCCTTGTGGACACGTTCTGCTATATAAACAATGGGGAGATATGGGTCAAGGGCATGAGCATAAGTCCATATTTCTACGGATCGTATAACAATCACGATGCCAGGCGTGACCGAAAGCTCCTGCTGACCAAGCGCGAGATACGCAGACTCCAGAGCGCCACCAAGCAGACGGGCTACACGATTGTGCCGCTGCTGGTTTTCATCGACGGACACGGCCGGGCGAAAATGGACATTGCCTTATGTAAGGGTAAGAAGGACTTTGACAAGCGGCAGACTCTGAAGGAAAAAGAAGACAAACGCGAGATGGAACGCGCCATAAAGCATTATTAAGCAACATATACCCAACACCCGCATGACTCTAAACGAAGCAGTACGGCATCGCATCCTTGTTTTGGACGGTGCCATGGGCACGATGATTCAGCGTTGCGGCCTGACGGAAACGGATTTTCGCGGCCTGCGTTACAGCAGTGCCAATGTGCAACTGACTGGTAACAACGATGTATTGAACATAACCCGACCCGATGTCATTGCTGACATTCACAGAAAGTACCTTGAGGCGGGTGCCGACATCATAACCACAAACACGTTCAACAGCCAGCGGATATCGCAGGCCGACTACGGCCTTGAGCCGGATTGTGGCGAGATGGCTTTGCAAGGAGCACTCATTGCTCGCCACGTGGCCGACGAATATTCCACAGCCGCGAAGCCGCGTTACGTGGCCGGCTCCATCGGCCCGACGAACAAGACCTGCTCGATGAGTCCAGATGTGAGTAATCCATCTTTACGTTCACTGACATTCGACGAGCTTTATATGGCATACCGCGAGGAGGTGGCTGCGCTGATTGACGGCGGGGTGGACGCCCTGCTCATCGAGACAATATTCGACACCCTGAACGCAAAGGCCGCTGTCTGTGCCTCGCTTGACGTGATGAAAGAGCACGGGAAAAAACTGCCGCTAATGCTCTCTGTAACAATCAGCGGCCCTGCGGGGCGCACGCTCAGCGGACAGACTCTTGAGGCGTTTGTCGCAAGCGTGAGCACATATCCCATATTCTCAGTTGGTTTGAATTGCTCGTTCGGCGCAAGGCAGATGAAGCCGTTTCTGCGCCAGTTGTCAAGCATATCGCCATACTACGTCAGTGTGTATCCAAATGCCGGGCTGCCTGACGAATTGGGACTGTATGACGAGACACCCGACAGTATGGCTGAGCAAATGGCCGAATTCGTTGGCGAGGGGCTTGTTAACATCATTGGCGGGTGTTGCGGCACAACAGACGAACATATCCGGTGCCTTGTCTGGCTGGCGGAGGGCAAGACTCCCAGGTTGCCCGGACGGCGCCCGGAGACATTGTGGTTGAGCGGTCTCGACAAATTGGAATCCACATCGGCAGTGAGGTTTGTAAATATTGGAGAGAGGTGCAATGTGGCCGGCTCGCGTAAATTTCTGAGGCTGATAAGGGAAAAGAAATACGGCGAAGCACTGTCCGTAGCCCGCAAGCAGGTTGCTGACGGTGCCATGGTGCTTGACATAAACATGGACGACGGTCTGCTTGACGCGCGTTCGGAGATGGTGACGTTCCTGAATCTGCTTGCCTCAGAGCCAGACATTGCCAAGGTTCCCTTGATGATTGACTCGTCTGGTTGGGATGTGGTCAAGGCCGGACTCAAATGTGTTCAAGGCAAATGTGTCATCAACTCTATTTCGTTAAAAGAGGGAGAGGCTGTCTTTGTTGCCCATGCAGAGGAGGCCATGCGGTTGGGGGCGGCAGTGGTGGTGATGTGTTTCGACGAACAAGGACAGGCCACAACATACGAGCGCCGCATAGCCATAGCAGAGAGGTCGTATGACCTGCTGACACGTGTTGTCGGCATGAATCCGGCCGACATTATCTTTGACCCTAACGTTCTGGCAATAGCGACTGGCATAAAGGAGCACGACACTTATGCTGCCGACTTCATAAAGGCAGCCTCATGGATTAGGCGCAACCTCCCGCTCGCACACGTAAGCGGCGGGGTGAGCAATCTCTCCTTTGCCTTCAGGGGTAACAATTACATCCGTGAGGCAATACATGCCGTATTCCTCTATCACGCCATTCAGAACGGAATGGATTTCGGCATAGTGAATCCTGCAGCGAAAATAACATACGATGACATTCCCCACGACCAGCTGAAGATAATCGAGGACGCCGTACTGGCCAGAGACAGCGGTGCTGCAGAAAGACTCATCGCGCTGGCAGAAAGGCTCCACAATGCAGCAGGCGAGAGTCCGTCACCGTCTGAACGCAAAGAAGCGACGACACCCACCTGGCGGAATTTGCCCATAAGCGAGCGTCTGTCGGCGGCTCTTGTAAAAGGAATTGGCGACTATATGGAAGCGGATATCAATGAGGCGCTGCTTGGAAACACGGCAGCCGTCGACATAATAGAAGGTCCGCTGATGTCCGGCATGAACAAGGTTGGCGAATTATTCGGCAACGGGAAAATGTTCCTGCCGCAAGTGGTGAAGTCAGCGAGAACAATGAAGCAGGCAGTTGAAATACTGCTTCCACACATTGGGAAAAATGCCGTCATGGAACAAAAGAAGTCTGGGAAAGTGCTTCTGGCAACGGTCAAGGGCGATGTTCACGACATAGGCAAAAACATTGTCAGTGTGGTCATGGCCTGCAACAGTTACGAGATTATTGATTTGGGAGTCATGGTGCCGGCCGAACAGATTGTGAAGACGGCAAAAGAAGAAGATGTTGACATTATTGGCCTGAGCGGACTCATAACCCCGAGCCTTGCCGAAATGGTTAACGTGGCCAAAGATTTGTCTGACGCAGGAATAACCGTGCCGCTGATGATTGGCGGGGCAACAACAAGCGAACTGTATGTGGCACTGAAAATCGCCCCGGCATATCACGGACCGGTGGTATGGGTGAAAGACGCTTCGCAGAATTCAATAATAGCCGGGCAACTTCTTAATCCGGAAACGAGTGCTTCTTTCCTTAATGAAATAAGTCGAAGGTACGAGACGCTCCGACGTGAATATGAAGAAAAGCAGGTCGGACTGATGTCAATCAATGATGCCAGAAGAAATAAGCTCAACCTGTTTTCTGATTTAGGAGAGTAACGGTGTAAAGCATTATCTGAACATATGCAAGCAAGTTGTTGATTAAGAACGGCTTATAAGTGAAATATATTAATACAGAACAAGGACTTTCAAGAATAGGATGATAAAAAATATTTTGTTTGATTTTGGAGGCGTGATACTGACGCTTGACCCCAAACAAGCAGAGAGACGATTCAAGGAAATCGGACTCAATGATGCCGAAAAACGGCTTGACACATACACACAAAGCGGAATATTCGGGGATTTGGAACGTGGGCGGATTGACGCCGAGCAGTTCCGGGCCGGTCTCAGCGGCATCATTGGGCGTGAGGTGACGTATGACCAGTGCCTGTATGCTTGGAAAGGCTATTGCAAGGAACTCCCACAACGCAACCTTGACACTCTGCTCCAATTGCGCAACGAGGGTTTCAGGCTGATACTTGTCTCAAACACCAACCCGTTTATGATGAGCTGGGCGTTAAGCGATGCTTTTGACGGCCAGGGGCATCCTTTGTCTTTTTATATGGATGCAATGTATATGAGTTTCAGATGCGGTGTTATGAAACCCAACGTGAGATTCTTCAACATTGTTCTTGCCGAAGAAAACATACGGCCGGAAGAATCTCTGTTCCTCGATGATGGCTTGCGCAATGTGCAGGCGGCAGCAAGCTTGGGCATTCGCACATTTTGTGTTGAGAACGGCAGCGACTGGACACAGTCAATTTATGAATATCTAAAATAAATCCAATCCGATGAACCGAAAGTTTTGCCTCCTATTAGTCATAACATTGCTGATAACACTGACAGCCGGCGCACAGCGGAAACGAGAGTTCCGTGGCGCATGGATTCAATGTGTCAACGGACAGTTCATGGGCATGTCTACAGAGACCATGCAAAAGACATTGGCATACCAGCTTGATGAACTGAAAAAAGACGGCGTAAATGCAATAATATTCCAAGTAAGAGCGGAATGCGACGCACTGTATGCCAGCCCATACGAGCCGTGGAGCCGGTTTCTGACAGGTGTTCAGGGCAAGGCACCGTCGCCATATTGGGATCCTCTTGAATGGATGGTGCGCCAATGTCATGCAAGAGGTATGGAAATTCACGCATGGATCAACCCTTACAGGGCTAAAACCAAAAACACCACCGACCTTGCCGCGACACACATCACAAGGAAACACCCCGGCAACGCCTTTGCCTATGACGGTCAGCTGATTCTGAACCCCGGAATTCCTGAGAACAGGGAGTATATTTGTAAGGTTGTCAGCGATATAGTGAGACGCTACGATATTGACGGACTCCACATAGATGATTATTTTTACCCATACCCGGCTCCGGGCATTGCCATTCCTGATGACAGACAGTTCAGACTGTATTCAAACGGCATTTCCAACAAGAACGACTGGCGGCGCTTCAACGTCAACCTTTTCATCAACCAACTGCACGACTCCATAAAGGCCGTTAAGCCATGGGTGAAGTTCGGCGTATCACCGTTCGGCATTTACCGCAACAAGGCCGCATCGGCAATCGGCAGCGACACAAGAGGACTGCAAAATTATGATGACCTGTATGCAGACGTGCTGTTCTGGATAAACAACGGATGGATTGACTACTGTGTTCCGCAACTGTATTGGCAGATAGGGCATCCGACCGCAGATTACAAGACACTGATAGAATGGTGGAACAAATATGCGGCAGGAAGGCCGCTGTATATCGGAGAGGATGTTGAGCGCACCGCACGTTATCCGGATGTGGACAATCCCCGAATAAACCAGATGCCAGCAAAGTATGCCTTGCACAACAAAATGTACAATGTGCAGGGCACGGTCTTGTGGTATGCCAAGGCCGTTGTCGACAACATCGGCAATTACGGTTCAATGCTGCGCAATGTTTATTGGAAATATCCAGCCCTGCAACCGTCAATGCCTTTCATAGACAAGAAAGCTCCCAAAAAGGTTCGTAAACTCAAGCCAGTATGGACAGCGGACGGCTATATCCTGTTCTGGACACAACCCAAGGGCAAAGACTGGGATGATGTGGCACACGCATATGTCGTTTACAGATTCGCCAAGGGTGAGAAGGTAAGACTGGAAGATGCTTCAAAGATTGTGGCAATAACAAACAAGACATACTATAAATTGCCGTATGCTGACGGAGAGCAGACGTTCACATATGTGGTGACTGCTCTTGACAGGCTCCAGAACGAGAGCAAGGCACGGAAAGTCAAAGTGAAACTGTAAGAAATGGCAAATAGTATTCTTGACAATTTAAGCACAGCACAGCGTGAGGCTACGGAATATTGCGGCGGCGCGCAACTGATTATCGCAGGAGCAGGCTCAGGCAAGACCCGTGTGCTTACATACAAGATTGCCTATCTGTTGCAGCAGGGCATGAGACCATGGCACATACTGGCCCTCACATTTACCAATAAAGCGGCAAACGAAATGAAAGAAAGGATAAGCCGGATTGTTGGGCACAGCTGCGCCAGGCAACTGAACATGGGTACGTTCCACTCAATATTCTCAAGAATTCTGCGGGCAGAGGCCGCACACATCGGCTACAATCCGAACTTTACGATATACGACCAGAGCGACTCACGCTCAATGATCAGAGCCATCATCCGGGAGATGGGGCTCGACGAGAAAATATATGTGTACACATCCATTGCAGACAGAATCAGTATGGCAAAAAACCATCTGCTGTCACCGCAAGACTACGCTGCAAGCCAGCAGGCCAAGAACGACGCCTTGCAGAAACGCCAGGCGATAAAAGACATCTATTTTAGATACGCCTCACGCCTGCGCCAAGCCAATGTTATGGATTTCGATGACTTGCTCCTGAACACTTACACATTATTCAATACTGCGGAGGACGTCAGACTTAAATATGCCGACAGATTCCATTACGTACTCGTTGACGAGTATCAGGACACAAACCATGCCCAGCAGGCCATTGTCATGCAGCTGACCCGTGAGCGCCAGATGGTGTGTGTCGTTGGTGACGACGCGCAGAGCATCTATGGCTTCCGCGGCGCAAACATAGACAACATTCTTAATTTCCAAAGTACCTATCCCGCAGCCCGCCTTTTCAAACTTGAGCAGAACTACCGCTCTACCAAAGCGATTGTACTTGCTGCAAACAGCCTGATAAGGCACAACGAGCGCCAGATTGACAAGAATGTCTTCAGTGACAACGAGCACGGCGACAAGCTTGTGTTCACCCAGGCATACAGTGACAGGGAGGAAGCCGCCATAGTCTGCAAGAACATCATGCGCATCAAGCATGAAGAGAACTGCCCCTACAGTGGCTTTGCCATTCTCTACCGCACAAACGCACAGAGCCGTGTAATTGAAGAAGAACTGCGCAAGCAGGGCGTGCCGTACAAAATATATGGAGGTCTGAGCTTCTACCAACGCAAGGAAATAAAAGACATCATCTCGTATTTCAGACTCGTCGTCAACAATTTTGATGAGGAAGCATTCAGGAGAGTCATCAATTATCCGGCACGTGGGATTGGTGACGTCACAATGTCAAAAATCCGGACAGCCGCCACTGAGCACGGCGTCAGCCTGTGGGATGTTGCGGCAGACCTTGGAAGATATGGGGTAATCCTCAGCAAAGGCACTGCGGCAAAAATAGCGTCTTTTTGCGGCATGGTTTCCGCATGGACAGAAAAGGCGCTGGAGTCAGACGCCTATACCATCGGAGCGGCTATAATAAAAGAGAGCGGACTGAGCAAAGAGTTCTTCGGGTCAAAAACGCCAGAGGATATGGCACGCCAGGAAAACGTCAATGAATTTCTCGCCGGTATGCAGGACTTTGTCGCCAGCAGACGCGAGGAGGGTCTTGAAGCCAACGTCCGTCTGGCTGATTTCCTGCAAGAGGTGGCACTTCTGTCAGACATTGACAGCGACAATGAGAACAACGACGGTGAAAAAGTGTCGCTGATGACAATCCACAGTGCAAAAGGACTGGAGTTTCCGACGGTATTCATCGTGGGACTCGAAGAGAACATTTTCCCGTCGCCACTGAGCACCGGCAGCGCAAGAGAGCTGGAGGAAGAGCGGCGCCTGCTGTATGTGGCGATAACGCGGGCAGAAAAACACTGCCTCCTGTCATGTGCCCAATACAGATTCAGATACGGCAGATTGGAGTTCGACACTCCATCGCGCTTTATAAAAGACATTGATTCCGCCTATATCACAAAACACTTTGCACAGGGAAACGCCAGGCAGCGTGGCTTTGACACCATGAACAAAGCACAGAAGCATGACAAGCCGGAGTGGATGACGGAAGAAAGAAAGGACATCGCAGAGCACGGCACCCCCTTCAGCCGCACTGGCACAACACTCCGCCACACTGTTGCGGCGGATAGGTTTTCTGACAAACTCCCGGAATATACACCGCGCCTGAAACCTGTGTCATTTAGCGTGAACGACGCAAGGCGTGAAGAGACAGACTTGCCGGCCGGAATCAATGTTGGAAACGTGATTGAGCATCAACGTTTCGGCATTGGTACTGTGACGAATGTAGAGGGAGGCGGCGAAAGCGCAAAAATCACCGTGCGGTTCGAAAATACCGGCACCAAGCAGTTGCTGCTGAAGTTTGCAAAATACAAAATTCTGAAGTAGGCCGCAGGTTACAATACAGGACTCTTTCCGCCATGGCTTTACCGGCTTTTATTGCACGCCATGGCGGAGTTTCGCGATTAACATAATTAAGTTAAAAGAATTCGGATTCCGCTGATTCCGCAACAACTTGAATATGAGCGTGTTGTCCTTTGATGGCAAAGCGTAGTGCGATATAGGCCGTTTCAGCTTGCAATATAGGCCGTTTTGCAAGCCGAAACGGCCTATATTGCAGACCAAAACAGCGGGTATGGTGAAATGGTTAAAATCGGAGCGTTTTTAGTTGAATATTTGCAACTAAGCTGGTCGGCATGGGTAAAAACGTATAAATGTTGGTTGCTGACCATAAAAAATATTACAATGCCGCCACAATTTCTGCCGTGTGCCCGCACAATAAAATTGCCAACAAGAAACATCATGAAATATTTGGAAGAATAAAAAATAATTGGTATTTTTGTGAACGTTATCCTGAAAACAATCTTTTTACCTTAAAAGACTAATACCTATTGAAGATGTAAAGCGATAGTCTGTGAGGATTGTCGCTTTATTTTTTAATACACCATAAGGTTAATTAATATTAAATATGGCTATTTCTGGTGCTCCATGCCTATGTTCTTCGTGAAAAAGTAGTAACTTTGCGGCCGATTCAGTCCGTGGAGGCAAAGAAAGCGGCTGCACAAAGTATGTCCGCCTCGCGGAAAAATCCGTTTAATAATATATAATAATGTACGCAATTGTAGAGATTAACGGTCAGCAGTTCAAGGCCGAGCAGGGCAAGAAGCTCTTCGTGCACCACATGAAGGACACCCAGGAGGGTCAGGCTGTTGAGTTTGAGAAAGTGTTGCTCGTAGACAAGGACGGCAGCATTGAGGTAGGTGCGCCCACAGTTGACGGCGCAAAGGTTGTATGCGAGGTCATCAATCCTCTGGTGAAGGGTGACAAGGTGATTGTCTTCAAGATGAAGCGCCGCAAGGACTATCGCAAGAAGAACGGTCACAGGGCACAGTTCACCGAGTTGAGAATCAAAGAAGTAATCGCTTAAAATTAGAGGAGGAAACAAGAAATGGCACATAAAAAAGGTGTTGGTAGTTCGAAGAACGGCCGTGAGTCTGCATCACAGCGACTTGGCGTGAAGATTTGGGGCGGACAGAAGGTCATCGCCGGCAATATCATTGTGCGCCAGCGTGGCACCAAGCACAACCCCGGAAAGAACGTGGGCATCGGCAAGGACGATACTCTCTATGCTCTCACCGACGGCGTTGTGGCTTTCAAAAAGGGCCGCAAGAACAGAAGCTTCGTGTCAGTGATTCCCGAAGCTGAGGCATAAACAGCACAAATCACTTATTCCAAACAAACAACAAGACCCCGCGTCTCCACATTAGGAAATGCGGGGTCTGGGCTTTTTGCGTGTATGGAGGGAACTGCGGCATACTATTGGCGACAGGCGTCTTTTGGCGGTGCCTCATGCTTCGTGCGGCTCTGTGAGATTGTAGCTATAATTCTTGTGGCGCAAACGTCTTTTCTGCCGAAAAGGATTCTGTTTCTGCGTTCAACATCCGGACGCCACAATCAAGGATGGGAACGGATTTTTTCATGATGAAAAGTTTTATTGCAGTTAAATTGCATTTCTCCTATAAAATTGTTACTTTTGCATCTTGAAATGCAGCTGTGCAGACTATGAAACTTGTGATAATGACCAGACCCACATTCTTTGTGGAGGAAGACAAGATTATCTCGGCGATGTTCGACGAGGGACTTGACAGTCTGCATCTGTGCAAGCCGGGCGCCTCACCCATATATTCCGAACGGCTTCTCACTCTGCTGCACGAGGAATGCTACGGCAAGATAACCGTTCATGGGCATTTCTACCTGAAAGACGAATACCGTCTGAGGGGCATCCACATCGACGACAGCTCCACTCAGGCTCCCGCAGGCTACAAGGGGCATCTGAGCCGGACGTGCAGAAACCTTGACGAACTGAAAGAGATTAAGAAAAAGTCGGACTACGTATTCCTGCGCAATGTCTTTGACTGCATTACAGATTCAGCCGAAAAGGCCTCCTTCGCAATGCCGCAACTGAAGGAGGCGTCCAGACGTGGCTTGATAGACAAGAAGGTTTATGCGCTTGGCGGCATCGACATTGACCACATCCGGACAGCAAAGGAACTCGGCTTCGGTGGAGTGGTGGTCTGCGGCGACCTGTGGGGCAGGTTCGACATTCACAACGAGCTTGACTACAGAAGCTTGATAGCACATTTTGAAAAACTGCGAAAGGCGGCTAATTAAGAAAGAAACATACGATACAAAACCGAATAAAAATGAGCGAACAAAACTCTTACATGGTCTTCTCGGGCACGAACACGAGATACCTTGCGGACAAAATCTGCAAAAGTTTGGAATGCCCCTTGGGGCAACTCCAGATAACAAAGTTCTCTGATGGCGAGTTTGCCGTTTCATACGAAGAGTCCATCCGCGGGCGTGATGTCTTTCTGATGCAAAGCACATTCCCCAATTCAGACAATCTGATGGAGCTTTTGCTGATGATTGACGCCGCGAAACGCGCCTCGGCACGGACAATCAACGCCGTGATTCCGTATTTCGGTTGGGCCCGCCAGGATCGCAAGGACAAGCCCAGGGTGAGCATCGGCGCCAAACTGATTGCCGATTTGCTGAGCGTGGCCGGTATCGACAGGCTCATAACAATGGATTTGCACGCAGACCAGATACAGGGATTCTTCAATGTGCCGGTTGACCACCTGTATGCTTCGGGCGTGCTTCTGCCTTATCTCCAAAGCCTGAAGCTAAAGGACATGGTCATAGCCTCGCCCGATGTGGGCGGCTCTAAACGTGCCAACACATATGCAAAATACTTCGGTTGTCCGCTGGTTCTTTGCAACAAGACCAGAGCCAGAGCCAATGTTGTGGAGAGCATGCAGATTATCGGAGACGTGAAAGGCAAGAATGTGGTGATCATTGACGACATGGTTGACACTGCTGGCACTATAACCAAAGCCGCCGACATTATGAAAGAGGCCGGCGCACTGACGGTCAGGGCTTGCGCCTCGCACTGCGTGATGAGCGGCCCGGCCAGCGAGCGTGTGCAGAACTCATCGCTTGAGGAGATCGTGTTCACCGATTCCATACCCTATTCAAACCGTTGTGCGAAAGTCAAGCAGATTTCAGTGGCAGACATGTTTGCCGAGACCATCAGGCGGGTGATCAACAACGAGAGCATCAGCAGCCAGTATCTGGTGTAGGCAAAACGATGCTGCGAATCAATATTTTCGGGCTGGCTGCGGCAGTGGTATTGGCCTTTGCCGCGTGCCAGTCCGACTCTTATGAAATCTGCGGACGGTGCGACGGGTTGTCTGACGGAGACACGGTATTCATCACCGATGGCATGAACTGTGGCGTGTTTTCAGACACAGCAGTGGTGTGTGGCGGCAAATTTGTATTCCGGGGAGTTGCAGATTCTTCTGTTTTATGTATTGCCTATTGTCCCGCAAAACCGGTGTTGAATATGCCTTTCTTTCTGGAGAACGGAACAATACTTATGAAACTGTCCTCATCTCCTGAGCAGGCCCGCGTGAGCGGCACTGTGAACAACAACAAATGGCAGAAACTTATGGACACAAGCATTGGCCTTGGCTTGGAGATTGACAGGTTCGCCGCCCGGTTGTACAGCGGCCGTCTGGATTATGAGGAACAGCAGGCACTGCTTGACTCGATAGCATCACGTAACGAAAGGTTCGGAGAGATTGTGGCGTTCTTTGCCGAGAAAGAGGGCGACAGTGATTTTGGCAGGTTCTTGCGTTCAACATATAAGGATTTTCTCCATGCCAGAACGTTGCGGCAGACACGTTGACACATTGTTCTTTTTTGCCGCTTCTTGCATTCCGCCGATGTGGCATGACGGATATGCACGCATGATGAATTTGTATTTTGATTATTGGAAACTTGTCAGGCGGCTGTGGTGGAATGAAATTTTTTAGCCATTAAAAATTACAATTTATTTGCCCATCTCGTCGTTTTTGTTTAACTTTGCAGTCGGTAACAAGAAAAATAGAAGCGATATGAACTGCAACGCACTGTCACTGCTTAATGATATAAACCTATTGTCGCAGACAAGAGGGAGTGGTGAAGATGGCGTTTAGTCAAGCTTAGAGATAAGTTTCCGGCCTTTCTCACTCCTGTTGTGAGAAAGGTCTTTTAGTTGGTAATAAATAATTTTTGAAGATTATGAGTGACAGATTGTTTGTTTTCGATACCACGCTTCGTGACGGCGAGCAGGTGCCCGGCTGTCAGCTGAACACAGTTGAGAAGATACAAGTGGCCAAGATGCTGGAGCAATTGGGGGTTGATGTCATTGAGGCTGGATTCCCGATATCGAGTCCTGGCGATTTCAATTCAGTGATTGAAATTTCAAAGGCAGTCACATGGCCCACCATCTGTGCGCTGACACGTGCCGTTGAGAAAGACATCGACGTGGCCGCAGAGTCGCTTAAGTATGCCAAGCACAAGCGTATCCATACAGGAATAGGAACGAGCGACTCGCACATAAGATATAAGTTCAACAGCAATCGCGAGGAGATTATAGAGCGCGCCGTGGCTGCGGTCAAGTATGCCCGCAGGTTTGTAGACGATGTGGAGTTCTATGCCGAGGACGCCGGACGCACGGACAACGAGTATCTGGCCCGGGTTATTGAGGCTGTGATCAAAGCCGGTGCCACTGTTGTCAACATTCCAGACACGACAGGTTACTGTCTGCCTGGCGAATATGGTGAGAAAATAAAATACCTTGTGGAGCATGTTGACGGAATAGACCGGGCCATTATCTCGACCCACTGCCACAATGACCTGGGCATGGCTACGGCCAACACACTGAGCGGAGTGCTCAACGGAGCACGCCAGGTGGAGGTCACTGTTAACGGCATCGGAGAGCGGGCCGGCAACACCTCGCTTGAGGAGATTGCCATGATTCTGCGTTGCCACAAGGATATAAACATCGACACAAACATCAACACCACGAAGATATATCCTGCCAGCCGCATGGTGTCGAGCCTGATGAATATGCCGGTGCAGCCTAACAAGGCTGTGGTTGGGCGGAACGCTTTCGCCCATTCGAGCGGAATCCACCAGGACGGAGTGCTGAAGAATGTTCAGACATACGAGATAATGGATCCGAAGGATGTCGGCTTGGATGACAACTCGATTGTGCTCACGGCCCGCTCTGGCCGCGCCGCCCTGAAGTACAGGCTCGGAGTGCTTGGAGTCAAGCTGCCCAACGAGGAGGCCGTAGACAAGATTTACCAGAAGTTCCTGAAGCTGGCGGACCAGAAGAAGGAGGTCAACGACGACGACATACTGATGCTTGCCGGCGCCGATACGGCAGAGGCGCATGCCGTGAAGCTCGATTACCTGCAGGTTACAACGGGCATGGGCGTCAGAAGCGTGGCCAGTGTCGGGCTTGACATTTCCGGACAGAAGTTTGAGGAGTCTTCCACAGGCAACGGTCCGGTGGACGCGGCCATCAAGGCACTCAAACGCATTATCCGCAAGCAGATGACATTAAAGGAGTTTACCATACAGGCCATCAGCAAGGGATCCGACGATGTCGGCAAAGTGCATATGCAGGTGGAATATGACGGAAACCTTTATTACGGCTTCGGCGCCAACACTGACATTGTGACCGCATCTGTCGAGGCCTACATTGATTGTATAAACAAATTCAGAAAGTGAGGAAAGATGAACACACTGTTTGATAAAATATGGGACAAGCACGTGGTGCAGGCCATTGAAGACGGGCCGACACAATTGTATATCGACAGGCTTTATTGTCACGAGGTGACCTCGCCGCAGGCTTTCGACGGGATGCATAGCCGCGGTCTGAGGTGCTTCAGGCCGGAGCGGATATACTGTATGCCCGACCACAACACGCCAACCCACGACCAGGACAAGCCAATCGAGGATCCCGTGTCGCGCAAGCAGGTAGACGCTTTGGCGGCCAATGCCAAGGAGTTCGGGTTAACCCACTACGGAATGATGTCTCCCGACAACGGTATCATCCATGTTGTCGGTCCGGAGAAAGGGCTGTCTCTTCCAGGAATGACCATCGTCTGTGGCGACTCACACACATCGACCCACGGAGCTGTCGGGGCCGTTGCGTTCGGCATCGGCACAAGCGAAGTTGAAATGGTGCTGGCCTCACAGTGTATTCTCCAGCAAAAGCCAAAGTCAATGCGCATAACGGTTGACGGCAAGTTGGCTCCCGGTGTCACGGCAAAGGATGTTGCGCTGTTCCTTATGTCGAGGCTCACCACTTCAGGAGCGACAGGCTATTTTGTGGAATACGCAGGCCAGGTGGTCCGCGACATGAGCATGGAGGGAAGGCTCACACTGTGCAATCTCTCGATTGAGATGGGGGCGAGGGGAGGCTTCATCGCCCCCGACGAGACCACATTCGAGTATATCAGGGGGCGTGAGTTCGCTCCCAAGGGTGCCGACTGGGATAAAGCTGTGGCCTATTGGCGCACATTGCGTAGTGGCGATGATGCCGTGTTTGACAAAGAACTGCGCTTCGCCGCCGCCGACATAGAACCTATGGTGACATACGGCACCAACCCCGGCATGGGAATGGGCATTACAGACACCATTCCCTCGATGGATGATGTCAGCGAGGCCGGACGTGCCTCGTTTGCAAAGTCGCTTGACTATATGGGCTTCATCCCCGGCGAGAAGCTTCTCGGCCACAATATTGACTATGTGTTCCTCGGAGCGTGTACCAACGGGCGTATAGAAGATTTTAGGGCTTTTGCCTCGATAGTCAAGGGGCGCAGAAAGGCCGACAGTGTCACAGCCTGGCTCGTTCCAGGTTCATGGGCCGTGGAGCGCCAGATCCGTCAAGAGGGACTTGACAAAGTTCTTACCGGCGCCGGGTTTGAGATTCGCCAGCCCGGATGCTCGGCTTGTCTCGCAATGAACGACGACAAGATTCCTGCCGGCAAGTACTGCGTGTCTACAAGCAACCGCAACTTCGAGGGACGGCAAGGTCCTGGTGCGCGCACCATACTCGCCTCGCCGCTTGTTGCCGCAGCGGCCGCCGTCACAGGAGTGATAACAGACCCACG
Organism: uncultured Prevotella sp.; assembly: GCA_944320305.1. Lineage (GTDB taxonomy): Bacteria > Bacteroidota > Bacteroidia > Bacteroidales > Bacteroidaceae > Prevotella. The sequence continues at coordinate 123,026 of CALUGW010000040.1, read as the reverse complement.
TACATTAATGTGAAACAAGATGAAGCAGAAATTCAATGTAATAACAAGCACCTGCGTTCCGCTTCCATTGGAAAATGTGGACACAGACCAGATAATACCCGCCAGATTCCTCAAGGCCACAGACAAGGCCGGATTTGGCGACAACCTCTTCCGCGACTGGCGCTATAACGAGGACGGAACACTGAAAAAGGACTTTGTACTCAACGATCCTACATACAGTGGCTGCATCCTCGTGGCGGGCAAGAACTTTGGTTCCGGCTCAAGCCGCGAGCACGCGGCGTGGGCTATTGCCGGCTATGGCTTCCGCGTTGTGATAAGCAGCTTCTTTGCCGACATCCACAAGAACAACGAGCTGAACAACTTCGTTTTGCCGGTGGTGGTGTCGGAACCGTTCCTGAAGGAACTGTTCGACAGCATATCAGCCAACCCCAAGACAGAAGTGGAAGTAGACCTGCCAAACCAGACCGTCACCAACAAGTCCACCGGGCGGAGCGAGTGTTTTGAAATTAACGCTTACAAGAAGCACTGTCTGATGAACGGTCTTGACGACATTGACTATCTGATACAGAACAAGGACAAGATAGAGGCATGGGAACAGCTCAACAGGTGAACAGCTCCTATCGGCGTATCCAGCCTTATGTTGAGATAATGGACAGCACGCTGCGTGACGGCGAGCAGACCAGCGGCGTGTCGTTCCTGCCGCACGAGAAGCTTGTGATAGCCCGCAAACTGCTCAAGGATGTCCGCGTGGACCGCATTGAAGTGGCCTCGGCCAGAGTGTCCGAGGGCGAGCGCGATGCCGTATCAATGATTTGCCGCTACGCCCGTCAGGCCGGAATGCTGGAGCGGGTGGAGGTGCTCGGCTTTGTTGACGGACATTTGTCGGTCGACTGGATTGACAGTTGCGGAGGGCGGGTGATAAACTTGCTCGCCAAGGGATCGTTGCGCCATTGCGGCAACCAGCTGCACAAGACTCCTCATGAACATCTTGACGACATCCTGCGCACCATCGGCTATGCCCGCGGCAAAGGGTTCACCGTGAATCTCTATCTCGAAGACTGGAGCAACGGCATGAAGGATTCGCCCGACTATGTCTATACGATGATGGACGGACTCTGCGACGCCGGCATCCGCCGCTTCATGCTTCCCGACACACTCGGCATAATGAATCCGCTACAGGTGATAGAGTATTTCCGCAAGATGCAAAAGCGCTACCCCGGCACTCACTTTGACTTCCACGCCCACAACGACTACGACCTGGCCGTAAGCAACTCTCTTGCCGCCGTGCTCAGCGGAGCCAAGGGGCTGCACGTCACTGTCAACGGCCTTGGTGAGCGGTGCGGAAACGCTCCGTTGTCGAGCGTGCAGGTCATACTCAAGGATCAGTTCCATGCCGCCACAGGCATCAACGAGAGCGAACTCAACCCCGTCAGCCGCATGGTGGAGGGCTATTCCGGCATCGCCGTGGCTCCCAACCGGCCCATTGTGGGGGAGAATGTGTTCACGCAGGTGGCCGGTGTCCATGCCGACGGCGATAACAAGGCCGGGCTATATTGCAATGAACTTGTGCCCGAACGATTCGGTCGCAGGCGCGAGTATGCCTTGGGAAAGACCAGCGGCCGGGCCAACATAGCCCGCAATCTGGAGGAGCTTGGGCTGGAGCTCACGCCGGAGCAGACGCAGAAAATCACCCGGCGCATAACCGAACTTGGCGACCGCAAGGAGATTGTCACCCAGGAGGACCTGCCGTTCATTGTCAGCGACGTGCTCAAGCATACCGCCCCCGAGGACAAGATACGTCTGGTGAGCTATGTTGTCTCGCTCGCCTCCGGGCTGAAGCCCCTTGCCAGCATCAAGGTCAACATCTGTGGGCGCGAGTACGAAGCCTCGTCCACCGGCGACGGACAGTACGATGCATTCGTCAAAGCCTTGCGCTGCATTTATCGCGACGCTCTCGGACGCACATTTCCCACCCTTGAGAACTATGCCGTCAGCATACCTCCCGGAGGCCGTACCGATGCCTTGGTGCAGACGGTCATAACCTGGCGCTGCGGCGACCGTCTGCTGCGCACGCGCGGCCTTGACGCCGACCAGACAGAGGCAGCCATCAAGGCCACTTTCAAGATGCTCAATATCATAGAAGACAACGGCAAAAACAATAAATAACAACCTTACACATTATTACAACAGCTTATGAAACTCAACATTGCAGTCCTGCCCGGCGATGGTATCGGGCCGGAGATAATGACACAAGGCGTGGCTGTGGCCAACGCCGTGGCTGAGTGCTTTGGCCACAAACTCACCTACCGTGAGGCTCTCTGCGGCGCGGCAGCCATTGATGCCGTGGGCGACCCGTTCCCCGACGACACTTTCCGCATCTGCCGTGAAGCCGACGCAGTGCTCTTTGCCGCTGTGGGCGACACACGCTTCGACAACGACCCCACGGCCAAGGTGCGCCCCGAGCAAGGGTTGCTCGCCATGCGCAAGAAGCTTGGCCTTTATGCCAACATACGCCCGGTGCAGACTTTCAAGTGTCTGCTGCACAAGTCGCCGCTCAGGTCCGAGTTGGTGAGCGGTGCCGACTTTGTATGTATCCGTGAGCTTACCGGAGGAATGTATTTCGGCGAGAAGTACCAGGACAACGACAAGGCTTACGACACAAATCTCTACACCCGCCCCGAAGTGGAGCGCATTCTCAGGGTGGGCTTTGAGTATGCCCGCCGTCGCCACCACCACCTCACAGTGGTCGACAAGGCCAACGTTCTGGCCTCCAGCCGTCTGTGGCGGCAGGTGGCACAGGAGATGGAGTCGCAGTGGCCCGATGTCCGTGTGGACTATATGTACGTTGACAACGCTGCCATGCGCATGATAACAGAGCCCACATTCTTCGATGTGATGGTCACAGAGAACACCTTTGGTGACATCCTCACAGACGAGGGCAGCTGCATTTCAGGCTCCATGGGGCTGCTGCCTTCAGCCTCTACAGGCGAGAGCACCCCTGTGTTCGAGCCTGTTCACGGCTCGTGGCCGCAGGCCAAGGGGCAGAACATCGCCAACCCGCTGGCCCAGATACTGTCGGTGGCAATGCTCTTCGAGCACTTTGGACTTAAGGACGAGGGCACTCTCGTGCGCCGCGCAGTGGACGCATCGCTCGATGCCGGCGTGCGCACGCCGGAGATTCAGGTAGAGGGCGGCGCCCGCTACGGCACGGCAGAGGTGGGCACGTGGATTGTTGACTACATCAAGAACGCACGCCCATGACGCTTTTCGCGTCCTTGCTACGCCTTTCCGCCGCCATTTTGCTCCTGTTGTGCTCATTTAGTTTGTCGGCGCAGACGGCTGGACAGTGGCGCGACTCGCTTGCCGTCCTCAGCCGCCGGATAGAGGCCAACCCAAGCTCTACAGACCTGCGCCTGCGCAAGGCTGCCGTAAACATAGAGCTTGGCCAGTGGGAATACGCCATCGAGGAATACACCCGCGTGCTTGCCATGGATCCGCAGAGCATTGCCGCCCATTTCTACAGAGCCTATGCCAGCGCCAGTCTGCGCCGCTGGGCCGACGCCCGCGCAGACTATGAGGCTGTGATCGCCGCCGCCCCAATGAACATGGAGGCGCGTCTTGGGCTGGCGCGTGTGGCTGTGGGGGCTGGCGACGCGGCAGCAGCCATGGACCATTACAACCGCCTCGTGGAGCTTTTCCCCGACAGCGCGGTGGTCTGGGCCGCCCGCGCCGACTTCGAGCGCGGCCAAAAAGCCTACGCCGCAGCTCTCGACGATTGGGACCGTGCCATATGCCTGCAGCCTGCCGATGCCGGTTACCGTCTCTCACGCGCCGACCTGCTGCTGCTCATGGGGCGCAGGCGCGAGGCCCGCGCCGCTCTCGACGAGATTGTGAGCCGCGGCACACCACGTGGGCTGCTCCTCGATTGGTACAAAAGGTGCGCCGATTGAATCACCCGTGCTATTTGTCTGTGTTCCGCATTCCGCATTTTGCATCATGCTGTGGAATGCGGAACACTCTTTTTGTTTTGTGACAGTTTTGAATGTTTGTTGACATTCTGCCATGATAATTCTTCTTTTGGCTTACTGACTTGCAAACATTTTAGCTATCTTGCAAGCTCCAGAATCCTGACCTCGGCGTTCTCCATGCGTGGAATCTCGCTCATGGGCTTGCCAAAGTACACGGCCTGCACGGCCTTGTTTATTATGCCGTGACCCACGGCCAGCACGGCCATGCCGGGCCAACGCCCGGTGAGCCATTCCATGAAGCTGGCGGCCCGCGCCTTGAGCGCGTCAAGGCTCTCAATGTCGTCGGGCCACGGCTCGTCGCGGAGCGACGGAATGAAGCGGCCGGTAAAGCTGCCCCAGTCGCGTTCGCGGAGCAGCGGGGTGGTCTCCACGGTCATGCCGCGCGGGGTGGCCACGACGGCGGCCGTGTCGATGGCGCGGCGCAGGTCGCTCGCCACGATGGCGTCGATCCGGGCGTCGCGGAGCCTGTCGCGCAGCGCGGCGGCCTGCCGCAGACCGTTGCCGGTGAGCCGGCCTTGGGTCTGTCCCTGCATGATTCTGTTCACGTTGTCCTCGGTCTCGCCGTGGCGCGCAAGATAGAGTGTTGTCATTTTGTTCTGCCTTTGGTGAAAAACATCGATAAAAAATGCCGTTTTACGGCTATTAATATGTAATTTTGCAATATCCTAAAACCATAAAGATTATGAAGATACTGCGTAGTGCTTTGCTCAGAGCGGTGTGCTCCATCATTGTTGGAGTGCTGCTCATCCAATACCCCGACAACACCGTGACGTGGCTGACAGTGGCCATCGGGGCGTTGTTCCTGCTGTCGGGAGTCATCTCGTGTTTAACTTGGCTCAACGCCGCCCGCAACGCCTCGCGCTACACGATAACCGACGCGATGGGGCGCGTGGTGGCCGGCGGGCGTCCGCCGCTGCCGGTTGTCGGCATAGGCAGCGTTGTCTTCGGCGCGTTGCTGGCCGCCAGGCCTGCCATGTTTGTGGCGGGGCTGATGTATGTTCTCGGCGCAGTCCTGATTCTGGGAGCCGTCAGCCAGTTTCTGGCGCTCGTGGCGGCGCGGCGTCTGGGCCGCTTCACTCCGCTCTATTGGGTCTGCCCGTCGATAGTGCTGCTGGTCGGGCTGTACGTGATGTTCAAGCCGATGGAGAGCGCGTCGCTGCCGCTGGTCATCCTTGGGTGGTGCAGCCTGCTGTATGGTGTCACCGAGATTATAAACTCCGTGAAGATTTACTCGTGGAAAAAGCAGGTGGAGAAGATGAGCGGCGGCACACCGTCCGCTCCCGACCTCACGGCTGACGGAGAGCCTCGGCCGTAGCCACGGAGGCCAGAGGGACAAGCCCCGCAGAGGCGAAGACGGCCATGTAGCTCGCGGCCTTTTGCTCCACCGCCATGGGGTAAGCCCTTGACGAGCTGGGCATGCGGTAGAGCCTGACGCTCCGCCCGCTGAAGGTGAACTCGGCGCAGGCACCGGTCTTTGGCTCGCTGATGCCGTAATGGCGGCAGAACACGGCGGTGGCCAGTTGTCCGGCTGTCACCACCGTACGGCAGTCCGGCAGTCGCGAGAGCAGATCGTCGAGGTCTGTCGGTTCTATAATCTCCAGGTCTTTGTCCGACGCCGTGTTTTTCGTGCGGTTCACCGCCACGGCCGTGTCGTAGAGCGCGATGCCCCTTTCGGTCAGAAACGCTTTGATACGCTCTGCGTCGAAGCGCTTCTCGCCCGGAATGATGAAATGACTCTTGTCGCCGAAGAAGCACAGACCGAATATGCGCCACATGTCGTTGGTGAAGTTTGGATAATAGAAGTCCATGCACCAGCGCCGCCGCGCCGGCGGGAAAGTGCCGAGCATGAGCAGGCGGGCGTGTCCGGGCAAGAATGGTTTAAACGGATGTCGCTCCATGACTTTTTTATGTTTTGGCGCCGCGTAGGTGCGGTCCGGCCGGTGCAAAGGTCGTAATTTTTTGCCGAAACGGCAATATCGGTCTCGTTAAAAAACAGTCCGTCGGCTTTGCTTTTTTTGAACATCCGCAAATTTCAAAATACTTCAAGGAGAGTAGGGCGTGTCTTGTATGCCGTCTAAGGGCGCGTCGGGGCGGAATCCTGCAAGCAGCCAGATATTCTGGATTCCGCGTCGGAGCGGAGTGACGGTATGCGAGACACGCCTTTCGGCTATTTGAAAATTTGGCAAATTGTAGACATTCATTTGGGGGGCGTTTTGAGAAAACATGTCGCATTCAAGGCGGCGCACAGCTGTTTGCGCCCTGTTCGGGCTTAACATTTTTAAGTTAAAAACGTTAAATGCGCCTTGCCGCATAACGCGCTGATATTCATCGCTTTGCGATAAAGGTCATTCCGTCTTGCAATATAGGCCGTTTAGCACTGCGAAATGGCCCTTTTTGCAGGATGAAATGGCCTATATTGCAAGACAAAACGGCAGGTGGGCTGAATCCGCCCGCACGGCGCTGTTTTTAGTTGCATATTTGCAAGTAACGCCGTCTGTCGGCAGCCTGCCATCGGTCTTGGCCCACAAAAGCATTGGCGCAGCGTCTGGCGTTTCCTAAACGAAGTTGGCCGCAAGGCAAAATATTGCGCTGTGCATTCGCACAATTCAAAATTTATTGGTATTTTTGTAGCGGATTAAGACAACACAGAAGACATGACTCCCGACAAAATAAGAATAAAGGACATCGCCCGGCAGTCGGGCGTGTCTGTGGGCACGGTGGACAGGGTGCTGCACAACAGGCCCAACGTGTCGAAGTCGGCCAGGGAAAAGGTGGAGAAGGCACTGAAGGAGATGGACTACCACCCCAATATGTATGCCAGTGCCCTGGCTTATAACAAGACATACAGCTTTTACTGCATAATACCCAAGCACGAGACCGAGGCCTATTGGGACGAGATAGAGGAGGGGGCTATGAGCGCGCGCGACCGTCGGCGCGACTTCAACATAAACGTCAAGATGCTGTACTACAAACGCTTCAAGCCTGAGACGTTTGTGAAAGTCACGGAGGAGTGTCTTGCACAGAATCCCGACGGCATAATAATAGTGCCGACGCGGCTCGACATAACGAGGCGGTTCACCGACGTGCTGCACGAGCGCAACATACCGTTCATACTGCTCGACTCCTATCTGCCAGACCTGAAGCCGCTGTCGTTCTACGGTCAGGACTCGTTCTGCTGCGGATATTTTGCCGGAAAGATGCTCATGCTCATTGCCGGAGGCGAGAAGAGCGTGATGCTGATGAAGCAGACGAAGAACGGCATCGTGGCCAGCAAGCAGCAGGAGAACCGCGAGACCGGATTCCGCCACTATATGCGCGACCACTACCCCGACACCGGCATCATCGAGCTGGACCTGCCCGAGGACAAGGACAAGGCAGAGTATGACGAGATGCTCGAGGACTTCTTCGCCGCCAACCCGGAGGTGCACCACTGTATAACGTTCAACTCAAAGGCCCATCTGGTGGGCGAGTTCCTGTTGAGGAGCAACAGACGCAACATACAGATCATGGGCTACGACATGGTGAACAAGAACGCTGAGTGCGTGAGGCAAGGCTCGATATCGTTTCTCATAGCCCAGCACGGTTATATGCAGGGCTATGCATGCGTGGAGTCGCTCTTCGAGGCAATAGTGCTGAAAAAGGAAATCACGCCGGTGAACTATATGCCCATAGAGATTCTGACAAAGGAGAACGTGGACTTCTACCGGCGGACACAAATCTGAACCGGGAGACGAATGCATGATGAATTACTAACAAACATACCATAACTATGGAACAGACTTTCATAAAAATCAATCCGGCAGACACTGTGGTCGTCTGCCTGCAGCCCGTCGCAAAGGGAACAAAAATAGAAGTTGACGGAGCTGAAATAACTGTGAGCCAGGACACACCCGCCGGCCACAAAATACTTATCAAAGACACAGGCAAGGGCGCAGACATCATAAAATACGGCTACCCCATAGGCCATGCGGCAGAGAGCCTCAAGGCGGGCGACTGGGTTAACGAGCACAATTTGAAGACAAATCTGGCCGGAACGCTGGAATACACTTACAATCCTGTGAGTGAGGCACTTGACATCAAGGACGAAAAGCTGAGCTTTAAGGGCTATGTGAGAGCCGGCGGCGAGGTGGGCACCCGCAATGAGATATGGATTGTGCCGACGGTGGGGTGCGTAAACGGCATTGCGGAGAAACTGGCCGCCATGCTCCAGCAGGAGACAGGCTGCCAGGGTGTGGACTCAATTTATGCCTGGCACCACAACTACGGCTGCTCCCAGCTCAGCGGCGACCACGAGAACACGCGCAAGATTCTGCGCGACATCGTGCTGCACCCCAACGCCGGAGGCGTGCTGGTGCTGGGGCTCGGCTGCGAGAACAACCAGCCGGACCAGTTTGAAGAACTGCTGGGCGACTATGACAGGGAGCGCGTGAAGTTCCTTGTAGTGCAGAAAGTGGAGGGCGACGAGCTGGCGGCCGGCATGGAGATACTGCGCGGTCTCTATGCCAAGGCAAAGGCCGACGAGCGGCAGGATGTGCCCGTGAGCAAGTTGCGCGTGGGCCTGAAATGCGGCGGCAGCGACGGCTTCAGCGGCATAACGGCCAATCCGCTTGTGGGCGAGTTTTCCGACTGGCTCGTGGCCCAGGGCGGCACAACAATCCTGACGGAGGTGCCTGAGATGTTCGGCGCGGAGACAATACTGATGAACCGCTGCAAGAATGAGGAGCTGTTTGAAAAGACCGTGAGCATGGTCAACAACTTCAAGGAGTATTTCCTGAGCCACGGCGAGCCGGTTGGTGAGAATCCTTCGCCGGGAAACAAAGCCGGCGGCATATCGACTCTGGAAGACAAGGCTCTGGGGTGTACGCAGAAGTGCGGCAGGGCGCCGGTGAGCGGTGTGCTCGAATATGGCGACAGGCTGAGCGAAAGCGGCCTGAACCTGCTGTCGGCTCCGGGCAACGACCTGGTGGCCGCCACGGCGCTCGCCTCTGCGGGATGCCAGATAGTGCTCTTCACAACAGGGCGGGGCACGCCTTTCGGCACTTTCGTGCCCACAATGAAGATTGCCACCAACCCCACACTGGCAGCCCGCAAGCCCAACTGGATTGACTTCAACGCGGGGCAGCTTGTGGAGGGCAGGCCGATGAAGGAGCTTGTGCGCGACTTCATAGGCAAGGTGCTGGCAGTGGCAAGCGGCGAGAAAGCGCGCAACGAGGCCAACGGCTACCGCGAGATAGCCATCTTCAAGAACGGAGTGACACTCTGAATGGACCGCAAAGGCTTCATAGCCCTCAGCCCGCTGATAGTGTTCGTGGCCTTGTATCTCGGAGTCTCGGTCATTGCGGGCGACTTTTACAAGGTGCCGATAACAGTGGCATTCATGATATCGTCTGTCTATGCTGTTGCCGTGAGCGGCGGAATGCCGCTCCGGCGCCGCATAGACATCTTCAGCCGTGGCGCCAGCACTGACAACATGATGCTTATGCTGTGGATTTTCATCCTGGCCGGAGCATTTGCCAACAGCGCCAAGATGATGGGGTGCATTGACGCAGCGGTCAACCTCACTCTCGCCCTGTTGCCGGACGGACTGCTGCTGCCGGGGCTTTTTCTGGCCTCCTGCTTCATTTCGCTGTCAATCGGCACGAGCGTGGGAACGATTGTGGCCCTTGCCCCGATAGCCGCAGGCATCGCCCACTCGACAGGAGCCGACGTGCCGATGCTGACGGCCGTTGTCGTGGGCGGTTCGTTTTTTGGAGACAATCTGTCGTTTATCTCTGACACGACAATCGCCGCGACATCGACCCAGGGCTGCCGTCTGAGCGACAAGTTCAGAGTGAACGCTTTCATAACAATTCCTCCGGCGGTGATCATTCTTGCGCTTTATGCCTTGCTCGGCACAGACATCCAGGCGCCGGCCGCAGTTCCGGAGGCAGATGTGGTGAAAGTGCTGCCATATGTCGTGGTGCTTGTCACAGCCATTTTCGGCATGAACGTGATGGCCGTGCTCACCCTCGGCATTGCATTGACAGGGCTGATAGGCATTGCGGACGGCTCTTTCAGCGTGTTCGGCTGGCTCCAGGCAATGGGCGCCGGCATCACAGGCATGGGCGAGCTGATCATAATAACAATGCTTGCCGCCGGAATGCTGGAACTTATAAAAGAGCGCGGCGGCATTGACTGCATCATTAAAGTCATCACGAAACACGTAAGGAGCATGCGGGGCGCAGAGCTGAGCATTGCGGCGCTGGTGGGTGTCGTGAACATTTGCACGGCAAACAACACCGTGGCGATAATAACAGTGGGGAACATAGCAAAGCACATCGGCGACCGCTATGGAGTGGACAACCGCAAGTGCGCGAGCATACTCGACACAATGTCGTGCTGTGTTCAGGGAGTGATCCCATATGGCGCGCAGATACTGATGGGAGCCGGGCTGGCGGCGGTAAACCCTGTGAGCCTCATTCCTTATCTGTACTATCCATTCGCAATAGGACTCGCCACTGTGGCTTCGATTGTGTTCAGGTATCCTCGGAGATTCTCAAAATGAAGACGGACGTTATACAGCGCAACTTTTTCCGGTTGCTGCGGAGCGGGGCTTTTGGAACAGCCTCAGAGTCGATAGAGCCGATGTCGCCATGGAAATGGAACCGGCTGTACAACATATCGCTCATGCACAGTGTGGCAGCACTGATCAATGACGGTATAAACAACTGTGCGGAGGATTTCTTCCTGCAGATTCCGCCGGCACTTGCGGACAAATGGCGCAAAACAGCAGAAGAGACAGAAAATGCCAATCGGGCGGCTTACGCTCCCATGGCGGAGCTGTTCGGCATTTTCAACAAAGAACAGTTGCGCCCCATCATGCTTCATGGGGTCGGCGCGGCAACGCTTTACGGCAATCCGCTGCACCGCACCTGTGGCGATGTGGACATTTTTTTCCCTTATAAGCCGCAGGCAGACAAGGCCGAAGCCTGGGCAAAGGAGAACGGAAAAGCCGTAAGCCGGACGGAAAAGGGCACGTTGATCTATACATGGAACGGGCTGACGGTGGAGCACTACACCACCGCGCAGCGGCTTACGAACTCTTTTCTGAACCGAAAGCTGCAGAACATCATTAGCAGCGAGATAAGTTGCTGCGACTCTGAATATATCCGCATAGAAGACACAAAGATTGAGGTGGTTCCGGCAACGCTGAGGCTGCTGCTGGCTGTCTTGCGGATCGCGCGCTATATAATCAATGACGGCATCAGTCTGAAACAGGTGATAGACCTGGGAATGCTTGTCAGAAACGCCGGAGACGATGTGGATTACGGGAAACTGAAAAAGTGGATTTCCGTGCTTGGTCTGGGACGGATGGCGGAAGTGGAAGGCGCGCTGTTGACAGAGTTGTTCGGATTTGATAAAGACGAAATGCTGTTTGTCGGCAGAAAACTTGGCTTGGGAATCGATAAAATAGTGGATGACATATTCTTGCTTACCGCCAATCATAACGAAGAGTGGTATTTCACTCAGGGGAAAAACATATTTGTGCGCACAAGCAACATGGGGGCGATGACATGGCAGGCAAAGCATCTTGCGCGTTTCTTCAACTTCTATCCGGCGGAAGCCCTGACGAGTTTTGTGGCTTCTTTCGCACATTCGCTGACACACATCGAAGAATAGAACCCGTAGCCGGAAGCGTGGAAACACGTGCCGCCGCCAATTATCTCTGCAAACGCTTTACAGTGAAGAGGCCCAGCCTGTGGGCTATACCTTTTTCATTGAGGGTTTTCAGCACATAAAAACCGCAGGGTATGTCGGAGATGTTAACACTGTCATTGAGTTGGCGCGTGGCCACGATGACGCCTTGCAGGCTTTCAATTATTATCAGGTCTGCGTCTGTTGTATTCCTGTTGACCGGTATTCGCATTGTCATTCCGTCATTGTCAAGCAGACTGGCAGTGCTTGCTGTCATGGTATGTTTCCGAAGACTTGCAATTGCGGCGCTTTCATTGCCGTATCTGTCAACTGCCGTAACAGCATAATTCAGTTCTGTTGCGGTTGTTTGGTGCGGTATTGCAATTTCTTGCTTTTTTTGGCGTACAGCCAGTATGTTTCTTGAGTCGTGTGTATCGACAGGATATTGCTCAGAGGCATAAATGTTATATGTCAGGTAGGGACCGTCGGAATTGTCTTTCGCGCTTCCCCATGAAAGAATGTCCATGTCGGCATGGCGCGACACGTTGAGTGCTGTCGGTGCCGAGGGTGGAGTGGGCGATTGCCATTTCATCGGCGGCACAAGTGCCGGTACAGGGTCTATCACGTCTTTGGAAAAATTATAAACACCCTTCGTATTGTCTGTAAAAAACTTGCTTCTGAAATAGGCGTGGCCGATACCATGACGGCGCAGCACATGCAGCTCGCGCTTTATCACCTCTGAATCCCAATCTCTTTCGCGTGGTGAAAGGAAATACAGGCCGAGCCCTGCACCGACAATGCGTCCCCGGCTGTTCTCGAGCCAGTCAAAAGCGAACGGATAAAATTGGTTCCCCTTGAAATACATCATTGGGAAAATGGCATCCATTATGCCCTCGGCCAGCCATCCTTGAGCATCCTGGCACACTTTGTGGTATGCGTTCCAGCCGTGGCTGCTGTATCTTTGCAAATCGCTGTGCTTGCCGACAGGCGAGCAGCTCAGCTTCACCCACGGCTTGGAGGCTTTCACGGCGGCGTATATCCGTCTTACAATTCTTGTTATATTGGCGCGTCCTGCGCTTCTGTCAATCCGTTTGTTCCAATTCTCAGGGTAGCGGATGTAGTCAAGATGAATGCCGTCGACATCATAGTTCTCGGTAATTTCAGTGCAGATTCTGGCCAAATAATCGGCAGTGCCGACCCGTTCCGGATCAAGATAGCCTTCTGCGCCGATTCTGTGTGCCAGCGCCGGATATCCTTTCCTTATCTTTGAGCAGCCGGCCGCGTTCCATTTGCCAACAGGTATGGCTACAACCCATGCGTGGAGTTCCATTCCACGCTTGTGGCATTCTTCTATAGCGAATTTGAGGGCATCGTAACCGGGCGACACCCCGGGACGTCCTGAAAGGCACCCGTCCCAAGGCTCAAATGCCGAAGGATATATGACAGTGCCACGGATTCTTGTCTGAAGCAGCACTATATTAACGTTGGCGGCTTGCAGCTTGTCAAGAATACGGCACAGCTCACGTTTCTGTATTTGTTCCGTTTCAGGCGAATTTGAATATGTCTGCGGCCAGTCAAGACCTCCGATAGTGGTCAGCCAAACGGCTCTTGCCTCGTATTTGGGAAACGGATAAGTTGTTGTTGAAGATAATGCGGACAGGCACAATAAGGACAATAGCACTGTTGCAAATATGCGTCTTGTATGGCGGATAAGCATGATTTTATTCTTGTTTGTGTGCAAAGTTATGATTATTTTTCCCATTTCTCGAATTAAATAGCTATTTTTGCAGATGCAATGGCTGAATGTGGCCGGTAACGCTTGCTGGCTGTGGAATGAATGTTTGTTTTTAATGCTGCATTCGATGTTTCGGCAGACAGAGACAGGCAGTCCGCTGCATTTTAGTATTTGTGATATGGATAATTTTAGAAAAATTGGATATGAGAAAGGTTCTTTTGGCCATGTTTATGGCCATGTTTGTTTCTGCGGCATCTTTTGCCCAGTTTGAGTCGGGCAAAAAGTATGTTGGCGCGTCTGTTTCAAGTATGGATTTGAGCTATAACGGCTTGTCAAAAGGCAGTTTCGGAATTGAAGCAAAAGGCGGATATATTTTTGAGGACAATTGGATGGTCACTGCTCAGTTGGGGTATGACAAGAAGCATGACATTCCTTCGTCATTCAATGCTGCATTAGGCGCGAGATATTATATAGTTCAGAACGGTCTGTATCTTGGAGCCGGCATGAGTTATGTGCACGCTGGTGACGATTATGATGATTTTATGCCCGGCATACAGGTCGGATATGCTTTTTTCTTAAATGAGAAAGTCACAATAGAACCCGAGATTTATTACAACCAGTCGTTCAAGAATCATGGAGATTATAGTACAATTGGTTTGCGGGTAGGCGTTGGGGTGTATCTGTAATTGGGATTTGGAGATATTCCGATTTGTTTTAATCAAAATAATAAAGTAAAATGTTGAGTGTAGATGAACTGGAAGACAGACTTATAGATCTGGCTTTTGCGGAAGATATTGGTGACGGCGACCACACCACTCTGTGCTGTATTCCCGACGAGGCCATCGGCAAGTCAAAGTTGCTTATAAAAGAGCGTGGCATTCTTGCCGGTGTAAAAGTGGCACAGGAGGTGTTCCGCAGATTTGACCCGGAGCTTGAAGTCGAGGTGCTGATGGAAGATGGCGCAAGGGTTGAACCTGGCGATGTGGCAATGGTTGTGACAGGCAAAGTGAGGTCTCTGTTGCAGACCGAGAGGCTGATGCTGAACATCATGCAGCGCATGAGCGGCATTGCCACAACAACAAACCGATATGTCGAGTTGCTGAAAGGAACAAAAACCAGAGTGCTTGACACACGCAAGACCACACCGGGAATGCGTATGCTTGAGAAGCAAGCTGTCAAAATAGGCGGCGGGTGCAATCATCGCATAGGATTGTTTGACATGATACTGCTAAAAGACAACCATGTTGATTTCTGCGGAGGTATCAGCAATGCGATAGCACGGTGCCACAAATATCTTGAAGACAAGCAGCTCAACCTGAAGATTGAAATCGAAGTGCGTAACTTTGAAGAAATAAAAGAGGTTTTGGCACAGGGCGGCGTTGACAGAATCATGCTGGATAATTTCTCAGTGGAAGACACAAAAAAGGCTGTTGAGATTATCGGCGGGAAGTATGAGACGGAATCAAGTGGCGGCATAACGTTTGACACAATACGCCAGTACGCCGAATGTGGCGTAGATTTTGTGTCGGTTGGCGCCCTCACGCATTCTGTAAAGTGTCTGGACATGAGCTTTAAGGCATGTTGAGTGCTATAGTCGGACTGCTGTTGGCAGTCCGCTTTGCTTATTCTTCGCCGGTTGATTACGATGTTGTGCTTGCCGGAAATTTTGGTGAGCCACGCCCCAATCACTTTCACTGTGGTATTGACATAAAGACCGGTGGAGTGGAAGGAAAGAAGCTGTCGGCCATTTCTGACGGATACGTGAGCCGCATAACAGTGGGCCTAAACGGCTTTGGCAATGCTCTTTACATCACGCATCCAGACGGGAATGTCAGTGTTTATTGCCATTTGAAGTCATTTGCGCCGCGTATTACAAAGGAACTGCGCAAATGGCAGTATGCCAACGGGGCTAGTATTGCCGACGTGCGTCTTGCTCCATCGGTATGTCCTGTCGCCCGCGGACAGTTTGTTGCGGTTAGCGGCAATACCGGCGCAAGCTCTGCGCCGCATCTGCATTTGGAGCTGCATGATGCAAAGAACGGGCATATCAAGGATCCGCTGGATGTTATCGGATGGGCTGTCAACGACAGTCAGCCGCCGATTGCCCATGCCTTTATGGCTTATCCTGTAAAAGGGGAGGGGGTGTTTGACGGTAGTCCGATAAAGCGTTCTTATGGATTCTCGTCACATGAGCTGCCACACCGCTTTACGGCGTGGGGAAAAGTAGGCTTCGGGATTTGGGCAAATGATTATATGGAGGCCACTTACAACAGATATGGCGTGCGTGAGACAGCATTGTTTGTTGACGGTGAAGAGGTTTTTCGAAGTACTGTGGACAATCTGCCTCCAATGTTCAACCGTCAGATTAATTACTTGTTTGATTACGATCATTATTGCCGTTATGGTGTCTGGTATGCCAGATCGTTCATTCTGCCAGGTGTAACCATACCCTTTGTTTCTGCTGACTGTAGTCGCGGAATTGTTGAGTTTAGCGAAGAACGCGATTACCATATTGAATACCGCCTTTCGGATTATTTCGGGAATACGGCTGTCTACAAGTTCGTTGTGACAGGGGAGAGGACAGCCTTTGGCACCCCAAAACGTGCTGCATCCTGTGTCGCAGTGCGTTATGACAGGCTTTCAAGAGTGTCGATGCCCGGCTGTCTGCTTGTGCTGCCTCGCGGAACTTTGGCGGAAGACATCACACTTGCTCCGCGAAGGCTGGATTGTCCGTCATCGCTCTCGCCGAATTACCTGTTTTGCGACAAAGTCATACCGTTAATGTCGTGGGCGGAACTTTCAATCGCCGTTGCAGGCACGGTGTCTCACCCGGAAAAGCTTTATATTGAAACAAGTGACGGGCGCTATTGTGGCGGAGCATATCACAACGGCTGGGTCACAGCATCTGTGCGTGAGCTTGGCGTTGCTTACCACATTGCCAACGATGACACACCGCCGGAAATCACTCCGCTGAGCCGTGGCAGATGGAATGCCGACAAGACGATCCGTTACAAAATAGCAGACAGTGGCAGCGGCTTGAAGTCTTTCAAGGGCTATGTGGACGGATGTTTTGTACTTTTTGAAAGACTTGACAAAAGCAATGTCGTGGTTTGTAATCTTGAATGTACACCGGTGCGCAGAACGGGAAAGCGGCATGAAATAAAGTTTGAAGTCGTTGACAACCGCAACAACACGGCTGTTGTGAAAGACAATATCTTGTATTAAGAGATGTATTGAAATTTATTTTGCAATAAAACAGAGACAGAATATATGAACAAGTTCTTATTGACATTGGTCGTTATGACAGGCTTTACTGTCTGTTCTTACGGCTGTACAAATTTTATAGTTGGCAAAGCTGCAAGTGCAGACGGCTCGGTAATGTGCTCTTACAGTGCGGATGATTACGGAATGTTCCAATCGCTGTGTCATTATCCGGCAGGAATTCACCCCAAAGGCACCATGCGCAAGATTTACAATTGGGACACAAATGAGTACCAAGGACAGATTCCGGAAGCGCATCAAACATATAACGTTGTTGGAAATATCAACGAGTTCCAGGTCACAATAGCGGAAACCACTTTTGGCGGCAGGCCTGAGATGGTAGACTCCACAGGCATTATTGACTACGGTTCCTTAATGTATATTGGCTTGCAGCGGTCACGCTCTGCCAGGGAAGCGATAAAGGTTATGACTTCTTTGGCAGAAGAATATGGTTATAACAGTGAAGGTGAGACGTTTACAATATGCGACCCTGACGAAGCCTGGATAATGGAGATGATGGGGTGTGGCCCTGGAAGCAAGAGCGTGGTTTGGGTGGCGGTGCGCATTCCAGACAACGCCGTTTGTGCCCATGCGAACCAAAGCCGCATCAGAACATTTGACAGCCGTGACAAAGAAAACGTGATGTGCTCCAAAAATGTTGTTGATTTCGCGCGTTCTAAAGGGTGGTATGACGGCAAGGATGCTGATTTTAATTTCTGCATGACTTATGCTGCGCCCGATTTCGGTTGCAGAAGGTGGTGCGAGGCTCGTGTCTGGAGCTTTTTCAACCGTGTTGCGGACGGCATGGACAAATATGTCCCGTATGTTGAAGGAATAGTTGCAGATGCAGAACCGATGCCGTTATGGGTTGTTCCGGATAAGAAACTGACGGTTGCAGACATGGAGGCGGCGATGCGCGACCATTATGAAAACACGCCGTTCTCACTCGGCAAGGACGGCGACATTGGCGGTGGTATTTGGCAGATGCCTTACAGACCGACACCTCTGGAGTATGAGGTGGACGGGCTGAAATGCTTCAATGAACGCCCTGTTTCAACCCAGCAGTCAGGATTTGTCTTTGTCAGCCAGATGCGTTCTTGGCTGCCACGCGAGATTGGTGGAGTGCTTTGGTTCGCCAATGATGATGCGAACATGGTTCCGTTCACTCCGATATATTGCAGCATGAGCAAAGTGCCGGAGTGTTACAACACTCCTGGCGCCGATGCTGTGACATTTTCTGCCGATAATGCTTTCTGGATTCAGAACTGGGTCAGCAACATGGTTTACCCACGTTACGAACAGATGTTTTCTGATTTGCGCGAAGTGCGAGACTCATTGGATGCGTCTTATTTTAAAGAACAACCGTCTGTCGAGGCAAAGGCACTGAGACTGCACGAATCAAGCCCTGCTGATGCGGCCGCTTTTGTAGAACATTATTCAACAGAAAAAGCGCAGCAGATGCTGGACAGGTGGAAGCAATTGGCCGTTTTTCTGATTGTCAGACACAATGACATGACTGTCAAACCTGTTTTGAATGGCCGTTTTGTAAGAACCAAAGACGGCTTGGGCGCCCCTGTTGAACGTCCGGGATACCCGAAAAAGTTTGCGCGGGAGATGCTTAGACTGTCAAATAAAAACTGCCTGCCTGCGGCGGATTGATCTTTCAAAAAAATACCAGATGTATTGCGTTTCAGCCCGAATTGTCATCATAGACAGTCCGGGCTGATTCGTAACGGACATTCGTGGGGCAGGGCTTAACAATCTTTTCGACTTATAATTTTACAATGTAGATAATATTGTCTATCTTTGCATAATTAAATAAATGAAAATTTCATTACCCTAACAAAATTACATCAATAATGAAGATTTCACACATTGAACATTTAGGCATTGCCGTTCAAAGTATTGAAGAGTCACTTCCGTACTTTGAAAATGTTTTGGGACTCAAGTGCTATAACATTGAGGAGGTGGCTGACCAGAAAGTGAAGACCGCTTTCCTGAAGTGTGGTGAGGTTAAACTGGAGCTTCTGGAGCCCACTTCTCCGGACAGTACAATCCAGAAGTGGCTTGACAAAGGCAACCACGGGGTGCATCATGTGGCATTCTGCATTGAGGACGGAGTGGCCAACGCTCTTGCCGAATGTGACGAGAAGGGCATACGCCTGATAGACAAAGCACCGCGCAAGGGAGCTGAAAACCTGAACATCGCATTCCTGCACCCGAAATCTACAGTGGGAATTTTGACAGAACTTTGTGAACATTAAATTAAATAATACACAAATGAGCAAGCAATTAGAGAAGATCAAGCAGCTTATCGAGAAGCGTGAGATTGCACGTATGGGCGGTGGCGAGAAAGCCATAGAGAAACAGCACGCCCGTGGCAAATATACAGCGCGCGAGCGTATAGATATGTTGCTTGATGAAGGAAGTTTCGAAGAGTACGATATGTTCAAGCTCCACCGCTGCACAAACTTCGGCATGGAGAAGAAGCAATATCTCGGTGACGGTGTCGTGGCCGGCTCTGGAACTATCGACGGACGCCTGGTGTTTATCTTTGCGCAGGATTTCACAGTCAACGGCGGGTCGTTGTCCGAGACGATGGCACAGAAGATCTGCAAAATAATGGACATGGCCATGAAGATGGGCGCTCCTGTGATCGGTCTTAATGATTCCGGCGGCGCACGCATTCAGGAAGGTATTTGCGCTCTGGCCGGATTCGGTGAGATATTTGAGCGCAACATACTTGCTTCAGGTGTGATTCCTCAGATCAGCGGAATCTTTGGTCCTTGTGCCGGTGGCGCCGTGTATTCTCCGGCTCTTACCGATTTCACACTCATGATGGAAAACACCTCCTATATGTTCCTGACAGGCCCGAAGGTAGTGAAGACCGTCACAGGCGAGGACATCGACCAGGAGCATCTGGGTGGTGCGAGCGTGCATTCCACAAAGAGCGGCGTCACCCATTTTACTGCCGCCACAGAAGAAGAGGCCATGCAGATGATCAGGACTCTGCTGAGCTACATCCCGTCAAACAATATGGAGACTGCTCCGCGCAAGGAGTGTACAGACCCGATAGACCGTCTTGAGGATTCTCTGAACGAGATTATTCCAGAAAACCCGAATGAGGCTTACAATATGTACAAGGTCATCTCGGCCATTGTTGATGACGGTGAGTTCTTCGAGGTGCAGCCCAAATTTGCAAAGAACATCATCATTGGCTTTGCACGTTTCAACGGACAGAGCGTTGGCATCGTTGCCAACCAGCCGTCGTGCTATGCCGGTGTGCTTGATGTCAACGCAAGCCGAAAGGGTGCGCGCTTTGTGAGATTCTGCGACGCTTTCAACATTCCTATTGTCTCACTTGTCGATGTTCCCGGCTTCCTGCCAGGAACCGGTCAGGAGTACAATGCGGTTATCCTGCACGGAGCGCAGCTGCTTTACGCTTACGGTGAGGCCACAGTGCCAAAGATAACAGTGACATTGCGCAAGAGTTACGGAGGCAGCCACATCGTGATGGGCTGCAAGCAATTGCGTGCAGACCTGAATTATGCCTGGCCGTCGGCCGAGATTGCCGTGATGGGCGCCTCTGGTGCCGTTGCAGTTCTTTGCGCTAAAGAAGCCAAGGAAAAGAAAGCGGCAGGTGAGGATGTTGAGGCATTCCTTGCCGAGAAGGAAGAGGAGTACAACGATATGTTCGCAACGCCGTATCAGGCAGCCAAATACGGCTATATCGACGATGTGATAGAACCGCGCAACACCCGTTTCCGCATATGTCGCGCACTGGCTCAGCTCTCAACAAAGCGTGAGAGTCTTCCGGCCAAGAAGCATGGCAATATTCCGATGTAAAATATTACACCACCGGCGCCATGACATGGTATGCCCCATGTCAGATGGTGCCAGTGGTTGATTTTTGTGACTTTTATGAAAGAGGACAAAGAGGTTTTCGCAGCCATTTCGATGGCACTGCATGAGTTTATGGGGAACAATGTCCATGACAGAGAGTCCGGGAAAATAACAATCAGAGATCATTTCACTGAGTGGAACGGACACGCTCTGTCAATGACGGGAAATCCTAAAATTTAAAATCCGACCAATGAAGAAATATAATTATACTATCAACGGCAAAAAATATGAAGTCAGCATCGGTGCCATTGAGGATAATGTGGCTGACGTTACTGTCAACGGCGAGCAGTACAAAGTGGAGATGGAGGCAGAGGCCAAGCCAGAAAAGCCCAAGGTGAAAGTTCATCCGGTGGAGCAGAAGGTTGAGGCAGCCGCTCCGGCCACAGGTGCCAAGGCCTCTTACCAGAATGCCGTAAAGGCTCCGCTGCCTGGTGTTATTACAGAAATAACCGTTGCTGTAGGCGATGAGGTAAAGGCCGGTGACACTGTTGTTGTGCTTGAGGCAATGAAGATGGCCAACAATCTTGAGGCTGAAAAGGCCGGCAAGGTGGCCGCCATTCTCGTCAAGCCAGGCCAGAGTGTGATGGAGGGCGACCCTCTGGTTGCCATCGAATAAGATTTAGTTGGTTATTCCATATCCCGACGGATGCGATTGCGCTGTCTGTCGGGATTTTTTTGTTTGTGCATAAATATTCCTTCCCGCCTGCATTAATATTCAAGTGTGAAGAAGAATGGAACCCTTGAAAACAGATTTTTCAAATAATTTTTGCAGATCAAGCGTCACAGACGTAACGGCTTGATACTCAGATGATTGTAATATAGGCCATTTTGCATTGCAAAATGGCCTATATTAGGAGGCAAAAAGACCCGTTTGGGAAGCCCAAACGGCCTATATTGGAAAATCAGCAAGCCTGTGCCGCCATAAAACCTGTGCCCTGCGGCAGTTTCCTGTCCATTGTCCGGGGCGTTGCCTGCTGTTTTGAGTTGTATATTTATGCACTCTTGTCCTTGCGGTTTTGCTTTTATTGCGCCTTTGCTGTATTGCCTGCCCTTGTCTCTTCTGCTTAATTCTGAATTATATTGCGCCAGAATCGGGCAATGTCTTGCCTTGCTTGGCATTTACGGGCTTGCAGGCGTGGAGTTCAGAGCTTGTTGCCTTTCTGCGGGAAGACTATCGTCGGTTTGTAACGCCTGGCTTCCTCAAAGTCCATCAGGGCGTATGCTATGATTATGCACACATCGCCGACCTGCACCTTGCGTGCCGCAGCGCCGTTGAGACAGATGGCGCCGGAGCCGCGCTCGCCCTTTATTATATAAGTTTCAAATCTCTCCCCGTTGTTGTTGTCTACAATCTGCACTTTCTCCCCCTCAATCATTCCGGCGGCATCCATAAGGTCTTCGTCAATGGTTATGCTGCCCATGTAATTAAGGTTGGCCTCTGTGACTGTGACACAGTGCAACTTGGATTTCAGAACTTCTATCATCATGGCGTTATTTGTATTTAATATGGTCAATCAGTCTGACTGGACGCTTGCCGCAAAACACGGTAACACAGCCCACGATGTGCTGCGACTCGTCCCACGAGTTTACATCCAGCAGGGTGTCTCCGTCCACGATGGAGAAATATTCAACGTCAAGTCCGTCGGTGGAGTTTATGCGGCTTACAACCATGTCGTGGGTTTCCTGAATGCTGTGCGACTGTGCGAACTTTACGCTTTCGGCCAGAGTCTTGTATATTTCAGGGGCGATGGCCCGCTCGTCTGCGGAGAGCAGCGCGTTACGGCTTGACATGGCCAGCCCGTCTTTGTCGCGTATTATAGGGCATTCCACAATGTCAATGTTCAGCGAAAGATATTTAACGAGAGCTTTCACGACGGCAATCTGCTGCCAGTCTTTCTCGCCGAAATATGCTTTTTGCGGCCTTACAATGTAAAACAGTCGGCTGACCACTTGGCACACTCCGTTGAAATGTCCCGGGCGATGTGCGCCTTCCATCACTGTCGTCACCGGCGGGAACTCAAAATGGCGTTTGTCCGGTTGCGGATACATCTCTTCGACAGACGGCGCAAACACATAGTCGGCGCCGCACGAGTCAAGCAGTTTGCAGTCAGAGTCCAAATCGCGCGGATAGCTCTGCAAGTCGTTTTTGTCGTTGAACTGCGTTGGGTTGACGAACACTGACACAACGGTTAAATCGTTATCCTTTACACTTCTTTTCACCAACGAGGCGTGGCCGTCGTGCAGTGCCCCCATTGTTGGCACAAGTCCGATGGTCTTGCCTTGCTTCCGAGCGTCAAAAAGCTCGTTCTGTAATTCTACAATGCTTTGAAATACTTTCATTCCTGAAAAAATTAACGTCGGTCTTTCGCGGTGCAAAATAACAACTTTTTTGCCAAACTAAGAAAAATACAGTGAAAAATGTGCGTCATTAATCCTTATTTTTTCATAAAACCTTTATCCTTATTTATAAATACGAAATTAATTTTGTATCTTTGCAATGTTAAAACGACAGATCATGGCAAAGAAAATATTATTCATTAATCAGGAAATCTCTCCATACGTGCCGGATAGCGAACTTTCATTAATGGGTAGAGAACTGCCCCAGGCCATGCAAGAAAAGGGACATGAGATTCGTACTTTCATGCCGAAGTGGGGCAATATCAACGAGCGCAGGGGGCAGTTGCACGAGGTTATCCGCCTGTCGGGCATGAACCTCATCATCAACGACACGGACCACCCGCTGATAATCAAAGTGGCCTCGATTCAGGCGTCACGCATCCAGGTCTATTTCATAGATAACGACGATTACTTTATGAGACGCCAGATGGATGTCGACGAGTCTGGCGAGGATTATCCGGACAATGGTGAGAGGGCAATATTCTTTGCACGCGGTGTCCTTGAGACAGTGAAAAAGCTGAGATGGGTGCCAGAGATAATCCATTGCCAGGGCTGGATGGGTGCTGTCGTTCCGTTCTATGTCAAGACTGCTTATCGTGAAGAGCCGTCGTTTGCCAACACAAAGATTGTGACATCTTTGTTCTCGAAAGCGTTGAAAAAAGATTTGGGAAACAACTTCAAGAAGAATCTTGAGTTTCGTGAGGCCAGCGCGGAGCTACTGGAAAAATATGACGACAATTTCGGATTTGAGGAGTTGGGCAAACTGGCTATTGACTATTCCGACGGTGTCATAGAGGGAGGCGAAAACATATTCCCCGGTCTCGTTGATTACGCAAAAGGCTGCAACGTGCCCGTTCTGGATTATCCGGGGAAAGAGTTTGCCGACGCTTACGAGGAGTTCTACAATAAGATTTGACAATATCACGACATTGTTGACACAAGTTACAGGATTAACGCATCTGATATGAAATTAAAATTTATGATAGGAATGGCCGTCACTGCGATGGCTTTTCTTTCATGCGATGACACAACAGATAATTTAGGCAACTCGCTTACAAGTTCTGCAGACAGATTCGAGATTCTTACTGACACTTTCATGGTTTCTACGCGGTCACTCGTCGCAGACTCCGTGCTGTCCAGAAACCAATACAGTTATCTTGGAAAAATCAAAGACCCGGAGACCGGAACATACGTGACGAGCAGTTACACGACACAGTTCGCGCTGCTGGAGTCGCTTGATGGCACACCGTTTCTGCCGGACAAAGACAGTATTGTGAGTGTGGAAAACGGTGACATAATAGCAGACTCATGCCGTCTGCAGATTTATTTTTACTCGTCAGTCGGCGACACGCTCAACTCAATGCGGCTTACCGCCCATGAGATGGCAAAGCCGATCGAGGAAGGCCAACTGTATTATTCCAACTTTGACCCGGTGGCCTCCGGCTTGTTGAGAAATGACGGGCGCGGCATAAAAAAGAACAAAGTGTACACGACTCTTGACCTGAATCTGAGCGACAGTGCGCGGGCGTTGATACACAACAAGACCAACATGGAGTCTGTCATGATTCCGCTTAACGACAGATATGTTGACACGGACGGCAAAGAATATAAAAATTACGGAACTTATCTCATGCATAAGTTCTATGAGAATCCTGAGTATTTCAAAAACTCATATAACTTTATCCACAATGTTTGTCCGGGATTCTACATACAGTCTACCGATGGTCTCGGTGTAATGTCAGAAGTTTATCTGACAGAGCTGGTGTTCCATTACCGTTATCTGAGCGAAGACAGTGTTATCAACGGTACAGCGTTGTTGTCCGGAACGGAAGAGGTGATTCAGACCACACATATCGATACCGACAAATCCAGGCTGCGGCAGTTGGCAGATGACAACACATGCACGCATCTGAAATCTCCGGCAGGCATTTTCACAGAAGTGACGTTGCCTGTTGACCAAATCAAGTACAATCACGAGAATGATACCATAAGTGGGGCCAGAATAGTTTTCTCATGTCTTAACTCCACGGAAGACGATGCCTTTGGAGAACCGACACAAGTCCTGATGCTGCCCAAAGACAGCTTGTACAGCTTTTTCGAGAACAAGAACATTCCTGACAACACGACTGCGTTCCTTGGCACTTACAACAGTAATTACAACACATATACATTCAATAATGTCTCTAATTTGATAACAAGAATGTATGACGCAAAGAGGGCAGGCAATGCCTCTGCAGACTGGAACAAGGCGGTGCTTGTGCCGGTTTCAATCTCTTCGTCCAGTTCATCGTCTTCGTCGTCGACAATAACTAATGTTTCCAACGATATGTCTCTTAGGAGCGCGAGGCTTGTCGGAGGCTCTGCAAATCCGCATGAGCCGATAAAAATCAGTGTAATATACAACAGACTGACGGATAACTGAGCTTGAGATCGGAATGGCAGACAATTATTTGGAACGGCAGATGGAGAAGTATTTGCGGCGCAAAGAGGCTTTTTACAGAAAGAAGAGGCATCTGCCGCAAAAAGCTTCACCACTGTTGACGCGCCCGGAAGATGAGGCTTTGTAGCCTGGGCTGGGCGTGTTCAGTTGTTTAAAATGACAGCAGGCACAATCTTGTAGGCTTAATAGTGTCAATTGCATTGTCCGCACTTTGTCTTGCCAAGGGAATCTGGAACCTTGAAAAAAGACAGTTTGCGGACATTTTTTTGTTGTTCTTATCTGGCTAAAGGCTTTCTATATATTTGGATTGGGCTTGACGGCATAGAGGTGATTTGCGGTTGTGTTTAGTTGAAAGTCGGTATCTGCGCCTGGCCGTAATAGTCTTGCTCACCTTTGAAAGTTAATGTTTTATAGTTAAAAGGGTGATGGCCTCAATTGGGAAAACACTCGTTTTTGAGTATTGCAAAGTTGAGGTCAAACAAGTAACTTTGCAAACAGAAAGTTCAATAATCAAAAACAGATAAATAGAAATGAATAAAACAGTTGTGATTTATGGCTCTTCTACCGGAACCTGTCAGGCCATAGCTGAAAAACTTGCGGCAAGACTGAACGCCACAGCCATTGATGTTCAGAACCTTGACAACGGTTTGATTGAAGAAAACACAAATCTGATAATCGGAACATCAACATGGGGAGACGGAGAATTGCAGGACGATTGGTATGCCGGTCTGAAACTTCTGCAAAGTGCGGATTTAAAAGGCAAGACTATAGCCCTTTTCGGGTGTGGCGACTCAGTGTCTTATTCCGACACCTTTGTCAGCGCATTAGGCGTGTTGTATAATGGGCTGAAAGACAGTGGGGCGGTGTTCGTTGGGCGTGTTCCTGTCGACGGTTATGATTTCACAGGCAGTGAAGCGGTTGTTGACGGCGAGTTCGTAGGACTGCCACTTGACGAAGTCAATGAAGACGACAAGACAGACGAACGCATTGATTCGTGGCTGGAATCAATCAAAGACAAACTCTGATTATTAAACTTAGAGATTCATAAAGTATTTGTTTAGTTTTAATATGGCGCGGGCTGGTTGTGAAATCAGTCTGTGCTTTTTATGTTATACGGTCTTTTGATTGTTAGTCTACATTGATTTCTGCTATTGCCGTCGGTGGAAAATCCAACAGACAGTTTGTGGCAAATGATATTCTTGCCCCCAAAGAAGGGACTCCGGAATAATAATGCGCCCCTTTTGTCTGTATGCTACAGTCAGAAAGACACGCCAGGAATGTTGTCGCTTTGAAACCCTATCTGCCTGTAACCAACAAGCCGCCATGTGCGGTCGCCTGTTCCCCTGTAGTAGACATACGCCTGGTAGCGGTTCTCTGTCTGATAGAAGCTGCCCTCGCTGGGCGGTATGACAGCCATTCCTGTGTTGTCGATGCCGATGAAGCGGTAGGAGTAGTAGCCTTGCTTCTGCAGCAGAGTGGCGTTGTATGTTCCGTCTGTCTGGTCATAAGACATTGTGTAATTGTCTCTGCTGCTGTCAGTCGTCCACCATCCGTCTACCGCGAGGGTTGTGTTTTCGGCATACGGCGACTTCAGTTTGTAGTGCACATAGGCATAGTCGCATGTATAGTCGTTCTCTATGTTGTCGCTGTTGCGTATGTAAAAGGCACCGTTGGCGTCGTGGTCATAAAGATAATTTGGGCGTGGAACAGCCATGAACGGGTAGACGTGATAGTGATGCCCGTCCCACACAATGCGGTCAATACCCATTGTTGGATGACTGAGCGCAAGAATCTCGTATTTATGGTATTCGTTGCCTGCGTCAAAAATGAGTTCCCTGTTGTGGCTCCACTGCATTCCACGGTTGTTGATGATGTTGGGCCTGACATTTATTTTTGCACCGACAGAGTTTGCGTTTTGTGTTACGACGGTGTAAATCTGCTCGGTGTTGTTGGTTATGTTTATCGGGCCGTAGCTGAGATTCATCGACAGTTGCTGGTGGCTGTCGTTCAAATCGATGTCTGTGTTCGTCGTCACCTCCAGGCCGATTTGCATCAGCGGCTCCACAACCATGAACTCGGCCTCAAGTATTTTTTCGTTCCCATTGTCCTCGTCAAAGACTGTGAGGCGGTAGTTTCCGCTCATCTTAAGCCTGCATTTGTCGTTAGGGATTCTCAGGGAATAATGAGTGTACAGAACGGTTGTGTTGATGGAGTTCTGGTAATTTTCTATCGGATTGTTGTTGAATCCCTCAAGATAGTCGCTCTCAAACAGCCCGTCGGACACAGACCAGTCTGCCTCGCAATGTTCAATCTTGTAGACAAAACGGTGGTAGTTGTGCGAAAGCTCGTCGAAACTGATGTCCAAGACATCACCACTGTTCAATTTCATTACCGGCGGAGACAGCCAGTCCTGATTTACCACCACCTGGAGCGTCTTGACCTGAGGGCTGTATATTGTATTCCTGCTGTTGGCCGCACACGCCACTGCCAGCAGCATCAGCATTATAAAGCTTGTTTTCTTCATTCTGTTTGACATATTATTGCTTGCTTATGGAGCATTGTTGACACCATTCCATCAGATCAAAGAATGATCATTCAAGCAGAAACTTGACAATACCGAGCATTATCGCGCTCATCTTTTCAGAATCCTTGATGCATTCAATCGGAAAGCCCATCACAAAAGAACGATAATCAGCACCAAGATATGCTACTCCCGCACTTTGTCCGTCAGGATATCGGAGAGCGGCAAAACTTGTCCCGTTGTGGTTGAGAACTTCTGAAGAGGTCACGCAGTAATGCTCCTCATTGATACTGTCAAAAATATTCATGTCTGTCCCTAAGCCGTAAATAGGTTGTCCTTTGGTACGGGTGATGCCACCATATTGGCATTTTAAGACGTCGGCAAGGAATTTCCGCTCTTTCTCTTCCGCCATATCGCTGCCGATGTACGCTCCGCTCACAAGCAGCGCACCGCCCTTTGATGTGTATTCCCTGAGCTTGTTCTGCATCATTGTGGAAAATGTTTTGTAATATTTCAGACTGTGGCCGTCATTGCGTTCAAGTCCGAGCACAAGGTCTATCATCTGATATTTAGCCAAATCCATACGCCCGCTCTCAATGGCACTGCTGGAACAGCTCACAATATTGTACTTGCGTGCGGGCGTTATTGCCTCCGCGTGCTTTTTGGCATAATCCATATTGTTGCCTGCAACGAACATTCCGGTAAAGTCATCATTGCTCCATCCCAAACCGGTTTCGTCTTCAATGCCCATTCTGTCGCGGTCGAAGCACGTCTGTCGGCCAACCCATCCGCCGGTAGAACCGAGGCTCACACCTGGGTCAACATCAAAGTCAAATCCTTGTTCGTATGCGTTGTCACGCACAGCAGGCGAGGACAGGCGGTGGAAACCGTTCACAATCAGGATGCTCTTCTCCGCATTTGGCTCATAAAGCGCACAGAGGGTTTCTGTGGGGAAACTTTTGCCGCCGCGTGTCACGGCCTCAACCTTGAAACTGTAAAGAACTCCAGGGTCAAGCTCGATGTCATAGGTTGTTTTTGACTTGATGTATTTGCCATTGTCAAAGTCAGAGTGGCCATAACCGGTATAGACAATATATCCGATGGGGTGAGAGGAGGCTTCCTGAGGATCATCCACGGCATCCCAGCTTAGGCGGGCCTTGCCATTGTCAGCAAGCTCAATTCTGAAATTTGCCGGTGTGAGTGGCGTTACGGCGTATGGGCGTCCGTGCTGTTCTGAAACATACCTGAGAATTGTTTTATAAATTGAGCGCGCAAGCGTGAACTTAAAGTTTGGGTCCTGGCCATAACGCATATCAGGAAAATTCTGGTGCGACATTGTCTCGATGATTGCACTCGGAATGCCGGGCAATCGCGTCTCGGAATAATTCTTGTCCAGAAGCTTGCGCCTGTTCCACACACCATATTTATATTGCAGGTCACGAGTTGTGTTAGAAAGCAAGGCGCTTGCAAAATCGCGCGAAGCAAGACGCGAGATTCCCGCATTGAGCCTTCCATCATTAAACCTGGTGGTACAGATGGCCAAAGAGCCTATCAGTCCGACGCCGTCGGCAGAATAGCCCGCGTCGCTATGGATTGCAAGAGACAATTCGATAGGAACTTTCAGACCTTTTGCTGACGGCATATAGCATGAGCCTCCACCCAAGAAATTTGTCATAAGAGACCTTACATTTATGTCGTCTGCGTAATCATTTTCTCCGTTTCTTGTGCTGTAGACAGAATAAGGCATTCCCGCCCATTGTGCATAATATCTGGCTCCTTCCATGCTTCGGGGCATACCACTGGTCCGTCCGCCGCGCTCAACGTTTCCCATGCCGCCGCCAAATCTTACGGCATCGGCTGTGACTATGCCTTTTTGCGTGCTGTAGTTCGTCAGCACGACTCTATTGAACTCATTGCTACCTTTGTCAAAACAGAATGTGCCGAGATAAACCCATGTTCCTCCGCCCATCTGCTGGTTTACACGGAATTCCGTTTTCTCGCCTTTGTGCCAAACTGTGTAAGAAGCGTCATCAATACTGCTGGCAGTTGTCTGATAGCTCACATAAACCGCATAACGGCCTTCTTCAGGAAAGTTTGGCTGATATGATATCAAACTATACTTTTTTTTACTTTTTGTCGTTTGGGCCATACGTGCTGTACCTGCCTCAAACGGATTCTCCCCGTCAATGTACTTGCCGTTATGCTGGGCAAAACCCTTTATGCCGGTGGTTGTCCAAGCACACTTTGAATTTATTTCAATATATCTTGTCCCATGTGTAATGTCATCGTTGTCAACAATTATTTCGTTCTTCTGCCAGTCACGCTCGCGTGGAGTAAACACTGTTGCGCCAGCATTCTCCAACATTGGAATAAGATATGGAATGACTATTGTAGGCGTAAACAAATCTTCTGTTGTTCCAAATAATTTAGGCCTTTGCCACCTCCATTTGTCTTTCTTCTGATCGTAAAAATATCCATGGCTGGCCCACAGCGAAATGTGTCTGTTGTAAAGACCATGAGTTGGGGTATATGGGGCAGATGCATTTGACACCCAGGGCACACCCTTGTATTCAATATCTCCCCACAAGTTTGTTCCGTCATGTCTTCTGCTGATGCTGTGAGGCACAAGCTCCTCTATAGACATACCGTTTGTCATAACTGTTATAGAATATTTTTTGAACGGTTTCGGAAGCCCCTTGCGTATTTGCTTGTAAATATCTTCGGTTGTCTTTTCTGTGAATTCCTGCTCTGAAAAGCTACGGTCCACATTGATCGTCAATGTTTTGTTGTTATTGTCAAGGGCATATCCTGTCATTTTGGGCGTCTGGATTAATTTTTGTTTCTTTGGCTTGTATTTCTCAAAATAAGCTTCGAGTTTTTTTACCATCTTTTTTTCCTGAGCCTTTGTTTGGCCATTGCATACTGCTCCTGAAAATACAATAGAAGTGATAACAGTAATAATGGTTTTTGAGATTTTCATTTTCGTGTCTCTAAGGAATCTTTGGGGCGCGTATATCACACAGCGCCAATTGTGAAGTTCTCCGGCTTCAGTCCGTTAAATCTTTTGTAATAATGCTTGATTTCACACATCTGCTCGTCAATTTTCCCGTTTGCGACAATGGTGTGTGTGCATTCTATTAATTTTGATTTATAGTCAAGTCCGTAAAGCAATATTGGTATATTTGATTTTGTTGCTATGTAATAAAAGCCTTTGCGCCAATCCGCTGTGGCTGACCGTGTGCCTTCCGGGGTGATACAAAGATGGAACACCTTCGCTCTTTGGGCTTCATGTGCCAGGTTGTCTGTCATGTTGCAGTGTTTGGAACGCCACACCGGAATACCGCCTAACTTTCTGAAAATGGAACCCAATGGCCATACAAACCATTCTTTTTTCATAAGAAAATTACACTTGATTCCTTCTGCTCTGGAATACAGCATCCCGATGACAAAATCCCAATTGCTGGTGTGAGGAGCCAGACAAATGATGTATTTTTCAGGATGCGGTTGTGTGACATATGTCTTCCATCCCCATCGTTTGTACAAAAGCCATTTACAAAAAGAGCGCACCATAAGAAACGTTAAGAATATAAAGCGTTGATTTGGTCAGTGATTTCTGTCACTTCCGAAATAAATCTGGTTTTTAAATCCTTGAAATAATCTTTTGCCTTCATTCCCGGCTCGACATGAGAGACTCTCTTCAAGTAGTTGTCTTCAAGTTTTAAAATAGAAAAGAACAAGGGGTCGAGATTAATCTTTTTGTTGTCTGTCGCATATAATGATACTGCCACGCATTCTGCAAAAAGTGATGTGCAAACGTTTTTAATGTTTTTCTTCAAGTTTCTTTTATTAGCCATAGCAAAAATCCTCCTTTAAAATTACAATTATTATTCAGCCTGCAAAATTTCCGCAGGATTGTGTGTGACAATTTTTATTGCCACGTCAAAGATAAGCATTTTATTGTTACAAACAATAATATACAATAAAAAAAATATTAAAATATCCGTCTTGAGTTTAATCCGTTGTTTCGTTTTGCGTGGAAATGTTTATTTTTGCACTCGCAAATCGGCTCATGGAGATATTTGTGGGCCAACGGCCGGCAAGAAGTTGTCCATTAATTTGATTTTGAAGAATTAGCGTAAATATATATTATGGAAAAAAGTGCATTGCAGATTGAAAGGGCTGCTTATCGGCCTAAATTGCCAAAGGCTCTTCAAGGAGCAGTGAAAGTGAAAGAAGGTGAGGCTACGCAAAGTGTGGCTGATCAGAATGAAATCAAACGGCTGTTCCCAAACACTTATGGAATGCCGGTTGTGGAGTTTGAAGAAAGCGGTACTGTCAGTGACAGACTGATGAATGTCGGAGTGATTCTGAGCGGCGGACAGGCGCCTGGAGGCCACAATGTCATCTGCGGATTGTTTGACCAGATAAAAAGAATAAATCCAAACAATCGCCTTTATGGTTTTCTTATGGGGCCGAGTGGTCTTGTTGACCATAATTATATTGAACTGACAGAAAACATTATCAATGATTACCGCAACACGGGCGGCTTTGATATGATTGGCTCTGGAAGAACCAAGTTGGAGAAAGTTGAACAGTTCGAGAAAGGATTGGAGATTCTTAAAGAGCTGGAAATAAATGCGTTGGTGATAATTGGAGGGGACGATTCAAATACAAACGCTTGTGTCCTGGCAGAATATTATGCAGCAAAAAAATGCGGCGTTCAGGTTATAGGCTGCCCCAAAACAATTGATGGTGACTTGAAAAATGAGCAGATAGAAACCTCCTTTGGCTTTGACACTGCCACAAAGACTTATGCGGAATTAATCGGAAATATAGAGCGCGACTGCAATTCAGCCCGCAAATATTGGCATTTTATAAAGGTTATGGGGCGTAGCGCAAGCCACATTGCACTGGAATGCGCCCTTCAGTGCCAGCCTAACGCCTGCATCATATCAGAAGAGGTTGAGGCAAAAGACATGACTCTCAACCAGATTGTTGAGAATTTGTGCGAGATAATTGCTTATCGTGCTTCTCAGGGGAAGAACTTCGGTACTGTTATTGTTCCTGAAGGGCTGATAGAGTTTATCCCTGCAATAGGACGTTTGATACAGGAACTTAACGACCTGCTGGCCGAACACGGCAATGAATACAGAGACCTTGACAAGAAGTCGCAGCGTGAATACATTATATCCCATCTTTCGGAAGGCAATGCAAAGACTTTTGAGACACTGCCGACGGATGTTGCCCGCCAACTGTCTTTGGACCGCGACCCACATGGAAATGTTCAGGTTTCATTGATTGAAACAGAAAAACTTCTTTCAGACATGTGTGCCGCAAAACTTGAGAAATGGAAAGAAGAGGGCAAATATTCTGGCGCCTTTGCTGCTCAACATCATTTCTTCGGCTACGAAGGACGTTGTGCGGCACCGTCAAACTTCGATGCTGATTATTGCTATTCCCTTGGAGCCAGTGCGGCACAGCTTATTGCCAATGGCAAAACGGGCTATATGGCCATTGTCAAGAACACGACAGAGCCTGCGGAAAAGTGGATTGCCGGCGGCGTGCCAATTACGATGATGATGAATATCGAACGCCGGAACGGTGCCATGAAGCCTGTTATCCGCAAAGCCCTGGTCGATCTGAACGGCAATCCATTCAAGACTTTTGTCGCCAATCGTGACAAGTGGGCCAAAGAAACGTGCTACGTTTATCCTGGCCCAATACAGTATTGGGGGCCGAGCGTAGTGTGCGACCAGCCCACCATGACGCTGAGTCTCGAACAGTCTGGAGAATAAATCATACTTAAATGCACAGGTGCAGGCATTATGCCATGGCTTATGTCAGCCTCATCAGCATAATGTCTGCACACTTTTTGATACATCACGAAACATCCCCAAACTGTGTCAGCCCCACGCGGATCAAGAAGCCGCCATATAATGAACAAGGCACGCGCCAGGCGTTCCCGCTGGCGCGAGCATCATCCGCTGTTGTCAAGACTGCTAAGCATTATGCCCGGATGGGCGTGGTGGCTTGGTGGCGGTATAGTGGTGGTGGCATACATTTGGGCTTTTTATTATTTCTTTGTCAGCCCGTTCGGCTTCAGGTGGCGTGCTTTATATGGTGACGCCGACTATCCTTCCGGTTATGAGATACATGGCATAGACATCAGCCATCATCAAGGTGAGATTGACTGGGAGGCGTTGCGCAACAATGGCATGATAAACAAATATCCTGTACGTTTCGTCATGATAAAGGCGACAGAGGGCGCGAGCAATATAGACAAGCGCTTTGAGGACAACTTTTATATGGCGCGCGAGTACGGTTTTGTCCGCGGGGCATATCACTTCTGGAGTACGATGTCAACAGGACGGGCACAAGCGGAGTTCTTTCTGAAGAATGTCCAGCTCGAGGAGGGCGACCTGCCTCCGGTGCTTGATGTTGAGCACAAGGCCAAAGGCCAAAGCCCGGAGGACTTCAAGAAAAGTGTTCTCACCTGGTTAAGACTGGTGGAACGTCACTATGGCGTAAAACCAATAATATACACCTATTACAAATTCAAAAAAGCATATCTCAGCGATTCCATATTTGACACATATCCTTATTGGATCGCGCATTATTATGTTGACAAAGTGGAATACAAGGGAAAGTGGAAGTTCTGGCAGCACACAGACTGCGGAAGACTTCCAGGGATAAAAGGATATGTGGACCTTGACATCTATAACGGCAGCTATTACGACTTGCTGCAGCTTACGATAGGCAGCGGCGGCGGCAATGAAGAAGACGACGATTATTTGTACTAAGCAGCTGTTCAAAATTAATCGGTGTCACATACCTTGCAGATATTCTTTATATCTTTGCCACCACCTTGTGCACTCTTATGGGCTGCAATAGCACACCAATTTGATGGCAATTAATTTTGAACAGCTACTTATTGATAATTCTTGCGTCAGTTCTTGAACGTCATGCAGCACCAGCCGTTTTCTGTCTTTGTGCCGACAAGTGTCATTCCATGCCTGTTGGCTTCCCGCTCAATGATGCCGGAGTCCTCTTTATAGAATCCACTCAGCATCAGGATGCCATTGTCTGCCATCGCGCTCTTGAATGCCTCCATGTCATTGAGCAATATGTTGCGGTTGATGTTGGCCAGCACCACATCATATCTGTTGGCCGTTTCTTTGATAATGCCGGCGTCACCAAGCCTGACTTCGTATGAATCGGACACCTTGTTGACCGCTGCATTGTGCAAAGTGTTTTCCACACTCCATTCGTCAATGTCATACCCAAGCACACACGCCGCCCCAAGTTTAAGTGACACTATTCCCAGAATGCCTGTTCCGCATCCGCAATCAAGCACCTTTTTCCCTGAAAGCTCTGTTTCCAGCAACGTTGCGACCATCATCCTTGTTGTCTCATGCGTGCCGGTTCCAAACGCCTGTCTTGCGTTGATTTCCACGGTCAGCGGGTATTCGTTCTGCGGAAGATGCCTCCCGTCGTGAATGCAGCATATGTCTCTCACCGTTATCGGCTCAAAGCCAGCCTGTTCCCACTGCTCATTCCAGTCTTTGTTCTCAGCCTCACTGATGTTATATGAGATTTCAACATTGTCGATTGGAAAGTCATTGACAATATTGCGCAGGCCTTCTTCATCATAAACTCCGGTCTGGACGTATCCTTTCATGCCGCCGTCAGTTTCTTCAAATGCCTCAAATCCAATCTCGCCGCAGACCGATGCCAGCAGGTCGCAAGTGTCTTGTTTAAGAGTGCCTGTGGCATTTACGGTGAAAAGCACTTCGTAATATTTCATATTCTTGTTAATTAGACTTGCAAAAATACAAAAAAACGCCGAAACAACATATATGTTTGAGTTTTTTCCTTAACTTTGCAATGTTAGCAATAACGGATGGATTAAAGGTGGGATAATGCGATTCTGTCATTAAATAACGTTTAAATGATGAGATTATGAACAGACTGTCAATAATATTTTTATTGTCGCTCATTGGCACGTGTGGGCTGTCAGCCCAAGACGATATGTATTTTGTTCCGTCTGAAGAGCCAGCGGAACTGATGCCCGAGCCTCATGAAATGCCGTCGGCTGTCTATTATTGCGGCAGCGAAAGGGATGTGGACGAGTACAACCGCCGCGGCTCATATGTCCAGGAGATTGACTCGGCCGGCAACGACATCATAGAGTTTGATGGTGGCGTGGGCGTCTACCCCGATTCGACTGAAGACTATGCCTGCACACGAAAAATGAGCCGTTTTGATGATTACTCATGGTGGGATCCCTATTGGGCCGGATATACAGACGGACGTTATGACTATTGGCGGTGGTCTGATCCGTGGTATTACGGAATGTGGTATGCCTACGATCCGTGGTGGCATGGCGGCTGGTACTATTCGCGGTGGTACTACGGCTGGTATCCGCATTACCATCACTATTGGCCGGTGGTGTCTTATTACCGTCCGTACCGCGGAATTACAGGAACGCGCAATCACGGAAGTGTAAGCCGCGGCGGACGGTTCGGCAGCCGCACTGGCTTCAGCTCTGCACGCAATTACCGCACGGAAACATCATCACGTGCCAACACAAACAGACGTTTCATGAGAAATCAAAACTCCACACGGGTCAACACTCAGCCGCAGCGGCCTTCTTTTAATTCCGGCGGAAGTTTCAGAGGTACGCGAAGCGGCGGCAGCTTCAGCAGCCCACGCAGTGGAGGCAGTTTCGGAGGCGCACGCTCCGGCGGGCGGTTCGGCGGGCGCAGATAGTTTTTCTGTGCCGGATTCTATAGTCATCGTCAATCCAGTTTTAAAATAAAGCAAAGCAAATGACAAGAAATATAATATTTGCTCTGGCCGCAGTTCTGGCCGGAACAGTTTCGGCTCAGGAGACATACGAGAACGCACGTCTGATAACTCAGGATCTTAACGGCACAGCCCGCTATGTCGGCATGGGTGGTGCCATGGGGGCTTTGGGCGCCGATTTGTCGGCCATCAGTTCCAACCCTGCCGGCATCGGCCTTTTCCGCCATTCGTCGGCACAGGTGTCTTTCGGCTTCGTCACGCAGCCCGGAGTGTCTGATTTTGCGGACGCGAGCAAGACAAACATGAGTTTTGACCAGGCAGGCTTCGTGTTTTCACACCGCAGCGGCAAGAGGTCATTCGTTAACGTGGCGTTCAATTATCACAAGAGCACCAACTTCAACCATATTCTTGCCGCCTCCGGCAGCCTGTCGGGAGCGTCGCAGAACAAACTGTCATACCTGAA
This sequence comes from uncultured Prevotella sp., assembly GCA_944320305.1. GTDB lineage: Bacteria > Bacteroidota > Bacteroidia > Bacteroidales > Bacteroidaceae > Prevotella. The sequence goes on along the minus strand of CALUGW010000040.1, from coordinate 85,799 downwards.
GCACGAAGCCGGCCTTATCGACATGGACATCCGGCAAGGCGAGGTGTTAGGCAGGAGCAACCTGTTCAATACCGTCGATTACCTCTATTATAACGCCATGCTGACAACATTCGACGTGTCTGGCAACCCCGTCTATGGTTTCAGAGACGCTTCCGGCTACGCATTCCGGCGTGGCGGCAACGGCTACATCGGCGTCTATGACCTCAACATCAGCGGAAACATTGATGACCGCGTGTATTTGGGACTGACCATTGGTATACACGATGTGAATTACAACAGCTACAGCGAATATTCAGAAACAATTGTTCCGACAGGGGCTGAGGCTGCGCCGGGAGTCACCGTGGCAGACAGCAGAATCATATCAGGCACCGGCGTGGACGTGAAGATGGGCGTGATTTTCCGCCCGTTGAAGAATTCTCCATTTAGGGTCGGACTGTCTGTCGCCACGCCAATATGGTACGACCTGAGCACGCGCAACTTCACCACAATCGGGAACAACACAAGTTCCGGGCTCTATGGCATAGGGTCAATAGAGGACGCTTATGATTTCAAGTTGAGAACACCGTGGCAGTTCGGGCTGAGCGTAGGCACAACAGTGGGCCGCAGCTTTGCAATCGGCGCTGAGTACAACTTTGCCAATTACGGCAAGACCGACACCCGCATCAATGACGGCGGCGGTTACGACTGGTATTACGACGATTATTACGAGACGAGCAGCAGCGACCGCGGAATGAACAATCATACGGATTTTGTCCTTAAAGGCGTGAGCACCTTTAAAATAGGCGCAGAGTACAAGCCACGCCATGACGTGGCCATCCGCTTGGGCTATAATTATGTCTCGCCGATGTATAACAAGAACGGATTCAAGGACTTCTCCATCGATTCGCCCGGAAGCTATTATTCATCGGCAACCGACTATACCAATTGGAAAGCAACAAACCGTGTGACCTGCGGACTGGGCTACACGGTGAAGAAATTCAATATCGACCTGGCGTACCAGTACACAATAACCAAAGGCGATTTTTATCCGTTCACGTCATATAGCGTGGGCAGCCAGCAGGCTGAAATCAGCAATATGTGCACGCCGGCAGATGTTGACAACAAGCGCCATCAGCTGCTTCTTACTTTGGGCTATACTTTGTGAGGCAGCAGGCGTTCAGCCTTGCAAATCCGCTTTTGCAACCATCAAGGCATCATGTGCAGCATGGGGGCAAAAGCGGATTTGCCATTTGTCGCCGCTCATCTGCGTTTTTCCGCTTTGGCAGACAATTTCGCATTGACGTGCGGGCAAAGCCAAGGCGGGCTGCTTGCCGCCGACAGGCAATTAATCATTTTAAACACAAGTTAAAACAATGCCGCTCTGACACCCTCAAAATTCGCGTATTTAAAAACAATTTGTCTTCTGGCCGCAAATACGCCAATCCTGAGTGTGCAATCGTAACTAACTGGACTGATTAGACTTATTGGCTCAATTAGCCCAATTGCGCAACTTTTTCAGCACCCGAAACAATCCCTCCGGCCCCCGAAAACCGCCTTCCGGCTATGCAAAACGGCCTTAATGACACTGCCAAACGGCCTTAATAGCGCTGCAATATGGCCTATATTGCAGTGCAAAATGTCCTATATTGCAGAGTAATATGGCTTGTTTGGGAAAAGAGTGGCGGCTGTTTGTCAAGATAAAACACTTTTTTGTACTTCCTGATTTCTATTTCGCTGATTTTGGAAGTGTTAAAATACGGCCTAAAACCGCATGACATATGTCGGCAGGAGAAGCAATTGTGCTGGTTTTATTCGTCCGTTTCGGCTATTTTGTGTAACTTTGTACGGTTTATGAAACAGAGCACAGTGTTATGAAAGAGAGTGTGAGGGAGGCATTGCACCAGAGGCTGACAGAATGCCTCGAGGCCAACAGCTATCGCAAGACTCCCGAACGGTATGCGATATTGGACGCCGTGTTCGCCATGGGGAAATATTTCACCATCGACGAGCTGGGGGCAAAACTTGCGGCAGACGGCACATTCCAGGTCAGCAGAGCCACACTCTACAACACAATGAGGCTCTTTGTGAGCCTGCGGCTGGTCATACGCCACCGCTTTCAGGGCGCCACACGGTATGAGGCCTGCCACAACAGCGGCAGCCACTGCCACCGGGTGTGCACAATCTGTGGCGGGATAATGGAGATTAAGTCAGCAGAGGTCGCGGAGGCGGTCGGGCGTCTGCATCTCAGGCGATTTCGCAAAGAAGGCTACTCGCTTTATGTCTACGGCGTGTGCAGCGCCTGCCAGGCCAAGCTGACGCGAAAGAAAAGCAGTGAACAGAAAAAACAGAAATCACAAAAGAACAACAATAGCAATGAACAAAGGTAAAGTAGATGTCCTGCTGGGACTCCAGTGGGGCGATGAGGGAAAAGGAAAGGTGGTCGATGTTCTGACTCCACAATATGATGTTGTCGCCCGCTTCCAGGGCGGCCCCAACGCCGGCCACACGCTGGAGTTCGAGGGGCAGAAGTATGTTCTGCGCAGCATCCCGTCGGGCATATTCCAGGGCGGAAAGGTCAATATCATAGGCAACGGCGTTGTGCTGGCCCCCGACCTGTTCATGGACGAGGCAAAAGCGCTCGAAGCCAGCGGCCACAATCTGCGCGACCGCCTGCACATATCGAAGAAGGCCCACCTCATCATGCCCACCCACAGAGTGCTCGACGCCGCCTACGAGGCTGCCAAGGGCAAGAGCAAAGTGGGCACGACGGGCAAAGGCATCGGTCCGACCTACACGGACAAAATATCAAGAAACGGTCTGCGCGTGGGAGACATTTTCGAGGATTTCGCCGCCAGATACCAGGCATGCAAGGCGCGCCACGAGGCCATTCTCAAGTCGATGGGATATGAGTATGACATCACCGACGTCGAGAAAAAATGGATGGAGGGAATCGATTATCTGCGCACTTTCAATATCGTTGACTCGGAGCATGAGGTGAACGGCCTGCTGAAAGAAGGCAAGAGCGTGCTCTGCGAGGGAGCGCAGGGCACAATGCTCGACGTTGACTTCGGGTCATACCCGTTTGTAACATCGTCAAACACAATCTGCGGCGGAGCGTGCACCGGCCTGGGCATCGGCCCTAACAAGATAGGCGACGTGTTCGGCATCATGAAGGCATACTGCACAAGAGTCGGCGCAGGTCCTTTCCCGACGGAACTTTTCGACGAGACCGGAAGCACGATAAGGCAGCTCGGCCATGAGTATGGAGCTGTGACTGGGCGTGAGCGCCGCTGCGGCTGGATTGACCTCGTTGCTCTGAAATACGCGATAATGGTCAACGGCGTCACCAAGCTGATAATGATGAAAAGCGATGTCCTCGACGGATTCGACACCATAAAAGCCTGTGTGGCATACCGTCAGCACGGCAAGCAGATTGACTATTTCCCTTACGACATATCGGACGACATTGAGCCGGTCTACACCGAGATGCCGGGCTGGAAGACAGACATGACAAAGTTCACCGACGAGAGCCAGTTCCCGAAGGAGTTCAATGATTACATAGCGTTCCTCGAGACACAGCTTGAGACTCCGATAAAGATTATCTCAATCGGCCCTGACAGGGAACAGACAATAGTAAGGAAGTGATGGCACAAAAAACAAGCATACCCAAAGGCACGCGCGACTTCTCGCCTGTGGAGATGTCAAAGCGCAACTATATTTTCAACACCATCCGCTCGGTATTCTCTGTTTACGGGTACCAGCAGATTGAGACTCCCGCCATGGAGACCCTCCAGACCCTTATGGGAAAATACGGCGAGGAAGGCGACAAGCTGTTGTTCAAGGTGCTGAACAGCGGAGACTTTCTGAGCAAGGTCACAGACAGCGAGCTTGAAGAACGCAACACGCCGCACTTGGCATCGCGCCTTTGTGAGAAAGGACTCCGCTACGACCTGACAGTGCCGTTCGCCCGTTACGTGGTGATGCACCGCGACGAGCTTCAGCTGCCCTTCAAGCGCTATCAGATTCAGCCCGTTTGGCGTGCCGACCGTCCGCAGAAAGGGCGCTACCGCGAGTTCTACCAGTGCGACGCCGACGTGGTGGGCAGCGACTCGCTGCTCAACGAGGTTGAGCTGATGCAGATTGTAGACGAGGTGTTCACCCGCTTCGGGGTGCGGGTGGTGATTAAAATCAACAACCGCAAGATTCTTTCCGGCATTGCCGACGCCATCGGTGCGCCGGAAAAGATGGTTGACATCACTGTTGCCATTGACAAACTTGAAAAAATCGGGCTTGACGGAGTCAATGCCGAGTTGCGTGACTGCGGCATAAGCGAGGAGTCTGTTCTGAAACTCCAACCGATAATCAGGCTTGAAGGCACCAACGAAGAGAAGCTGGCTGCAATATCAGATGTGCTGAGCGGCAATGAGACCGGACTGAAAGGCGTGGAGGAGACCCGCTTCATTCTCGACTCGCTGAAGTCCGTTAAGCTCAACAATCAGATTGAGCTGGACCTTACTCTTGCCCGTGGCCTGAATTATTATACCGGGGCCATCTTCGAGGTCAAGGCGCTTGACACCCCCATGGGCAGCATAACCGGCGGCGGACGTTACGACAACCTGACGGGAATATTCGGTATGCCGGGGCTTAGCGGAGTGGGAATCTCTTTCGGGGCCGACCGCATTTTTGATGTGCTCAACGCCCTGGACCTTTATCCCAAAGACGCAATGGCCGGCACACAGCTGCTATTCATCAACTTTGGCGGGCGCGAGAGTGCCGCCTGCCTGCCTCTGGCAGCAGCGGCAAGAGCTGCCGGCGTGCGCACAGAGCTGTATCCCGACGCGGCAAAGATGAAGAAGCAGATGAGCTATGCCAATGCCAAAGGCATACCGTTTGTTGCTCTGGTGGGCGAAAATGAGATAGCAAACGGCATGGTGACGGTCAAGAATATGGTCACAGGCGAACAGCAGACGGTTTCCTCGGACAAGCTGGTTGAGATTGTCACGCCTCAATTTTAATGAGGCATCCGGATAAATGACGCAAAGTCTGAATTTGCTGAGCGTGGCACCATTGTGACTCGTATTATTTGTTGAAATTAACGGACAGTGCCTTTGACTGCCGGCAGGCGGGCATTTGTCCGTTAATTTCAAATGGCTTAAAGCTCCCGGGAACGTTGTGCTCCCATTGGGTCAGACACATCTTTTTGCCAAAAGTCATATTATGTAATTTACTTCGCATATGAGAAAATCAAGATTATTTTTATGGATTATGGCCACTTTGCTGGCATTGTATTCTTTCAAACCAGACACGGCGGTGACGGTCTTTATGATTGGTGACTCGACCATGGCCAACAAAAGCCTCAAGAACGGCAACAAGGAAAGAGGGTGGGGCATGGCTCTTCCCTGTTATTTTGACGAGGGCATTCGTGTTGAGAATCATGCCGTCAACGGGCGCTCGTCGAAAAGTTTTATTGATGAAGGGCGGTGGCAGAAAGTGGTTGACAGGATAAAGCCCGGCGATTATGTGTTCATTCAGTTTGGGCATAACGACGAGAAGTCCAACCCCGACCGTCACACTGACCCAGGAACGACATTCGACGAGAATCTTAGAAAATTTGTTCGCGAGACACGTGATAAAGGGGGCATCCCGGTTCTGTTCAGCTGTGTTGTGCGGCGCAATTTTATGAAAGAGGCACCAAAGAATGACGACGATGAGGCGCTGAGGAACACAACAGGCCAGACGAAAGGCAGCAAAACAGCGGAAGAGGGAGACGTGCTGGTTGACACCCATGGCGATTACCGATTCTCACCGCGCAATGTTGCCAGCGAAATGGGCGTGGCGTTTGTTGACGCAAACAAGATTACACACGATTTGGAACAAGGTCTCGGGCGCGAACAGTCAAAGAAACTCCATATGTGGTTTTATCCGGGAGAAGAACCCTCTGTGCCCAAAGGCAGACAGGACAACACTCATTATAATGTCTACGGGGCACACGTGGTGGCCAGACTGCTTGCAGGTGCGGTGGCCGAAGAAGTGCCGGCTCTGAAAAAGCACCTGCTGGATTATGATTTCTCGGTGGCGCGGAATGGAGTGGGGGATTTCTTCAGTGTGCAGGAAGCTGTTGACAAGGCGCCCGAAGGCAAGGAAACAACCATCCAGCTGTTTCCCGGTGAATGGGACAAACCGTCTGTTCCGCAAAACAAGACAATACGTTTCGTTATGCGTGACGGCGCAAAATGGAAAGAATAAATAATATTAATATTGCTTAACAGTCTTGCGGATGACGCAAATTATAACTATCTTTGCATTTACATAGGATTTAAAACAAATACATTATGAAGAAGAAATTTATTTGCTCTGTCTGTGGTTACATCTACGAGGGCGAGAATGCTCCTGAGCAGTGCCCGATCTGTAAGGCTCCGGCTTCAAAGTTTGTGGAGCTGTCAGACGACGGGCAGGCCACATTCGCAACAATGCACGTTCTCGGTGCAGCCCGCAAGGAGGGTGCCAATGAAGAAATGATCAAGGATCTTGAGGCGCACTTCAACGGAGAGTGCGGTGAGGTTGGAATGTATCTTGCCATGAGCCGTCAGGCAGACCGCGAGGGCTATCCTGAGATTGCAGAGGCTTACAAGCGCTATGCTTTTGAGGAAGCAGAGCACGCTTCTAAGTTTGCTGAGCTTCTCGGCGATGTGCTGAAGGACACCAAGAGCAACCTCAAGGCACGTATCGCGGCAGAGAAAGGGGCCTGCGAGGACAAGTTCCGCATTGCAAAGAATGCAAAGGCGGCAGGTATGGACGCCACCCACGACACGGTTCACGAGATGGCAAAAGACGAGGCGCGCCACTGCGCCGGCTTTATCGGACTCTATGAGCGCTATTTTGGCGATAAGAAGTGATCACAGTACAATAAAAAGCTGTAATAGCCGTTTTATCACTATGATGAAACGGCTATTATTTTTCATGCTTATCGCAGCGTCATTGGTCTCGCTCCAGTCATGCGACGATAGCGATTCGTTCTCCACGAACCGGTCAGATATACTTTCTTTTTCTCGCGACACGGTCTCGCTTGACACCGTGTTCAGCACAGTTCCGACCCCGACCTACACATTCTGGGTGTACAATCACAATGACGAAGGGCTGAGATTGCGCCAAGTGCGGCTCCAGCGAGGCAACCAGAGTGGTTTCAGAGTCAACGTGGATGGTTCTTATCTTGACAACACCCAGGGGAGTCTTGTCCACAATCTGGAAGTCAGGGGAGGTGACAGCATACGTGTTTTTGTCGAGCTTACCTCCCCTCGCAATCATTCGGAATTGCCGCAGCTTGTAGAGGACAACCTCATTTTTTCGCTTGAGAGCGGCGTTGAACAAAAAGTAAACCTCCGCGCTTATTCGTGGGACGCTTTGCTGTGCCATGACGTTACAATCAGCAGAGACTCTGTAATAACCGGAACAACCCCTATTGTTATATACGGCGGACTGAAAGTGGACAGCGGAGTGACGCTCAGAATAAACTCTCCCGCAACCTTGTATTTCCACAAAGGAGCGGGAATAGATGTTTACGGGAAACTTCTGATTAATGGAACAGCGGCAGAAAATGTGACGCTGCGCGGCGACCGCACGGACTGGATGTTCGACTATCTGCCTTACGACCGTGTGAGCGGACAGTGGAAAGGCATCCGCATCCATTCATCTTCTTCTGGCAATGAGATTGTCTTTGCTGACATTCATGGCACTGACGACGGCATTGTATGTGACTCGGCGGCATACGACTCAATAAGCCCCCGGCTTGTGCTTGAGAACGTTATACTCCACAATTGCAATGGAAACGGGCTGTCAGCCTATAATTCAAATATAGAAGTTGCCAACAGCCAGATAACAAATACGCTGGGAGACTGTGTCGCATTATATGGCGGGCGGGCGTCATTCACCTATTGCACAATAGCCCAGTTCTATCCGTTCGAAGGCGATCGAGGCGTGGCTTTCAGGTTCTGTAATTACAATGGTGGCTTTAGTTATCCGCTCTACGGAATGGAATGCCGCAACACAATCATCACAGGATATTCTGCCGATGAGGTCATGGGGCAGTCGCGTGATTCGTCTGTCGTCTTCAACTATCAGTTCACGAACTGTATTTTGCGGACAGGCGAAATAGAAGACTCCGCACAGTTGAAGCCTTTTGTCAATGTGCTCTTTGAGTCGCAGGAAGACAGTGTGAATGGGGCGGACAATTTTGCAGACATAGATTCAGAGCTGCAATATTACGATTTTCACCTCGACTCACTATCAACGGCACGTGGACGCGCCCTGCCTCTGAATGACTATCCTATGGACAGGGAGGGCAACGAGCGCGGAACCGCACCCGACATTGGCTGTTACCAATACAAAGAGCTTGAATAACGCCGTCTACATCTGGCCGTCTGTAAATGAGAGCGGCAGGAGATTGGAGATTCCGTCTACAACAAAAACACGCTTGGTTCCATAGAGCAAGACGCGGATTCTGCGCTTGAAGCGTTGCTCCGCCTCAACAAGCGCTTGCCTGCAACTGCCGCATGGCGTCACCGGATCGGGTACAAGCCCCTCCGAATTCCTTGCCGCAATGGCAATGGATACAACCGGCACGTCGGGGTATTGCGCCCCGGCGGAGAACAAGGCTGTGCGTTCAGCGCATAATGTCACGGGAAAGGCCGCATTCTCCTGATTGCATCCGATGACGACAGCGGAATTCTCCAGAAGCACGGCGCTGCCAACATGAAAATTAGAGTAGGGCGCATAAGAATTGCCGGTTGCCTTTATCGCTGCTTCTACAAGCTGGCGCTCTTTTTCGTCCAGCTCTTCCAATTTGCACGAGCGGATGACAGATTGTATTATTACTTCTTCCATAATAAACCTAATTTTGTCGCAAATTTAATGAAAAAGCATTAGTATATGAATTGTTTTGAGTATTTTTGCAACAAAATAGACTTCTTTTATGAAAAGATTGTTCATGCTGATTTCTTTGTTTTCGCTTGCTGCTGCCCTGACAGCACAAGTGCGGTGGAATCAGAGTTACCAGCAATATTTTGATCAATATAAGGATTTGGCAATTGAACAGATGATGAAATACCGCATACCGGCAAGCATAACGCTGGCTCAGGGCGTATTTGAGTCAGGCGCGGGCCGCAGCGAGCTGGCCCGGCGGGGCAACAATCATTTTGGCATTAAGTGCCATGGCTGGCGCGGACGCAAAGTCTATTACGATGATGATGCGGAAGACGAATGCTTCAGGGCCTATAAAAATGTGTATGAAAGTTACGAGGATCATTCCCGGTTTCTTGCCAGCGGCCGTAGATACCAGAATCTTTTCAGACTCAAAATAACAGACTATAAAGGTTGGGCGCGCGGGCTTAAAGCGGCCGGATATGCGACAAATCCGAAATACGCAGAGCGGCTTATTGACATCATAAAGTTATACAAGCTTTACAAATATGACACTGCGACAAGCTATGACAAGTTCTTTGCCCGCCACGCAAAGGATGTCGCCGTGAATGGCATTCTGCACCCCATTTATGCATTCAACAAGAATTACTACATAAAGGCCAAACAAGGCGACACCTTCAAAAGCCTTTCAAAAGAGCTTGGAATATCTGCCCGTTCGCTGGCGAAGTATAACGAGCGCGACCGCGACGATGTTTTGGCGGAAGGAGACATTATCTATCTGAAGAAGAAACAGTCCAAAGCACCCAAAGAATACAAAGGCAGACTTCACTATGTCCGTGCGGGAGAGTCTATGTACACGATTTCCCAGCTCTACGGAATAAAATTGAAGAGCCTTTACAAAATAAACCGACTCTCTCCTGACTACCAGATAAAAGTTGGCGACGGGTTACTGTTGCGGTGACAACACGGCGTGACACACCAGGCTGCCGCAGCGCAGGAAAGGTGAGCATGGCAGGATGCGGGGCGGACGACTGTGCTGTCGCTGACCGAAAAGTTCCCCAAAGACTATGCTGGCGAGGGCAAGAAGAGCTTGCTAACGATTTCCGGCTGTGGCTTGTCTTATACAAACAGGAAATGGAAAAAGACTTTTCGGGAAAAGTTTAAATGAACTCAAAATACAGGCGGGATTATTTGCGTGTGTGGAGAATATTTATTAACTTTACTGCGGTTAAATCAAAATTATTGTTTATGATAGAGTGCATTGCTGAAAATCTTTGTGCATTTTGGCTGGTTATTACGGTTCTGTGCTTGATTGTGGAGCTTTGTACGGGTGGATTTTTCATTGTTTGTTTTGCTTTTGGCGCACTCTGCGGCGCGCTGGCAACACTCTTTGGAGGGTTCTATTTGCAGCTGGCTGTGTTTGTGATATTCACCGCAATTGGAATATTTCTGGTGCGTCCGCTCGCGCTGAACTATCTGAACGGGCGCAGCGGAGACAGAAGGCTCAGCAATGCGGATGCCCTGATTGGGCGCACCGGAATCGTCAGCCAGACCATTGAGCACATGGGGTACGGACGTGTGGCCATTGACGGCGATGACTGGAAAGCAAGAACCGACAACGGAGATGAGATTAAAAAAGGGGAGCGTGTCATTGTGACCGGACGCGAAAGCATAATACTGACAGTAACAAAAACAGACAGATAACTATGATTTATGTATTGATTGTGTGCGTTGTGTGCGTACTGATTTTCGCTAAGATGGCTCTGGTTATCATACCGCAGTCAGAGACAAAGATTGTGGAGCGGCTCGGAAGATACCATGCCACGCTGCCACCGGGCATCAACCTGATAATCCCATTCATAGACAGAGCCAAGGAAATTGTCGTTCTCCAGCGCGGGCGTTATGCCTATTCTTCTGTAATTGACCTGCGCGAGCAGGTGTACGATTTCCCCAAGCAGAACGTCATTACAAAAGACAATGTGCAGACAGAAATCAACGCACTGCTGTATTTCCAGATTGTAGACCCGTTCAAGGCGGTCTACGAGATAAACAATCTGCCGAATGCGATTGAGAAACTGACCCAGACAACGCTGCGAAACATCATCGGAGAGCTTGAGCTTGACGAGACACTGACAAGCCGCGACACCATCAACACGAAGCTGCGCTCCGTGCTTGACGACGCCACCAACAAGTGGGGAATAAAGATAAACCGCGTGGAGCTGCAGGACATAACACCGCCGGCCAGCGTGCTTGCCGCCATGGAAAAACAGATGCAGGCCGAGCGGAACAAGCGGGCGACCATACTGACCAGCGAAGGCAAGAAAGCGGCCGACATACTTCAGTCTGAGGGAGAGAAAATGGCAACCATCAACAGGGCCGAGGCGGCCAAGCAGGAAGCCATCCTGAACGCTGAGGGCGAAGCTCAGGCGCGCATACGCAAGGCTGAGGCCGAGGCTATCGCCATACGCAAGATAACTGAGGCTGTGGGCGACTCTACAAATCCGGCCAACTATCTTCTGGCACAGAAATACATCAAGACCCTTGAGGAAATAGCACAAGGCGACAAGACAAAAACCGTTTATCTGCCATACGAGGCGACGAATCTGATGGGCAGCATCGGCGGAATAAAAGAATTGTTCAAGGCTGAGTAGAGTTCCGGACTTGTATAAATATGCAATGCGACACACGGCACAGCCAGACCGACCAACGCACATTTTTGCACATTCTGAGGCACACGAAAAGCTGGAACCGGCCATTGTGATTTTCAATATGGGTCATTTCGCATTGTGATATAGGCCATTTCATGCTCTAAAACAGGCCATTTTGAAGAGCAAAATGGCCTGTTTTGCAATTTGTTGAATATCAACAATTTACAGAGCCGGTCTCCTGTGGCAAAAAAGACGGCTCGTTATGCATTTATCTGCCGATAAGAGGTGCACCGGCTGTCAATATTTATGCGCTAATGTTCGATATTTATGCAGATTCCATTTTTTTGCGGAACAGCCCTAAGCCGTAGGGAAAGCAAGCTGCCGGCATAAACGGACAAACTGATAAAAAAGCATGGAAACTTCAATCTTCAGGCTGATGCGGCATAATGGCATATTGGAAACGAATAATCATGTACAAGCGATTGTATCGTCAGTTGGAGGTGCATTCTTTACCATTGCAGCTCTTGCCGTTACTACTGATGCACACGGCGGCGACGCGCTTCCGGCTGATATAACCTGCGGGACGGGAGTTGAGCTGGTGAGGACACACAGACAGCATTCATTCAAATCCACCGTACCACCGGGCAATTACAGCGGGATAACCTGGCTCGGCGACAAGCGTTATGCCGTGGTAAGCGACAAGTCGGAGACCGATGGGTTCTTTATTTTTGAAATAGATGTTGATTCTGTTTCTGGAAAAATACGTGCGGTGGAAAAATTAGACTTTGTTTCTTCCGGCAGACCTAACAGAGACCAGGAAGGCATTGCTTATCTCCCGTCAACCAATACACTTTTTGTTTGCGGTGAAAACGGCAATGAGGTTCTGGAGTACGAGCTAAACGGGCAACATACCGGCAGAAAGCTTGAACTGCCTGACGAAATCTCCTTAGCCACAGAAAATTATGGACTCGAGTCTTTGTCATACAATGCCAACACGCACAAGCTGTGGACCGTGACGGAGAGCACATTGGCCTGTGACGGAGGCCAGGCGTCATACAGCAACCCTACAGAAAACCGCTTGCGGCTAATGTGCTTCAATGACAGCCTGGAGCAGACTGGGATGTATTTCTACAATATGGACAAGCCCCTTGCAAAGAGGCGTCCGCGTGAATATGCGATGGGAGTGAGCGAGGTGTGCGCCCTTGACGACGGACGCCTGATCGTCATGGAGCGCGAGTTCTATGTGTCACGTCTGAAGCTGGGATCGTGGGTCAACATCAAAATGTTTGTCGCAGACCCGACGAAAGTTCCTGTCGGCGGAACACTGCAAAAAACGTTGCTGCACGAGTTCAGAACGCGGTTGCGCCTGTTCCGCTACAACCTGGCGAATTACGAGGGAATGTGTCTTGGACCGGAATTGCATGATGGCGGCAGAGTGATAATAATGGTGAGCGACTCGCAAAACCGTTATGGTGGTGTGCTGAAAGATTATTTCAAATCAATTGTAATACGGGAAGACGCCGGTGGCTGATTCTTTTGCTGCACCTGCCTGTGCTTTATTCGGCATAACTAATTTCCCTCATTAATTGAAAATTCAGGCCGTTTTTCATTCTGGAACGCTTATTTTTTCGTATCTTTGTGACCGTTCAATATTTACGATATGACAACACACAATGCCGAAGACGGAACAGAGGAAGAGAAACAGGACTACAAGATGCTTGTCAACCCAAAGCTTCTGGACATTTTGAAAGAGAAAGTCGAGAAAGTGGTGATTGCCGACAAGAGATACAAAGACAGAAATTTTTCGGTGAAGAAACTGGCAGAGGAACTGCACACCAACACGAGATACATTTCCGCCACAATGAGAATGCGCTTCAATAAGAATTACACATCTTTTATTAATGGGCTTCGTGTGGAAGACGCCAAAGCCATATTGAGCGACAAGCGGTTCGCGGATTTGAAAATGGACGAGGTAGGCTATATGGTCGGTTTTGCAAACAGGCAGTCGTTTTACACGTCGTTCACCCGAGTAACGGGGAAAACCCCTCTGCACTATCGCAAGGAAGCGTTGGCCGACAACAGGCATGAAAAAGAAAACTGAGGCGGCGGAGCCGGACCAGCGGCTTTGGATCATAAAGAACAAAACACAACAGAAAATGGAACAATTCAATTTTACAGATATCAGATTTGCCGACATCCAGATGTTGCGCTACCGCTTGAATGGGTTCGAGCAGCTGTCTCTGCGGCAGAAAAAGCTGATTTATTGCCTCTCGGAAGCCACACTGTGGGGACGCGATATAACTTTCGACCAGTTCGGAAAATACAACCTCAAAATCAGAAAGACGCTTGAAGCCGTCTATACAAGCAGTAACGCGGACCGCAAATCTGCTGATTTCAAGGCACTTGAAGAATATCTTGAACGCGTGTGGTTCTCCAACGGAATATACCATCATTACGGATGCGACAAGTTCGTTCCAAAGTTCAGCGAGGATTATTTCAGGACATCTGTCCTTTCTGCCGATGCCTCCCGTCTTCCTCTTGGCGATGGTCAGAAAGTTGAAGAACTGTGTGATGAGCTTGTGCCTGTAATGTTTGACCCCGCAGTTCTTCCAAAGCGGGTGAACAAGGCACCCGGCGTTGACCTGCTAGCAACGTCGGCCTGCAACTTCTATGACGGCGTGAGCCAGAACGAGGCGGAGCGATATTACATGGAGAAAAAAGCGGAATTCGGTGAATGCCCGCCGTCGTTCGGGCTGAATTCCAAACTTGTCAAGCGCGACGGACGGATTTTTGAGCAGACATACAAGTCAGGCGGCCTTTATGGAAAGGCCATTGAACACATTGTGTTTTGGCTTGAGAAAGCCTGCGAAGTGGCGGAAAACAAAGCACAGGCTGATGTCATAAACAAACTCATAAAGTATTATAAAACAGGAGACTTACATACATTTGATGAATATTCGATAGAATGGGTAAAAGCCGTTTCAGGCACAGTGGATTTCATCAATGGGTTCATTGAAGTGTATGGCGATCCGCTCGGCCTTAAAGGCTCGTGGGAAGGAATCGTGGAGTTTAAGGACGAGGTGGCGACAGAACGAACCCGCATCATCAGTGCCAACGCACAATGGTTTGAAGATCATTCACCTGTCGATGCGCGCTTCCGCAAAGACAAGGTCGTCGGGATAAGTGCCAGTGTGGTGAACGCGGCGATGTTGGGCGGCGATGAGTACCCCTCGACTGCCATAGGAATAAACCTGCCAAACGCTGATTGGATACGGGCACAGTATGGAAGCAAAAGTGTCACCATCGGGAATCTCACTGAGGCATACAACAAAGCCGCGCGCGGCAATGGGTTTTATGATGAGTTCGTGATTGACAGCGAGACGCTCCGGCTTATTAAAGAATACGGCGACGTGTGCGACGACTTACACACAGATATGCACGAGTGCCTTGGGCACGGCAGCGGCAAGCTGCTGCCGGGAACAGATCCGGATGCCTTGAAAGCTTACGGCAACACCATTGAAGAGGCGAGGGCAGATCTTTATGCTTTGTATTTTATGGGCGACAGCAAGATGGTGGAGCTGGGGCTGCTTCCTGATTCTGAGGCATATAAGTCACAGTATTACACATATATTATGAACGGCCTGATGACGCAGCTTGTTCGTATTGCCCCGGGAGCCGCCATCGAGGAGGCGCATATGCGCAACCGGGCCCTTATTGCCAACTGGTGCCGCCACAATGGCAATGCCGTTGAATTGGTGGAGAATGCAGGAAAAACGTATGTCAGAATCTGCGATTATGCCGAATTGCGCAGGCTGTTTGCAGAACTCTTGGCTGAAATACAGCGCATAAAAAGCGAAGGCGACTATATTGCCGCGCATGATCTGGTGGAGAAATATGCCGTGCGGGTTGACGGACAGCTCCATAGCGAAGTGCTCAAACGTTATGAGGGGTTGAATATCGCCCCTTACAAAGGCTTCATAAATCCGGTACTCGTTCCAGTCCGTGATGCACTTACCGGGTCAATAACGGATATCAAGGCAGATTACACAGAAAGTTACGTTTCCCAGATGCTGCGATACAGCCGGGATTATTCTGCATTGATTTGACAAGTCGCATTCGGATTGTATTATATGTTTTTATATTATATAATAGCATGATAACAGACTGACATTAAGGCTTATGAATGAAAATATTAAAGCTGATGACAGGGTGGGGGAAATCAAGCGTTCTTTCAGACTGATTATGAACGGCGTGGTTGCCCAGTCCATGAGAGAGAAGGGTCTGCACTACCGTCTTAATTGGGGCGTGGATCTGCCTGCACTCAAGGAAATATCAAAAAAATACGGCAAGGATTATGGATTGGCAATTGCATTGTGGAAAGAAAACATTCGTGAGTGCAAGATTCTTGCCACTCTGATAATGCCTGCAGAAGAAATGCGCCCAGAAGATGTTGACGCCTGGATTTCTCAGACAGAGACTGTTGAAATCGCAGAACAGGCGTCCATGAACCTCTATCAATATATTCCGTTTGTAAAAAATGAATCCTTAAAATGGATTGCTTCTGAAGACGAGTTGCGCCAGCTGTGCGGCTTTCATGTGCTGTCGCGTATGTTTATGAAAGGATTTGTGCCGGAGAAACAGGTGGCCGATGAGTTTCTGGCAAGGGCTATGTCCGCAATTTGCAGCAAATCATTGACAGTCGGAAAAGCGGCCTTTGCAAGTGTTGTGCGCTTTGCCGGACTCAATGAGCAAAACAGCCTACAGGCTCAAAAAGCCATGGATTCCATCGGAATTGAACTGTGAGACCCGCTGGCACAGTTTTCCGCAAGTCGGCATTTTGCAGGCCGCTAATGACGCGGTGGCTCATGTCAATGAAAAAACGTAAAGGTTTACGTTGTAAATTATGAAATAATTATTTGCATTATTGCTGAAAACAGCGTATCTTTGCATTACGCACTGAAACATAATTAAACACATTATTATGAAACCATTAAACAAACACTTTGCGCCTAAGAGCGTTATGCCTGAAAAGGTAATCCAATTTGGTGAGGGAAACTTCCTCCGTGCTTTTGTTGATTGGATTATTTGGAACATGGACCAGAAGACAGACTTTAACGGTTCTGTCGTAATCGTACAGCCATTGGAGCATGGCATGATTGACATGCTGAACGGGCAGGATTGCCTTTACCATGTCAATCTGCAGGGGCGTGAGAACGGTCAGCCTGTCAACACTCTTGAGCGTATTGATGTTGTAAGCCGAGCTTTGAATCCATACACTCAGAACCAGGCGTTCATGGCGCTGGCCGACCAGCCTGAAATAAGATTCGTCATTTCCAACACGACAGAGGCCGGTATCGCGTTTGATCCTGCCTGCAAATTGGAAGATGCTCCGGCATCGTCTTACCCCGGCAAGCTTGTGCAGCTGTTGTACCGCCGTTGGCAGACATTCAATGGCGACCCGACAAAGGGTCTTATCATATTCCCCTGTGAGCTTATTTTCCTCAATGGCCATGTGCTGAAAGACTGCATAAACAAATATATCGAATTGTGGAAACTCCCGAAAGAGTTCAAGGAGTGGTTTGACAACAGTTGCGGTGTCTATGCAACTTTGGTTGACCGCATCGTTCCGGGATTCCCGCGCAAAGAGATTGCAGAGATTCAAGAGAAAATAAGCTACCGCGACAATATGGTTGTTCAGGCCGAGAACTTCCACTTGTGGGTAATCGAGGCTCCGAAGGAAATTGCTAATGAATTCCCTGCCGACAAGGCCGGACTGCACGTTCTCTTCGTTCCGTCGGAGGAGCCTTATCACAAGCGCAAGGTGACTTTGCTCAATGGCCCGCACACCGTTCTGTCGCCCGTTGCCTTCCTCAGCGGGGTAAACATCGTGCGCGACGCTTGCAACCATGAGGTGATCGGCAAATACATCCACAAGGTTCAGTTTGACGAACTGATGCAGACACTTGATCTTCCGATGGAAGAATTGGAGAAGTTTGCGAAAGACGTGCTTGAGCGTTTTGACAATCCGTATGTTGACCATCAGGTTACGAGCATCATGCTCAACTCTTTCCCCAAGTTCTGCGCACGCGACCTTCCCGGCGTAAAAGTTTATCTTGAGCGCAAAGGCGAACTTCCACGCGGTCTTGTATTCGGATTGGCAGCAATCATTACGTACTATAAAGGCGGCCAGCGTGAAGACGGAACACCGATTGTTCCTAACGACTCACAGGAAATCATGGACCTGCTGAAAGAGCTTTGGGCTACCGGCGACACACAGAAAGTTGCAGACGGAGTGCTTGGCGCAACATCAATATGGAATGAAAACCTTAACGAGGTTAAGGGGCTGAACGCATTGGTTAAGCAATACCTTGACCTTATTCAGGAAAAAGGTATGCTTGAGGCAGTAAAGACCATTCTTTAATAAAAGTGAGATTATCCTTATTATAAATTCGACAGTGGGCTTTGGTTGGTATTCCAATCGAAGTCCACTTTTTATCTGCTTAAATCATGGAATATATAGAGCTGTTGCTGAAAGAGTATGCCGACAGATATGAAACAGAGGATTTCCTGCCTGCAGACCCCAGCTGGTTCATGCATCAGGTGAACGGGAGAAACAACCAAGAAACATTGGCTTTTGTCGCTTCTTGTCTGAGTTATGGCAACCGCAAACAGTTCTTTCCCAAAATTCAGTACATTCTTGACTCTTCAGGAGGTGATGTCTATAACTGGGTTCTGTCCGGCTTGTTCGCAAATTACATACAGGATGATAGCAGCAAATGCTATTACCGGCTCTACACAATGCATACGATGTACACTTTCTTATCGGCATTTCAGGATATGCTGAAAGACTACGGCTCAATCGGCGCATATGTGCAGGAAACGGCAACAACAGGACTTCAGGCCGTTAAAGCTATCTGTGATTATTTTTCCGAAAGAAATATAGAGGTGATTATCCCGAAAAATACGGCTTCAGCCTGTAAGCGCGTCTGTATGTTCCTTCGGTGGATGGTGCGTGACGGATCGCCCGTCGATTTGGGATTATGGAGCAGTTTCATTGACAAGAGAACGCTTATTATGCCATTGGACACCCATGTTCTGCAAGAATCTGTCAAGCTTGGATTATTAAGCAGCAAAACAGCGTCCATGAGCGCGGCAATAAAACTGACCCATCGGCTGGCTGAAATTTTCCCGGACGATCCTTTGAAAGGTGATTTCGCTCTGTTCGGCTATGGCGTAAACCATTAGCGTCTGGCTCATGTCAGTCAGCAAATGCGAAAACAAGTTCCACAGGGCAAATATCTTTGACAGGACAAAGAATTTGTCGGTTTTGCTTTCTGATTTGAGAAATTAATATTAAATTTGTACTCAGAAATTGAATTATTTCGCATAATTAAAAAATATTTTTCATTATGGCAAAAGTTGTAACATTGGGAGAGATTATGCTCAGATTGTCTTCTCCCGGTCAGAAAAGATTTGTTCAGAGTGATGTTTTCGATGTCGTTTATGGCGGAGGTGAGGCAAATGTTGCCGTGAGCTGCGCAAACTATGGCCACGATGCTTATTTTGTGACAAAGCTTCCCAAGCACGAAATCGGCCAGTGTGCAGTCAACGCTCTTCGTCGTTTCGGCGTTCATACAGACTTTATTGCACGTGGCGGTAACCGCGTAGGCATTTATTATCTTGAGACCGGTGCGTCAATGCGCCCGTCAAAAGTAATTTACGACAGGGCCGGCAGCTCCATTGCGGAGGCTGATCCGACAGATTTTGACTTTGACAAGATTATGGAAGGTGCTGACTGGTTCCACTGGAGCGGCATCACTCCTGCCATAAGCGACAAGGCGGCAGAACTGACAAAATTGGCATGTGAGGCTGCAAAGCGTCACGGCGTGACTGTTTCTGTAGATTTGAACTTCCGCAAGAAGCTCTGGACGTCAGAGAAAGCTCAGAGCATCATGAAGCCTTTGATGAAATATGTTGACGTCTGCATCGGCAATGAAGAGGATGCGCAGCTGTGCCTCGGATTCAAGCCAGACGCAGATGTTGAGGGTGGCAAAACCGATGCTGAGGGTTATTACGGCATCTTCAAGGGCATGATGAAGGAGTTTGGCTTCAAATATGTTGTGTCAACTCTTCGCGAGTCGCTTTCAGCAACGCACAACGGATGGAAAGCCCTGATATACAACGGTAAGGATTTCTATCAGAGCAAGCATTACGACATAATGCCAATCATTGACCGCGTTGGTGGCGGAGACTCGTTCTCAGGCGGACTCATCCACGGCCTGCTGACTTATCCCGACAATCAGGGAATGGCCTTGGAGTTTGCGGTTGCCGCTTCTGCCCTGAAGCACACAATCCCCGGCGACTTCAATATGGTGAGCAAAGAGGAGGTTGAGGCACTTGCCGGCGGTGATGCCAGCGGCCGTGTGCAGCGGTAAATATGCCACATTACGAATATAAGGTGAAGTGCTTTTTGTGGAACGAAGAAGCAAGCATCAATAAATTAGCAGACGAGGGATGGGAGATAGTATGCTCCTATTGCCTCGGTCTGTATCTGATATTCAAACGAGAAAAAGAACAGATTAAACAAAATGGCTAAATTTGATAAAATAGCAGTTCTGGCAAAAATGGGCCAGACAGGTATGGTACCTGTGTTCTATCACAAAGACGCAGAAGTCGCCAAGCAAGTGATTAAAGCATGTTATGACGGAGGTGTGCGCGCATTCGAGTTCACAAACCGCGGCGACTTCGCTCATGAGGTTTTTGCTGAAGTTGTGAAATATGCGGCCACAGAGTGCCCAGAGCTTGCTCTTGGCGTTGGTTCTGTAGTCGATCCGGCCACTGCCGCTCTCTACATTCAGCTCGGAGCATGCTTCGTGGTAGGCCCGCTGTTCAACCCTGAAGTGTCAAAAGTTTGCAACCGCCGTCTTATTCCCTACACCCCCGGATGCGGAAGCGTGTCAGAGATTGGTTTCGCCCAGGAGACCGGCTGTGACCTCTGCAAGGTATTCCCCGGCGATGTTCTTGGTCCGAAGCTTGTCAAAGGACTTATGGCTCCTATGCCATGGTCCAAACTGATGGTGACCGGCGGCGTGTCTCCAGACGAGGAGAATCTTACATCATGGATTAAGGCTGGAGTCTATTGCGTCGGTATGGGTTCTAAATTGTTCCCGAAAGATGTCGTAGCAGCAAAGAATTGGAAAGCTATTACAGACAAATGCGTTGAGGCTTTGGGATATATTGCCAAAGCACGCGCATAAGTCTTTCTCACACAGTATTTATTTTTGAGATGGTGTGCCACGGCAGTGCAATGGCACACCATCTTGTTTTTTGTCAAATCCAAATATGTCCGCCTTCCCCGGTTGGTTGCATCAATACTGGGTCAGTCTGAAAACCCGTTTCCATTTTTGGACTGTCTGAAAACATTGTTGCGGCGGATTGTCCGGAATCGGAACACGACCGTGAGCCGTCTCGATTTTACCCATTGCGGCGACACACGGAAAATCGTAAGCAGACGGGCGTCTTTTATTGCAACTTTGAAGGCAAGATGCCGACTTTCCCGCCGATTCACAGCTGTTTTGTGGCATATGGCTTCAAACTAAAATGACCTGTTTCGCACTGCAAAACAGGCCATTTTGCAGCGCGAAACAGGCTATTTTAGAATGCAATATGCCCTGTTTTACAATGTGTTTCATGCCGCTCTGCGTCTTTGGTTGTCTTTTTTGTGAAGTGGCACACTCTGCCAAAGGCGTAAACTTATCCCATACCGTTTGCCCACTTATCCAAGGCATGACGCCTCGTCTGCCGTGGAAAAACAGCCGCTAAGGCGCAACCGACTTTTCGGACTGACCGTCAATACTGCCGAAGTGCCGCCAGAAGCTCATTGTTTTCTGTTTTTGTACCGACAGTTATCCTTAAGCAGTTGTCACAAAGCGTCACTTTGCTACGATTCCTGACAACAATACCTTTGCCAAGAAGGTATTTGTAAATCTCATCAGCGTTCTTCATTTTTGCCAAGAAGAAATTCGAATCGGTTGGGAATGTGGTTTCACATACAGGCAACATATTGAAAGCCTCTATCATGCGCGCCCTTTCTTGCAGAATGATTTTCACCCATTTGTCAACCTCAAATGGATCATTCATGGCACCAACCGCATATTTTAGAGTTAAAGAACTGATATTGTAAGGATACTTTACTTTGTTGAACAAATTTATAATCTCGGCATTGGCGAAAGCCATTCCCAGGCGGATGCCTGCACATCCCCATGCCTTGCTCATTGTATTGAGAACTATCAGGTTTGGGTATTTTGCAATTTCATATCTGAACGGCCGCTCTTTTGAAAAGTCACTGTATGCCTCATCAATCACAACAATACCCTCAACCGTGTCAAGAATCTTCATTACAGCATCTTTGCCAATATTGTTTCCGGTCGGATTGTTGGGGGTGCACAGCCATATTGCTTTGGTGTTCCCGTCGCACGCAGCCAACAGTTTGTCAGCGTCCAACATGAATTTATCATTCAACAAAACCGGTCTGTATTCCACATCATTAATGTCTGCACAGACTTTATACATTCCATAAGTCGGTGAAATGGCAACAACATTGTCCAGTCCTGGACGGGTAAAACACCGATATACCAGATCAATTGCCTCATCACTGCCATTGCCTAAAAATATATCTTCTGCCGGTATGCCCTTAACATGCGCCACCTTTGCTTTTAACTCTGTCTGCAGCGGATCCGGATATCTGTTTAAAGGAGAATTGTATGGATTCTCATTGGCGTCAAGATAAACAGTCGCTTGCTTGCCGCTGTACTCATTGCGGGCGCAGCTGTAAGGAGACAGGTTCCATATATTCGGACGGGTCAAATCTTTTAACTGTTTCATTCTTTCAATGTTGATGTGTTAATGATTGCGTTCTATTTGCCATTGAGACTGTCCAATCTCATACTCATTGCTTTTTTATGGGCGAAAAGCGATTCCGCGCCGGCCATTAATTCCACCGCAGGGCCAATGTTGCGGATTCCTTCCTCGGTAATGTGCTGGAATGTTATTTTGCGGCAGAAGCTGTCAAGGTTCACCCCACTATACGCTTTTGCGTAACCGTGTGTCGGCAGAGTGTGGTTTGTGCCACTTGCATAATCGCCCGCACTCTCGCAAGCATAATTACCGATAAAAACACTTCCGGCATTTATCACCTTTTCTGCAAGGCTTTCACTGTCAGACGTCTGAATTATCAAGTGTTCCGGAGAATACATATTTGACAATTCCATCGCCTCATCGCTGTTTGCCACCAGTACCAGTTTGCTACTCTCCAATGCCTTTTCTGCAATAGTCCTGCGGGGAAGTGCGGCAAGTTGCTTGTTGATTTCAGCTTGCACTTCAACAAGAATTCTCTCGCTTGTGGTTATCAACAGCACTTGCGAATCCGGCCCATGCTCAGCCTGCGAAAGCAAATCTGCTGCCACGAATCCAGGAGTCGCGCTCTCATCGGCGATAACACATACTTCAGACGGACCGGCGGGCATATCAATTGCTACATCATGCAGACTTACTTGCTGCTTGGCAGCCATGACATAGCTGTTGCCCGGACCGAAGATTTTGGACACCTTGGGTATTGTTTCTGTTCCATAGGCCATGGCGCCAATGGCCTGCACTCCGCCGGCCTTGAATATTTGAGTAACTCCAGAAATGCGCGCTGCAACGAGAATTGCCGGATGTACTCTTCCGTCTGAATCGGGTGGGGTACACAACACTATTTCCTCGCAGCCGGCGATTCTTGCAGGCGTGGCAAGCATAAGAACGGTGCTGAACAATGGCGCAGTGCCTCCAGGAATATATAGTCCGACGTTTTGTATTGGAACACTTTTCTGCCAGCACATCACTCCCCTTGAAGTTTCAACCTTGCGCGGACTGAATTTTTGTTCCAAGTGGAATTTCCCAATATTGGCGTGAGCCAGAAGCATTGCCTGTTTTAAATCGTCAGACACAGCGCTTTCAGCCTCAGCCATTTCCTTTGACGTTACAGCCAAGGACTGAAGTCTGGCCCTGTCAAATTTTTCACAATATTTTATGACCGCCTCGTCTCCATTCTTTTTGACATCATTGAGAATGGCAGCCACCGTCGCATTCAGGTTGTCAACGTCGATTTTCGGCCGTTTGACAATTTCCGCCCATTGCGATTTTTTCGCAGACTTTATTATTTCCATACGTAACTGGCTGGTGTTCACATTATCATTTTTTCTATTGGAGTTACAAGAATTCCCTGTGCCCCCATAGATTTCAGCTTGCCTATTATTTCCCAGAAGCATTTCTGGTTGAGTACCGTGTGTACCGAGCACCATTCTTGGTCTGCCAGAGGTATCACTGTCGGACTTTTCAAGCCAGGCAGCACGTCGATGATTTCCTGCAGCTTGTCTTTCGGAACATTCATTCTCACATACTTTTTGTCCTCCGCATTGCGCACGGCACTTATCCTGAACAACAGATTCTCAAGTATGTCTTTGTTTTCCTCATTCATATTTTTGCAGGCAATCAACACAGCCTCGCTTTGCATCACCACCTCAACCTCTTTCAGATTGTTGCTCACTAACGTTGACCCGCTGCTCACAATGTCAAAAATTGCGTCTGCAAGACCAATGCTTGGCGATATCTCAACGCTGCCGGTTATGGTGTGAATATCGGCAGAAACAGATTTCCTTTCCATAAAGTTTTGCAATATGAAAGGATAAGACGTGGCTATCTTCTTGTTTTCAAACCATTCAATTCCCTTATATTCAATGTCCTTAGGAATGGCAAGAGACAGATGGCACTTGCTGAATCCGAGCTTTGCGATAATCTCTGCATCCTGATTGCGCTCAACAAACTCGTTCTCCCCAACAACCCCGATGTCGGCAACTCCGCTCGCGACACTCTGCGGAATATCATCGTCACGAAGATACAAAACTTCCAAAGGAAAGTTTGTAGCCTGTGCCAACAAAGTCCGCTTGTTGGCATTTACTTTAATGTCTGCTTCCGCCAACAGGTTCATGGTGTCCTCATACAGGCGGCCTTTCGATTGAACAGCTATTCGTAACATTCTTATATTTTTTGTATTAAAGCATTGCAAATTTACACAAAAAGATATATTTGTGCAAGATTTTCTTTAACTTTGCAGCCAAATTGTAATTAAATTGGATTTAAAGAGAATATTTGTTGCATATAAACTTGTTTTGACTGTGTTGTGTGCCGGCGCATTGGCGTGCGCTTGCTCACAGTCTGGCAATGACAAGTCTGTAACTCCATGGGGAGAGACCTTTGGCGATTCCATTTCAGAAGACCATACGCTTGACTTGGATCAGATACAGAACAACGGAGAATTAATTATGCTGACGCTCAGCGGTCCCGACTCTTATTATGATTATCGAGGCAAGCACTTGGGGACACAATTTCTGCTTTGTCAGCGTTTTGCTGACAAAATCGGAGTCAGTCTCAGGGTCGAGCTTTGTCATGACTCGTTGCAAATGTTCGACAAGTTAAAAGCCGGAGAAGCCGATGTTATCGCATTTCCGATTTCAAGCACTTCCGTTGGAACGGGCGAGTCAGACTTCATACTGTGCGGGCCGGCATTAGGGGCAACAAAAGCCAGATGGGTTGTAACCTCCGCACAGAAAAATCTTGCACAGGCGTTGAACCAGTGGTACTCCCCATCGTTGTTGTCGGCAGTCAAACGCGAAGAGTCCGCGCTCTTGCGCTCCCATGGAGTCCGTCGGCGCGTTTTTGCTCCGATGCAGGATCGCCAACGGGGTATTATCTCAAAATATGATGGGCTTTTCATTGAAAACAGCCGCAATATCCGTTGGGATTGGCGTTTGCTTGCCGCACAATGTTACCAAGAATCTACTTTCGACCCCAATGCCAGGTCGTGGGCGGGTGCCTGCGGCTTGATGCAAATCATGCCTGAGACAGCCACGCATTTGGGCCTTCCCCATTCTGATCTGTTTGACCCGAAAGCCAACATCGAAGCTGCCGTGAGATATTTGGATGAGTTGGAGATGAAATTTTCTGATATCAAAAGCAGGCGTGAGAGGCTGAATTTTGTCCTTGCAAGTTATAACGGGGGATACCATCATATACGAGACGCCATGCGTCTGACTTCCAAATACGGGCAGAACGCAAAGACATGGAGCAACGTCTCAAAATATGTTCTTCTGCTCAGCACTCCGCAGTATTATCGCGATCCGGCTGTAAAATACGGCTACATGAGAGGGCAGGAAACTGTAGATTATGTGTCAAGAATAACGCGCAGATGGCTACAGTACAAAGGTGTCAAGACAGCGGCGGGCGGCGGCAGCCTCGTCGCGCCGAAGAAAGCAAGACATTACAAATCAAAATTCAAGCTCTCGGCAGGCCAATAAGAAAGTGACGGCAAACCGGCTCATATTGAATCAGAGCACCGGCTTGCCGTCTTTGTCTATCGCGTTCCAGACCGAGTGCTTGAGGTCCGGGTATATTTTTTCCACATCGTTAATAATACGCTTTACGGTTGCGCGCCGTGAGTCATTCTCAAACGGGCATATCTTTTTCAGCTTGTGATACTTGTGGGATTCTGCATAGATGTTTATATCCGATTCCGTTTCCATGCACAGAGGCCTGATAATGGTCAGCGGCATTTTTCTCATGGCCAATTTTGCAGGCATAGGCGAGAAATGTCCTTGAAAGAACAGATTCATGAGCGTGGTCTGCACAATGTCGTCAAGATGGTGTCCAAGTGCGATTTTGTTGCAGCCAAGCTCCTGTGCCATGTTGAACATGGCCTTGCGCCTGTACCACGAGCACAGAAAGCACACGGGCTTTCTGCCCGATTCATCCACTTTAAATTCTGTCGTCACAACGTGAAGAGGGATGCTCATGCTGTCTGCAAACCGCTGCAAATATGCCGCATCAGTTTCATATCCGATGTTCTTCATGCGGACGTGCACGGCTTCTACCTTAAAATCCGGCCGTTGGATTTTCATCCTATTGCCCAATAACTCCAGGAGGCAAAGCGAATCTTTGCCTCCTGAAAGCCCCACCAGTACTTTGTCGCCGTCTTCAATGAGCTTGTATGTTGACAGTGCCTTGTGAAAACGTTTCACAATCCTCTGCTCCGCCTTCTTGTAAGCATCGCTTTCCGTCATCCCTGAATCCGTCATTTCATAAAGACAAGATAGACAGAGCAGATTATCAGAAAGAATGCCAGAATATGGTTCCAGTGCAGATTTTGCCCTTGAAAAAGAATATTCACTATGATGGCGAACACGCATAGACTCACGCACTCCTGCACAACTTTCAGCTGTACGAGAGTGAACGGGCCACCGTTGCCGACAAATCCAAGTCTGTTTGCCGGCACCTGGCAGCAGTATTCAAAGAAAGCGATCCCCCATGAAAACGCAATCACGCCGACCAGCGGCCAATTGCTTGCGACGCCTGTCTGCTGGAGCTTTAAGTGCCCATACCACGCGAGTGTCATAAAGACATTGCTAAGAATCAGCAGCAGGATGGTGTAAAATCCGTTCATTGTTTAGTTTGGTTCAAGATTTGTTTGTCCATATTTGCGGCTGCACGCCGTCCGTCGCCCATGGCCAGGATTACCGTTGCTCCGCCACGGACAATGTCGCCGCCGGCATAAATCTCAGGTCTTGAGCTTTGCATCTCAGAATTCACGGCAATGGTGTTCTTTCTTCCCAATTCCAGACCTTCGATGGATTTCGGCACAAGCGGATTCGGCGACACGCCTATGGCAACAATAACCTGGTCAACATCCAGTGTAACCGTCTTACCTGCAACAGGCACTGGGCTGCGCCTGCCGCTTTCGTCAGGCTCTCCAAGCTCCATTATCTGCAGCACAGCCTGACATACCGCGCCGTTCTCATCGGTCTTGTATTCTATCGGATTGTGGAGTGTCAGGAAGTGTATGCCTTCTTCTTTGGCATGCTTCACTTCCTCCAGGCGGGCTGGCATCTCAGCCTCCGAGCGCCGGTAGACGAGCGTTACGTCCGCCCCAAGCCTTTTGGCAGTGCGGCAGGAGTCCATTGCCGTGTTGCCGCCGCCCACCACAAGAACCTTCCGCCCCGGGTTAAGCGGTGTGTCGGTGTGCGGATTGGCGGCGTCCATCAGGTTCACGCGGGTGAGATACTCATTGGATGACATGATGTTTATCGCGTTCTCACCTGGAATGCCCATGAAGTTTGGCAGTCCGGCGCCTGAACCGACAAATATTCCTCTGAAACCTGCTTTTTCAAGGTCGTCAACCGATATCGTCTTGCCAACGATACAATCGGTCTGGAAGTGTACTCCCATTTTTGTCAGGTTGGCGATTTCCACATCCACAATCCTGTTTGGCAGGCGGAATTCGGGAATACCGTATTTCAAGACGCCCCCAATTTCGTGCAGAGCCTCGAAAACATAAACGTCATAGCCTCTCTTCACCATGTCGCCGGCAAAGCTCAAGCCGGCCGGTCCGCTGCCCACCACGGCGATTCTGATGCCGTTCGACGGAGCGATTTCCGGCAGTGAGATGTTGCCGCTATCGCGCTCATAATCGGCCGCAAAGCGCTCAAGATAACCAATTGCCACAGCCGGCTCGTTCATCTTCAGATGGACACACTTGCTTTCGCACTGCTTTTCCTGCGGACACACACGCCCGCAAACAGCCGGCAGCGACGACGTCTGCTTCAGCACTCTTGCTGCCGAAAGGATGTCTCCACGCTCAATGTTCTTTATAAAAGATGGTATGTCTATGCCAACAGGACAGCCTTCAACGCAGGAGGGATTGGCACAATCCAGACAGCGCTTTGCCTCTGTCATTGCCATTTCCTTTGTCAGACCGATGTTCACCTCCTCGCGGCGGGTCTTCGAACGGTAGTCCGGATCCAGCTCCGGCATCACAACACGCTTGATGGCCATGCGCTCCTTTGGCTTCATGGCCTTGCGCAGCTCTTGGCGCCACTGCGAGTTGCGGTCTGTCAAGGCAGTCATGTCCTGCAGAGGGTGGGCGGGGGCTTTCTCACCGCTGCCTACATTCGTCTGCTGCGGTGTCTCACAGACTGAGTCAAGATGCTCTTGGAAATGCTCAAGCTCTTCTTTTTCCGCACGCTTGAACGTTCCCATGCGCTTGAACATCTCGTTCCAGTCAACAAGAAATCCGTCAAACTCCGGACCGTCGATGCATACAAACTTGGTTTTCCCACCGATTGTAAGACGGCAGGCGCCGCACATTCCCGTTCCATCCACCATGATTGTGTTGAGCGACACATCGGTCGGAATATTATATTTTTTAGTCAGCAGGCAGCAGAACTTCATCATAATTGGAGGACCAATGGCAAAGACCTTGTCAATGTGCTCCTGCTGTATGAGCTTTTCAATGCCTACTGTAACAACGCCTTTCTCGCCATAAGAGCCGTCGTCTGTCATTATGAGCGTCTCGTCGCTGCTGGCACGCACCTCGTCTTCAAGTATGATCAGGTCACGGGTGCGCCCCGCCAGCACAGACAGCACCCTGTTTCCGGCAGCTTTAAGTGCCTTGATAATGGGCAGCATGGGTGCTACGCCGACTCCGCCGCCGGCACATATCACCGTGCCGAAGTTCTCAATGTGCGTCGGATTGCCCAGCGGGCCTACCACATCCGTTATGTAGTCGCCCTCGTTGAGTGCGCAGAGTTTCATCGAGGAGAGCCCCACTTTCTGCACAACAATGGTTATTGTGCCTTTTTGCGGGTCGGCATCGGCGATGGTCAGCGGTATCCGCTCACCGTTCTTGCCCACTCTCACAATGATAAAATTACCCGCCTTGCGGCTTTTGGCTATCAGCGGTGCCTCTATATCAAACAGAAACACGTTTTCTGAGAACTGTTTTTTTGCGACGATTTTGTTCATTGTTCAGTTTTAATTGCGTTGTTTGTCAGTACAATTTTGCCCGTAGCGCGTCCTATATGCAAGGCCGGCGTCCGTCCGGGCGGCACAGAATCCATGCCGTCCGGGCGACTGCCGGTATGCGTTTGCCTGAAGTAGGCTCAGCAGAAATTCTTGTCGTCGAGCATCTCGAAGCCGCAATACGGCACCAGACACCGTGGCACCTTGATTCCCGTCGGGGTCTGGTTGTTCTCTATTATCGCGGCAACAATGCGCGGCAGAGCCAGCGCCGAGCCGTTGAGCGTGTGGCACAACTCTATCTTTTTGTCATCGGCGCGGCGGTACCTGCACTTCAGGCGGTTGGCCTGATAGCTCTCAAAGTTGGATACCGACGACACTTCGAGCCACCGTTTCTGGGCTGCGCTCCACACCTCGAAGTCGTAGCAGATGGCTGATGTGAAGCTCATGTCGCCTCCGCAAAGGCGCAGAATGTGGTAGGGCAGTTCCAGCTTCTTCAGCAGGCCCTCAACGTGGTTGAGCATTTCGTCAAGACTTTCATACGAATGCTCCGGGGTGTCGATGCGGACAATCTCCACCTTGTCAAACTGGTGGAGCCTGTTGAGCCCGCGCACGTCCTTTCCGTATGAGCCTGCCTCGCGCCTGAAGCAGGCCGAATAGGCCGTGCGCTTTATGGGCAAGTCTTTCTCTTCGAGTATCACATCGCGGAAAATATTGGTCACAGGCACCTCTGCGGTGGGTATCAGGTAGAGGTTGTCAAGGTTGCAGTGGTACATCTGTCCCTCCTTGTCGGGCAACTGCCCGGTGCCGTAGCCGGATGCCTCGTTGACAACATATGGTGGCTGAACCTCGAGATAACCGCTCTTGCGCGCCTCCTCAAGGAAGAACGCCTCAAGAGCGCGCTGCAGACGAGCCATCTTGCCGATGTAAACGGGGAAACCGGCGCCGGTGATTTTCACTCCAAGATCGAAGTCTATGAGGTTGAACTTCTTGCACAAGTCCCAGTGGCACAGTGCGCCAGCGGGCAGTTCTGGAATCACTCCGCCCTCTTTGACAACCACGTTGTCCGAAGCGTCTTTGCCCTCGGGCACATCATCGTTTGGCACGTTGGGGATTGTGCACAGCAGGTCGCGCAGGTCTTTCTCGGCCTGTTCCATGGTTTCCTGCAGGTTCTTATCTGTCTGCTTGATGCCGGCCACACGCGCTTTTATTTCGTCTGCCTCTGCGTTGCGGCCTTGCTTCATCAGGCTTCCTATCTGAGATGCGAGCTGCTTGGCCTCCTGTTTTGACTTGTCGAGGGCTTTCTGCGACTCGCGCCGGGTCTTGTCGATTGCTATTACCTTTTCAATTGCTTCCCTGGCACCGCTGAAATGTTTCTTTTCCAATCCAAGAATCACATGCTCGGTGTCCTCGGTAATACGTTTGAGTGTAAGCATATTCTGTCTGTTTTTTACTAATTGTTATTTTGCTGCAAAGTTAAATAAAATTAGGCGAACAAATACTTATTGCCGGTATAAATTTGATTAACACACAGAAATGACCATTACCTTTTTTTGACTGCAGACTAACTTTGCGGCTTGCATCTGCATTTTTATTCGGTTTTCATGTCGGATTCTAACTGTTCCAGCGTAATGGCACACTTGATTTTTAACACTTTTGTTTTCGATGAAATAGAAAACTTAATGCAGTTTCCATCCCTCTCAAAATGTCGGAAAAGGCGCTTGATTTTGTAAAAAGGGTCATATCACGATGCGATATGGGGCTTTTCGCATTGCGATATAGGCCATATTGGAAGCCCAAACGACACTTTTTGCAAGGCAAAACAGGCTGTTTAGGGGCTGAAAACAGGCTGTTTTGTAGGCTGAAAAAGTTGCACAATTAGTCTTATTAGTCCAATAAGTCTAATTAGGCCAATTAGTTACGGTTGCACACTCATATTTCGCGTATTTGCGGTCAAAGGGATTTTATTTTCAAATTCGCGAAATTTCGGAGGCTTTGCAATGTCAAAATTAACAGTTGAAAGATTTATTCACCTTTGGCGGGTTTTGTAAAATCCCACTTAAAAGCTATCCGAACAGTTTTGCGCCGCCATAATTTGTGCGGCACACACCTCTGTCCGGATAGCTTTTTGTTAGGCATGAAGACAAGCACAATGCGTCATTCACCCATCAGATATTCTTTAAAATCATTGAAGCTGCTTGTCATTTCTACAGTTTGTTTCTGCCTGGAGGCAAATTCCTGCAGACGTTGTGGCATATCAATGGATGCGCCGACGGCACTTTCGACAGTTTCCTTGAATTTGGCGGGGTGGGCGGTTTCGAGGAACACGCCGGCCTCTCCATCGCGCAGGCCGTCAGCCAGAGCCTGATAAGCGCAGGCCCCATGAGGATCGAGCACGTAGCCGGTGGCGGCGTGGCACTCACTGATGGTGCGCAATATCCGGCTGTCGTCATAAGCAGCCCCACTTATTGAGGCCGCTATCTTGTCGTGGCTGTTTCCATAGAGGTCAAGAATGCGTGCAAAATTGCTCGGATCGCCCACGTCCATGGCGTTGGCCACGGTGCGGATGCTGGGGCGCGGGGAGTAAATGCCGGTGGAAAGATACTGACAGAACACATCGTTCGCGTTGTTGGCCGCTATAAACCGTTCGACAGGCAATCCCATCTCGCGTGCGAAAAGGCCGGCTGTGAGATTGCCGAAATTGCCACTCGGCACGCAGACCACAAGTCGTCCGGCTGCACCGCGCTCTTTCATGCGGGCGTAGGCGTTGAAATAGTAAAACGATTGCGGCAGGAAGCGGGCCACATTGATGGAGTTGGCCGAGGTGAGGCGCATATGACTGTTCAGCTGTGAGTCCATGAACGCGCTTTTGACCAACGCCTGGCAATCGTCAAAAGAGCCGTCAACCTCGAGTGCTGTTATGTTCTGTCCGAGCGTGGTGAACTGGCTTTCCTGTATCTTGCTGACCTTGCCTTTGGGATAAAGCACGTAAACATGGATTCCGTCAACGCCGAGAAAGCCGTTGGCAACGGCAGAGCCTGTGTCGCCGCTTGTCGCCACAAGCACATTGACAGTGCCGCCGCTGCCTGACTTGATGAAGTGCTGGAGCAACCGTGCCATAAACCTTGCACCGACATCTTTGAACGCAAGGGTGGGGCCGTGGAACAGCTCAAGGCTGGAAATGCCGTCGCAGACGGGTACAACCGGGCAATCGAACGCCAGCGTTGACCTGACGATGCGCTCAAGCTCACCGCTCTCAATGTCTTCGCCGAAATAGGCCTGGGCTACCGTGCAGGCAATGTCTTGGAACGACATACGGTCTATATCCTCAAAAAAATCGGCAGGAAGCTTCTTTATCCGCTCCGGCATATAAAGCCCTCTGTCTGGCGCAAGCCCGTTGACCACCGCTTCTTCAAGCGTCGCAAGAGGCGCTTTCCCGTTTGTGCTGTAATATTTCATTTCTTCTTTCTGTTAATTTCACTTGATGTCCATAAACACTTTCATAAATTCTTCGAGGTGAAGCAGGCCGTAGCTTCCGCTCACACAACTTGCCTCGTCGAATGTTGTGACGCCATCGGGCTTGATTCCCTTGTGGAAGATGGCGAACGGCACAGGCTCGTCCACGTGTGTCCTGATTTCGACGGGGGTGGGGTGGTCTGGCAGAATGGCCATGCAGACAGGTTCATCCCACGTCTGCAGCTCATTGTAAATAGGCCCTACAATGCGGCTGTCGAGGTATTCGATGGTCTTAATCTTGAGATCCAAATCGCCGTCATGGCCAGCCTCATCGCTTGCCTCAAGGTGCAGGAATACAAAATCATCTGTTTTCAGCGCCTCGATAGCGGCTCTTGCCTTGCCTTCATAATTGGTGTCTGCCAGTCCGGTAGCACCGGGAACAATTATATTTCTGAGTCCGGCATAATGGCCGATGCCACGGATCAGATCGACGGCAGAGATAACCGAGCCGCTTTTTATCTGCGGAAACATTTCTGAGAGATGCTTCATCGATGGCCTGTAACCTGGACTCCACGGCCAGATGGAATTTGCTTTCTCTGCCCGGTCGCGGTTGAAAGGATGGGAGGCAAGCAGCTCTTGCGATTTCAGAATCAGCTCATTGAGCAGTCCAGCCGTCTCTTCCGCCGACATTCTGCCGCTGTCGTCGTCACCATAGTCTCCTTCTTCCGGCTTTATCAGCAGGTCGTGCCACGGCTCATTGGGGTGGTCGTGCGGCGGGGCGCACACAATGTGCTTGTTGCCGCCACGGACTATCAGCAAGTGGCGATACTGAATGCCGGTGACAAAACGCACCCTGTCGTTGCCCAGTTTCTCGTTCAGAAAATTCACAAGCACCTCGCCTTCGGCCGTTGTCAGGTGGCCTCCATGATGATTTTTTATCAGTCCGTTGCCAATTGTGATGATGTTGCACCTGGCGGCCATGTCTCCAGGACGCATCTCATAGCCTATGCTGGCGGCCTCAAGCGGCCCGCGCCCCTCATAAACGCTGTTCAGATCGTAACCGAGAATAGCGGTGTTGGCCACCTCGCTGCCCGGCATGAATCCTGCGGGGATTGTGCACAGACGCCCGCACCGGCCTGCACGGGCGATAGTGTCCATATAGGGAGTGGCGGCATATTGCATTGGGGTCTTGCCTCCAAGACGCTCCACCGGGTGGTCGGCCATGCCGTCGCCAAGGATTATGATGTGTTTCATATATTATTTAATGTGTAAAAAATATTGCCCCACAAGCCAGTGATTTAAATATTGGCGATGGACATGATGTTTGCGAACACTCCGGCCGCCGTGACTTCAGCACCGGCTCCATAGCCCTGGATGAGCATCGGATATTCCCGGTAACGCTCTGTGGTCAGCAGGATTATGTTGTTGGACCCTTCAAGGCGGTAGAACGGGTGATTGGCAGAGACCGCCTCAAGTGACACGCTGGTCGCCCCGCGGTCCATTTTTGCCACAAAACGCCACCTCTTGTGCTCAGCCTCCATGGTCTTGCGCTTGCGTTCGAACTCTGCGTCAAGTGACGGCAACTCCCGCCAGAAGTCTTCTATGCTGCCCTTGAACAATCTGTCTGGAATGAACAGATGTTTCTCCACGTCGTCCTGTTCAACTTTGTAACCAGCCTCACGTGTCAGAATAACGAGCTTTCTTATAACATCTTTTCCGCTCAGGTCTATGCGCGGGTCAGGCTCACTGAAACCTTGCTCCTTGGCCATACGCACAGTCTCGGAGAAAGGAACTGTGGCAGAAATCTCATTGAAAATGAAGTTCAGCGTTCCGCTCAGTACTGCCTCTATCTTCAAAATTCTGTCGCCCGACGAGCGAAGGTCATTGATAGTTCCGATAATCGGCAGACCAGCTCCCACATTGGTTTCAAAAAGAAATTTCACGCCGCGCCGCAATGCCGTCTCCTTAAGCAAGGCATAGCTTTCATAGTCGCTCGACGCGGCCACTTTGTTGGCTGCAACAACGGATATGTTGTGCTCAAGAAACGTCTGGTAAAGACCTGCCACCTCGCTGCTTGCAGTGCAATCCACGAACACACTGTTGAAGATGTTCATTCCGATAACTTCATCACGCAAATGACAGATGTCACTTTCCGCAGCATCTTCAAGTTGTGCTCTGTACGTTGAGAGATTTATGCCATCGCGAGAGAAAATCGCCTTGGTGCTGTTGGCTATTCCAACGACATTCAGTTTGAGCCTGCGTGTCTGCTTGAGTTCCTCATATTGCTGGCGTATCTGTTCGATAAGATTTCCGCCGACGGTGCCGATTCCGCAGACAAACAGGTTGAGAACATTGTACTCGCTGAGGAAAAATGAGTCGTGAAGCACGTTGAGCGACTTGCGCAGCAAGCGGGAATCGACAACAAAAGATATGTTCGTCTCCGACGCACCTTGGGCGCACGCAATCACACTGATGCCGCTCCGGCCCAAAGTTCCGAAGAGTTTTCCTGCAATGCCGGGGGTGTGCTTCATGTTCTCACCCACAATGGCGATTGTGGCCAGCCCGCTCTCGGCGTGCATCGGGAACATGGCGCCGGTCTCGATTTCCTTTGCAAACTCATGATTGAGCACATTTACGGCTTCATCGGCGTCTTCATCGCGGACTCCGATTGACGTGGAATTTTCCGAAGAGGCCTGCGACACCATAAAAACAGAGATTCCATTGTCTGCCAGGGCTGTGAAGATGCGGCGGTTGACGCCGATGACGCCGACCATCGACAGACCCGTGACAGTGATGAGTGTTGTGCCCTTGATGCTTGAGATACCTTTAATGGGCTTGCGGTCGTTGGTCACCTCGCTTTTGATTATTGTGCCCGAACCGTTGGGGTTGAACGTGTTCTTTACTCTGATGGGGATGTTCTTAACACATACAGGATAAATCGTTGGAGGATAAATCACCTTGGCGCCGAAGTTGCAAAGCTCCATTGCCTCAACATAACTCAGCTCATTTATTGTGTAAGCTGTGCGTATGACTTTGGGGTCGGCAGTCATAAAACCGTCAACATCTGTCCAAATCTCCAATACCTCTGCATTCAGTGCGGCGGCAATGATAGCTGCGGTGTAATCACTTCCGCCACGCCCCAAGTTCGTCGTTTCACCGGAATGCTTGTCTGAGCTTATGAATCCGGGCACAACAGCCCTCCGCGGCATCGGAGAAAAAGCATCAAACACCAGCTTCTGGCTCAGCTCACTGTCGAGAATGTGCTTGTTGTGCTTCTTTTCTGTTTTTATAAATTCGCGGGCATCATACAGCGTTGCATTGCCTATCAGCTCGGCAACAATTAAAGAACTCAGCCGTTCACCATAACTGACAATGGCAGCGACAGTCTTCAAGCTCAAGTCGCGAATCAAGTACACACCATAATATATAGAGCGAAGTTGGTCGAGTAGGGCGTCAATGGCAGCTGACAGTTTCTTATGGCTTTCTCTGTCCTTAATCACAGAGTCCACCATGGCGTGATGGCGCTGCACAATTACATCCAATTCTGAAATATATTGCTCATTGCCGTCGGCTGCAAGTTTTGAGGTTGACAACAATTTGTCTGTAATTCCTCCAAGTGCACTTACAACGACGATGACATTGTCGCTTTCTGCCTCAACAATTCTTTTTAAACTCAGTATGCTTTCTTCCGAACCAACGGACGTACCCCCGAATTTCAGTACCTTCATTTTTATAAATCAATTAAATCAGCCCCTATATTTAGGGACGGCAGTTTATTATCTTGCAATATTATCTCTGCAAATTTAGTGATAATTATCGTAATTGCCAACAAATTCTGACAAAATGAAACAACATATAGAAATATTCATATCGATGGGCGGTTTTGTGCAAACTGCAACAATTATGCTTTTAGCGAATACGGACAGCACTTTCAAATCCAATCATTATGATAAGTATTAATCGCTGTTGGGAGTGCTATAAACACATTTACATATTGAAAGTGTTAATATAGAAGATGCCACATAACCAATTGAAAAAGAATGATTTGCTAT
The DNA here is from genome assembly GCA_944320305.1 of uncultured Prevotella sp. Taxonomy (GTDB): domain Bacteria; phylum Bacteroidota; class Bacteroidia; order Bacteroidales; family Bacteroidaceae; genus Prevotella. Next base: position 48,862 of record CALUGW010000040.1, on the reverse strand, counting down.
GCTGATTATATGATAGTTTTAGTCTGCAAAAATGGGAATTTTATCCAGAACTTTCATGAGCTGTTTTGAAAGCCGGAAATGTATTTATTTGCTGCTATGAGTTAATTTATATGAAATATCTGTTGTGAAACATACAATAATGGCGGAAATGGGGTAATTTTGCGCAGACTTTATAAAATAGACACGGTTATGAAAAAAATCTTTCTTTTGGCGGTTATGCTTGTCTGCGGTCTGACTCTCGCTGTGGCTCAGTCAGCAGGCGATAAGAAAAAGGCGGAAATCAAGTTTGACAAGACAACTCACAATTTTGGCAAGTTCTCCGAGTCATCACCCAAGCAGTCGTGTGTTTTCACGTATACAAATGTTGGCTCGACGCCGTTGATAATCAATCAGGCGGTGGCCAGTTGCGGCTGTACAGTGCCGCAGTATACAAAAACACCTGTCATGCCAGGACAGAAAGGCCAAATCAAGGTTACGTATAACGGTGCAGGCCGCTTTCCGGGCCATTTCAAGAAATCAATAACAATCCGCACAAATGGCGTTGTGGAGATGACGCGCCTTTATATAGAAGGCGACATGGAGGAAGCGAAGAAATAGCGCATACGGGCATCCGTGTGCCAGACAGCCAGCCCCGGCGCTTGAAGGAAAGGAAAAGTCTGCTCTCCTGCAAGCGTCGGTTCTTTGTTTTGCTTTGATTCGTGATTGTTGGAGGCTGTCCGAAGACGTTGTTGCGGAGGATTGTTCGAAATCGGAGCATGACCGCGAGTTGTCTCGATTTTACCCATTGCGGCAACACTCGAAAATCGTAAGCAGACGAATGCCTTTTGATTGCACTCTTGGCGGCAAGGCGCTATTTTCCCGTCGATTCGCAGCAGTTTTGACGCTATTTGGTTTTAAATCAAAATAGGCCGTTTTGGCGTGCAATACGGCCTGTATTGCACGCCGAAACGACCCGTTTTAGAATGCAATATGCCCCGTTTTACATCGTGTCTCGTGCCGCTCCACGTCTTTGGTTGTCCTTTTTGTGAAGTGGACGCACTCTGCCGAAGGCACGAGCTTCTCCCAAACCTTTTGTCCATTAGCCATGGCATGGAGCCTCATTCGGCTTTGGAAAACAGCCGCTAAGGCGCAACCGGCTTTTCTGACAGACCCGATTGTTTGTGTTGTATTAATTTCTGGCATGGAAGGTGTCGGACTGTAACCGTTTAACCTTATGTGATAATTGTTGGCGAGGAGTTGATAAAAACGCTTTGTTTTTGGGCTTTTTTATAATTTATTGTTACCTTTGCAGCCGTTTTTCAAAACAGTTCTTTTTATGATTATTACAATTGCAAGGCAGTGCGGATGCGGTGCTATCGACATCGGCAAGATGCTTTCTGCTGATTATGGCGTTCCTTTCTATACGCGCAAAAGTCTTAAGGACATGGCTTCGGAATGTGGCGTTCTTGAAGAGTTGGACGACTTCTTCGAGGAACGTCCTGTTGACGAGCTTCTCTTTGCAATTTCCGCATTAGGCGCTGATGAGGGACCGTTGCACAGCAAGGCGCTTGATGTGCTGTCGGAAATGATTGGCCGTCGTGATTGCATTATCATTGGCCGTTGCGGCAATTACATCTTCCGCCGCAGGCCTGACCTTGTCTCGGTCTTTCTGAGCGGAAGAGAGTCGGAACGCATAAAGGTCATAGCTGCCGAGCGTCGCGTTCCATTGGCGGAGGCAAAAGACTTCGTGCGCGACATGGACAACAGCCGTGTGAGGTATCACAAGTATTACACCCATCTGCAGTGGGGCAATTCCTGTGATTATGATTTGTGCTTCGACAGTTTGCGGCTGGGGTGTCAAAAATCGGTTGAGCTTATAGAGCGTTACATTGACAGTGTTGGTGTGAAATGATGTGCAGGCGGAAAGATGAAGTATATTGTTCAGTTTTTGATAATTCTCGGCTTTTCGTTTTTGGGTGAGTTGTGCCGTGCGCTGCTTCCGCTGCCTGTTCCGGCAAGCATATATGGCATTGTGCTGTTGTTTGTTGCGTTGTCAAAAGGGTGGGTAAAGGTGAAAGATGTGAGCGAGACGAGCACATTTCTCATTGCGGTTATGCCTGTGATGTTCATTCCGGCGGCTGTCGGCTTGTTGGACTCGTGGAGCGCCATATCCGGTCACTGGGCTTCTTACATTGCCATGACGGTGATCACCACGTTTGTGGTCATGGCTGTTGCCGGATTGCTGACACAAAAAATAATTAGAAAAGAAAGGAGAAGAAAATGACAGCTGCTTTTTTTCAAGACTCTGTTTACTTTGGGGTCTGTGTCAGTCTGCTTGCCTACGCCGTCGGCGTCTGGCTGCGCCGCAAGACCGGGTTGAGCTTTTTGAATCCGCTGCTTGTCTCAATTGTCTTTGTGATATTGTTCCTGGTGTTGTTTGATATTGACTATGCAGACTATGAAAAAGGCGCCTCATGGCTTAGCTATCTGCTCACACCGGCTACAGTATGCCTGGCTGTTCCACTTTACCAACAGATGGAAGTTCTGAAAAAGAACAGCAAGGCGATAGTCTGCGGGATTGTCGGCGGGGCACTGTCAAGCATGGCAACAGTTCTTCTGCTGGCCGTTATGTTTGGCTTTACGCATGTTGCTTATGTCACATTTTTGCCTAAGTCCATTACGACAGCTATTGGCATGAGTGTTTCGGAGGAGCTTGGCGGCATAGTTTCTGTGACGGTTGTGTCTATTGTCATAACCGGTGTTCTTGGAAATATTGCAGCCGAGCGTTTTCTGAAGTTGATAAAAGTGGACGAGCCTATAGCCCGAGGCATTGCGATTGGCAGCAGTTCGCACGCAATTGGTACAGCCAAAGCAATGGAAATGGGGGTGATAGAGGGAGCGACGAGCAGTCTGTCGATAGTGGTGAGCGGTGTTCTGACTGTTGTTGGGGCGTCGTTGTTTGCAATGATATTGTGAATTCCCGGCCTGACTTGACGGGTTGCGCATAATGGTTGTTTTATGTGCTTTCTGATTTGGAGCCTGTGCCGTGAACAGTTTCGCACACACCATTGCTGAGCCTTACGGCTGCATCTTGAGTTCCTCTTGATACGAGAGAGAGCCGTGCACGGACTGTATGAAGAATCCGGCACGGCTCTCTATGAATGTGTTTTCAGTTTCCCGCTTTCGGGCTAAATCAGAGTTGGGCGAGCTCTGCAGCCATTTCGCGTTGCAAGTCGCTTGCTTTCTCTGCCGCAACAGTAGCAAAGTCCTCACCGCTGCTGGCATATATAATTCCACGTGACGAATTGACGATGAGGCCGCAATCCTTGTTCATGCCATACTTGCAGACCTCCTGAAGACTGCCCCCCTGTGCTCCAACGCCAGGCACGAGCAGGAAATGGTCGGGTGCAACTTTTCTGATGTCTTCAAACATACGGCCGCGTGTGGCGCCGACAACATACATCATGTTGTCGGCAGTTCCCCATTCCTGCGACTTTTTCAGCACTTTTTCAAACAGTCTCTCTCCGTTTCCGTCTGTGGTCAGCTGGAAGTCAAGCGACCCCTTGTTGCTTGTAAGGGCAAGCAGTATGACCCATTTGCCGGAATATTCGAGGAACGGTGTTACACTGTCTTCGCCCATATATGGTGCGACTGTCAGCGCATCGACTCCATACTCGTCGAAGAACGTGCGTGCATACATGGCCGATGTGTTTCCGATGTCTCCTCGTTTGGCGTCGGCAATGATAAAATGGCGGGGATAATTGTCTTTCAGATAAGCGACTGTTTTTTCAAAAGCAGCCATGCCTTTCAAGCCTGCGGCTTCGTAGAATGCGAGATTGGGTTTATAGGCGACGCAGAAAGGAGCGGTGGCGTCGATGATGCTTTTGTTGAATTCGAATATAGGCTCCTCTGTGCCAAGCAGGTGAGGAGGGATTTTTTTCGTGTCAGTATCCAGGCCGACACAAAGAAATGACTTCTTGTCGAAAATATGTTCTCTCAGTTCTTGTCTGTTCATCTTCTAATATTCTTTTATCTGTTATAATTCACTTTCTTTCATTCTTTCAGTGTTTTCGGCAACGGTCAGCGCGTCAATCATGCTCTGGATGTCTCCGCCGAGGAAGCCTTGCAAATCGTGGGTGGTGAAGCCGATCCGGTGGTCTGTCACTCGCCCTTGGGGAAAGTTGTACGTCCTGATTTTCGCGCTTCTGTCGCCTGTCGATACAAGTGTCTTGCGGCGGCTTGCGATGTCGTCAATATACTTTTTATGTTCGCGGTCGTAAATGAATGTCCGCAGGCGCGACAGTGCCCGTTCCTTGTTTTTCGGCTGGTCTCTGGTTTCTGTACATTCTATCAGTATTTCTTCCGTTTCTCCGGTGTTCGGGTTTTTCCAAGGGTAGCGGAGGCGCACGCCAGACTCGACCTTATTGACGTTCTGGCCGCCTGCACCGGAGCTTCTGAATGTGTCCCACTTAATGTCGCCTTCGTTTATGTTCACTTCAAACTTGTCAGCCTCTGGCAATACGGCCACAGTGGCAGCGCTGGTGTGCATTCGGCCCTGGGTCTCTGTTGCAGGTACGCGCTGCACACGGTGAACCCCTGACTCATATTTTAATGTGCCGTAGACATTGTCGCCGCTAACGGCGAAGTCTATTTCCTTGAAACCGCCGACGCTTCCCTCGCTGGCACTGGTAACGGACATCGTCCAGCCCTTAGAGTCGCAGAATTTCTTATACATCTGGAACAGGTCGCCGGCGAACAGGGCAGCCTCGTCGCCGCCGGTGCCGGCCCTGATTTCCATTTGCACATTTTTTGCGTCTTCAGGATCTTTCGGTATCAGTGCGAACTTTATTTCTTCTTCAATTTTAGGGCGCAGATTTTCATTCTCAGAAAGTTCCTCGCGTGCCATTTCTTTCATTTCCGGGTCGCTCTCATTGGCAATGATGTCTTTAGCCTCAGCGATGGAGTTTAGACAGGCGGTGTACCTCTTTCTTGCGTTCATAATGTCGTCAAGATCCTTGTACTCCCTTGTCAGCTTTACGTAGCGTTCCTGGTCTGCAATGACTTCGGGATCGGTGATGAGAGTCGATATTTCTTCGTACCGGCTGACAAGTCCGTCAAGTTTTTCGAGCAAGCTGCTGTCTTCTGCCATAATTGTCAATATTCAAAAGTTCCGAACTCACTGTTGATGGTCAGGCTTCTCGGTCCCTCCTCAATATGGCCGATGACTTGAGCGTCAATGTTGAAGCTCTTGCTTATTTCAATGATGCTTGGAGCCGTTTCCTCGCTGACATAAATCTCCATTCTGTGCCCCATGTTGAACACTTTGTACATTTCTTTCCAGTCGGTTCCGCTTTCCTCGCGGATTATTCTGAACAACGGTGGAACGCTGAACATATTGTCTTTGACCACTTTGCAGTTGTCTCCGACGAAATGCAGCACCTTTGTCTGTGCTCCACCGGTGCAGTGTACCATACCGTGAATGTCGGAACGGTGTGAGTCAAGAATCTTTTTTATGACAGGGGCGTATGTTCTGGTGGGGGACAGGACCAGCTGGCCGGCGTTGAGACCTGTGTCTGGAACGGCTTGGTCAAGATGGTAGTGCCCGCTGTATACGAGTTCGTCAGGAACTGCATGGTCGTAACTTTCCGGGTATTTTTCTGCAATGTATTTTGCAAATACGTCATGCCGTGCGCTGGTGAGTCCGTTGCTGCCCATGCCGCCGTTGTATTGGTTCTCGTATGTGGCCTGTCCGAATGACGCAAGACCTACAATCACGTCGCCGGGGCGGATGTTTGCATTGTCAATCACATCACTTCTTTTCATGCGGCAAGTAACTGTGGAATCGACAATAATTGTGCGCACCAGGTCGCCTACATCAGCAGTCTCGCCACCGGTGGCATAAATGCCGATGCCAAGCTCGCGCATCTGGCTCAGAAGCTCGTCTGTTCCATTTATTATGGCAGATATGACCTCTCCGGGCACAAGCATCTTGTTTCTTCCGATGGTGCTTGACACAAGGATGTTGTCTACCGCGCCTACACAAAGGAGGTCGTCTGTATTCATTATCAACGCATCCTGTGCGATGCCTTTCCATACATTCAAATCTCCGGTCTCTTTCCAATAAATATATGCCAGTGATGATTTTGTGCCGGCTCCGTCAGCGTGCATGATGTTGCAGTATTCCGGGTCTCCGCCCAGAATGTCAGGTATTATCTTGCAGAAAGCCTGCGGGAAAATGCCTTTGTCGATGTTCTTGATGGCGTTGTGAACATCTTCTTTTGCTGCGCTGACACCGCGCATCATATAACGATTGCTGTTGTCCATTTCTGTCGTGTGCTATTGTTGATGATTTGTAGAATTGCCTGTCGGTGTGGGTGGGTCAGTTGTCCTTGTTCCAGAATTCCCAGCTTGCGAATGCCTGCAGAAGCAGCATTTCAAGACCGTTTTTTGTGCTTGCGCCGTGTTCGGCGCCTTTCTGCATGAACAGCGTTGTGTCCGGGTTGTATATCAGGTCATACAGGATGGTATGTTGGTCCATTGCCTCGTAAGGCAGGTCGGGGCATTCGTCAGAGTGAGGATACATTCCGCATGGCGTGCAGTTGACAATTACATTGTATTCTTTGATCACATCTGGTGTGATGTTTTCGTATTGAATGGTGCCCGGCCGCTGGTATCTGCTGACAAATACTGTCTCAAGCCCGAGAGACTTGAGTCCGTAATCAATGGCTCTTGAGGCGCCTCCTGTGCCCAATATCAGAGCTTTCGTATGACTGTTGTCGAGCATTGGCTCAATACTTTTGGTAAAGCCGATGACGTCAGAATTGTATCCCTTCAAGATAATTCTTGTTCCGTCTCTTTCCACTTTGACAACGTTTACAGCACCAATGGCCCTTGCTTCAGGACTGATTGAGTCTAAGAATGGTATGACTTTCTGTTTATAAGGAATTGTAACGTTGAAGCCTCGCAGGTCTGGATTTGAGTCAAGAACTTCAGGCAGAAGGTCTATTGTCGGGATTTCAAAATTCTCATACACTGCGTTGATGTTTTCGTCAGTAAATTTCTGGTTGAAATAACTGATGGAGAAAGAATGTTCGAGCGGATAGCCAATCAGTCCGTATTTTTCCATGATTTGTTTTTTGTTTTATTTTTTTGCAAAATACATTGTGCAGATTCCAAACGTCAGTCTTCTGAAATGCGCCTCTGAGAAACCTGTTGACTTCAATATTTCCATCATGGCCTCTCCTTGTGGAAATGCCTCAATGGTTGCTGTGAGATAGCTGTAGGCCTTGTTGTCTTTTGAAATCAATGCCCCATAAAGTGGGAGAATGGTGTGGGAATAGATGCCGAAGAGTTGTTTCATCGGAAACCTGGTAGGCGTTGTCAGTTCGATGACACACAGATGCCCTCCCGGTTTCAATACTCTTTGCATTTCTTTAAGCCCGCGTTTCAAATCCTTGAAATTGCGGATACCGAATGCCGCAGTCACAGCGTCGAACTTGTTGGCTTCAAACGGGAGCTGCATACAGTCTCCGTTTTGGAGCGATATGATGTCTTCAAGCTTCTCTTTCTGTATTTTCTTTCGCCCTATGTCTATCATTCCCTCGCTGATGTCGATGCCGATGAGCTGTTTCGGATTAAGCGTTTTGGCCGCAAGGATGGCAAAATCGGCTGTGCCGGTGGCAACATCCAGTATGGTTTGAGGGCTGAAAGGCGCAAGTCGCTTTATTGCCTTGCGCCTCCAGCTCTTGTCAATGTCAAAGGAAAGCCTGTGGTTGAGCTTGTCGTATGAGTGGGCAATCTGGTCAAACATTTGCTCAACCTGTATGCCCTTGTCACCATTCTCGCTGTAAGGCTTGATTCCCTCTTGCTTAAACATTCTCCTTATTTAATAGATGGAAACAATGTCTTTTGCGCTTCGGCGCTCACCTTGTTTTGAGATAAGCCGAAACGTTCTTCTCTATTCTTGAGGCGATGTCGCCCTCTTCTGCTGCCTTGTCGAATTTTTCGCCGGTAATGTGCTCATACAGTTCGATGTATCTCTCGCTCACGCTCTCGGCGTATTCGTCTGTTATTTCCGGCATCTGCTGTCCAGGCTCGTTCATGAAGTTGTGCTCGATAAGCCATTGGCGCACGAACTCTTTCGAGAGCTGGCGCTGCGGCTCGCCATTCTTGAACTTCTCTTCATAGCCGTCGGCGTAGAAGTAGCGGCTTGAGTCAGGCGTGTGAATTTCGTCAATGAGATATATCTTTCCGTCGCGTTTGCCGAACTCATATTTTGTGTCGACGAGGATGAGACCCTGCTTGGCTGCAATTTCCTGGCCACGGCTGAAAAGCTTTCTCGTGTAGTTCTCGACTATGTTGTAGTCTTCCTCTGACATGATGCCCTGCCTGATTATTTCTTCTTTCGAGATGTTCATGTCGTGACCTTCATCTGCTTTGGTGGTCGGTGTGATTATTGGCTCGGGGAACCGCTGGTTCTCTTTCATGCCTTCCGGCAGCCTGACGCCGCACAGTTCGCGGCATCCGTTTTTGTATTCGCGCCATGCAGAACCTGTGAGTATTGAGCGGATGATCATCTCAACGCGGAATCCTTCGCATTTCAATCCAACTGTCACCATTGGGTCTGGTGTCGCGAGCTTCCAGTTCGGGCAGATGTCATTGGTGGCATCGAGGAATTTTGATGCAATTTGGTTGAGCACTTGCCCTTTGAACGGGATGCCTTTGGGCAGAACAACGTCAAAAGCGGAAATTCTGTCTGTTGCAACCATCACGAGAAGGTCGTCATTGATGTTGTAAACATCGCGGACTTTGCCGTGATAAACGCTCTTCTGACCCTCAAAATGGAAATCTGTGTTAGTTAATGCTTTCATTGCTGTTTATATTTAGTTCGGATTTTTTTGCTTTGTCAAAGGCCTCGTATGCATTGACAATCCTTGTGACAAGTTTATGGCGTACGATGTCTTTTCTATTGAAGTTCACCACTTCTATCCCTTCGATTCCTGTGAGAATCTCAATCGCTTCTTTCAGTCCGCTTTTCTGGCTGTGTGGGAGATCCACCTGTGTGAGGTCTCCTGTGACGATCATCTTGGAGTTCCAGCCCATGCGCGTGAGAAACATACGGATTTGTGCTGGGGTGGTGTTCTGGGCTTCATCAAGAATCACCACGGCGTCGCTAAGGGTTCTTCCGCGCATAAAAGCCAGCGGGGCAATTTGTATCACGTGCTTGTCCATCAGGTCTTGAAGTCTGACGGCCGGCAGCATGTCCTCAAGTGCGTCATAAAGCGGCTGGAGATAAGGGTCTATTTTATCTTTCATGTCTCCGGGCAGGAAACCGAGCTTCTCACCTGCCTCAACAGCCGGGCGGCTGAGTATGATTTTTTTTATGGCCTTCTCTTTCAGCGCTTTGACGGCAAGTGCGATGCTGAGGTATGTTTTACCTGTTCCGGCAGGCCCGACAGCAAAAACCATATCGTTGCTGTTGTAGGCGTTAATCAGTTTTTGCTGGTTCTCACTCCTTGCCTTGACAGGTCTTCCGCTAATGTTGTAAATTAGCACTCCCTCCGGTATTTCATCATGCGTCTTCTTTCCGTTGACAATATCAAGAATGTCTTCCGGCTTTATTGCATTGAATTTCAGAACATGCTTGCGCATGGTCTCGACAGCTTCTTCAAAGGCTGCCATTTGCACCTCGTCACCCAAAACACGTATGACATTGTCCCTTCCGACAATTCTTAACTTCGGGAAAAGCGCCTTGATCATTTGCAAGTGAGCATTGTTCACGCCGAAGAATACGATGGGGTCGATATCCTCAAGTACAATATGCTTTTCTGTCAATTGTTTGGCTCATTAAAATTTACATCTGCAAAATTACGGAAATTTTATGAAATAAAGTCAGAAAACGGCATATTTGAACAAATAAATTATTTATATACAGATGATTGGCTGTGTTTTTGTTGTGTTCTTCTGAATGTCGGCATCCGCTTGTCCGGTTATGGTGAAAAAAGAAAAGCAATCGAACTTCACAGTCAGATTGCTTGTAGGAAAATGATAAATATAGATTAAAATTACTAGTTGTCGATTGCAAAGGTAATACTATTTGTTCGAACTTCCAAACATTTTTGTGCTTTTATTCTTGTTTTTTATGTTTTTTAATCCATGATTTTGCATTTCATTCCCATGTGCTTATGGGCGAATTGGAGACATTTTAGTGTTAAAATCTTTGCAGTTCGCAGTACAATCGCTGGACAGGCAGCCCCATGACATTGAAGAAGCTGCCATATATACTTTCAACGCCGATGTATCCAATCCACTCCTGAATCCCGTATGCCCCGGCTTTATCATAAGGCTTGAATTTTGAAATGTAATAATTGATTTCTTCATTTGTGAGACTTCTGAACGTAACATCGGTTGACACGGAAAAGACCGTTTGTTTTTCACGGCTTGTCAAGCACACTCCAGTTATGACTTGGTGTGTTTTGCCGCTAAGCGTTTGCAGCATAGCGGCGGCGTCTGTCTCGTTCTGGGGCTTTCCGAGTGCCTTGCCATCGCAGACCACAACGGTGTCGGCCGTTATCAGCAGGTCTTTGTCATTCATGCTATGCTTGTTTGCCTCGGCCTTTTGCGCTGCAAGAAACGCAGGTATTTTCTCCACGCTGAGTTCCTCGGGATATTGTTCTTTTATGCCCGGCTGAACCCTGATGTCAAAGTCTATGCCCAATCCAGCAAGCAATTCTTTCCTACGTGGTGAGTTGCTTGCCAGAATTATATTGTATTGCTTAAGATTTTCAAGCATAATAGTTGTTGTGTTATTAGTCGAATGTTTTTCTTTTTTACTTTCACAAGGAATTACCACCCGAATGCCTTTTCGGATGTCAGCCATTTGCCCTGTGCCCGCAGCACTTGTTCTATAACGTCGCGCGCACAGCCGCAACCGCCGTTTTTCGTACTTACATATCTGCTGATTTCTTTAATGTCCGGGCTGGAGTCGGCCGGGCAGACGGGGCATCCGCACCGTTGCATGACTTCATAGTCGGGAATGTCGTCGCCCATATACATAATCTGCTCGTCGCAGAAATAGTATTTGTCGCAGAATTTCTTGTATGTGTCGATTTTTATCGAGCAGCCCATATAAATGTCTTCAACTCCGAGGTGCTTGTATCTTTTCACCACACTTGCGGTGTTTCCGCCGGTCATAATGGCTATTCTTATTCCCATTTTTACTGCAAACTGAATGGCATAGCCGTCTTTAATGTTGACGGTACGCATTGGCTCTCCGCTTGGATGGAGAGGTATTGTGTCTTTGCTCAGGACTCCGTCCACATCGAAAACTATGGCGCGGATTTTCGTAAGGTCATAATTGATCATCGTGTTTCAAATTTTCTGTGGATACTTAAAGTCATTCTGTCGTACAGGTCTTTCGCAAATGGGTTGCCTGCCAACAGTTTGCTTTGACTCCTTATTACATTTTCATCATATCTAAGAGCAGGGCCGGTCTGGGCTGTGGCCGGTGGGAGGGTGTGTACTTTGGATGCCGTCTCGTCAATAAGCGGCAGCAGCAGTTCGAAAGGCAGGCCCTTTTGCTCCATTATGTCGGCGGCAAGGGCGTAGCAGTGGTTCACGAAGTTGCAGGCGAAGACAGCCGCCAGGTGTACGAATTTCCGCTGCTCGGAATTAACGGCTCTTACATCTTGGCTGATGGACGATGCCAAATCCCACGTTGTGCCCAATGTGTATTCATCGTTGGCTTCAATCAGACACGGAATATTTCCGAAGTCAACAGACCTTTCTTTGCTGAAAGTCTGTAGCGGATACAGCACGCCGTAGTGCAGTGCCATACCCTTGAATGCGTCAGCCGGGATGCTCCCCGCTGTGTGCAGGAATATTTTTTGTTCACGTCCTTTGCATGCTTTGGGTATCAGGTCAGCCAAGGCGGAATCAGTGACTGCCACAATGTATATGTCGGCAGATTTTGTCAGGTTTTCAATGTCTGTCAGGGGCGACGCGCCGACTGCCGCCGCAAGGGTGGCGGCAGGCTTTTCTGTCCTGCTGAAAACCTGCAATATGTCATGCCCGGCATCGTGCAGCGCACGGCCTAAGTTTACGGACAGTCTTCCTGCCCCTATCAGTGCAATTTTCATTTTGTCTGAGATATGAGGTTTTATGTTTCGTTTTTTTTGTTTGTCTTGTGGGGGCACACACTGTGGCGTTGGCTGATAGCGTTGGATGTTTTGCCGTCAGTGCGACTCCGCAATTATTACAAAGATAATGACTTATAATCAGAAAAAGGTTTGTGTGATTGCTTTTTTAGAATATATTTGTTATTTTTGCGGTATGATAAGTCTGCACACGGTTGTTTGCGACAGCTATGACTGCATTCCGGAAATGGAATGTGTTGATTTTTTTCATGGCAAGGCGCTTTTCCGGATGTTTGAGAATACTCCGCGTATAACGCCTTATATGATTGTTGTGTGCACTTCAGAAAACAAAGTTGTGGCTCATATGCTGGCCGCAATTCGTTACCGCACATCGCTCTTCCCACCTTTTCTTTACACCCATTGCATTGTTATTGGGGTGGGGGAGTATGCCGACGGCCCGTTGTCACGGGAGATGCTGTTCGACCGTATGCTTTCAGCACTTACCAAGACCGTGCAGAGCAAGGCGCTTTATATAGAATTCAGTAGCATAACCGAGAAGATGTATGGCTACCGTTGCTTCCGCGAGAACGGTTATTTCCCCATACATTGGCAGAATGTAAGGAATTCCCTGCACAGCAGGCCGCCCGAAGAGCGTCTGAGTGACAAGGCGCGTCGGCGGTTGGGGCAGGCGCGTGCCAAGGGCCTCTGTGTCGAAACCGTTAAAGACGAGGGCGGACTGCAGGAATTTGTCAGATTGCTTAGGCGGCATAACAGGCTGAAGCCTAAAAGATATATACCGGATATTAATTTCTTCAGACAGGTTATGGACGGTGACGGCGGCAGACTTTTTCTGACCAGATATAAGGGCAAGATAATCGGGTGCAGTATGTGTGTGTTCTCTGAAAACAACGCATATCTGTGGTATTCGGCATCGCTGCGCAAGACTTATGCAATGTCGCATCCAGACACGTTTACCGTGTGGAGCGTTATAAAGTATGCTTATGAGCACCATTTCGACCATATTGTGTTTATGGATGTGGGGCTGCCGTTCAAAAAGAATCCTTACCGCGATTTTATTCTGCAGTTTGGCGGCAAGCCTGTCGGCACGTATAAGTGGTTCAGGGTGTCTGTAAAATGGATCAACAGGATTTTTGCATGGATTTACCGTGACTGATTTGTTTTGCTCGGTAATATGGTGTTGAATGTCTTTTTCTTATTATGTTGCATTCTGTCTGGACTCTGTCACTGTGGTGTTCTGGCGATAGGCAAGGCGCAGAAAACATCAACAATGAGCTCATTTTGTTGCAGTTTTGACCTGATTTGTGTAATTTTGCAGGAAAAATAGAATATGGGAAATCGTTTTAAAGCCGCATTGTTTGATTTAGATGGGGTCGTTTTCGACACGGAAAAGTATTATTCTGAATTCTGGGGACAGCAGGGCAGAGAGTTCCATCCTGAAATGCGGCATCTTGAACAGATTATAAAAGGTCAGACCCTGACACAAATCTACGACAAGTATTTCAGTGGCGGGCTGGAGTCAAAGCGCGGGCTGATCACCCGCAGGCTTGATGAGTTCGAGGGGAATATGCCTTTTGAATACATACCGGGGTTTGAGACATTTGTCAAGGATTTGCGTGCACGCGGCGTGAAGACAGCAGTCGTTACAAGCTCAAACAGAAAAAAGATGTCGGCGGTTTACCGTCGGCACAACGGCTTCAAACTTTTGTTTGACGCAATTCTTACTGCCGAGGATATGGAGAGAAGCAAGCCCGCGCCCGACTGCTATCTGGCGGCGGCCAAAAGACTTGGTGTCGGTGTCTCAGAGTGTGTTGTCTTTGAAGACAGCATCAACGGTTTGAAATCAGGAAAAGCTGCAGGCATGAAAGTTGTTGGGCTTGCCACAACAAATCCAGCGGATGCCGTAGGGCAGTTTGCAGACATTGTTGTTGATGATTTTGACGCTGTCTCTTATGCAAGATGTGAAGACTTGCTGGCTTCTTGTATGGCATAGGTCGAAACGGAAGAAACGCTTTGGTGGTGGAATGAGTTTCTAAATTAATGATTGTTTGTTGCATCACTGCATTAGCGGAGCGAAACCTTGCCGATGATTCTGGCAAACAAACCGTTGGCTATTTTTGCGTAGTTTCTGGTGGCCATGAATTGGTCTGTCAGTTGCGAGAACAATGTTTCAATCCTCTTGCGTGACTTGGCGAGCGGGATGAAGATGGGGCAGTAGAAATTTAAGTGGGGATGGCCATGTAACTTGGCGATTCAGAACAGAAAAAACAAAAAAAGGCTGCTTAAAGAATTTCCATACTTTCACAACATGAAAAAAGAGGACACATCAAATATATCGCAATTTGATGCATCCTTTTTTGTTTGGTCTACCTGATTTATCTCAAATATTTTCTGAAAAACGCCTCGAATTTGTCGAAAGGAATTATGTCCGTCCGGTCGTACAAGTCCGTGTGGCTGGCTCCTGGTATTAGCAGCAGCTCCTTATTGTCACCACGCATCCGGCTGTATGCCTCCTTGCTTGCATCGAGCGAGTACGCCTTGTCTCCATGCACGATGAGCACGGCACTTTTTATTTCTCCGGCATACGCCATCAACGGGAAAGTGAGGAACGGCAGGCTGGTGATGGTCTGCCACCCCGCATTGGAGTTGAGCGAGCGCGGATGATAGCCCCGTGAGGTCTTGTAGTAGTCATGGTAATTCTGACGGATGGCGTTGCCCACTTGCTTCTCGTTGAAATAGGAAGCTGCCGTGTCGAACATCCTATAACCCACTTCGATGGCTTCGCTTACGGCACGTTCCGTTTCATTTTCAGGAATCTGATAAACGCCGAAACCGATGGCCGGCATCATTACCCCATTGTTCAATCTTGCATCATTCATTTTTTTCTTATGGTTTTGGTTTCTGGTGCAAAATTACAAAGTGCCTGCCGTTCCGCCGTTACATAATTCGGGGCAATGTTTTCACTTTTCGTGGTTTTTGCTATTTTTGCCATCAAACAGACACGGACAATGAGCGACACGTATTTTGACGGAATCGTTTTTGGCGACACCTGGCAGGAGTTCAGCACATTGCAATGTGTTGGAAGGGTGATTCATATCCTTTGCAGAAACGGCAATATGGGATTTACCTTTCAGGACACACATTATAATATTTCTGCCGGAGATTATGTCATTTTGCCCAAATGCGGCACTTGCCTCGGGTTTCTCGGCGTCTGATGATTTCCAAGGCATCCTGATGAACCTCCCTGAGGCATTCGTCGCCTCAATTGCGATTCGCAGCAATTATGGCATCATAGGGCACCTGTCGCTTCTGCGGAATCCAGTCATGAGGCTTTCCGGGCGTGATTTTCAGATATGCGAGGCGGCCTTGCTGTATCTGCGTATGCGTATGGAAGATGACAAACATTTTTTCCGTGAGGAATTGCTGGGCAGCCACGACATTCACGCGCGCTGCCACAAGGACTTGCACGTGTCGGAACGTGTCACCTCGCTGCTGCGGCAATTCATAGAATTGCTGTATGATGGCGAATACATCCGAAGCAGAGACATCGGATTTTACGCTTCACGCCTTTGTGCCACACCTCACTATTTGTCGGAGATATGCAGAAAGATAAGCGGGAGGCCGGCCTCTTACTGGATAGACCGCTTCACAATGCAGGAAATCACCCGCCTGCTCCGGCAAAAAAGCTTTCTCTGACGGAAATCGCAGAACGGTTGAATTTCTCTTCCGTATCCTATTTCAGCCGGTATGTGCAAAGGCGGATCTGTTTGTCACCTTCGGAATACAGGAAAAACGATTAGCCATTTTGAACAGCTACTTATCAGCAATTTTGCAAGCTGTGTATTCCGTATGTGGCGTATCTCGCATACCGCGCCGCTAAATATTGGTGCATCTGGCAACTTGCGGATATTCATTAATTAAAAATACGCAACTAAAATTTGTCCGTTCTTGACTGTTCTGCGTTCCGTGCCGTTTTGGTTTGCGGAAAGGGTCGTTTGGGCTTCCGAAACAGGCCATTTTGCAGACCGAAATGACCTGTTCTGGAAGCCGAAATGACCTGCTTCGTATCGTGTTGGGAATCAGGCGGTTAAGCCGGATGGCAAACAACATGGAGCGTTAACACTTTTAACTTAACAGTGTTAATGTTTCCGGGCGGGCGCTCAACGGTGCGGATTGCGCACCCGCAGGCCGTGTTTTTTTTGTAACTTTGCAGAATGATAATCTTGGCAACTGTTCTGGTGTATTTCGCGGCGCTTTGGGCCGTAAGCAGGATAACTGTGAAGCGCGGCACCAACGAGTCTTTCTACCGTGCCGACCGCAGGTCGCCGTGGTATATGGTGGCCTTCGGCATGGTGGGCGCGTCAATATCGGGAGTGACGTTTGTGTCGGTGCCAGGCATGGTGACAGCCACTGGCATGACGTATCTGCAGACCTGCCTCGGCTTCATTCCAGGCTATTTTGCGGTGGCGTTCCTGCTGCTGCCGCTTTATTACAGGCACAACCTCACCACAATCTACACATATCTTGACCGCCGTCTGGGGCATTGCGCGTACAGAATGGGGGCGTGGTTCTTCCTGCTCTCAAAGATGCTGGGCGCATCGCTGCGCTTCTATGTCGTATGCATCATCGTGCAGGCGTTTGTAGCCGATACGGCAGGCATTCCGTTTGCGGCCACAGCGGCCGCGATGGTGGCGCTGATATGGCTCTACACGCGGCGGGGCGGCATAAAGACTCTGGTGTGGACAGACTCATTCCAGACGCTCTGCCTCTTCGGCTCGCTGCTGCTGATCATCCTGAACGTGGCCGCAGAGTTGGGATTGGGACCCGTGGAGGCCGCCCGGGCAGTGGCCGCCGCACCGGAGAGCAGAGTCTTCGTGTTTGACGACTGGCTGTCTGCCCAGAACTTCTGGAAGCAGTTTGTGAGCGGCGCGTTCATAGTGATTGTCATGACCGGACTCGACCAGGACATGATGCAGAAGAACCTTACGTGCAAGACACTGCGCGAGGCGCAAAAGGATATGTGCACTTACGGTTTCGCGTTCTTTCCGGCCAATCTGCTTTTCCTTTCTCTCGGCGTTCTGCTTGTGCAGCTTGCCGCGGCCAGGGGAGTGGCACTGCCCGCCAATGGCGATGAGCTGCTGCCGATGTTTGCGGCGACCGGCAGTCTCGGGGCGGCCGTCACCGTGCTGTTCACCATCGGCATTGTGGCGGCGGCGTTCAGCAGTGCCGACTCTGCCCTCACCGCGATGACCACAAGCCTGTGTGTTGACATATTCGGGAAAGACAGAGACGAACGCCTGCGCAAGAGGGCGCATCTCGGCCTCTGCCTGCTGTTTGTGCTGTTCATACTGCTGTTCCGCGCTGTCAATTCGAAGGGGGTGCTCGATGCGGTTTACACGTTATGTTCATATACTTACGGCCCGCTGCTCGGGCTTTTCGCATTCGGCATGGCTACGAGACGTCAGGTCCGCGACAGGCTTGTGCCTTGTGTGGCGCTGTCGGCGCCGCTGTTGTGCCTTTTGGCCGATTGGGGCGTGCCGGTTCTGACGGGCTACCGCTTCGGCTACGAGTTGCTGCTGCTCAACGGCCTGCTCACCTTTGCCGGACTGCTGGCCATTTCGCGCCGCCAACAGGCATGTGCCTCATGAGCGGCGATGCCCGGCCCGTGCTGCGGCGGGCATCGGCATCTGCAATGTTTTCAGATTTTAATTTTGTGTAAAACCAATAATGATAAGGACGGTTATTTTGGATTTTGACGGCACCATCGGCGACACCTGCGGCCTGATTGTCAGGACCATGCGGCAGACCTTGGCCGAACTCGGCCTGCCGCCACATGCTGACGGTGAGTGTGCGGCCACCATCGGTCTGCCGCTCCGGCAGTGTTTTGTGAAACTGCTGGGGTGCGACGGTCCAGAGGCGGCGCGGTGTGAGAACAAATACAGGGAACTGTTTGCCCGCAACAATGCCGAATACAGGGTGGCGGTGTTTCCTCATGTGGTTGAGACGATGAGGCGACTGCACGGCGAGGGATACACCCTGGCCATTGCAAGCAGCCGCAGCAGGCGGTCGCTGCTGGATTTTCTCGCAGACATGCGCCTCGCGGATGTTGTGCGCTGCGTGGTGGCTTCAACTGATGTGGAGCACGCCAAACCCGCGCCGGACATGGCGCTGAGGGCGCTCGGCGAGACCGGCGGCAGTGCGGCAGAGGCCATAATGGTGGGCGACACATGGTTTGACATCGAGATGGGCAGGCGGGCTGGCACGCTGACCTGCGGCGTGACTTATGGCAACGGCAGCCGACGGGACCTGGCGGCTGCGGACTTCCTGATTGACGACTTTGCCGACCTGGCGGCTGTTGTGAACGGACAGGTCAAGTGACAAGTGTTCAAGAAGAGGGTAGGGTACAGAAAGAGGCGCCGGTCTGCCATATGGCTTGACCGGCGCCTCTTTCTGTTTGTTTTCTGGTTCAGTCGGGGTGCTGCTAAGCGTTCAGCAGGAAGCGTTCGGCCTCGATGGCAGCCTGGCATCCCGACCCGGCAGCGGTTATGGCCTGCCGGTAGACAGGGTCGGCCACGTCGCCGGCCACAAACACTCCGGGAATCTTGGTGCGCGGCGTGCCGTCAATCTTTTTCAGATAGCCCACCTCGTCGGTGTCGAGCCACTCGCGGAACACCTCGCTGTTGGGGCTGTGGCCTATGGCGAGGAAGAAGCCGTCGATGCTGATGTCCACCAGTTGCTCGTCAGGCTCGCCCTTGCGCTTTACGAGATGCGCGCCCTCAACTCCGTTCTCGCCGAAGAGGCCAACAGTGTTGTGCTCAAAGAGCACCTCTATGTTGTCGGTTGAGAGCACGCGCTCCTGCATGACCTTCGACGCGCGAAGGTAAGGCTTGCGCACTATCATGTAGACTTTCTTGGCAAGCCCGGCCAGATATAGCGCGTCCTCGCAGGCAGTGTCGCCACCGCCTACGACGGCAACGGTCTTCTTACGGTAGAAAAATCCGTCGCAGGTGGCGCAGGCCGACACTCCTTGGCCGTTGTATTTCTTCTCGTCGTCCAGCCCGAGATACTTGGCCGACGCACCGGTGGCAATGATGACCGTGTCGGCCAGAATGTCGTGGCCGTCTTCGGCGGTGAGCCTGAATGGGCGTGCGGACAAGTTGGCTTTGACAATGGAGCCGTCTCGGATGTCTGTACCGAAGTGCTCGGCCTGCTCGCGCAGGTCCATCATCATCTGGTTGCCGTCAACTCCCTGCGGATAACCGGGGAAGTTCTCTACTGTTGTGGTCTGGGTGAGCTGCCCGCCAGGCTGTATTCCGCAATACTCCACAGGCTTGAGGTTGGCTCTGGCGGCGTATATGGCCGCTGTATATCCGGCGGGGCCGCTGCCGACAATAAGGCAACGGACGTGTTCTGTGTTTTGTTCCATCTGGCTGTTATTTTGTTGTGGTCATTGGGGCGGGTGCTGTCAGAGCAGCTCTTCAATCTGTTTTGCGATGTTGTCGATGCTCTCTGTCGGCTCGAAACGTGCCACGACCATGCCAAGCTTGTTGGTGAGGAACTTTGTGAAGTTCCACTTTATGTCTGCTTTCTGCTTGTAGTCCGGGTCGTCTTTAGACAGCATATCGTCAAGAACGTGAGCCAGGGGGTGGCTCATATCCCATCCGGCGAAGCCCCGCTGCTCCTTCAGGAATTTGAAGAGCGGGTCGGCATCGTCACCATTAACCTTTACTTTCTTGAACCGCGGGAACTCCGTTCCGTATGTGAGTTTGCAGAAACTGTGTATAGACTCGTCTGTTCCGGGTGCCTGCTGGCCGAACTGGTTGCACGGAAAGTCGAGAATCTCGAAGCCCTGGCTGTGGTATTTCTCATAGAGTTTCTCCAATTCTTCATATTGTGGGGTGAATCCGCACTTTGTGGCGGTGTTCACAATAAGAAGCACTTCGTTGGAATACTCTTTCAACGATACGTCTTTCCCTTTTCTGTCTTTGACAGAGAAATCATAAACGGTTTTCATTTCTTTTGTCGCAATAGTTATTGTCTGATGTTTACGTGACGCAAAAATACTTATTTTCCTGTTTAAAACCAAAAATAATAGGATTTATTTAGTATTTTCAGAGCGGAGTGACAGTACTGCGGGGCGGATTTGAAACACAGGGCTACAGCCCCCATGCGTCTATGATACTTGCCGTTGTCATGGTCTCAACACGCTCTTCAACAGCGTCGGGGAGGTTGCAGAAAAAATCGATGCCGGTCTTGCGCTCAAGCTCGCGCACGCTGACCGCGTATTTTCTGAGCCTGTCCGACTGGCGGTTGAGGTCTTCGTGCTCTGCCCAAAAGGCCATGGCTTTGTATGTGCGTCCACGCTTGCACAGCACAGCCATGAAGAAATATTTCGGCACGACAAGTCCTGACGGGGTGTGCGTCAGCACTCCTTGTGTCGTGCCATAGTCTTCAATAGTGCCGCCTTTGCAGACGTACAGAGTGTCACGGAATGTGTCGGCATTCCAAGAGCGTATCTGTTCTTCCATCTTCTCCCAAAGGCCAGCGTTGAATTTATAATATTGAGGCTGTATGTTTGAGAGAAAAAATGTTTGTCCGTTGGCGTCTTGTGAGCACAGGCGGTCGGCAGAGGGGCAGATGTGTCCGCGGTTGAAGCCGGAGCCTCTGTAGTCGGCCAGTGTTGAGCGGCAGCAGTCTGGCAAGTCGGAATCCTCCTGAAAAGGGTCTCCGTTCCAGTGCTTTCCATTCCATGTTGTGTTGTGCCAATTGTCACGCTTCCACCGTGTGACACTGTTAGAGGCATACATCTGGTAGCACGTCCACCGTTGCGCACGCCTGGAGCAGTCCCATTCCACGGCATAGTTCACTCCGTGGGCGTCAGTGGAATGCACTATGACAAGGCTAGAGCCGTTATCGCGCGTCTTGGGGAATTCCAGACGCCCTGTGGCGGGGGCAATGTCTGTGTTGTTGCGGTTGGCGTTGCCGGGAGTGATTTCTTCGCTGCCGTTGTCTATACTGCATGACGCAAGCGGCAGAATTGAAGCAAAAAGCCAATGAATGTGGAATCTACATACCATGAACGGGATGGGGCTTAAGGGTACAAAAATAGCGCATCCGAACATTTCTGTCTGCAACGGATGCGCTTTGGTATGGGCAAATTTCGTATGCGTCTTTATTTCTTTGCAGCCTTGCCGTAGCGGCTCATGAACTTGTCTACGCGGCCGGCCGTGTCAACGAGCTTGTTCTTGCCGGTATAGAACGGGTGTGAGGTGCTTGAAATTTCCAACTTTACCACAGGGTAAGTCTCGCCCTCAAACTCTACAGTGTCATTGGTCTTGCACGTAGAACGTGAAATGAACATATCGCCATTAGACATGTCCTTGAATACAACGGGCCGATAGTTCTCGGGATGAATGCCTTTTTTCATTTTGACTTTAATCTTATTGTTTGTTGTTTTTAATATCTTCGCTTTGGGCTGCAAAGTTAGTAAAAAAAAATAGTACGGACAAATTTTCTTCCTGTTTTGTATCGCCAAAATATGCAGAAACTCATGCAGAAACTCATTTATACACCTGTGCAAACGACAGACGGACACAATCCTACGTCATATATGATAGGGATTGTGTCCGTCTGACACGGTCAGGAAATGGTTTGTTATTGAATACCGTCCTCGCGCAGTTTCTTCTGCCAATGCCAAGCTGATTTCAGCGTGTCCTCAAGGCTTGTCTCGGCTTTCCAGCCGAGCACTTTGTTTGCTTTCTCAGGATTGGCCCAGACTTTCTCAATATCTCCAGCACGGCGCGGGGCGTATGTCCAGTTCAGCTTCACGCCGGTGGCTTTCTCAAAGGCGTCAATAATTTGTTTGGTGCTTACGCCATGGCCGGTTCCGATGTTGAACACTTCGAGCTTGTCGCTGTCCATGTCAAGCACACGCTCCATTGCTTTTACATGAGCTTTTGCGAGGTCAACCACATAAATATAATCTCTGATGCAGGTTCCGTCCGGCGTGTCATAATCATTGCCAAAGACTTTGAGCTGTTCACGAATGCCGATGGCTGTCTGAGTGACATAAGGAATAAGGTTCATTGGCACGCCGTTAGGCATTTCTCCGATAAGAGCTGTCGGGTGAGACCCTATGGGGTTGAAGTAGCGAAGCAGTATGGCCTTGATCGGGGCACCGCTGTTTATGTCGTCACGGATTATTTCCTCGTTGATTTGCTTTGTATTTCCATAAGGACTTTCTGCCGGTTTTATTGGGGCGTTTTCGGTTACAGGCAGATTCTCCGGGTCCGGCTGACCATAAACAGTGCAACTCGACGAGAAGATAATACCCTTCACGTTGTGCTTCGGCATAAGTTCGAGCAGGTTGAGAAGGCTGACAATGTTGTTCTGATAATAGAGCAGGGGCTTCTCAACGCTTTCGCCGACGGCCTTGCTTGCCGCAAAATGAATGATGCCCTCTATGTCAGGGTATTTTGCGAACACCTTGTCCATAGCTTCCTTGTCGCGGCAGTCTACTTGCTCAAAGGCAGGCCGAATATGTGTGATTTTCTCAATGCCATCGATGACCCCAGCCTGAGAGTTTGAAAGGTTGTCTACAATCACTACCTTGTATCCTGCATTTTGCAACTCAACAGTTGTGTGGGAACCGATAAAGCCGGTGCCTCCTGTTACTAAAATTGTCTGTTTCATTTTTGTTGTGTATTTAGTTCTTTCTGCTTTTGTTTTGTTGTTTAATTTTTGCACGCCTATGTACTCCGGCATTTTGACGTCTGCCAAAATGGAAATAGACTGGATTTGTGCAGTCTTAGGTTTTATAATTTGATTTTACTACAAAGGTAGTATAAAATGGATAAAAGGAAAAGGCAGAAAGATAAAAAAAACATAATTCTTATCTTTCTGCCCTATTTTAATGACAAAAGATGTGTCAATCTAAGCCTGCAAGTGCGCGCAATCCTCCGTCAACACCGGAAAAGCCCATGAACGCAAGACTGAGAAGACCGGCTGCCACAAGGACAATGGCCATACCACGCATCCCCTTGGGAATATTGACAAGTGCCAACTGCTCACGCATTCCGGCAAAGACTGTCAGTGCCAGACCAAATCCGAGGGCTGTTGAGAATGCGTAGACCACACTTTCCATAAGGTTGTAGTCTTTCTGGATTACAAGTATCGCCACACCGAGCACTGCACAGTTTGTTGTGATAAGGGGAAGAAAAATGCCGAGTGCCTGATAAAGTGACGGCGAAACTTTCTTCATTATAATTTCAACCATCTGTACCAAAGCCGCAATCACAAGGATGAAAGCGATTGTCTGGAGGTATTGGATGTTGAACGGGTCGAGGACAAGCTTCTGTACAAGATATGTCACGATGGTGGCCAGTGTCAGCACAAATGCCACAGCAGCCCCCATACCGAGTGCCGTGTCAATTTTTTTTGAAACGCCAAGGAACGGACAGATTCCCAGAAACTGTGACAACACAATGTTGTTCACAAATATGGCGGAAATGAATATGAGCAAATATTCCATGGTTTATGCTTTTTTGAGTTTGTTTACTATCGCTATTAAAAAGCCCAAGGTAATGAACGCACCGGGAGGCAGAACGAAAAGGAGTACATTGTAT
Source organism: uncultured Prevotella sp. (assembly GCA_944320305.1). Taxonomy (GTDB): domain Bacteria; phylum Bacteroidota; class Bacteroidia; order Bacteroidales; family Bacteroidaceae; genus Prevotella. The sequence continues at coordinate 25,107 of CALUGW010000040.1, read as the reverse complement.
GTTTCGGGCATGATTACCAGACCAAACAACGAGCCGGCTCCAAGCAGTTCTCTTACCATTCCGAGGATAGTGAGAGCCAATGTAAAGCCAATGCCAATGCCAATGCCATCGAAGACGCTGGCAATTGGATTGTTTTTACATGCAAAGGCTTCCGCGCGGCCGAGAATGATGCAGTTTACCACAATCAAGGGTATGAAAATGCCTAGCGATTTGTTGATTGACGGCAGATATGCCTCAAGGCACATCTGCAGAATGGTTACAAACGATGCAATGACAACGACAAACACAGGAATTCTCACCATGTCGGGTGTGAGGTTCTTTATCAGAGAAATCACGAGATTCGAACAAATCAGCACAAACATGGTTGCAAGTCCCATTGACATGCCGTTAACTGCGGATGTTGTGGTGGCCAGCGTTGGGCACATGCCAAGCAAGAGCACAAAAGTCGGGTTCTCCTTGACAATTCCATTCATTAATACTTTAAAGTTGTTCATATTCTATCAATGAATTTTCGTTTTACAAATAACTATTCTTCCGCATTGGATTTGCTGGTCGCGCCGGTCTGTGCGTCGACATCTTGCTGGGCATATATAGCGTAAGCCTGGTTGACAGCTTTCAGAAAAGCCCTTGTCGTGATTGTTGAGGCCGTGATTGCGTCAATGTCGCCTCCGTCTTTGTTTACAACCAGTGGCTTGCCGTTTGAGAGGTCACGACCGATGATGCTTCCCTTGCCGTCCTTTTGGAACCACTTGTCGGCTTTGGCGCCAAGGCCCGGAGTTTCCGCATGCTGCAAGACGGTATAACCGAGAATCTTGCCCTCGGCATCGAATCCGACAAGTATTTTCAAGTCGCCTCCAAATCCCATGCTGGAGCTTTCTACTGCCGCCCCGATGAATTTCCCATCTGTGTTGTTCACCTTATGGACAACAAAAGTGCTTGTCTTGCCGTCAAGGTCTTTGACAATTGTGTCTTCTTCGGCAACGATGATGTCGCCGCCGCCGATGACACTCTTGATTCCTTCAGCCAGAACAAGACCGGCCTGAGCTTTCTTAGGCTCCTCTGTCACGTTGTTTACCCATGCCAGCAATCCGCCAGTAACGACAGCCACTGCCACAAGGACAATGACCATGTTGGGCAATGTAGATTCTAACTTCTTCATTTCTTAACTACCTCCCCGAAACGTTTTGGTTTGACATAAGTATTAATAAGAGGTGTGAATGCGTTCATTATCAATATTGCGAACGACATACCTTCCGGATAGCTGCCCCAATTTCGGATTACAACAGTGAGCACACCTATTGCAACGCCGTATATTATTTGGCCTTTATATGTCATTGGCGATGTCACATAGTCTGTCGCCATGAATATCGCGCCGAGCATCAAGCCGCCGCTGAGAATCACAGCTATCGGATCTGCGTATACAGGGTTTGCAAGATGCAACAGCCAGCTGATTATAAAGACAGTGGCAATAATGCTTACAGGAATGTGCCATGTTATGATTTTCTTCCACAGCATATAGGCAAGTCCGAGCAACAGAGCCAAGGCGCACACTTCTCCGATTGTTCCTGCGCCACCCATCGGGTTGTTGCCAAGAAGCAAGTGCAACGAATCCGGCAGATCGTTCAGCACGGATGCGTCTCCTGTCTTTATGGCCGTTTTCATGAGGCTGAGCGGTGTCGCGCCAGTCTCGGCGTCAAGATAACTTTCTACTTGTCCGACAATAGGCCAAGATGTCATTTGCGCCGGGAAGCTGATCAGCAAGAAGCAGCGCCCCACAAGCGCGGGATTGAAAATGTTGCAGCCTAAGCCACCGAATGTCATTTTGGCAACACCGATGGAAACCAATGCTCCGATAATAATAATCCATACCGGAAGGTTTGATGGCAAATTGAACCCAAGCAGCAAGCCGGTGAGGACAGCTGACCCGTCGCAGATTGTCAGCCTGTCGTTCTTAAGCATGTACTTGTTTATCAACCATTCAAAAAACACACAAGAGATGACACTTGTTGCGCATACAATCACCGAACCAAGGCCGAAATAGAAAAACGACACAAGCAGAGCCGGAATCAATGCAATGACAACGCCATACATGTTGCGTTCAACGCTGTCTGTGCCATGGGCGTGTGGTGATAAAGAAACTATTAACTTTCCCATTTTATTTGTTACTTTTTAGCATTGCGGGCTCTAATAATGCCCATAACTTTTGATTTTCCATAACGGATGTTGTCCAATATCGGACGGTGTGAAGGACACGTGTATTGACATGAACCACACTCAATGCATGATGTTATACATTCTGCTTCAACCTTTTCCCACATTTGTTTTGCGGATGCTGTTGCAAGAAGGAATGGCTCAAGCCCCATCGGACAAACACTTACACATTTTGCACATCTGATGCAAGGGTCAGCCGGCTTGCGTCTTGCCTCGGTGTCGCTGATAATTGTAACACTGTTTGTTCCTTTGCAAATCGGAACTTCGTCAGATGTCAAAGCCTTGCCCATCATTGGCCCGCCAGCCAGCAACTTGTTGTCACCATCAGGCATACCACCGCAAAGCTCAATCAAATCTTTCATAGGTGTTCCCATGCGCACAAGGAAGTTTCCGGGGTAGGCAAGGCGTTTGCCGGTCACGGTGGTATAGCGCTCAAACAATGGCTTGTGCTTCATAACCGCCTGATAAACAGCGTATGCAGTACCAACATTCTGTACAATTGCTCCAACATTTACTGGTATTGCAGGCGGTGCGGGCACTTGACGCCGTATGACGGCGTCAACAAGCTGTTTTTCGCCGCCCTGAGGATAGCGCTGCTTGAGCGGAACGATTTCAATTCTCTGGTCTGCCAGTGCCTTTCTTGACAGCAACTCTATGGCTTTTGGCTTGTTGGTTTCAATGCCAATGTAACCTTTTTCAACCTTTGCGGCTTTCATCAATAACTGCAGTCCGACTATTATTTCATCAGAATGCTCCATCATCAGCCGATAATCAGAGGTGATATATGGCTCGCACTCAACACCGTTGATTATGACGCACTCTGCTTTTGCGGTTGGCGGGGGGCACAGCTTGATGAATGTTGGGAATCCGGCTCCACCCATACCGGTCACACCGGCAGCCTTTACAGCCTCAACAATGCTTTCGGGAGTCAACTCCTGGTGAGCTTCCATTGTCTCGAGTTTTTCGGTACGGTCAATAGAGTCTTCCCATTCGTCACCTTCAACATTTATTATTATGGCCGGAACCCTGTAGCCTGTGGCGTCGATTGCCGTGTCAATTTTAAAGACAGTTCCAGACACTGACGAGAAGATTGGAGCCGAGACGAAGCCTCCAGCCTCTGCAATCATTGTGCCCACCTTTACCTTGTCGCCCTTCTTGACAACGGGCTTTGTCGGCGCACCGATGTGTTGCGACAGTGGAAATATGGCTTGTTTGGGCAGCGGAGCTACCTTTGTCTCGACTTCGTGCGTTAGTTTGTTTTCTTCCGGGTGTATTCCGCCGATTCTAAATGTTCTTATATTCATAATTTATTATCCTCATTTAACTGACAAGTTCCACGTTTTCGTTCTCAGAAGTCTTGGTCGGATTGTCCTGCCTGTCCTTGGGAACAGGAAAATTGACAGCAACAATTGCATGGGTCGGACAAACTTTCTCGCATTTTCTGCACAGACGGCACTTGTTTGGATCTATATATGCCAGGTTTCCGGTTACAGTTATGGCGTCAAACTGACATTCTTTTTGGCACTTGCCGCATCCGATGCACGACACTTTGCATGCCTTCATGGCGGCAGGCCCTTTGTCTTTGTTGACACAGCTCACGTAAACGCGGCGGTTCTTCGGTCCTTTCTTTCTGATTTCAATGATGCCGCGCGGACAGGCTTTCACGCATGCGCCGCATGAAGTACACTTGTCATCGTCAACTTCTGCGATGCCTGTTTCGGGATTGATGCTGATTGCTCCGAACTGGCAGGCGGCCACACAGTCGCCACAGCCAAGACACCCATACCCGCACGCCGTCTCACCGGCGCCGCACGAGTGCATCGCCGCGCAAGTTCTCAGCCCTGAGTACTCTGCGATTTTCGGTCGGTTCTGACATGTGCCATTGCATCTGACAACAGCCACCATTGGCTCTGTATTTGCAACCGCCATACCCAATAAGTCTGCAATTTTCCCCATAACCTCCTGTCCGCCAACCGGGCATGACAAGCCGTCAATAGTTCCTGCGTCAGCACCTTTTACCAATGCGTCTGCCAAACCGGAGCAACCGGCAAAGCCACATCCGCCGCAATTGGCTTGTGGAAGCAGTTCTGCGACCTCGCCAATGCGTGGGTCTTCTTTCACGGCAAACTTCTTTGAACAGACATAAAGGACTGTTGCAGAAACCAGTCCTATTGCCCCCAGCGCTATGACCGCGATTAAAATGAGATTCATAATTTTGTTTACTTTTATTTGGTTTTTAATTAGTGATTCATTTTTCGACCTCGAATATTATTCTTCTGCGGATTTTGTTTCTGAAAACAAAAAGCAGGAAATAATAAGGTATTAAAGCGCAAATGGCGGAAACGGCGCCCGTTGTCTCATTCTCTGTAGCCAGTGTTACGACAAACAGCACTGCGATGAGTATAACAAACGGTAGGCCGAACCCCATTAGCAATGCGCTGTTTGCAACTTTTTTTGACACAGATACCGTAACGCAGTCTCCCGCTTTCAGCTCATTCAGAAAATGGGAACCGCTTATTTCTATCAGTTTCTCTTTGCTTTCCGAAGCATTGCAATATCCGGCCACTTTGCAGGAAGCGCAGGCCGAAGTCTGTAGAATCCTGACTTTTACACCGGAAGAGTCTACCGAGTCTACCACACCAGAATGACTTATTCTTTCTGTCATGTTATTCATTGTTCTAAGGGCGAGCCGCACCAGGTTTTTAGCTTTGCTAATTTCTGCAAAGTTAACACTAACTTTCGAATTTACAAACAAAAACAAAAACATTTTGGCAAAAACATCCGTAATCGTTTGCGGCTGTTGGGATATTTTATTAAATTTGCAGAAATAGAACACAATAAAGCAAGTATGAAAGAAACAGAACAGGCTTTGCAGCAAATAGAAAGAGCCATAGGCAAGGTTGCCGACAAGTTCCCGTCCACGGCAGAAGCCACGCTTATGACAGACATTCATTTCCGCGTGAATCAGGAAACGGGCGAGCTGGTGGCGTTTGACGACAATGACAAGGAAATCACCAGAACTGTCATTGAGCCATGGATTGCCAATACGGACGATGACTTTTATGACTCGGTCACATCGAGCATCAGGAAATGTCTGGCCAATCGGAAAGAGGTCATTGAGGAAATGTCTGTCATCAAGCCGTTCTCCTTTGTTCTTGAAGATGAAGACAAAGAGTCCGTCGCGGAGTTGTATATTGTTGACGGTGACACAGTCATAATTGATCCGGAAATGATGCCCGACCTGGACAAGGACCTTGACGACTTTCTGCGCCATCTGCTTGGTAAAGACTGCTGAGCCGCTATTGCGGATCCTGCTGCTTCGTTTTTAGGTCAAAGTGTCATGTTTCAGCGGTCTCTTCCTTATAGATTGTGTCGAACATTTCCCGCAGGAGGGCCGTGTCGGAAATATACGACCGCAGTTCTTTCAGCTTCCGCTCGTTCTCAGAGCCGGGAATCCATAGCTTTATGTAGCCGTGGGGAGAGTATTTCTCATCAATATGCTTTTGAAAGCGCAGCCATTGTTTCTCCTCGCCAAGTTCCGGATAATGCGAAAGGCCAAACTGCACGGCGCGCCGCAACACCGTCTGCGGACTTAGGTCACGGTCTGCCTCTGCGACTATTTTCCCATATACACTCCGCGGCGCGTGTGATGCGGAGGCCCTGTGGTCCTCCACAGCCTCTTTCATCACATTTATCTGGTCTGTGGTGAACCAGCGTTTCAGCCGTGCGTCACGCGCAAGGATCCGGCCGCCAGTGATGTGGTGAATGGCCCGCGGCCCGGCCATGCCAAGGTCATGGTATGCCGCAATGGTATAAGCCATGTTTATGTCTGCGCCGATTCCCGATGCCAGCTCCACCGAGCGCTTTATTACGGATGACACGTGAGCCAGTCCGTGTGCTTTGTCAAAACCGGCATATTGCGGCAGAATGTTTGTCTCTATGAACTCCACCAGATCCAGACTTGCTGTTTTTGTTACCATAGACTGTTTGACCTATAAATATGTTCTGCAAGTTTCGATAATTCCAGAGACGCCCGTATTTGCATACAGTTTTTGCCTCTGTTTTTTGCAAATGTAAGCAATAATATTTAATTTTGCAAATATTCTATATCGAAAACAATGGAATCAAATGAAATCAGGCCAGGGTCCGTTAAGGCGTGGATACTGGCGGCCCGGCCCAAAACGCTGACAGCCGCAGCCTCACCTGTGATGATCGGATTGTCGCTGGCCTTTGCCGATATAAAGGCCTCAGGGGCAGAGTTCAGCATTACGGCAGCTGTGCTCTGTATGTTGTTCGCGCTGGCCATGCAGGTTGACGCCAATTTCATCAATGACTACTTTGACTTTGTCAAAGGTACCGACAACACCGGGCGCAGACTTGGCCCGCGCAGGGCTTGCGCTCAAGGGTGGGTGAGTCCGCGGGCCATGAAGGTTGCGATAGCGATTACAACCGGCGTGGCCTGTTTTTTCGGCCTGCCTTTAATATTTTATGGAGGCGTTGAGATGGTTGCCGTCGGAGCGTTGTGTGTTGTGTTCTGTTTCCTTTATACGACGTATCTGTCTTACATCGGTCTGGGTGATGTGTTGGTGCTGGTGTTTTTTGGAATTGTTCCCGTTTGTGTCACATATTATATCCAGGTACATTCATGCACATGGCCAGCCATTTTGGCGGCAGTGGGCTGCGGACTTGTCATTGACTGTCTGCTGCTTGTCAACAATTACCGCGACCGCGACACCGACCGCGAGTCGGGCAAGGTTACGCTTGTGGTGCGAATCGGCGCACGGGCGTCACGCCTGCTGTACCTCTCGTGTGGAGTTGCCGCCTGCCTCCTGGGCGTTTCGTTTGTCTTGTGCGGCCACTGGGCTGCATTCGCACTGCCGCTGGCCGTTTATCTTCCGCTTCACATCCGCACTTACCTAAGCATTGTGCGCATCGACCGTGGCAAGGCCCTGAACAAATGCCTTGGCGAGACAGCCCGCAACATGTTTGTCTACGGTCTGTGCACGGCTCTCGGATTTCTGATGTAAAGAAACGTCATTGTCAGGCAGATGCCTCGCTGCGGTAAAAGAAATACAGCGCGGCAAGTATTGCCAACAAGATGAATATCACAACGGTGCGGACGAGGCATCCGGCCAATTTCTTCACCACAACCACACCTACTGTCACCATCAGCAGTGCGGTTATGTAATATATGATATTTTCCATGATTGCGTTTGCAGTCTTTTAGTGTCGTCACCATCATTTGAACATCCTGCGGAAAACGGCAGGCACCGGAGTCTCGAATTCCATCTTCTCGTGTGTCACAGGATGTTCAAAGCACAGCAAGTAGGCATGGAGGCAGAGCCTGTGCAGCGGATCATCGCCGTTGCCATATTTCACGTCGCCACAGACAGGGTGCCCCATATCGGCGGAATGCACCCTGATTTGGTTCTTGCGCCCGGTCTCCAGTATGAATTCCACGAGCGAGTGGTCTGTTGTGCGCGCCATGACGTGATAATGGGTAACGGCATACTTGCCGCCGTTGTCTACGGGCGAGGAATAAGTGATATAGGCCTTGTTGTCTTTCAGCCAGCTGGCCACGGTGCCTTCGTTCTCAACAATCTCGCCGCTGACCACGGCAACATAGCGGCGGTCGTACACAATGTCATGCCAATTGTGCTCGAAAGCCTGTTCTGTTTCAATGTCCTTGGCGTAGACCATCAGCCCGCTTGTGTCGCGGTCAAGCCTGTGCACCACATGCGCCCTGCACTTCTGTCTGGACTTGCGGAAGTAGTCGTCCAGCACAGACTTTACGTTCAGGCTCGAATGGCCTGCCGCCATAGAGAGTATGCCCGCCGCTTTCTCCACCACAATGAGCCACCTGTCCTCGTAGACAATTTTCAGCCACCGGCTTTTGAACATATTCTGGTTGCGCTTTGTCTTGCTTACAGAGATTTTCATGCCCGGTTTCAGCGGAAAGTCGAACTGCGTGACAAACTTTCCGTCAACCTTCACTCCGCGCCCTTTCAGTGTGGCCTTTATCTTGGAATGGCTCTCACTGACGTTCGAAAGCAGAAATTCCAGGAGTCCGCACTCCTTGTCAACGTCGTAATGCCAATAATCTCCACTGCGGTTGTATTCTGAATAATATCTCATTTCTGTACACATTAATTTTATATTGCCTGCAAAGTTACACCAAAAATCTAAGTTGTCGGCAGGTTTTGCGGCAGAAAAACATCGGACTCATTCAAACTTTTTGCGACTTCAGTCCGAGTAATGTTTTCGTGGCTGTTTATTTTTGCCGGAAAAAGGAGCGTAGCGGGCTACGTGACGAATGATGGCGAAGAAACAGACCGAAAAGAACCTCGAAATGAAGCAAAAAAAGACTTTTCGGAAAAAGTTTATATGAGTTCATCATCTGTTTTGAATTATCTGCCGTGCAGTCGCATTATAAAACCACAATCGCCCGCAATATGTGTCTCAGGCCGATTGCATAAAAAAAGAAAATGTAATGATAGTGTGCGGAACGTATAAATATACAGAAACTGCGCTTTGCCGATGTTCATGCCAGTCTGAGCGTGGAGGCGTTCCGTTGCATTCTTTGGCGTCTTGTGTAACACATTGATAATCAATGTTTTGTAAAATCGGTCATTTAGGCTTCCAATATAGGCCATATTGGAAGGCGAAATGGCCTATATTGCGATGCGAAAAGGGCCATATTGCAGAGTGATGAAGGCTTGGTGGAGTCATACACCGCATTTTTAGTGGTGCAGGAGAGGCTGTGACGCATTCCGCAGTGAATTGAAAACCGCATATTCATACACTTCCGGCTGTTGTTTTTGTAGGATATCCAATATGGCACAATGCTGAATGCGTGCCATAAAAATCAGTCGATTTGGTGAAATTTCGCCGTCATTCGTCACGTAGCCCGCCACGCTCCTCTTTCCTGCAAATAAACAGCCGCGAAAACATTCCTCGGGCTGAAGTCGCAAAAAGTTTAAATGAGTTCATTGCTTTTGTGATAGCCGCAGAGCTAAGAGTGTGCGGACGGCAGTGTGTTGGCACGACTTTTGCTTGATATTGTCATCAGAGTTGTAGTGCAAAACAAAACAAGACAAAAGCAACGAAAGGACAAAATAAATATGACAAGCCAGTTTTCACCAAAAGTATCTGAGGTTCTTGCTTTCAGCAGGGAGGAGGCATCCAGGCTGGCCAGCCGTTCTGTGGCTCCAGAGCATCTGCTTCTGGGGCTTCTCAGAATGAAAGACGGGCCGGTGATAGATGTGTTCAAGCGGCTGAACGTAAGCATTCAGACCGTTAAGACCGAGCTTGAGGAGAGGGTGCGGAGGAACGAGCTGTCACAGCCCATCAACACTTCAGAGCTTGTGCTCAACGAAAAGGCGAGCAATATTCTGAAACTTGCTGTGCTTGAGGCGCGTATACAGCATCTGCAGCGCGTGGACGAGCAGCACATACTGCTGGCTATTCTTCATGACAACGTGAGTAATGGCGCAAAAGAAATTTTGGAACTTAACAATATGATATACGAAGACGTTTACACACTCCTGCAGCAGCAAGACGGCAGAGCGAGAGACGGCATAGGCTTGCCTGAGGAAGAAGAGGAAGACACAAGGCACAGCGATGAGGGGAAATATGCCGGAGGCGGCCAGCATGGGCAGCAAACCGCCACGCAGACACGCAATGGCGGCGGCAAGACGCCTGTTCTTGACAACTTCGGAACGGATCTGACGCAGGCTGCGCGTGAAGGCAAGCTGGACCCCGTTGTGGGCAGGGAACACGAGATGGCTCGTGTTGTGGAGATCTTGGGCCGCCGCAAAAAAAACAATCCGATATTGATCGGAGAGCCCGGGGTGGGGAAAAGCGCAATTGTTGAGGGGCTGGCCCAGCTCATTGCCTCGCGCCGCACTTCGCCAATGCTGTTTGGCAAGAGGCTTGTGAGCCTCGACATGACGGGCATAGTGGCCGGAACCAAATATCGCGGACAGTTTGAAGAGCGCATACGCGCACTGATTAAGGAGATTGAGCAGAACCCCGACATAATTATTTTCATCGACGAGATTCACACTCTTATAGGCGCAGGGTCTACTCCAGGCAGCATGGATGCCGCCAACATCCTTAAGCCGGCGCTTGCACGAGGCACAATACAATGTATCGGGGCGACAACACTTGACGAGTATCGCAACAGCATTGAAAAGGACGGAGCACTTGAGCGCAGATTTCAGAAGGTGCTCGTTGAGCCGACGGACAAGGAGCAGACTCTGACGATTCTGAACAACATCAAAGAAAGGTATGAGCATCATCATCATGTGGCGTATACCGCGGAGGCGCTTGCGGCGTGTGTCAATCTGACAGAACGCTATGTCACAGACCGCCAGTTCCCCGACAAGGCCATCGACGCTCTCGATGAGACTGGCTCAAGGGTGCATATGGGGCATGTTCAGATTCCGCCGGAGATTGCCGAAAAAGAAAAAGAAATCGAGGCTGTCAAGGCAAAAAAGCAGGTGGCCGTGCGCAATCAGAATTTTGAACTGGCCGCAGGTTATCGTGACAAGCAGACTGAGCTTGAAAAGGAACTGGCCATGCTGAGCGAGAGCTGGAGCAAAGGAGAGTGTGGAGAGCGGTACAGCGTCACGGAGAAAGACGTGGCAGAAGTGGTGTCGATGATGACAGGCGTGCCCGTGCATCGCATGGCCGAAGCCGAAGGCGTGCGTCTGAGGGGGATGGCAGCCGAGTTGAAACACATGGTCATAGGGCAGGATGCTGCCATAGACAAAATGGTCAAGGCCATACAGCGCAACCGCGTGGGTCTGAAAAGTCCTAATCACCCGATAGGCGTGTTTATGTTTCTCGGGCCTACCGGTGTCGGAAAAACATATTTGGCCAAACAGTTGGCCGAATTCATGTTCGGCTCGGCAGACGCGCTGATAAGAATCGACATGAGCGAATACACAGAAAGTTTCAATGTCTCAAGGCTTATTGGCGCGCCTCCGGGATATGTGGGATACGAGGAGGGCGGACAGCTGACCGAAAAGGTCCGCAGGCATCCTTATTCCATCGTGCTGCTCGACGAGATAGAGAAGGCTCACGGCAATGTGTTCAATCTCCTGCTTCAAGTGCTGGACGAAGGCCGTCTTACAGACGGCAACGGGCGCTTTGTTGATTTCAGAAACACGGTTATAATAATGACAAGCAACGCTGGCACACGACAGCTGAAAGAGTTCTCGCACGGCGTTGGATTCAATGCGGCGAACGTAGGCATTGCGCTTAATGACAAGGACAAGGAATACGCCAGAAGCATTATACAGAAATCGCTGAGCCGCCAGTTCTCGCCGGAGTTCCTTAACAGGCTTGATGAGATAATCACTTTTGACCAGCTTGATCTTGACTCGATCACCAAAATAATAGACATCGAGCTTGCGGGGCTGTTCGGCCGCATAGAAACATTAGGGTTTAAAATCCGAATTACCGATGAGGCAAAAATGTTCGTGGCCAGAAAAGGCTATGATGTGCAGTTCGGGGCTCGGCCGTTGAAGCGTGCCATTCAGAATCACATCGAGGACAAACTGTGCGAGTTGATAATCAATGGCGGACTGAAACAAGGCCAGACAATTGTCGTAGAGAAAAAAGAAGACGAGAATGATGTTGTTATGAAGGTGGAAGAATGTGACAATAACGTTGCGCCAAAGGCACTTGAATGAGTTGCCGCGACTTGACGCATAATGATAATTCTCGGCAAACAGGAACCGGCTGCGCACTAATTCGATTTAGAATTTCGCAGTCGGTTCTTGTTTGTTTTATAAGAAGGACTTGAAAATCTACGGGCACCACACCATCCTGCTTTTTCCAAAGAAAAACGTTTTCTTTATTCTTTGGGTGCTGAATTTCAGCAAGTGTGTAATACAGGACAAAATAAAAAACAGTTTCTAAGAACGCAGTTGTTGGTTAAAAATCCATAAAACAAAACTTGGGCGTTGCTGTTCTCAATTATTCCATTTTGATGTTTCAAATAAAGTTCATACATTTGCGCTAACAAAATTGTTAGTCCAATTGGATGAACTTAAAAGTTGTGCGATATGGATAAAGAATTTGATCAGTCACAAGACACAGAGTCAAGAATTCTACAAGCTGCTGAAAAAGAGTTCTTTGAAAAAGGTTTTGCCGGAGCAAGGACGGCATCTATTGCAGAAGCGGCAGGTGTGACCCATGCCATGCTGCACTACTACTTCCGCACGAAAGACAAACTTTTCGAGCGAATTATCACAGAGAAGATGAATATGTTGGAGGAAATTGTGTTGAGTGCTATTGGAGATGGCAACTTGCCATTGGAAGACAGAATCCGTCAAGGCATTGAACATCACTTCGACTTCATCGCAGCCAACCATGAGTTGCCGAGATTCCTTGTGAATGAAGTCCACGCACACCCGGAACGACTTGAAACGATGAAGGTGAATATGCAGAATATAGCCGGCGAAATGCTAAATAATTTTCAACGTGAGATTGATGAGTGTGCCAGGCAAAAGCCCTGCAGGCAAGTTGACGCACGTATGCTGCTGATAGACATTGTGTCGCTCAATGTCTTTCCTTTCATGGCCGCTCCCATCATTGGCGAAATAATCGGAAGCTCGTATGAAAATTATGACGAATTCCTGGCTATACGTAAAAAAGAGAATGTGGAAACCATCTTGAGAAAACTAAAAATCCATTGATTATGTTGAAGCAGTATCTGTTCTTGGCACTGTTACTGTTTGCTGGTGTCCAGTTGTCAGCTCAAGTAACATTGGAAGAGTGTGTCAGGCTTGCGCAAGACAACTATCCACTCATCCGGAAGTATGATTTGCTGAAACAAACGAAAGAAGTGAACCTGTCGGACATCAATAAAAGTTGGCTGCCGCAAATCAATATATACGGGCAAGGAGCTGTGCAGAATGAGACTCCTTCACTCCCTGAATCGTTGGCCGGGATAATTTCTCAAGCAGGAATGTCCGTTTCCGGACTGAACGAATGGCAATATAAAGTAGGTGCCGACATTAGCCAGAACATTTGGGACGGAGGCCTGTCGAAAACCGGACGGAAGATAGAACGTGCCGAAGATGCGGAACGGCAGGCTGCTCTGGATGTCCAGCTTTATGCCATCCGAGAGAGGGTGGAAGACTTGTATTTCGGCATCTTGCTCATTGAGGAGCTGGCCGAACAGACCCGAAATATGCAAACGTTACTCCAATGCAACCTTGGCAAACTGCGGACCATGTACGAAAATGGCACCGCTATGCAAAGCGATGTGGATATGGTGGAGGCGCAATGCCTTGCTACTTCACAACAACTTATCCAGGCGGAAAGCACGGCGAAAAGCTATCGGAAAGTATTGGAGATGTTCACAGGGAAAAGCCTTGCCGGACTGGACCTGGTGAAACCTGACGCCTCCACTCCCCAAAACTTGTTGCCAGACCGACCAGAATTAAAACTTTTCGAGGCACAACTGCAAACCAATGAGACAAGGAACGCGAGCATCACGGCAAGCACAATGCCCAAAATCGGGCTGTTCGCACAGGCTTATTATGGTTATCCGGGATTCGACTATTTCGAGAGCATGATGAACCGAGACCTGTCGTTCAACATTCTTGCCGGCGTAAAAGTGTCGTGGAACATAGGATCTTTCTATCATAAGAAGAACGACCAACGGAAGCTGCGCCTTTCATCGGCCAACATAGCGGTGGAACGTGACGTGTTCTTGTTCAACACGAATATGCGGATCCAATCGCAGTTTGACCGTATTGACGAGCTGAAAGCCATCATGAAAAAGAATGAACGGATAGTGGAACTTCGTACCAATGTAAGGAAAGCGGCAGAATCTCAACTTGACAACGGCGTCATCGATGCCACAGACCTGCTCACCAAGCTGACGGACGAGAAACAGGCCCGTCTCAACGCATCCTACCAAGAAATCCAACTCTTACAAAGCATTTACCAACTTAAATACACCTTGAACAAATGAAAAAGACAGCATTATTCCTCATATTTATTATGGTACTGGCTTCCTGCCAAAACGCTGAAAAGTATGATGCCACAGGCATCTTTGAGGCTAATACCATAACCGTATCTTCGGAAACCACAGGAAAACTTGTGGCGTTTGACATTGACGAGGGAGACAGCCTTAGAATCGGACAGCAAGTCGGGCTGGTAGACACCACATTGCTTGCGCTGCAACAGAGACAGCTTCACAGTCTGCAGTTGTCCACCGAGAAGTCTTCGCCAGACATTGCGGCACAGGCTGCGGCGTTAAGATCACAGATTGCCCACCAACAGAATGAATGCGACCGCATTAAGCGTTTGCTTGCCAATGGAGCAGCCACTCAGAAACAAAGCGATGATGCCCACGCGCAGCTGAGAACCTTGCGCGGACAATTGGAAGGACTGCTTTCTACGCTGGACAAGAACCGCAGCTCCATCACAGAAAGCGCTTCCGCCTTGCAATATCAGAAAGAACAGATAGAAGAACAGATACGCAAGAGCCGCATCACCGCTCCGATAATGGGAACTGTTTTGCAGAAATACGCCGAGCAGGGTGAATACGCGACTCCCGGACGCCCACTCTTCACGATGGCGAACCTTGACGACATCTATCTCCGCAGTTACTTTACGGCTTCGCAGTTGGCTCACATCAGAATCGGACAGGAGGTGACCGTCATTGCCGATTTTGGCGGAGACAAGCAATATGAATATCCCGGCAGGATTGTCTGGATTGCACAGGAAAGCGAGTTCACTCCCAAGTCCATCCAGACGCAAGACACAAGGGCAAACCTCGTATATGCTGTGAAAGTCGCGGTGAAGAATGACGGCAGGCTGAAACTCGGACAGTATGGAGAGGTGCGCTTATGAAAAACGCAATTGACATTCGGGGCCTGACGAAGCGGTACAGAAAACTCGTGGCACTCGACCATGTGAGCCTTTCCGTTCCCGAAGGCACTCTGTTCGGTCTTATCGGCCCGGACGGTGCGGGCAAGACGACGCTGTTCCAAATGCTGACCACTTTGCTCAGTCCCGATGATGGCTCGGCTACCGTGGTGGGGCTGGATGTTGTAAAAGACTATAGAAAACTGCGCACCGAAATAGGCTATATGCCGGAGAAGTTCTCCCTTTATCCCGACCTTACCGTCAGCGAGAACCTGCACTTCTTCGCCTCGCTGTTCGGAGTGGACGTAAAAGACAACTTCGACCTGATAGCCCCTATATTCGGCCAGCTGAAGAAGTTTCCGAACCGTATGGCCGGAGCTTTGTCAGGGGGGATGAAACAGAAACTTGCCTTGAGCTGCGCGTTGATACACCGTCCGAAAGTGTTGCTTTTGGATGAGCCTACCACCGGAGTGGATGCCGTGTCGAGAATCGAGTTCTGGAATATGCTGGCCACGCTACGGGAAAAGGGCATCACGATTCTTGTCTCCACCTCCTATATGGACGAAGCCGAGCGTTGTGAACGCATCGCCCTGATAAACAAAGGAAGGATTCTTGACGTTGATACACCCGGCAGGTTGGTTAAGGACATGGATAAGAACCTTTACAATGCATCGTCCAAAGATATGTATCCGCTTTTGGAAACCTTGCGTACTTTGCCGGACGTGAAAGACTGCTATACTTTCGGAGCCACGCTGCACATCGTGACAAACGACGGTTTCAATCCTGACGATGCCGTGCGCAGGCTTCGGCAGAATGGCTTGGGTGATGCCCGGATTTGGCCTGCAAAGGGGAATATAGAAGATTTGTTCATTAAATTGGCGAAGGATGATGGATAAGGAAGCTGTAATATCAGTGAAAGACCTCACCAAGAAATTCGGTAGTTTCACCGCCGTTGACCATATCACATTGCAAGTAGGCCGGGGCGAGATATTCGGATTCTTGGGAGCAAACGGCGCGGGCAAGACCACCGCCATGCGTATGCTGTGCGGGCTCAGCTTTCCGACATCGGGCAGCGGGTCTGTGGCCGGGTATGACATTCTTCGTCAGGCGGAGGAAATAAAACGGCACATCGGCTACATGAGCCAGAAGTTCTCCCTCTATGAAAACTTGACGGTGTGGGAGAACCTGAACCTGTTTGCCACCATTTATGGAATGTCGGCAAAGAGTATCAGGGAAAAGACCGATGCTGTGTTCAAGACTTTGGGTATGGAAAATATGCGGAATATGCTGGTAAAGGAGATTCCCATCGGATGGAAACAGAAAGTGGCGTTCATCGCCGCCACCCTGCACTCGCCGGATGTCGTTTTTCTGGACGAGCCGACCGGAGGGGTAGACCCTTCCACCCGGCGCAAGTTCTGGGAAATGATTTACCGGGCTTCATCTGAGGGTATGACAATCTTTGTAACCACACACTATCTGGATGAGGCAGAATATTGTCACCGCGTCTCCATCATGGTGGACGGATGTGTCAAGGCGCTGGACAGTCCGGAAAGATTAAAACGGCAGTATCACGCCGGGGCAATGGACGAGGTGTTTCGCATCGTGGCGAAGGATGCGAAAAGGGGATATTAATTCTTCATCATTCTTAATTCCTCATTAATATGTCGATATTCAAATCACTCATAAAGAAAGAGGTGCTGCACCTCCTGCGCGACTTTCGCACGATAACGGTGGTGCTGGTTATGCCCGTCTTGCTGCTGTTGCTCTTCGGGTTTGCCATATCCACCGAGGTCAACAATGTAAAAGTTGTTGCTGTGGTAGATCAGCATACAGACGAGACCAAACAGATTATCGACCGCTTACGCAACAATCCCTACTTCACGTTTGAAGGAATTGTGCCTTACCACGAAATGGAGAGTGTTCTTAGGAAAAGTCAGGCGGATGTCGCTGTAGTGTTTCGCACGGAAGACGGAAAATTGAGCCATCAGATTGTTGTGGACGCATCTAATACCAATATGGCACAGACTTCAACGGCTTATTTGGAAAGTGTCATCAGTTCCGCGACAGGCATCCCGGTCGTGACCAATACACTCTATAACCCACAATTGAGAAGTGCTTACAATTTTGTTCCGGGCATCATGGGCATGATATTCATCCTTATCTGCGCGATGATGACTTCCGTGTCGATTGTCAGCGAAAAAGAAACAGGAACCATGAATCTGCTGTTGGTTTCACCGGTACGTCCCTGGACAATCATTATTGGCAAATTGGTGCCTTACTTTCTGCTGTCGTGCATCATCCTGACGCTGGTACTGGTATTGAGCTACACCGTGCTGGGGCTGCCTTTCTCCTTCATCAACGTCATCAATGCGATATGGGTGACCATCCTGTATGTAGTCCTTGCCCTTGCATTGGGATTGCTCATATCCACCATAGCCTCCACACAGGTGTCGGCTCTGTTGGTTTCGGGCGTGATGTTCATGGTTCCGGTCGTCCTGCTGTCCGGCATGATATTTCCGGTTGAAAATATGCCATTGGTCCTGCAATGGCTCTCCTGCATCATACCTGCCCGTTGGTATATCTCGGCCATGCGTGTGCTGATGATCCAGCAACTTCCCATAGGGTATGTACTGACGGAAATCCTTGTCCTGCTGGGAATGACATTGGCTGTATTGTCTTTGGCCCTCAAGAAGTTTAACGCAAAAAAATGAAGGCTGTATGAATGCAAAGACTTTGAAGATACTGCTCAAGAAAGAACTGTCGCTGATGAAACGCAACCCTATTATTCCCCGCCTGATAGTGGGTCTGCCGGTTTTGGTCATGCTGATAATTCCTCTTGTGGCGACCCTTGACGTGAAGAACGTGGAAGTGGCCGTGGTGGATAACGATCGGACGGAACTGTCGCGACGGATGGTAGCGGACATGGATGCATCGGAATACCTGTCCGTAACTGGCAGCTATTTCAGATACGATGAAGCATTTCGGCAGGTGGAAGAGGGGAGGGCGGATGCCATTGTCACCATTCCGAAAAATTACCAAAAAGACCTGACTAACGGCAAGAAGCCAGAACTGGACTTGAAAGCAAATGGTGTGAATGCGACTAAAGGCACACTCGGTGTACAATACGCCATGATGTCTGTGGCGAATACCGTTGCGCGTTGGCTGACAGAACAAGGAAAGAGTCTGCCTGTACAGGAATCAGCTACGGTAAATTTGTATAACCCGACTCTTGACTTCCGCAACTACATGATACCGGCACTTATGGTGGTGCTTCTTATCATCATCTGCGGTTTCCTTCCAACACTGAACTTGGTCAGCGAAAAGGAAACGGGAACCATTGAAGCGATGAATGTCACACCTGTTGGGCGATTGGAGTTTGTCTTGTCGAAACTAATACCCTATTGGGTTGTTGGAATACTGGTCGTGACAGTCGGAATGCTTATCGGCTGGCTGGTCTATGGACTTGTGCCTGAGGGCAATATCGTGAGCATTTATTTGGCTGCCATCCTGTTCAGTCTCGTTATGTCAGGATTGGGAGTATTCATTGCCAACCAGTCGGCAACCATCCTGCAAAGCATTTTCATGATGTTCGCTTTCGTCATCGTGTTCCAGTTGATGAGCGGACTGTTTACGCCCATTGCCTCCATGCCCCGGTGGGCGCAGAACATCACCTACGCCATCCCGCCGCGCTATTTCATCGAAATCATGCGCTCCGTCTATCTGAAAGGGGCTACCGTGGCTGACCTTTGGGTGCAATATGCCGCTTTGTCAGGTTTTGCCATACTATTCAGCCTCGCGGCAGCCATGACATACAGGAAGAGAGTGTAAACTGAACAGGAAAGCTTCTTATTTGCAAGTTTCAATACGTAAGATAACGGTAATCGACAAGGATAGCCGAAACTAAAAATAGCCCCGTTAAATAACTTTTCTTCGCGTTTAAAATCTATGTTTCGCAAAAATGAAGTGTCAAAGTTTGTTTATATGAAAGAAAATAACTACCTTTGCACTTGGTTTCATGGTTCCGTAGCTCAGTTGGATTAGAGCAACGCCCTTCTAAGGCGTGGGTCCAGGGTTCGAATCCCTGCGGAATCACGGACAAGCTCCCGGAATCCCGAAACATACGGATTTACGGGAGTTTTTTGTTAAATATTGATGCATTCTGAGCCAGATAATGGGCCGGTCCGAAAAGCCGGTTGCGTTTTAGTGGTTGTTTCCCAAAATAGATGAGGTGTCATGCCGTGGCTAACGGGCAAACGGTTTGGGGAGAAGTTTATGCATTTGGCAGATGTACAAACTTCACAAAAAGGACAATCAAAGACATGAAACGGCACAAAACACGATGTAAAATGGGGCATATTACATTCTAAAATGGCTCGTTTTGCACCACAAAACAGGCCGTTTTGCACGTCAAAAAGACCTATTTTAGTTTGAAACCATATGTCGCGAAAAGACTACGAACCGGCAAAAAAAACAGCACTTTTTCACCAAGACTGTAATCGAGAGACATCCATCTGCTTACGTTTTTTTGAGTGACGCCGCAATGGGTAAAATCAATACGGCTCACGGTCATGGTTCCGATTTAGAACAATCTGTCGCAACTATGTTTCCGGATTGCCCAAAACACAAACGGCTTTTCGGACTGCCTCGTTTTTGTATTTTTGCAGTACCTATGCAATTCTCCGGTTTTCTGTGTTCAGGAGAAGAGCTATCAAGAGGAGAACATTCATAATTTGGCATGATAAGGCAAAAAAAGCGGGAGCACCGGCCGGTGCTCCCGCTGATTGGTTGTTCATCTGATATGCATAGGAATCAGGCCTCTACATTGTTCTCATCGCTCCAGTCCATCTGCGTTTGGCGCACATAGCTCTTGTAGCGGAGCTGAGCCATACGCTTGGCCTCTGAGAAGAGTTCTTCAGCCTCGTCGGGGTATGCTTTCTTGACAGAGAGATAGCGAACCTCGCCCATGAGGAAGTCGTGGAACTTGCTCCAATCTGGTGCTTTGGAATCGAGTGAGAACGGGTTCTTGCCCTCCTCGGCCAGCTCGGGGTTGTAGCGCCACAGATGCCAGTAGCCACACTCAACGGCTTTGGCCTCCTCAGCCTGGCTCTTGCCCATGCCGCCTTTGGCTTTCAGACCGTGGTTGATGCAGGGCGCGTATGCGATTATGAGCGAAGGACCGTGGTAGGCTTCAGCCTCGCGGATTGCCTTGAGACACTGTGCCTGGTCGGCGCCCATCGCTATCTGCGCTACGTAGACATAGCCGTAGGTGGTGGCAATCATTCCGAGATCCTTCTTGCGGATGCGCTTGCCCTGTGCTGCGAACTGGGCGATGGCGCCAAGTGGGGTGGCCTTGGAGGCCTGGCCGCCAGTGTTGGAGTAAACCTCTGTATCGAGCACCAGAATGTTGACGTCCTCGCCGCTTGCGATGACATGGTCAAGTCCGCCGTAGCCGATGTCGTAGGACGCACCGTCGCCGCCGATAATCCACTGGCTGCGCTTTACGAGGTAGTGGTCGAGAGTCTTGAGTTCCTTGCAAATCTCACAACCGGCCTCGGCTCCAGCCTCAATGAGCGGCTTGAGCTTGGCAGCAGCTGCCTTTGAGGCATCTGCGTCGTCTTTGCCGGCAATCCACTCTGCGGCTGCAGCTTTGAAGTCGGCGGGTGTGTCGGCCTTTGCTGATGCCTCGCTCAGCAGCATCTCAACACGCTCTTTCATCTTCTTGTTGCCGAGCACCATACCCATGCCGAATTCACAGAAGTCTTCAAACAGTGAGTTGTTGAATGCCGGTCCTTGGCCCTTCTCGTTGGTGCAATAGGGTGTTGATGGAATTGAGGCTGAATAGATTGACGAGCAACCCGTGGCGTTGGCAATCATCTCGCGGTCGCCGAAAAGCTGTGAGATGAGCTTGACATAAGGCGTCTCGCCACAGCCGGAGCAGGCACCGGAGAACTCGAACAGCGGTTGTGCGAACTGTGAGTTTTTCACGTTGCTCTTTATGTCGACAAGATCCTGCTTGCTCTTCACGTTGTGGACAAGATAATCCCATTCAGCAGCTCCCTTCTCGTCGCCTGCGAACGGTACCATTGAGAGTGCCTTGCCTTTCTTGGGGTTGCCTGGGCAGACGTCCTCGCAGTTGCCGCATCCGAGACAGTCCATCACAGAAATGCCCATGACGAAGTGCATACCTTTCATTGCTGCGGGAGCCTTCATCTCAAGAGTAGGGGAGGAGAAGCCTTTCAGCTCCTCGTCTGTCAGAACGAACGGACGGATTGCTGCGTGGGGGCAGACATAGGCGCACTTGTTGCACTGGATACAGTTCTCCGAATTCCATACAGGAACAAAAGCCTCGACTCCGCGCTTCTCGTAGGCAGCTGTTCCCACTTGCCATGAACCGTCGGTTGTGCCGTGGTTGACAAAGTCTGAGACTTTCAGCAGGTCGCCTGCCTGGGCGTTGATGGGCCGGACAAGCTCCTTGACAAATGCGGGTGCGTTGTCTTCTGCAACGACGTCATCAGCGAGATTTGCCCATGCGGGGTCAATTGTGAGCTGCTTGTACTCTCCGCCACGGTCTACTGCGGCATAGTTCTTGTCAACGACATCCTGGCCTTTCTTGCCATAAGACTTGACAATGAACTTCTTCATCTGTTCAACAGCAAGATTAACCGGAATAACGCCTGTTATGCGGAAGAACGCGCTCTGGAGGATTGTGTTTGTTCTGTTGCCAAGACCAATCTCCTGGGCAATCTTTGTTGCGTTGATGTAATAAACGGTGATGTTGTTCTGGGCAAAATAGCGCTTCACCTTGTTGGGGATGAAGTTTATCAGCTCTTCACCGTCAAAGATTGTGTTGAGCAGGAATGTGCCGTTCTTTTGCAGACCACGGGTGACATCATACATATGGAGGTACGCCTGAACATGGCAAGCGACAAAGTTAGGAGTGTTGACCAGATAGGTCGAACGAATGGGGTGATCTCCAAAACGCAGGTGGGAGCAAGTGAAGCCGCCCGACTTTTTTGAGTCATATGAGAAGTAGGCCTGGCAATGCTTGTCTGTGTTGTCTCCGATGATTTTCACAGAGTTCTTGTTAGCACCGACAGTTCCGTCTGCGCCAAGGCCGTAGAATTTGGCCTCAAACATTCCTTCGCCGCCAAGAGCCATTTCCTCAACCTGGGGAAGTGATGTGAATGTGACATCATCAACAATGCCAACGGTGAAGTGGTTCTTAGGCTCAGGCAATGCAAGATTATTGAACACAGAAATAATCTTTGCAGGTGTTGTGTCGCTTGAACCGAGTCCGTAGCGTCCGCCAATGATAAGCGGCTTATTCTCAACGTCGTAGAATGCGCTCTTAACGTCAAGATACAAAGGCTCGCCCTCTGCTCCCGGCTCCTTGGTGCGGTCGAGCACGGCGATACGCTTTACGGTCTTTGGAACTGCTGCAAGAAGGTGCTTCACCGAGAATGGACGATAAAGATGTACAGACACCATACCAACTTTCTGACCGTTGGCATTGAGATGGTCAATGGCCTCACGCGCGGCCTCTGTTGCGCTTCCCATAAGGATGATTATGCGGTCTGCATCTTCAGCACCATAATAAGAGAAGAGGTGGTACTCGCGGCCTGTGATCTCGCTGATCTTGCCAAGATACATCTCAACAACTTCAGGCACTTTGTCATAATACTCGTTGCAGGCTTCACGGTGGGTGAAGAATGTCTCAGGATTCTCGGCTGTTCCACGTGTGACAGGGCGTTCAGGGCTGAGTGCGCGGTCGCGGAAACGCTTGATATCTGCCTCGTCAACCAATGGGCGGATATCGTCTTCTTCCATAAGTTCAACTTTGTGATACTCGTGGGATGTGCGGAATCCGTCGAAGAAATTGACGAAAGGAACACAGGTCTTGAGTGATGCCAAATGCGCAACAGCAGTCAAGTCCATAACTTCCTGCACGGAACCTTCACACAACATTGCGAAACCTGTCTGACGGCAGGCCATCACATCCTGATGGTCGCCAAAAATACAGAGAGAGTGAGAGGCCAGCGTGCGTGCGGAAACATCAAACACACACGGAATCAATTCTCCTGCAATCTTGTACATGTTGGGAATCATGAGAAGAAGTCCCTGTGAGGCTGTAAACGTTGTGGTAAGCGCGCCTGCCTGCAGCGATCCGTGAACGGCACCCGCAGCGCCTGCCTCAGACTGCATTTCCTGCACGGTCACTTCCTGACCCCAGAGGTTCTTACGGCCACGTGCAGCCCACTCATCCACATGCTCTGCCATCGGTGACGACGGAGTGATAGGGTAGATGGCTGCTACTTCTGAAAACATATAGCTGACGTGTGCGGCAGCCTCGTTTCCATCACAAGTGATAAATTTTTTTTCTTTAGCCATTTTAACAGATAAATATTAATGAATAAACAAAATGTTGTTGAATTTATAGTGGTCATCAAGTCAATATAGAAAACCTAACAACCATATCGGTATTTGTTTGTTGCTTCCGATTTCAGTGTTGTATTTTGCATAAACCGTGTCAGGAGAAATTCGAATCCTGTGAAAATCATTAGAGTCACAGATTCTGAATTTTAAAGTTCCGTCAACAATATAATGATTATCTCTGCCATTTTGGTTGATTTTGTGGTCTTTCCACAAAGAATTGACAAAGAATGTTTCCATTATGTCTTGTTCCTCAATCCTTATTGGATAAATGGCAAACATAAGATTGGAATTGTGCATCATTATCTTTGACGGTTTTTTGGGGAAATCCAAGCCAACAGGATAAATCATATTAATCAACCTTGCATCTGACAGATATTTGATATAATTCATGACAGTAGCACGGCTTGTCTTTATCTCATGTGCCAATT
Source organism: uncultured Prevotella sp. (assembly GCA_944320305.1). Taxonomy (GTDB): domain Bacteria; phylum Bacteroidota; class Bacteroidia; order Bacteroidales; family Bacteroidaceae; genus Prevotella. The sequence continues at coordinate 1,144 of CALUGW010000040.1, read as the reverse complement.
GGCTGATGTTCGGTGCCTTGGGACCGTCGACAGCCAAAAGGTAGAACAGCTTCTTTATTTTATTCAAATACTTCAACTCAATCCGTTTAATCAGCAAGATATCAACTTCTGTAACCATATTCATGGTTTTCAGCAAGTTTTCTGAATAATTGCGGTGCTCTTGAAAGAATGGATAGAATCCATGGTGGATATATTCGGCAAAATATTTCTGCGGAGACACTTGCGATATTATCTCCTTTAATATGTGAACCGAATTGTTTAATATCTCATCAAGTGTGTAAATCTTAAATTTTTTACCTGTCTTAAGGTTCAAATATTCCCTGAAAGAAAACCCCCTCAAATTATAACTCTTCACGATACCGTTCAATTCCGGGTTTTCTTCTTTTAGTCTCATAACACTTGAGCCGGTAAAAACGATTTTCAGACCTGGATATTTGTCATAACATTCGCGGAGCTCTTTACTCCAATTCGGCTCTTTGAAAACCTGGTCGATCAGCAGCACACGTCCACCATTATGATAAAAATCCCTTGCAAAATCAGAGATTCCACGACCTTGAAAATAAAAATTGTTCATATTGACATACAAGCACCTGCGGTCATTAATGTCAAAATTCTCTTTTGCATATTGAAGCAGAAAAGTCGTCTTGCCGATTCCGCGTGTGCCTTTGATGCCAATCATACGGTCATTCCAGTCTATCTCATCCATTAGCATCCGATGAACAGGAGCATTCGTATGTTCCACCAAATAAGCATGTGTCCTGAAAAACGCTTCCATATTCATTGGGATTTTATGAGAATAATACGTTTGCAGAATATGTCACAAAGCATAATATCATTATGCTAACTCTGCACAAAAGGAATTCATTCTGCTGCTTTTTTTGTGCGATAGCATTAAATGACATTGGCAAATGTTTATTCTGCATATTTCAAATAGTGGAATTATTAATTAAATGTATTTGAATGTGTAATTTGCTTTTATGTTTTTGATTGATTCTTCTAATTGCAAAGGTAGTAATTATTTTTTCTATCTGCAAATAAAATTGTTTCAATCAATTTTATTTATTTTCCAAATTTCAGATAACCCGCAATATGATAAGTTTTTTGTCCATTGTTTGATACTAAATAAAAAAGGCGGCAATAGTGC
>CALUGW010000039.1 GCA_944320305.1 uncultured Prevotella sp. | reverse complement strand
TAAGTGTGGGTGTTACGTACAACATGGAAAAGCAACGTTTAGTTATCAATAAATGCACAAATTTCAGATAACCCGCATTATGATAACCAATATGTTTTTACGGAGTATTCAGAAGCTGTTGAGCCACGCTTTTAGGTCGAGCAACATTTCAATATGATACGGAAAGCTGCGTTTCAGGCCCCAGCCATGCCCGCCTTTAGGATAAACGTGCAATGAAGCCGGAACATCATGGCGATAGCATGCAAAATAATAGTTAACCCCATTTGCAGGCAAAACAGTCTGGTCATCATCACTTAGAGCTATAAATGCCCGTGGCGTGATGCGAGAAACCAAGCGGTCTGAACTGAACTCCTGTTCTATTTTTTTGCGAGGTTTCTCGCCCAGAAGATTGTCATGAGCGGCCCGATCTATAAAACCTGCGTTCATAGTTATTATTGGGTAAAGCAGGATTTGAAAATTTGGAGCGGCCTCGTCTTTCGCAGTTGTTGCAACAATTGATGCAAGATGTCCGCCGGCAGATGCCCCCATGATTCCTATTTCATCAGTTGAGATATTCCATTTGGCGGCGTTTTTACGAACGAACTTTATTGTCTCAATAGCGTCTTGTATTGGTATGTTTCTGTTGCCGTTAGGCATTCTATACTTCAAGACAAAAACAGAAATTCCTTGCCCGTTGAAGAAGTCAGCCCAATCAGTTCCCTCATGTTGCAGATTTAGGCTGGCATAATCGCCACCTGGACATATTATGACCGCCCGCCCGGTGTTGTTTTCTTTGTCAGGAAGAAAGGCATATACTTTGGCCGTGTCCGGTACATCACTGCCATTTGCCCCATCACCCCACAGGTTGAAAATGAATTTTGTCGTATTTCCAAATGCAACATATGTGACGAATACAAAAAACGCAGTGAGAAAAAATCTATTATTCAGTTTCATTTGAAATTGTATGTGATTGCAAATTTACGCTTAATTACAACTTTAAATTATTTGGTCACAAAGTTATTGAATTTTATTCGAGTTGCCAAAGTTATGGAATAATTTAATATTCCTTATGAATATTGGATGGAAAACACCCGGTCTCCCAATAAGACATCTACAGTCAAGCCACGAAGTGAAAAAGTTTTGGAACTCATTTAAACTTTTTGCGACTTCAGTCCGAGGAATGTTTTCGTGGCTGTTTATTTGCCGGAAAGAGGAGCGCAGCGGGCTACGTGACGAACGGCGGCGAGGAAAAACAGACCGAAAAGAACCTCGGAATGAAGCAAAAAAGACTTTTCGGAAAAAGTTTAAATGGGTTCTTGGTTAGTTATCTGCAAAATATTTGTCCGACTCCACATTTTTGTATATTTTTGCAGATTGATATCAAGTACACACAATTAATAATTGTATATAAATCATGTATAGAACGAAAACTTGTGGAGAGCTCCGCGCTGCCGACGCCGGCAGTATGGTGACTCTTGCCGGATGGGTACAGCGAGTGAGGAAAATGGGCGGCATGACTTTTGTGGACCTGCGCGACCGCTACGGCTTGACCCAGATAGTGTTCAATGAAGCCTCGGACTGCGAGCTGTGCACACGCGCCAACAAACTTGGGCGCGAGTTCTGCATACAGGTGAAAGGCAGCGTGCGCGAACGCGAGAGCAAGAACGGAAACCTGCCGACCGGCGACATTGAGGTGGCGGCATCAGAACTGAACGTGCTCAGCGAGAGCCTCACCCCACCGTTCACAATTGAGGACAATACCGACGGAGGCGATGACATCCGCATGAAATACCGTTATCTGGATTTGCGCCGCAACGCCGTGCGCCGCAATCTGGAATTGCGCCACCGCATGACCATACTCATACGCAACTTCCTTGACTCGAAAGACTTCATCGAGGTGGAAACGCCGATACTCATCGGCTCCACACCAGAGGGCGCGCGCGACTTTGTTGTGCCGTCACGCATGAATCCGGGTCAGTTCTACGCCCTGCCCCAAAGCCCACAGACGCTGAAACAGCTGCTGATGGTGAGCGGATTCGACCGCTATTTCCAGATTGCAAAGTGCTTCAGAGACGAAGACCTGCGCGCCGACCGTCAGCCGGAATTCACACAGATTGACTGCGAGATGAGTTTCGTAGACCAAGACGACGTGATAGAGCTTTTCGAGGAGATGGCACGCCACCTTTTCAAGGAGATAAAAGGAGTCGAGCTGCCCAAGCTCCAGCAGATGACATGGCACGAGGCCATGCGCCGCTTCGGCAGCGACAAGCCCGACCTGCGCTTCGGCATGGAGTTTGTGGAGCTGATGGATGTACTCAAGACCGGCACCTTCCCCGTGTTTGACAACGCCGCCTACATCGGCGGAATATGTGTGCCGGGATGCGCCGGCTACACCCGCAAGCAGCTCGACCAGCTGACGGAGTTCGTAAAACGTCCCCAGATCGGCGCCAAGGGACTTGTCTACGTCAAGTACAACGAAGACGGCACGGTGAAGTCAAGCATCGACAAGTTCTACAGTCAGGAAGACCTGCAGCGCCTCAAAGACAAGATGGGCGCCAAGGACGGAGACCTCGTGCTGATTCTCAGCGGCGACAACGCCAACAAGACCAGAGTGCAACTGTGCTCGCTGCGCCTTGAGATGGGCGACCGCCTCGGCCTACGCGACAAGAACAAGTTCGAGTGCCTATGGATAGTTGACTTCCCTCTGTTCGAGTGGAGCGACGAGGAACAGCGCCTGATGTCTACACACCACCCGTTCACAATGCCCAATCCTGACGACATCCCGTTGCTTGACACCCACCCAGAGCAGGTACGCGCCAAGGCATACGACTTCGTTTGCAACGGCATTGAGGTGGGAGGCGGAAGCCTGAGAATACACGACGGCAAGCTGCAGGAGAAAATGTTCGGCATTCTCGGCTTCACTCCCGAGAAAGCCATGGCACAATTCGGATTCCTGATCAACGCCTTCAAATATGGCGCGCCGCCCCATGCCGGACTGGCTTTCGGACTCGACCGCTTCGTAAGCATCATGGCCGGACTCGACTCTATACGCGACTGCATTGCATTCCCCAAGAACAACAGCGGCCGCGATGTGATGCTCGACGCACCAGGAGAGCTCGACGCGAAACAGCTTGACGAGCTGCATCTTAAAATTGATTTAAGTCAAGAATAATGCAGTGAAGCACATTTATATGCCTGCGGCGCAGACTTTGACGGCATGAAAATTTTGCCATTAGCAAAAAATAATATACTTTTGCACACAAAGAATTATTCTGATTGACAATAAAACTCAATACAAGAACATTAACTTAATCTATTATGGCAGAGAAGAAGACAACAAAGAAAGCAGCCGCAGAACCCAAGAAGACGACTGTAAAGAAAACAACTGCAACAAAGAAGGTTGCCGTTGCACTCAACACAGAGAACGTGGGCTTCAAGGCTGGAGATGTTTACCAGGCACTTGCCGTCAGCTCACAGGCCATGTCTGCTGGCGAGATTGCAAAAGCAGCAAGCATCAGCGTGGAGGAGACGCTTCTTGGCATCGGATGGCTTTTCAAGGAAGGCAAAATTGTGTCTGTTGAGGACAACAAGATAGCCCTGGCTTGACAACTATAAGCTGAAACAATAATGGGGGCCGGTATGCCGTTGGGTTGCCGGCCCCTTGTTATTACTCTGCAACAGAAACAGCCCCAGTGGGCGGCCGCCCATTATCCATTGGCAGTGACATGAATTACGACAGACAGATTCTTGAGCTTCTTTCACAAGTCGGAGACAGCGGAATGAGCGTGCGGATAATCTCAAAACATCTGTACAACATGAACTGTAGCCTGTTTGCCGTACCCGACCTGGCAGAAATCAGCCGGCACGTCAGACAATACCTGCTGAGGAATTCTAAGTCGCCGCAGTCACTGATTGAGCACACCGGCAGGCGCGGAGTCTACCGACTGAACACGGCAAATTCCGCCGTTGCCAGGCAACTTCTACTGAAATTCAGCGAGAATATGGCTGCCGGTGAAGAGGAGCCTGACGACAACCCCGTACCACACGAAGACCGCTCGCTGAGTCTGTTTGACTGACTCCGGCCATAACAATGGAAAAGGTGCGACCATGGGAAAGAGCCTTTTCCGCCAAACAGCTACTTACAAATATGCAACTAAAAAAGACCCCGAGCCGCAACATTTTCAGGGGCGGGGCGAGTCATGCCGCAAAAAGGCCATTTTCGCATTGCAAAGTCAAACAAAGCGATATGAATGCCCCCGCATTTTGTCAAACGTCCCAAACAAATCCAATCGGGCGCATAAAACAAAAACACAGCTCTTGATATGAAAAAGCGAATCCGCATTCCGTTGCGGCCGACAGCATAAAAGTGCTAACTGACGGTCGGCGACGGAATGCGGACTCCGCTGAAAAGACAGCGAAAACCTGCCGAAACTTACTTCTTGTTGTCTGACTTTGGAAGAACAGACTTGTATCTCTTGTTCAGTCCGTTTACGACATCTGCGGTAATGTCGTGCTTCTTGTTGGCATAAAGGATGTTGTCTCCGGCCTTTGAGATAATCAGGTCATACTTCTTTGTCTTGTTGTAGTCGCGCAGGAAGTTCTGCAGCGAGTCACGCAATGCGTTGTTATACTTGGCTGTCTCAGAGTCAAGCTCTGCGCCCAGACGGCTCTGCAGCTCCTGAAGGTCCTGGTCCTGGCGCTGCAACGCTGCCTGAACACTGGCAGCCTGCTCGCGGCTGGTGAAGCCGTTGTTCTGGAGTTTCTGCTGGAAATTGGCAGCCGCAGCCTGCAACTGCTTGCCCTTCTGCGTTATGGTGTTGCGGGCGTTGTTGCTCTTTTTCTCAAGCACTGCCGTGTATTCCTTGCAGAACTTGTATTGCGACATGAGAGAATCAACCTCGACATAGGCTATTCTCATTTCTGTCGACGCCGCCGCCTGACCGTTATTTACCGGGCTTTCGTCCATCTTCGGGTTCGATTTGTTGCACGCAGACAGCACAAAAGCAGACGCAGCCACAGCCAACGTCATCCGAATGTATTTGCTCTTTCTCATAGCTATGAATTTATTTTCGAACATAATTTTATCCACAAATTGTCAAAACCGTGCGCGACGGCAACAGAAAAACAGACCTGCGAAAAAGCACGGTACCGGCAATAAGTAATTATTAACGCGGTGCGCACTGCATTTTCAATCATAAATCTGTAATTTTGCGGCTACAAAGGTAATATAAATTAATTGATTTTCAACAACAATATTTCAAAAAAGAACAAACATGGACAAATGTGAATTGAAACCGGGTCGGGTATTCGAGCAGTTTGCAAAAATATGCAGAATACCACGTCCGTCAAAGCGGGAAGAAAAAATGATTGCCTACCTGCAGTCATGGGGCAAAGAGCACGGACTTGACACCAATGTTGACCGGACCGGGAACGTAATAATAAGAAAAGGTGCCACACCGGGCTATGAAAACTGCAAGACCGTAATACTGCAAAGCCACATGGACATGGTGTGCGACAAGCTGGTGGACAAAGACTTCGATTTCGACAACGACGCAATAGAGACTCACGTGGAAGGGGAATGGCTCACTGCCGACGGCACCACACTTGGCGCCGACGACGGCATTGGAGTTGCCATTGAACTGGCCATCCTCGCATCAGACGACATCAAGCACGGACCGCTGGAATGTGTCTTTACACGCGACGAGGAGACACAGCTCACAGGCGCATCAGGCATGGAGGCCGGATTCATGGGCGGCGACATGCTGATAAATCTCGACAGCGAGGACGAGGGGCAGATATTCGTCTCATGCGCAGGAGGCAGGACAACAACAGCCACATTCGGATTTGAAGCAGAGAAAGCGCCTGCTGATTATTTCTTCATGAACGTGTGGCTCAAAGGACTTAAAGGCGGCCACTCCGGAGACGACATAGAAAAGAAACGGGCAAACGCCATCAAGATACTCTCAAGATTCCTTTACAAGGAAATGGGAAAGACAGACCTGAGACTCGCAAGCCTGAATTCGGGGAAAATGCACAATGCCATTCCACGGGACGGCCGGGCTGTAATTGCAGTACCGAATGCAGACAAAGAAACCGTAAGAGCCGACTGGAACATTTTCACACATAATGTGGAGGAAGAATATCATGTGACAGACACGGAAATGGAATTCGGCATGGAAAGTGCCGACAGCACAGAAATCATCCCAAAGCCAGTGTCAGACAGACTCATACGCGCCCTGCAGGGAGTTGACAACGGGGTGTTCGCCATGTGCCAGGACAAGGCACTGGCCGACATGGTAGAAACGTCAAGCAACATTGCCAGCGTTGAAACAGCCGGCGGCAAGATAACCATTGTAGCCTCACAGAGAAGCAATGTGATGAGCAACTTGGAAAATCAGTGCAACACGGTGAAAGCCATCTTCGAACTGGCAGGCGCAACCGTGGAGCAAACAGACGGCTATCCGGCTTGGAAAATGAATCCCAACAGCGAACTGACTCGAATCGCTGTAGAGTCATACAAGAAGCTGTTCGGCAAAGAGCCGGTGGTACGCGGCATACACGCCGGACTTGAATGCGGACTGTTCTCTGAACGCTACCCCAACCTCGACATGATCTCATTCGGCCCAACCCTGCGCGGTGTGCACACGCCCGACGAGCGCCTGCACATACCGACAGTAAAAATGGTGTGGGATCACCTCACAGACATACTCGAAAACATACCTGCACGAAACTGAGAAATGAAGACAAAATTTTATTTTGCCATGTCAGCCTTGCTGTTGCTCGCCTCCTGCGGGCAACAGCACAAGGCTGAGTCTGTGGTAGAGGAGTTTATGGACAAGAACCTGAGAAACCCAGACAAGTTGCAAATCACAGAGTTCACCGATATGGACTCTACAAGACACATCAACGATTCCACTATCCATGCACTGCGGGCAGCGGTAGGAAAATCATCTGTCTACAAAAAAAACACTGAGTTCGACAATGCTGACGCCACACCACAATTAAAAATTATACGTGTGAAATATAAAATAGAAGATGCTGAATATCACGACACTTATTATCTTGACAGCAGTCTTGAACATGTAATCATGCTAAAGAGCAACATTGCACTTGAAAAATAAATCAAGAAAAATTTGGCCATTTAAAATAAAAGCAGTACCTTTGCATCGCATTTGAGCGAAGATGCCTTAAGAAGCAAGAAAAGTACTGAGGAAGTTTGGGTGAGTGGCTGAAACCAGCAGTTTGCTAAACTGCCGTGCGGGATTACCGTACCGGGGGTTCGAATCCCCCAGCTTCCGCGGAATGGTGGATTCATCTAATGGTTAGGATACAAGATTCTCAATCTTGGCATAGGGGTTCGATTCCCCTATCCACTACCACACGGCAAGTGTCACACAGCATTTTATGCTCTTCAAAAATCAAGCGGTGGATTCATCTAATGGTTAGGATACAAGATTCTCAATCTTGGCATAGGGGTTCGATTCCCCTATCCACTACCACACGACAAGGGAACAGAGCGCATCTGTTCCCCGTTTTTTAATCCAAAACCAACTTCAAATATACAAATGTAATGCAGGAGCAGGCTACATCAAGAACACGCATGATGATTGGCGACGAGGGAGTCGGTGCCTTGGAACGCAGCCATGTGGCAGTATTCGGCATCGGGGGGGTTGGAGGTTACGCATTGGAAGTACTGGCCCGCAGCGGCATTGGCATGATTGACATTTACGACAGCGACAATATCCAAGAGTCAAACATCAACAGACAGATTCTGGCCACACACAGCACAATAGGCAAAATGAAAGTTGACGTCGCGGCAAACAGAATACACGACATTAATCCAGAATGTATTGTTGAAAGCTACAAGGTGTTCTATTTGCCAGCAAATGCAGATTGCTTTGATTTGTCAAAATATGATTATGTGCTGGATTGCATCGACACCATTACGGCAAAAATAGAACTTATAAAAAGGTGCAAAGCCTGTGATACAAACATCATCAGCTGCATGGGAACCGCAAATAAAATGGACAACACATGCTTTTCTGTGATGGATATCTATCAAACAAAGATGGATCCAATAGCAAAAATAATAAGGAAAAAGCTGAGGGAGCACAATATTGACTCACTGAAGGTTGTCTGCAGTAACGAGAAACCGCTCAAGCCACAATCGGCAACAAAACTTGACGATGCCGAAAATATGGATAATGCAAGTTCAGGAAAAGCAGTACGCAGCCCCCTCGCAAGTAACGCCTTTGTGCCTGCCATGGCCGGATTAGTTATGGGAGGAGCTGTCATAAAGGACTTAATCGCAGACGGCACTCCCCATTCTTAAGTTCCAAAAACAGTAATAATTTAGGTTCATCCGAAATTTGGAGTGATTTCATAGTCATAAAGAAGAAAACCGCTGAACAATTTGTATATTTGAATAACC
>CALUGW010000038.1 GCA_944320305.1 uncultured Prevotella sp. | reverse complement strand
AGTCATTACCTCACTCTTTGAGAAAAGCTTATAAATAGCTTGTTTCTAACAGATTCCTATTTGTGTATCGAATTTTAAATGAAAATAACTAAAAAATATCCGCTCAAAAATGTTCAGTCTGCCGCTAATTATCTATCTTTGCACTGAGATAAGCCGTGCACGGCAGATGGCTGAGACCGTTTTTTCGGAAACGGAAGCGCACGAAAACGCACACCGGCCATGCTGCGGCAGAGGCACAGAACAACCAAACTTGCACAAACAAAGGAAACCATGCACGAAAGTGACAGTATTGTAATTATTCCGACATATAACGAAAAGGAAAACATCGAGAAGATTATCCGGGCCGTATTTGCACTGGAAAAATGTTTCCACATTCTTGTGATTGACGACGGGTCGCCCGACGGAACGGCTTCGATTGTCCACCGGCTGACCGGCGGCGAGTTTTCCGACAGGCTCTTTATTATTGAGCGCCAGGGCAAACTGGGCTTGGGCACGGCCTACATAACGGGCTTCAAGTGGGCGCTGGAACATGGCTATGACTACATATTCGAGATGGACGCCGACTTCAGCCATGACCCTAACGACTTGCCGCGGCTTTATTCCGCGTGCCATGACGAGGGCTTCGACCTTGCCATCGGCTCACGTTATGTCTCGGGGGTGAATGTGGTGAACTGGCCCATCGGGCGCGTGCTGATGAGCTATTTCGCCTCTAAATATGTGCGCTTTATCACTGGTTTCAAAGTCAACGACACCACAGCGGGCTTCAAATGCTATAAAAGGCGCGTGCTGGAGACAATCGAGCTGGACAAAATCAGATTCAAAGGCTATGCTTTTCAGATTGAAATGAAATTCACAGCCTATAAAATCGGTTTCAGGATAAAGGAGGTTCCTGTGATATTTGTAAACAGGCGTGAAGGCACGTCGAAGATGAGCGGAGGCATCTTCAGCGAGGCGTTGTTCGGCGTGATGCGGCTGCGCTGGGACGGCTGGACGCGGAAGTACCCCCGGATAAAGGGCTGAGCGCGGCTCTGTCCGCATGACAATATAGTCGGCGCGGTCTTTCTGCGTCGGTTGGGATTGTCGGCAGCACAATGTTTCTGAATGTCTGTTTGCGGCAAGTCCGCTTTGCCAGGCGCCATAAGAAACTGTTTTTGATTTCGTTGTCCAATGGTTTGTCGTGGATTTTAGCAATGTTTTTGTTGTCGTTTGACTGAGTTTGGCGGGCCAAATGATGAAAACGGCGACAAAAACAGCCGGAAAGACACTGCAAGCCATTGGCAAAGCAAATGTTAACCAACAAAATGGATGCAGCTGTAAAAAATCAAAACAGTTTCAAAAATATCGCTGTGGCAAAGCGGACTTGTTGTGCCCCGGCCGGAAATTGCATTGTGGCAAAGCGGGCCGACGCCTAATGCCTGTTGCCGAAGCTGCCTCCGCGGCTTGCCCCGCTGTTGCGTGAGGCGGGTGACGAGCTGCTGTGGCGTGTGCCGAAAGAGCCGCTCCTTACGCTGCCGGTGGTTGTGCTTCTTCGTGAAGTGGCGGTGCCGGATGAGCTTCTGTTGCTTCCGAAAGTTCCATTATTCCGTGCCCCTCCAAACGAGCCGCCCCTTGCCGGACGCGAAGTTGCCGGAGCCTTGCCTGTTGTCGCAGGCACTTTATTTTGCGCGGATTTGCTTCCTGCGGAATTTGCGCTTTTGTTTCCTCTGAAAGTACCTCCTGATGCGGCTCTGCGCGCAGTTGTTGTTCCGCCGCTTGTGACTCCGGCTGGTCTTGTGGTGGTGGGCGTCTTGAATGTTCCGCCGGAACGGCTGTTGCCAAATCTGTTGCCATTCGGGCGGGTGACCGTACCGTTGTTATTGCCCGGCCGCGTGTTGCCCGGCGTGCCGACTGTCGGCCGACTGTTGGCGCCAACGCTGTGACGGTTGCCAAAGTCGCCGCGGTTCCATCTGTCGCGCAGTCCGCCGTGAGGCGCGGGCTTGCGGAAGTGGTCGCGGTGTGCGTGGTAGTAGCTGCGTCCGCCGTTGCTCCGCCAGCTGTGGCCTCCCCTGTATGAGATGTAAACCGTGGGGCGGCTGAAGTAGAAATAGTTGCGGCGAGGATAGCGTGCGTAGATGGCAAAGTGCCAGAATCCGTCAGACCAGTACAGCGGGCGGTAGAAATATGTGGCAGCCCTGAAAGCGTTCCACTGCCATTGCAGCAGGATGTAGCTCATGTCGAGATTGCGCCGGGTCCAGTATGTGCTGAACACGTCATCAACGGTGCTTACGCTCATAAGGTAGTCAAGGTTTATTTCGTAAGCGGCGTCATATTGGTCTTGTGTGAGATTAAGCTCGTAGGCCATCTTGTCCGTGAGGAAGAAGGCTTCACGCCGGGCCTGTTCGTAACTCATTGATTGTGCTTGCAGAACAACGAAGAGCAGCGCGACAAGTGCAGACAAAATACGTTTCATAATTCTGAAGTTTTTATGTGTTATTTGATTCTTGCCGGGAAGGCGCCTTGGTCCGCTTGATTGTGTGGCCGCCTGATTGGCGATTGCGGGGGCTCCCTAATGCAAAGTAACAAAAAAAATGCCGCCTGTGCAAGCGATATGTTGGCTAACGCTTCATTTTGTGGCGTTATTTATCACATTTTTACGCTTTTGGCATTGGATAATTGCTTATTTATCATTATCTTTGCGGGTAAATGATTTTGTAGAACACAATCCGGCCTGGGCCGGGATGGTAAATATTTTATATTTTAGTTCAATGATGTATGCAATTAAAAGGGTTGTGACACTCCCTCTGTTGCTGTTGCCATCGGTTCTGATGGCAGACGCCGGGGCAGGAGAACGCTCGGTGTTCAATTCCGTGGAGTACAGCGTTTCGTTACAGGGGACAGCCTCAGCAGGCGATTATACGCCTCTTTGGCTCAATGCCAACAGGCACGGTCTCAGTTCATTGGACAATGGCAATGGCTATTTGCGCGCTGCGCTTGTCAGGCCGCTTGCGGCCGATTCGGCCAGGAAATGGGGTCTTGGCTATGGTCTTGACCTTGTCGGGGCCGTGAATTTCAACAGCGCGTTTATTGTCCAGCAGGCTTTTGTGGAAGCGAGATGGCTTCACGGAGTGCTCACTGTCGGAAGCAAAGAGTATCCGATGGAGCTGAAGAACAACAGGCTGAGCAGCGGCTCGCAGACCTTGGGCGTCAACGCGCGGCCGGTGCCGCAGGTGAGACTGGCCCTGCCGGACTACTGGCCCGTTCCGCTGACCCGCGGCTGGGTGAGCCTGAAGGGCCACATCGCATACGGCATGACGACAGACGGCAACTGGCAGGAGAACTTTTCAGGTGGGAAAAACAAATACACCACCAATACTTTTTACCACAGCAAGGCAGGATATCTTAAAATCGGACCTGAGGGACGGCACGTGTCTTTGGAACTCGGACTGGAAATGGCCGCGCAGTTTGGAGGCACGTCATACATTCCTACGGGAGACGGGCAAATGAGAAAAGTGGAGAACAAGCAAGACTTCAGCTCATTTGTGAATGCGTTCATTCCGGGCGGTTCGGATGTTGTGGAGACCACTTACCAGAATTCAGAAGGCAACCAGCTGGGCAGTTGGCTGGCCAGACTGAACTTTGATTATGCGGGGTGGGGCATAAGTGTTTATGCGGACCATTTCTTTGAAGACCACTCGCAGATGTTTCTTCTTGATTATGACGGCTATGGCTCGGGGAACGAATGGAATGCAAAAAAGGACAACCGCTATCTGCTGTATTCGCTGAAAGACATGATGCTTGGCGCCGAGCTGAGATTGAAAAAGTGCAAATGGGTTGATGCCGTTGTCCTGGAATACCTTTATTCCAAATATCAGAGCGGTCCGATTTACCACGACCATAACAGCAATATTCCTGACCATATCGGCGGTGTGGATGATTATTACAACCATTACATTTACAGCGGATGGCAACATTGGGGGCAGGTTATCGGAAATCCCCTCTATCTGTCGCCCGCATACAACGCAGACGGTGCCATAGAGGTGAAGAACAACCGCACCGTGGCATGGCATCTTGGCGTTGGAGGAGCGCCGGCGGACGGACTGCGTTACCGCGTGTTGGCCTCTTATCAGAAAGGGTATGGCAGATATTTGGAACCATATCCTGACCCTGAAGACAATTTCAGCCTGCTGCTGGAGGCCGACTACAGTTTCCCGGAGAGTCACAAACTGGCAGGATGGGGCGTTAGGGGCGGCTTCGGCATTGACGCCGGAACGCTGCGTGGAAACAATTACGGCCTGCAGCTTACTGTAATGCGAACAGGAGTTTTGAACTTTGACAAGAAAAAATCAAGATGAAAAAATTATTGTTTTTAGTGCCGCTGGCAGCAATATTATGCCTTTCTTGTGAATTGGAGACATCGGACAATGGAGATCTTGATGGTTTCTGGCAGTTGAAACAAGTTGACACCTTGCAGGGAGGAACGAAAGATATGCGCGGCAGCGGCGTGTTCTGGGCTGTGCAGACAGACCTGCTTGAGGCGCGAATCGGTGGCACCGGGGTGTTTTTCAGATTCAGTAACACCGGCGATTCGCTGTTCCTCAGCGACCCTTACGTAAACAACCGCGACTCGTCAGACATAAAGCTGACGGATGTCGCACGGCTGCACGAACTCGGAATCAACGAACTTGAAGAGCGTTTCCGCATCATGGCCCTTGACGGAAGCACGATGGTATTGCAGTCCGATATGCTCAGATTGCACTTCAGAAAGTATTAGAAAATGCTTTGTCCAAACTTAAAAATGTAAAATCGGTACTTATTTCTGAAATTTGTATCATGTTGATGTGACTTTTTATTGATAATTTTGCATCGTGAACATTTGATTGAATATAAAACCAACACATTATGTTAGGAACACCGGAAATTATTCTCATTGTGCTTGTTGTGCTGCTGCTTTTTGGCGGCAAGAAGATTCCAGAACTGATGAAAGGTCTTGGCAAAGGAGTCAGGAGTTTCAAAGACGGTGTCAATGGCATTGCCGATGAGCCTTCTGGCGACAGTGCAAAGAAAGAGAAGCAGACGGAAGCGTGACCTTTGACGTGGCAAAGATGAATGGCGAAAATGGCTCTGGGGACATTGGGTCAGGCTTCCAGTTGACCTTCTGGGAACACCTTGATGTGCTGCGCGGATGCCTTATACGCATGATTGCGGCAGCTGTTGTTGCTGGGGTTGCGGCATTCTGTCTGAAAGACCGGCTCTTCAGCGTCGTCCTTGCCCCGGCGGACGATTCTTTCTTTGTCTACAAACTGCTTGGATTAGAGTCTTTTAGCATTCACCTTATCAATACAGGGCTGACGGAGCAGTTTATGATTCACATTAAGGTTGCCATGATGGCAGGTGTTCTGATAGCCTCACCATATTTGATATATGTGCTTTTCCGTTTCGTCTCGCCGGCGCTTTACGCCAATGAGCGGCGTGTTTCTGTCAGGCTTGTAACTTCTGCATACGCAATGTTTATGGTGGGAATAGCGGTGAATTACTTGCTCGTGTTCCCACTGACGGTTCGTTTTCTCGGGGCATATCAGGTCAGTCCAAGCATAGAAAACATGTTGACGGTCAGCTCTTATATTGACACGTTGCTTATGATGAGCCTTTTGTTCGGCATTGTTTTCGAGTTGCCGGTGGTCTGCAGCCTGCTGGCACGCTTCGGAATGCTGCGCGCTGTGTGGATGAAGCGTTACCGGCGCCATGCCATTGTCGCTGTGCTTGTTGTTGCAGCAGTGATAACACCGACGGCAGACGTGTTTACTCTGCTTATTGTTGCATTGCCGATATGGTTGCTTTATGAGCTGAGCATTTTTGTTGTGGATGCTGTTGAACACAAAGTTGATGCCGATTGCGCGACCAATATAATAACAAAATAATTACAATAATGTTGAGAAAACTAAGACTGACTATTGCCGCGGCAGTGTTCATCCTGATCTCTCTGCTTTTCGTTGATGTCTCAGGCGTGCTCCACAAATGGCTGTCGTGGCTTGCCGAAATCCAATTCTGGCCGGCTTTTCTTGCTGTCAATGCCGGGATTGTGGCCGTATTATTGCTTCTCACTCTTGTTTTCGGCCGGATCTATTGCTCCGTTGTCTGTCCGCTCGGGATAATGCAGGATGTTGTCTCGCGCTTGCATTCCAGGGTGAAACGGAACAGGTTCAGTTTCTCTAAAGAAAAGAAGTGGCTGCGTTATACACTCCTTGCCATTTTTATTTTGACTTTTGTTGCCGGAATCGTGCCTCTCGGGGCTTTGCTGGAACCCTACAGCTCTTACGGGCGTATAGCGGAAAGCCTGTTCAGGCCAGTCTGGATCATGGGCAATAATATGCTTGCCGCGCTGGCGGAGCGAATAGACAGCTATGCTTTTTATTCCGTTGACGTCTGGATAAAGAGCCTGTCCACGTTTGTCATTGCATTGGTGACATTTGTTGTCATTGCCTTTCTTGCATGGCGCGGTGGCCGGACATATTGCAACACGGTGTGTCCGGTGGGCACATTGCTTAGCTTTTTTGCCCGTTTTTCATGGCTGAGAATTCATATCGACACGGAGAAATGTAACACTTGCGGCCTGTGTGAGCGCAATTGTAAGGCTTCTTGCATTGACTCAAAAAGCCATAAAGTGGATTATTCGCGCTGTGTGGTTTGCGGAGATTGCATTGACAAGTGCCGACGCCACGCCATTGTTTTCACCCATGGCAAGCCACGGCTTTCCGCAGCAGCAGAGTCAGCACGCTCTGGTGAAGTAGACCGGACCTCGGTCGATTCTGCCCGCCGGTCGTTTTTGCTCGGCATGGCCATTGCGACAACCGGCACAGTTTTGGCTCAGCAGAAAAAGAAAGTTGACGGCGGCCTGGCGGCCATAGAAGACAAGATCGCTCCAGAACGAGCCACACCAATAATACCGCCGGGCGCGCTTTCGGCCAAATACATGGCCCAGCACTGCACCGGATGCCAGTTGTGTGTGTCGCAATGCCCTAATAATGTGCTCCGTCCGTCTACTGACTTGTTCACGATGATGCAGCCGACAATGTCATACGAGCGGGGCTATTGCCGTCCGGAATGCACACGTTGTGCTGATGTCTGCCCCACAGAGGCCATACGGCCGATCACACGTGCAGAGAAATCCTCAATACAAATCGGCCATGCAGTGTGGATAAAGGCAAATTGTGTGCCGCTGACTGACGGTGTGGAGTGTGGCAACTGTGCCCGTCATTGCCCGACAGGTGCCATAACGATGATAAGCTCGGACCCGAAAAGTCCGGATGCTCCAAAGATTCCTGCCGTCAATGAGTCGCGTTGCATCGGTTGCGGCGCCTGTGAGAATCTTTGTCCGGCACGCCCGTTCAGTGCCATCTATGTTGAGGGCCATGAGCAGCACAGGACGATATGACTTCTTGAATCAAATAAGAACACAACAGAAAAAATATGGGAAAAGACATAAGCCGACGCTCATTTATCAAAGCCATTGGGGGCGGCACTGTGGCTGCGGCGCCACTTCTTGCGGCCTGCACAGACGGCAGGAAAAAGACATCAGCCACACAGAATGAGCCTCAAAAAGGAAAAATGACATATCGGACTAACCCGAACACCGGCGACAAGGTGTCGCTGCTGGGATACGGAATGATGCGCCTGCCAGTTGAGGGAGAAGGGGCAGGCCGTGAAAATCCGGACGCGCCAATCGACCAGGACATGGTGAACCGCGAGGTGGACTATGCCATTGAGCATGGGGTGAACTATTTCGACACCTCTCCGGCCTATTGCCGCGGCCTGTCCGAGCGCGCCACAGGCATCGCTCTGAGCCGCCACAAGCGGTCGGACTATTTCATTGCGACAAAGATGTCGAACTTCGCGCCAGAGACGTGGACACGCGAAGCGTCCATGCAGATGTTTGAGAACTCGCTCAAAGAGCTTCAAGTGGACTATGTGGACTACTTGTTGCTCCACAGCATAGGACAGGGCAGCGATGCGCTCGGGATGTTCAACAGCCGCTACATGGACAACGGCATTCTTGACTGGCTCGTTGAGCAGAAGGCGAAAGGGCGCATTCGCAACATCGGTTTTTCCTATCATGGCGATGTGAGGATATACGATATGTTGCTCAAATGGCATGACGAGGGGCGCTACCACTGGGATTTTGTGCAGATTGAGCTTAACTATCTTGACTGGAATTATGCCGACGAGATAAACAGCCGCAACACCGACGCGGTGTATCTTTACGGCGAATTGAAGAAGCGCGGCATTCCGGCCATAATAATGGAGCCGCTACTTGGAGGCAGGCTTGTGCGTGTGCCCGATTTTGTGGCGGCGAAAATGAAGGAGCGCGAGCCTGAGCGGAGTGTGGCCAGCTGGGCCATCCGCTTTGCAGGAAGCCCCGACGGCGTGCTCACGGTATTAAGCGGAATGACCCATATGGAGGATCTGAAGGACAACCTGCTTTCCACGGCGCCGTTGGTGCCGCTGACCGCAGAGGAGAACAGCTTCCTGATGGAAATCGCCGACGACATATACAATCTCAAGACCATACCTTGCAACGAATGCAACTACTGTATGCCATGCCCCTATGGCATTGACATTCCCGGGGTGCTTTCGCACTATAACAAGTGCATTGCCGACGGGAATATGCCCAACAGGGGTGCGCAGGATCCTGACTACAGGCGCGAGCGGCGGGCGTTTCTTGTGGGCTACGACCGCTCTGTGCCGCGTCTCCGCCAGGCGTCACACTGCATTGGCTGCGGCCAGTGTAACGAGCACTGCCCGCAAGGTATCGACATTCCAAAGGAAATGCAGCGTATTGACAAGTTTGTGGAGGAACTGAAGCAGAATGAACCGGCTTAAAGATTATCTTGCGGACAGCAACTGCTGCGGAGTGGTTCGTTCTGCAAGCGGTGAGATTGTGATGTTCCGCCGTCGCGGTGTGATAGATCTGTTTGAGCTGTCAACCGAGAATCCGGTATTCCTGCGGGGCGCAACTGCGGCAGACAAAGTCGTCGGCCGCGGAGCCGCGCTGCTGTTTGTGCGCGGCGGGATTGACAGTCTGTACGCGGGGGTGATAAGCTCCGGCGCGCTTGAGGTGCTCTGTTTGGGCAATGTCAGGGTGGAATATGGCACACTCGTGCCACATATCATTAACCGTGCCGGCACCGGCATTTGCCCGGTCGAGCGTCTTACCTCCTCGACAGACAGTCCGGAAGAGGCTTATTTACTGATAAAACATTTTATTGAGAATCAAAAACAACAAAAATGAACACAATCAAGAAAACTGCTGTTATGTCACTGCCAGTAAGTGACAAGCGGACTTACGTATGGTCTGCTGTATTTGTCATGTGCAACATCGCCTTGCCGCAACTCTGCCATCTGGTGCCTGGGGGCGGCTTGGTCTGGCTCCCGGTCTATCTGTTCACGCTTGTGGCTGCTTATAAGTTCGGTCTTGCTGCCGGTCTGCTCACGGCGATATTGTCTCCGCTGGCGAACAACCTCGGCTTCGGCATGCCTCCGGCGGAAATGCTTCCTGTTATTCTCTGCAAGTCGGTGCTGCTCGCCATTGCCGCCTCATACTTTGCTAACAGGGCCGGGCGCGTTGCATTGTGGGCTGTGGCAGCGGCAGTCGTGGCATATCAGGCTGCGGGCACGCTGGTGGAATGGGGCATCACCGGATCGCTGTCGGCAGCGCTTCAGGACATCCGCGTTGGCTGGCCGGGGCTGCTGACACAGATTTTTGGCGGCTGTCTGGTCATGCGCCTGATAAATTCGAAACAATGAATCACCCCACAACGGCAATATCGGTGAAAAGGCAGTAGAGGGCGAATTTGTCTCCGGAATATCCTGAAAAAATTAACGTTTATATGTTAAAAAGGTGCCGATGCTGCCATGATGTATAACGCGCTGATATTCAGTGCTTTCCGGGATGGGTCATTTTGCAGGCCGAAAAGGCCTGTTTTATAATGCAAAACGTGCCGTTTCGCAGTGCGAAACGGCACGTTTTGCATTGTAATCCGGCACAGTAGGCAAAGTCATCGGTGTGCGGATGGTTTTTAGTTGCATATTTGCAAGTATCACAGAATGAGTTCTCTGTCATTCTGTGTCCAGACTCATTGGCAATAACCAAAACTCATCATGCAATCACAACGTCAGACATTTGCCTCGCACCTGTCTTACTTCACGATGTCGTCAATTTCGGCAATCTCGTCCTCGTCAAACCATTTTGTGAGCTTTTCCTTGGCTTTCTCCTTGATTTCCGTGTCAACATCGCCCCAGACCTTCTTCAGAACGTAGGCCAGAACGGCCAGGTCGTCAGTCAGTCCGGCAATGGGTATGGCATCGGGAATGACATCCAGAGGACTTATCATGTAGCCTAATGCTCCAATGATGATGGCTTTGTCTTTCTTAGACACTTTGTCGCTCTGCAGTGTGTAATACAGCACCAAAGAGGCGTAAACCAGCTTTGCACCGGCCCGCTTGGCTATGCGGGATATTTTCTCGACAAAATCGTTTGCCGAAAACCGGTTGGCGTAACTCATAAAATCAGGTAATTCCATTTTATTTCCTTATTAGTTATTATTGTTGATTCTTATCACTCGGATTCCCAAATGGCTTGGATGTTTCTGCAGATAGCGTCGGAGAGTCATCGGCTCTTCCACAACTTTGTGATGTATCATCGAGGCGTTGAGCAGGTGCAGGCCGTCTTTGTGCCACACGGCGACTCCCACGTGGGCGATGTCGAGGCCCGGTTTGTTGCTCACTATGGCTATTATGTCGCCATCATTTATTGTGTTCCGCATCATGGCGGTGTTTTTAATCTCTGCCTTGGGAATATATTTATATGTCTTTCCGGCAAGGGCTTTCTCATGTTTGATTATTTCCCTGACGAATGCTGGGTTGTCTCTGAGAGCTTTGTATGAGCCTGTGTGCCTGCTCATGTAGTTCAGAACCATTCTCTGAACGGCGGTAAACGGTGGATTGGGTGTCTGAATCTCATTGACAAATCCTTTGGCTGTGTTGTCTTCGATCCATTCGCTGAAATAGTGCAGACGGCTTGGATATTGGTCAATCTTTCCGCCGTGATATCTTAAGGCAGTGAGAATGCTTGTGAAGTTGCTGAAAGCCGTCAGCCCTTTGGCCGCGCAGATGGTCAGTGCGGCGACGTTTTCCACGAGTGTCGTGCAGTCAAGCCTGCGGGTGTCTACAATGAGCCGCTCGGTCTCGTGGGCTTCGAGAGTGTGCGCAACGTATGGACACCCTATGAATTCCCTTGCGAACGACAGCGCAAGAGAGCTGGTGCCGGCGCTGCGGTCGGCCTTTTTCAGCAGGCTGACAATGAAAGAGCTGTCGCTCGGACTGTAGTCAACTTGCGCAAATGCAGGGCTTGCAAGCCACGTGAGGACAAATATGATCGGTGCCAACGCTTTTGTCATAACTTCATTTCTTTTTGTATTTGTCCTTTATTCCAAAATTATAGCCGATATACAAGTTCAGGCTGCCGAACACGTTGTTGGTGGCAAAGCGGCTCTTACGGTAATTGTAAGAGTGGAGTATGGCGCTTGTGCCGGCATACCAGCGCATATTGTTGTAGACAAGACCGAATCTTCCCACACCGTCAATGTTCACATTCTCGAACTTGAACCCATGGTCCACGTTTTCGGCCATATACCCTTTGGAATGTTTGTAAGACAATGACAGCGAGGCGCTCGCACAGAACAGCAGATTCTTTGCTATCACCCAATTGTACGCATAGCCGCCCGACACGCTGATGTTGTAGTATTTCACGTTGCGGAACATCAGACCGCTGTCTATCTTTACGTTCTCCGGTGAGCAGTTCTCGGAGACCACTTGCTGCAGTTTCGCATGATCCAGGTCGATGCTGTTGTTCATATAGCCCACTCCGGCAAGCCACGAGCCGCAGCTGATCTTCTGGCATGTGCTTTGGGCAAAGGCTGCCGGATAAGAGAACTTTTTGTGGTTGAACACATAATACAGATTGACTCCTGTGATGCCTACATTAATGCCATTGAACGAAACGCCTGACAGTCTGCCGGCGTCAATGCCGTCGCCCATATAGGCGTTTCTGATTTTATAATCGCTTCCTGTCCGTCTGTAAAACAGGTCAATGCCGATTTGCGAACTGTAAATGCTGAACGCGACTTCTCTTTTCTTTCCACTGTCACTGAAGCCAAAGTGTTTCAAATCGAATGTGTATCCAAGAAAGAACCACTTCCATCCGAAATACGGCCCCACTTTCACAACCATGTCAGGCGAGAAAGTGACTGTCTGGCCGGAATTGCTTCTCAGCCGGTAAATGTCGTAGTTGATGGTTGACTGCAGCATGACTGTAAAGTTATAGTGTTGCGGTTCTATATAATTGGTGTCAATCTCACTGAAACCACGCACAAGGCGCTTTATTTTGCTCATTTCTCTTGGCTGCGCCTGTGCTTCCGCACAGACGCCAGAAAGCGACATTGCCAGAAACGTGATGATGAGCAGTCGGTAATCCATGCCATAATATAAGAGATACAGACTTTAGAATTTTCCCAATATCTGGTCCATGACCCAATTGACAGGTGTCGCGGAGACGCTTGTGCAGGTGCAGACGCCAATTCCCTGCAGGTGCTCAATGACGGATTTTATCAGCGGATATTGCACATGAGGCGGGTTTGGCACTGTGATTTTTTCCTCACCGTCGCAGGTGCACAGGGTGATGGGATCATAATTGAACACAGAGAAGCTCACCTGACCGCGGTTTCCGATAATCTCTATGCGGTCCTCTTTTGCCGACTCGTGAGCGACAAAACACCATGAGCCACTGCCCGGCAGGCCGTTTTCAAACTTAAAGCAGGCGCTTACAGAATCCTCTGCCTCATAAAGTCCGCCGCGGTTGGCGCAGATGCCGTTGGCCTCAATTATTATTCCGAAGAAATATTGAAGCATGTCCAGCTGGTGCGGAGCCAAGTCATAGAAATAGCCGCCGCCGGCAATGTCTGGCTGGACGCGCCATGGCAGATTGCCGGAGTTCTGGTAATCAAGGTCGCGCGGAGGCACCGCAAAACGTATCTGCACATTTATCACCTCGCCGATAAGCCCGTTGTCAATGATGCTCTTGACTTTCTGGAAATACGGCAGATACCGTCTGTAATAGGCAACGAAGCACGGAACCCCCGTTTCCTCGCTCACTCTGTTCACGCGGGAGCAGTCTTCGTAATCGGCGGCCAGCGGTTTTTCCACATAGACAGGCTTGCCGGCTTTCATTGCCATGATGGCAAATGTGGCATGACTCGACGGCGGCGTGGCTATATAAATTGCGTTGACCTCCGGATCATCAATCAGTTCCTGCGGATCGGTGTACCATTTCTTTATATTGTGCCTTTCCGCATAGCTCCGCGCCTTGTCTCCGCTGCGGCTCATCACGGCATATACACTCGAGCCTTCAACCTCAGAAAAGGCAGGCCCACTTTTGGTTTCAGTGACCTCACCACAACCGATGAACCCCCATTTCAATATTTTCATAATAAGTATTAATTGTGTCGCAAAGATACGAAAAAATACCTACCTTTGCAATATTCAAGAAAAAATAAAAGCAAAAAAATGAAGAATCAATCAATGGGCGTCTTGATGAAAAGCCGCAGCGCCAGTGCCTGCATAAAAGAAGGTTATGGACATTTTATTGGTAGATTTAAAGAAAACTTCAGGCTGTCATGGCCTTTTGCGCTTGCATATTCATTGGTTTGCGGTCTGTTGTGCACGTTGTGCGTTGTTCAATTGCCGCAGATGTGCGCTCAGACCGTTTTGAGCCATGGCAATCTATACCCGGTCTTTGCCGACAACGTCCACATAATGTGCCTGGCTTTTGTCTTGATTGTTGTTGGCGGAATGTTTGAGGTGGCTGCCTACTCTTCCGTAATCTCGCGGTTGAAGAACAATGCTGATAACGGTGCTGACAGCAAAACAGCAGTCCGTCCGTTCTTTGGCTTCAAGACATTCGTCCGTACACTGAAGGCCGCGTTAGGTTGTCTGCTGATTGTCGCTTTGGCGTTCTCGCTGCTTTCGGGCTGTTCTCTGCTGGTGTTCAAAGCCGCAAACGCCAGCCTTTCAGGTCTGGCATATATTGTAACACAATCTGTGCTTTATGTCATCCTGATGCTTTTTGTCGCACTGCCTCTGACATTTGTCGCCATGAAATATGTTCTGACAGACGGTGCGGGATTCTGGAAAACCGTCTTTGGGAATTATTCCGTCAGCATGAAGCACCTGGGGTTTGTGTTTATTGTCATGCTGGTCAGCTGCATTGTCATTGGGATTGCCGAGCTTGTTCTTGCCTTGCCAGCCTATATTTTGGCCGTGGCGAACTTTCAGGCAAACATGGGCATACTTGACGGAGACTCGTTTGGAATGCCCGCTTACATCAATTATATCTCTGCCGTTGTGTTTTTCTTGGCAGGGTTCATTCAGATTTACGTCCGGATGTCAGCTTTGTTCACCACATATTATATGTATGGCTCGGTGGAGAATCAGGAGGCGGAGCGCATAAGATACAGTAAGACCTCTGTCATTATTGCTGAAAACAAATAATATATTTATGAAACGTGTTTTGTTCATTGACCGCGACGGAACAATAGTCGAGGAGCCGGCAGACGAGCAGGTGGATTCGTTTGAAAAGCTGAAGTTTGTCAAAGGCGTGTTCAGAAATCTATCTTTCATACGGGAGAAACTCGATTTTGAGTTTGTCATGGTGTCAAATCAGGACGGGCTTGGCACCCCGTCTTTTCCGGAAAACACTTTCTGGCCGGTGCAGAACTTTATAATCCAGACACTTGAAGGAGAGGGAATCTGTTTCGATGAAATCCTTGTTGACAGGCATTTTCCTGAAGACAACGCCCAGACGCGCAAGCCGGCTGTGGGCTTAGTGAGAAAATATATTGACAGTCCGGAGTATGATATGTCGCGGAGCTATGTGATTGGAGACCGCGAGACCGACCGTCGGTTTGCTGAAAACATAGGTTGCCGCTCTTTGATTGTTGGCAAGGACGGCATGACATGGGACAAGATCACAGAATTGTTGTTCGCCGGTGAGCGTGTGTCAGAGGCCACACGTACCACGAAAGAGACCGACATTCATGTCCGGGTCAATCTGGATGGTTGCGGGAAATGCGACATTGACACCGGAATCGGCTTTTTCGACCATATGCTTGAGCAGATAGGGCGTCATGGCATGATTGATCTTTCTGTGCGGACAAGGGGTGACTTGAATGTTGACGAGCACCACACGATTGAGGATACGGCCATTGTCATTGGCGAATGCCTGCTGAAAGCATTGGGCGACAAGCGCGGCATAGAGCGTTACGGCTATTCGCTGCCAATGGACGACTGCCTGTGCTCCGTCGCGCTTGACTTTGGGGGCAGGCCATGGCTCGTCTGGAATGCAGAGTTCAACAGGGAGAAAATCGGAGACATGCCTACCGAAATGTTCTTCCATTTCTTCAAGAGTCTCAGCGACAGCGCCAGAATGAACCTGAACATCAAGGCTGAAGGACACAACGAGCACCACAAGATTGAAGGCATCTTCAAGGCTTTTGCACGCAGTCTGAAAATGGCTGTGCGCAGGGATATACACAACTTTGAGTTGCCGAGCACAAAAGGAGTCTTATGACAAGAGGGAACTTTTTGCCTCTGCGGAAACTGTTCCGTCATCATTTCCGCAGAGGCAAAAAGCGCACCACGCGCAATCCCTCAGAGACCGCCAGCTCGTTTCCTTGTATTTGTTCGCCAGCCGCGCCGCTGGCGGTCACAGCGAATAAAACCTTTCTATGAGTTTCTTCCTGAACAGTCTGCCCACTTTCACGTAGTCAATCTTGTCAAACGGCGGATAGAACCTGCACACATTGTCATTGACTTCCACCAGATAATTGATGTTGATCACATATTTCTGGCTCACCTGGATGAACCTTTCGTCAATGGTCAGCAGCGTCTCGTTGTTCACATTGCGCCGCAGCTTGATAGGTGTCTGGCGGCCTGCAATCACCACCTCCCAGACGCGGCTGTCGTGATTGTATTGAAACAAGCCGATGTCTCTTGTGTGGACAAGCCTGAAGTCAATCGAATTTGTATAGAAGAGCAGCTTGTTTTCTTCATTCTGCCGGCCTGTCTCGTTGGAGCCGGGCAGTGCAGCCTGTGTGTTCTTGTCCGCAATGGCGCGCATTATGATTTGCTCCAGCTCTTTGTCGTCTATTGGTTTCATCAGATAATCAAACGCTTTATTGCGGAATGCGGGCAGCATGTATTGCGGATGGCCGGTGTACACAACCACCTGGCATTTGTCTCGCAGCAGCTCATTGATCTGCTCAAGAAACTCAACCCCTGTCATGTCGGGAAGCTCAATGTCCAGAAACACCAGCTCGGGCACGATCTCCCTGACAAGTCTCAAGCCGATGTCACCATTTGTTGCCGTGCCCACCAGGTTAATGTCGTCAAACCTTTTAAGCTTTTCGGCAAGAATGTCTATTGATGGTAAGTTGTCGTCAATTATAACTGTTTTCATAATGTGTTCTGTTTATATGAATTTTATGTTGCGCGGTATTGATATTACGGCTCTGCATCCGTGCGGCCTGCCGTCCGCATCGCCGACATTCCCTATGCTGAATGTCATTTTTTCCGCTCCCTTGTTTTCCTGGTTCACAATAGCTATTGTATGGTTTATTATTCTCAGTCCGTTTTTGCTGCGGTTGTTTCCGTTGCGCGTGATGTTGAATCCAGGGCCGTTGTCTGTCACGGCGATGGTTGTTCCTGCGCTTGTGCATTCTATCTCCACGTCCAGCCGCTTCCGTCCGGGATTGTTCTTTATGCCGTGCTTGATGGCGTTTTCAACCAGAATCTGTATGAACATGGCCGGAATATGCACACTCTCGAGTGTCTCCTTGTCGGGAGCGGAAATGCAGCAGTCGAAATCCTCGCCGACAAGTATTTTCTCGAGTTTGATGTAGTCCGTTATGAAGTCAAGCTCCTCTTTCAGCGTCACGCACGGCTTGGCCGTCATGTCCAGATTCGCCCTGATGAGCCTGGCAAGCCGCATGAGGGTGTCCGGGTCGTTGTTGTCAGCTGATCCGATGCGCGCGTTGAGCACGTTGGACACAAAGTGCGGCGATATGCGCTGGCGTGTGTTGTTGAGCTTCAGTGTGAGCATCTCCATGCGCGTCTGTATTTTGCGCTTGCGCGATACAATAAACCCGCAGACAATGAGCACGGCCATGGACAGGGTGATGCTTGTCGAGATGGTGATTGCAGCCCTGCTTTTGCTGACCTGCACGTCTTTCTTGTTTATTTCCAGCTGGTGGTGCAGTTTCAGAGTGTCTTCTGTAAACCTCAGCATTATTTCCGACGCCCTCATGTGCGTCCTGTTGTGCTCCAGACTGTCGTTTTGTGCCAGATTGTCTTTCAGGTTTCTGTACGCAGACTTGAAGTCTCCCGTCTGTACGAAATATTCCTGAAGGTAGCCGCTCCTTATGTTTTTGAGCGACTGGACGTATGGCACCTCGCTCCGCTCGCTGCCCAGAATGCGCCTCACACTTGCGAAATCGCGCCTTTTCAGCGCAATACCTATTTTTATTGTGTTGGCATAATAGACGCCGGCCTGCACGTTGTTTTTCTCAAAGTAGCCTGCTGCTTTGTTCACGTAGCACTCCGCACTGTCTGCCATTCCGAGGCTCAGGAATATGTCTGCCATGTTTACCGAGCACAGGTACATGTCGTAAGTGTTTTCAGCGCCGGTGTCTTTCAGGTGCGCCTGCAGCCGCCTGAACATTTTCAGTGCGCTGGAATAGTCGTGTCTGTAGTAGAAGTAATTCCCGAAATTGTTCAGAAAATATGATTGCATATTGGGCTTCATCTGGTCAAACAGCTCTTCTGACTTTTCGTAATACAACCTGGCTGTCTCATAGTCCTGCATGGTGGTGTAAATCTGCCCCAGCCCCATATAGAGAGTTGTGTTTTTCCACTCCGGCAGATTGAGCGAGTCAACCAGCAGGAGTGCCTTTCTATACCATTTTGCGCCACTCGGCAGGTCGTCGGCAGCTATGTAGGCGTCGGCGAGATTGGCCGCCATTTCAGGCGAATAGTATATAAGGTCGCTGCTCATTATCTGCTCGAAAGCGGCCGTGTTGAGCGCGATTGCCTTTGCCGCGTCCAGCCTTAGCAAGTGGCAGTAGCCGGCCTCGGTGCTGTTGGCCAGCGCTTCAAGTGCGAGTGTGCGCTTTGTGGGCTGCCGCCGCCGGGCGAAGGCGCGCGTGCGCCGGGCCATCCTGACAGCCGAGTCCGGGTTGTCTGTCTGCAGCAGGTGGCGTCCTTTCAGAATGTAGTATTCATAGTAAGTGAGGCTGTCGGGCGCGGCGGCCATCATGCTGTCGCACATTTCCGCTGCGTCGGCGTTGACTGTGATTATGGAATCGTTGAATCTTATGAATTGCATTAGCTGTGCCTGAGTCCTGGGCCTGCCGTCGCTGTTGCCGCCGCACGAAATGGCACATGCCGAAAAAGCGGACAATATCAAAGCGACAAAAGCATGTTTCAAGCTCATCATCATTTTGCCAAGGTAAGTCATGTTTCAGTTCGAAATCAAAATTTCTATTTGCAAAAATACAAATAAAATCTGTTAAATCTGTCGGAAAATATAAAATATAATTTCAAAAAATATCCAACAGATGATAATTTGTGATTAAACTGCATAATATGTGATTAAACTGCAATGACGCTGTTTGTCATTCATCCCCGCGCGGCTGCAAAACCGTCAAAACGGTTCGTATGCAGCCGCCGGATGAATGGCCTGTCGGTATGTGTGAGCCACATTTTTATTGTCGCGTGAGGGCTGCCGGTGTGTTGTCGGCCGTGTTGTCGGCTGACTGGTGGCGCAGGTTCGCCAAGTGCGTCCAATGGCTATGCCCGGAATGCATAAATATGCGCATTGTCCTGCATAAATATTGAGTGGGAGGCGATGGAGCGCCATTGTCACCAACGCATGGTGCGCGGCAAATCCAACGGAAAAACGCGCTTGTGCAACCGCCTGACTGTCAGTGCTTTGCAATATGGGTCGTTTTGGTCTGCAAAATAGGCCGTTTTGGCTTGCAATATGGGTCATTTTGCAATGCGAAATGGCCTATATTGGAAAACCGCAAGGCTGCCAACGTCTGGAGATGTGCCGAAAACAGCATTCCGACGCTGTGTTTATGCGTGGATCCGAAGCGCTTCAGAATGTATATTTATGCGTGCTCCGCCCATGCTTTTGGGGCATACGGACCGTCATCGGCAGAGCTGCAGCCGGAGGATGTGCCCCTCCTGACAGATTGCCGCCCAGAGGGAAAGAAACGTGGCAAGGCTCGGTTTATTCATGGCAAATCACTTCAAGAGAGAATTTAAGCAGGCTCTGAATTTGCCATGTCGGGAAAAAATTGTAATTTTGCCGCCTAAACCATTAGTTCTTAATCAAACAGAAAGAATATGAAAGCATTCGTTTTCCCCGGACAGGGGGCCCAGTTCGTAGGAATGGGCAAAGATTTGTATGAAAACAATCAGCTTGCTAAAGAACTTTTTGAGAAAGCAAACGATATTCTTGGCTACCGCATCACGGACATAATGTTCGACGGTACGGACGATGAGCTGAAGCAGACCAAGGTGACACAGCCTGCCGTATTCCTGCACAGCGTCATCTCCGCGCTCTGCATGGGTGAGAGCTTCAGTCCGTCGATGGTTGCCGGCCACTCTTTGGGAGAGTTCTCCGCGCTTGTGGCCTCCGGCGCGCTGAGCTTCGAGGACGGCCTGCGCCTGGTTTACGCCCGCGCCATGGCTATGCAGAAGGCTTGCGACATGACGCCGTCAACAATGGCTGCCATCGTGGGATTGCCCGACGCAAAGGTTGAGGAGGTCTGCGCCGGAATCAACCGCGAGGGTCATGTTGTTGTGCCGGCAAACTATAACTGCCCCGGCCAGCTTGTAATTTCGGGCGACATTGAGGCCGTTGGTGAGGCCTGCGAGCAGCTGAAGGCCGCAGGCGCAAAGCGCGCGCTGCCGCTGAAAGTGGGCGGCGCGTTCCACTCTCCGCTGATGCAGCCGGCAAAGGACGAACTTCAGGCAGCCATTGAGAACACAATATTCTCGGCACCGAAATGCCCTGTATATCAGAATGTTGACGGAAAGCCGCACACGGATCCGGCTGAAATCAAGTCGAACCTCATAGCCCAGCTTACAAGCAGCGTGAGGTGGACAGAGTGCGTTCAGAACATGATTGCCGACGGTGCCGACGACTTTACAGAGTGCGGCCCGGGCAAGGCTCTTCAGGGAATGATCGGCCGCATCGACAAGAATGTGGCCGCCCACGGCATTGCCTAAACGCTAACCGCGCCGCACCTGCTGCCTTTCATATCCGCGCCACATTAATATATAATGGGCGCATGGAAGCGGCTGGTGCGGCGCTGCTGTTTTTATGCTTATGGACAGAAAGATTATCATCTATCAGATTTTCACACGTCTTTATGGAAACCGCTGCACCGTGCGCAGGGAAAACGGCACGCTTGCAGAGAACGGCTGCGGCAAGATGAACGACATCACGGACGCCGGACTGGAGCGTCTGCGCGGCATGGGGGTCTCGCACGTGTGGTACACCGGCATTGTCAGGCATGCAACGCAGACGGATTATTCTGCTTTCGGCATTCCGCCATGCCATCCGGCAGTTGTCAAGGGGCGTGCCGGCTCGCCTTACGCCATAACTGATTATTATGACATCGACCCCGACCTGGCTGTCAGCGTGCCGGACAGAATGCGGGAGTTTGAGGCGCTTGTCGCGAGGACGCACCGGGCCGGACTGAAAGTTGTGATGGATTTTGTGCCCAACCATGTGGCGCGTCAGTACCATTCAATATGCAAGCCCATGGGTGTCAAGGATTTGGGAGAGGACGATATTGTTGACAACGGCTTCGACCCCCGCAACAATTTTTATTACTGTCCGGGCTGCGCGTTCGCCCCTCGCTTCAGTCTTGAGCCGGCAGACGGCGGCAAGGCTTATGAGGAATATCCCGCCAAAGCCACCGGCAACGACCATTTCGACCCGTGGCCGGGCACGAACGACTGGTATGAGACCGTCAAGCTGAATTATGGCGTGGACTATTACGCAGGCAGGGTGGGGCACTTCGACCCGATACCCGACACGTGGGGCAAAATGCTACAGATTCTTTTGTTCTGGGCGTCAAAAGGCATTGACGGCTTCCGCTGCGACATGGCGGAGATGGTTCCGGCCGAATTCTGGAAATGGGCCATAGGACAGGTCAAGGCAGCACACAGTGAAATACTGTTCATCGGCGAGGTCTATAATCCTGGAGAATACAGAAACTACATCGCCTCCGGATTTGACTATCTTTATGACAAAGTCGGAATGTATGACACGATGCGGGCCGTGACCTGCGGACACGCCCCGGCCTCAAGCATTACGGGCGCATGGCAGGCTACCGACGACATACGCGACAATATGCTCTATTTCCTCGAGAACCATGACGAGCAGCGCATTGCAAGCGATTGTTTTGCCGGCAACGGCCTGCGCGGGGTGCCTGCTCTTGTGGCCAGCGTGCTCATGCGCCGGAATCCGTTCATGCTTTACGCAGGCCAGGAGTATGGCGAGCGCGGCATGGACAAAGAGGGCTTCAGCGGACGCGACGGCCGGACGACAATCTTTGACTACTGGAGCATTGACACATTGTGCCGTGCGGACAGCGGGAATCTGACTGACGAAGAATGCCGTCTTTACGACATTTACAATAGAGTGCTGAGAATCGCTGCGGCAGAGAAGTCTGTCTGCGACGGCGGCTTCTTTGACCTTATGTATGCGAATCCGCATTCTGCCGACTTCAATCCAAACAGCCAATATGCGTTCTTGCGGGCAACAAAGGACGAGCGGCTTCTTGTTGTAGTGAATTTTGCAGAGAATGACGCGGAAGTTGGAGTGGTCATACCAGCCCATGCCTTTGAGACCCTCGGCATAGCCGAGAAAAATTATAAGGCGGCAGAACTGCTGACAGGCGGCGGACAGACTCTGAAACTGAAAAAAGACACAGCTGTAAAGCTCGCCGTAGGAGGTCTGGGAGCGTGTGTTCTGAAATTCTGAGTGATAAAGGCGGAATTTATTTTTCCGCCTTTTTATTCTTTTTTCTGGCAAAATTGAGTAACTTTGCAATAAAGTTGGCTCAATGTAGTGAATCAGATACAGTGAAAGCAGTGTCTCGGCCTGCCGCTGGTACAAGACAGTACGAGAGGAAAGTCCGGGCTGCACAGGGCGCTCCACTTCTGAAAATGGAAGCTATTGGCGACAGTAGGATATTGCAGAAGAAAACAACCGCCTGCGCGTTCAGCTGCGCAGGCAAGGGTGAGAAGGTGGTGTAAGAGACCACCAGCCGCCGGGTGACCGGCGGGCTGTGCAATCTGGAGGCAGCAAGTTCATGTAAACCATCGCTTGAGGGCTGCCCGTCCGACGTTACGATGGAGGGTGGAATGCTTGAGCCGTGTGGCGACATACGGCGTAGATAAATGGCAGGCATCGTCTTTCGAGACGATACAGAACCCGGCTTATAGAGGCACTGCTTTCTTTTTTACATCATATTTAATGCATAGTGGAAAGTAAAATCGCACGCATAATAAAGTTCATTCAGGTGGATGTGTGGCACATCGCCCGCGAAGACGTTAAGCCGCTGCACTTCCTTTTGGTCGAGATTCTGAAGAAGCTGATACTCGCTGTGCGCTTCTTTACGGCAAAGCGTGTGGTGAACCAGGCGGCGGCACTTACTTATTCCACACTCCTTGCGATTGTTCCAATACTGGCAGTCGTATTTGCAATCGCCCGAGGATTTGGCTACAACAAATACATCGAAGTGTGGTTTCGTGACGCATTCCAGTCGCAGCCACAGGCGGCTGAGGTCATTATCGGTTTTGTGAACAGCTATCTTGTACACACCAAAAGCGGCGTTTTTCTCGGCATAGGACTTATCTTCATGCTTTATACAGTTCTGATGCTTGTCAACAATGTTGAGAACACGTTCAATGAGATATGGCAAGTGAAAAAGCAGCGCAGCCTCTACCGCACATTCACGGATTATATGGCGATGCTTCTTCTGTTTCCAATT
This sequence comes from uncultured Prevotella sp., assembly GCA_944320305.1. Taxonomy (GTDB): domain Bacteria; phylum Bacteroidota; class Bacteroidia; order Bacteroidales; family Bacteroidaceae; genus Prevotella. The sequence continues at coordinate 20,178 of CALUGW010000038.1, read as the reverse complement.
CTTATTGTTCTTACCTCCGGAATCTCCATATTCATGGCAACCGTTGTTGACCATATCCCGGACATGGCGCTGATAGGGCCTATCAAGCGTTTCTTCATAGCACTGTTTCCGTATGTCCTGATGTCGGCTATGTTTATAGGGCTGTATGTTTTCATGCCGAACACGCACGTCAAATTGCGCAATGTCATAGTGCCGGGCATTCTTGCCGGAGTGGCAATGCAGTGGCTGCAGCTGTTCTATATCAACTCGCAGATATGGGTCTCAAGCTACAATGCAATCTACGGGTCTTTCGCAGCGCTGCCGCTGTTCATGCTTTGGGTGCAGATATCATGGACAATATGCCTGTTTGGCGCGGAGCTGTGCTACACGAACCAGAACCTTGATTACTATGATTACAACGCGAAGACAAGCGATGTGAGCCACCGTTACCGCATTCTGCTGTGCGCAATGATCATGTCGTGCATTTGCAAACGGTTCGACAAGGGCGGGCGTCCGTATTCTGCCCACGAGCTTAGGGAAGAGACCTCAATACCGATACGCATCGTCAATGATTTGCTCTACGCTCTGATCAATGCGAGAATGCTGATTGAAATCACATCCGACGAAAAGGGAGAGCAGGCAAGATACATTCCTGCTGAAAACGTGGACAAACTCAGCGTGGGGGTAATGATAGACCGGCTGGAGTCGGCCGGCAAGTGGAAACTGGAGCTGAACTTGAGCGGACATTGCGGAAAAGCATGGACACAGGCTATGGAGCTGCGGCGGATCTATCTGCGGGAATCGCGCAAGATTCTCCTTAAAGATATGTGAGTCTCTTTGCATTCAATGACAATACCAATCAACATTATGACAATATGATTATTGACTTTGAGCAGATTAAAGAAGAAGTTATGGTGAATTTTAAAGGTGGAAACGGCGAACTGGCCACCCGCAATTTCATCGATCGGAAGAACAAAATAATGATGAGCAGGCTCAAGCCGGGAGCTTCGAGCGGCTGTCATAAGCACGAGGGAAACAGCGAGATTGTGTATATAATCAGCGGGCACGGACACTTCTTGTATGACGATGGCACAGAGTATTTTGCCTCAGGCAGTATCCACTATTGTCCGATGGGGCATTCTCACGCCATGTTTAATGACGGAGATGAGGATGTCGTTTATCTTGCAATAGTTCCAGAGCATCATTGATGGCGTGGTGCGAGGCCGGAAACGCTGTCACAGATTCTTGTCTGTGACAGCGGGTTTATATGCGGTCGAGCACCAGTCTGACAAGGTCGTCAATGTGGTTGCGGTAGTTTGTGTCTGCTTTCTTTGCCCTGCGGTTGGCAATGACCATGCAGACGGTGGTGGCTTTGTGTCCGAGCAGCCGGGCAAGTCCTGCCAATGCGGAGCTTTCCATCTCGAAGTTCGTGATGCGGCGGCCGTGGTATTCAAAACTCTCAATCTTTTCGTTCTGGTGCGGGTCTGCCAGTGGTATTCTTAGCTGTCGCCCTTGCGGGCCGAAGAATCCGCCGCAGGAAACGGTTATTCCGTGTACCATGTCAGTGCCGGCAATGCGCTGCGACAGTTCCTTGTCGGCATAGACAGCATAGGGGTAAGGGGCACAGAGGTTGCCTGTCCATCCCATGTGGCCGATGAACGCGCGTTCGAATTGCAGGTCGCAGACCGCATTGCGCCCCTCGTAGAAGTTGAGCAGTCCGTCAAAACCCACAGACATCTCGGAGCAGATGAACGTGCCTTCAGGTGTGTCGGGCTGTAATCCTCCGCAAGTTCCGATTCTGACGATTTCAAGTTGGCGTGTGCTTTCTTTTTCTTCTCTTGTTTCCAAATTGATGTTTGCGAGCGCGTCAAGTTCGTTTAGCACAATGTCGATATTGTCACATCCGATTCCTGTTGATGTGACAGTGACGCGCTTGCCTTTGTAGCGGCCTGTAGTGGTGTGGAACTCACGGCTTGACACCTCGCATTCACGGCTGTCAAAATGCGACGCGACGAGCGGAACACGTCCTGGGTCGCCCACGAGAATTATCTTGCCGGCCAGTTGCTCTGGTCTCAGGTGAAGGTGGAATATGCTTCCGTCCGGGTTTACAATCAGTTCTGATTCTTCAAAATGCTTTTTCATACCAGATTGTTATTTAGCGCTGTTTTCCGCATTCCTTATGTCTTTTTCCAATTCGCGGATCTGTTTGTTGAGCGATTCGATTTGTTGTTCGCTCTGCAGAATCTCGGCTTTCAGTGCGGCCCGTTCGCCGCTGTTGGCTGTCGAGTAGTAGTTGCGGGCTTTTTCAAGTGTCTTGCCAAGAGTTGTTCTGTTTTCGTTCAGTGTGTTCAGACGTTTGAATTTCTCCTTGCCTGTTGGCGTTTTGAAGTCTGCCAGGCTGGTATATGTTGTGCGGTCGTTTATCACGAAAGCGAAAGAGTTTGCGGTGCTGTGCCTGCTTACGTCACGTTTCATCTTCTCTATTCGTTGTCTGGCTTGCGCCAGTTCGCTCTTGTCGCCCCAAGTGTCGGCAATGCGGTCAAGTCTGGCAAGACTGCGGATTCTTTCTTCCGACACTTCGTCAGGGGAGTACAGCTGTCTTGTGTCCGATGGGATGAAAGCGTATACGCAGACTTTGTCTCCAGGCTGATTTCTGTCTGTGGCAAACCAGCCGATGTCGTTGAACTCATCGATTACGAACATATAGTCGTTTGCAGTTGAGTTGAACGGCATTCCGACGTTTTCGGGTTTGAGGAATGTTCCGCTTTCTGAGTCGTAGCGTGTTACGAAAATGTCGTAGCCACCAATGCTTTCACTGCCCGTTGCGGCAAAGTAGAACGTGGTGCCGTCTGCCATCATAAAAGGATAGTTCATAGATTTGTAAGTGCTGTCGCTGCCAAAGCCTTCCAATGCGGTCGGATTAGCCCATTGTCCGTCAAACTTGTCGCTCGTGTAAAGCGAGAGAGTGCCGTTTGTGGCTTCGCGAGAGAAATAGCATTTGTCCTCAAGGCCGTTCATATAGACGTAGGCGTTCGCCTGGTCGGAGGTTTTGAAGAAGTCATCGTATTTGCTTATGCGGCCTGCGTCATCGCTTAGGAAGTACTGTGTCAGAAAGCTGTCTTTGTCAATGACAATGCTGTCAATGAAGACAATCTTCTGTGTGGCGGCAATCATTTGCTCCAGCTTCTCTTCAGAGAGGCTTGTCTCTTTTGCCTTTTGACTCTTTTTGCGGTTTTGGGCGGTGGCATTTTGGGCGGTTCCCGCCAAAAGCAGAAGTGCCACGAATATTGTCAGTCTGTTCATAATGTCCGTAAAGGTCTTAAATTTATTGATGTATTATTTCTTGTTTGGCTCTTCTTGTGTTGTCACAAAGGCACCTCACCTGATTTACAAAGATAGGCAAACGTATTGGATTTCTTATGCCTTTAACAAAGATTTGTATTGTTTCTCTGCATTTATTCGCAGTAGAGTTACCGGCGCCCGCTCTTGTCGGACGCACAGCTTTTGGCTTTGTCTTTAAGAATACAGCCGCTGCAGTTGGCACATGGGTCTGGGTCATGCCTGAAGTTACGGTATATTCTCCGGGCGAGATATCCCACGGCTGCGATTATGGTGAGGCATACAATTATGGTTTGCATGAGAAGAAGCGCTTGAATTCTGATTCAAAATTCGGTGTGAAAATGCCTTTGCCGATTGACTCCCGAATCTCGCCAAGGCTCCAGAAGCGTCCTTCCGCCAGTTCTGTCTTATTGGGTTTCACCCTCCCGTCGAATGCTATCTTATAGGCGTGGATGAGCTCCTGCTCAACCTCACTTCTGAAGATGTAGCTTCCGATAAACTCAGGAACGAACTCGTCAAGGCCAAGTTCTTCGCTGGCTTCGCGGGTCAGAGCGCCTGCGACAGTTTCCCCGTATTCCACATGGCCGCCAACAGAAGTGTCCCACTTGCCTGGCTGCACGTCTTTCCATTCCGGGCGTTTCTGCAGAAACAGCTCTCCTGTGCTGTTGAACACGTGCAAGTGCACAACAGGATGGAGCACAAACGTTTTGTTGTGGGCTTCTTTGCGTGTTATGCTGCCTAATGTGGTTCCGTGCTCGTCGACAACCGGCAGCAGTTCTTTCTCATTGTCATGGTTCATTGTTTTGTCTGGCTTTTGGTCAATCGCTTCAGCAGGGCTTTGTTTATTGCCTGGATGCGTTTGTTCTGTTTCTCAAGATCCTCTCTTACAGCGTTTATGTTGCTGAAGAAATCGGAGAATCTGTTTAATATGGCGTTGGGTTGCCCGACGCCTTCTTTCAGATCCGGGTTGGTGATAATCCTGATGCCGCGCTCCTCAATGCGCACGTCGATGTCCGTGCCTGTCATCATCGGGTCTCCGTCATAGTGTATCGCGCCCGGCTGGCTTCTGTGGATGTGTATGCGCTTCGCTTTGAAAGTCTTTATCTTGGAGTTCTTGTCGAGTGTTTTGTTGAACATGTCGATGCTTATCTGCGGGGCGTCGAATGCGGTAAACGGCTCCATGATGGTCACGTCCATAAGCCCGTCGCTCATCGAGGCCTTGGGTGCGATATAGGCGTTGTTGCCGTATTGCGAGGCATTGGCGCAGGTGATCAGGAACGCCTTGTACTTTGTTGACTTCGTGTCGTCTTCAATCTCGTACACCTCCGGCTTGTATTTCAGTCCCTCCCGCAGTATGTTCTCAACGTATGTTATTGGCCCGCGCTTGCCCGCTTCAGCAAATTTCTGACTGATAAAGGCGTCAAATCCCATACCGCAGGTGCAGAAGAACGGCAGGCTGTTGATGATTCCGTAATCCAAGGCCTCAATATTGCATTTGTTGATTATGGCTATTGATTTCCTGATGTCCAGCGGAATGCCAAGATGGCGTGCCAGTCCGTTGCCAGAGCCGCATGGCACAATGCCCAGTGCCGTCTGGGTGTGGACAATCGAGCGCGCCACCTCATTCACAGTGCCGTCGCCACCAACAGCAACAACTATATCCACATTCGAGTCGGCATATTGGCGAGCCATTTCTGCGGCATGGCCGACATAATCGGTAAAGCGGATTTCATATTCGAATCTGTCCAAATCCAATGATTTTGCAATGATGCGTGGAATCTCGTCTTTGCCGTGTGTTCCGGAATGTGGGTTCACTATGAATTTTATGTGCTCTTTCTGCATTAAGTTTTTATGCAAAGTTACATATTCTGTTTGTAATTACTTGAAATCGGCATACAAAAAATACCTAAAACGAAGTTTTTTTTGTGAAAACAGAGAGTCATTGATAAAAAATATGTAACTTTGCAGCCTGCAAAAAGAAACAGAATTATACCTAAAGATGGGACAGTTACAGGAAAGATACAAAAACTATCGGGAACCTCAGAAGTTTATGGAGGCCGGGGTTTACCCCTATTTCCGGGCAATTACCAGCAAGCAGGGAACAGAGGTTGAGATGGAAGGCCACAAGGTCCTGATGTTTGGCTCCAATGCATATACGGGTCTTACCGGTGACCAGCGCATTATCGACGCGGCAAAAGACGCGCTTGACAAGTATGGGTCAGGATGTGCCGGAAGCCGTTTTCTCAACGGAACGCTTGACCTGCACGTGCAGTTGGAGAAAGAGTTGGCTGAGTTTGAGGGCAAGGATGACTGCTTGTGCCTGTCCACCGGTTTTTCCGTCAATGCGGGAGTAATACCCACAGTCGTGGGGCGTGGCGATTATATAATATGTGACGACCGTGATCACGCAAGCATTGTTGACGGGCGCCGCTTGTCGTTTGCCCGCCAGTTGCATTACAAGCACAACGACATGGAGGATTTGGAGAATCTTCTGAAGACACTTCCTCACGACGCGGTCAAGCTGATTGTGGTTGACGGTGTGTTCTCCATGGAGGGTGACTTGTGCAAGTTGCCTGAGATTGTGGAGCTTAAGCATAAATACAACTGCTCCATAATGGTCGATGAGGCGCATGGTCTTGGGGTCTTCGGCCGCCAGGGCAGGGGAGTGTGCGACCACTTCGGGCTTACAGATGAGGTAGACCTCATCATGGGCACATTCTCAAAATCATTGGCAAGTATCGGCGGTTTTATCGCTTCAGACAAAGACACCATCAACTATTTGAGGCATACGTGCCGCACATACATTTTCAGCGCGTCGAATACTCCGGCCGCCACCGCTGCGGCTCTGGAGGCATTGCACATCCTCCAGCAGGAGCCTGAGCGCATAGACGCACTGTGGAAGGTGACGAAATATGCCTTGCGCCGTTTCCGTGAGGAAGGCTTCGAAATCGGCGACACCGAGAGTCCAATCATTCCGTTGTATGTCCACGACACGTTCAAGACGTTCCTTGTGACCAAGCTGGCCTTTGATGCGGGTGTGTTCATAAATCCTGTCATCCCTCCGGCTTGTGCCCCGCAGGACACTCTGGTGCGCTTCGCTCTGATGGCAACACACACCGAGGAAGAGGTGGAGCGTGGTGTGCAGGCTCTCACAAAGATATTCAAGGAGCAGGGCATTATAAAATAAAGAGTGCAAAACTTGCAGGTTACAGAAAAAAAACGTACCTTTGCACCCGCAAATCCGATTAGGTTTTTGCAATGTAAGTGTTCGGGGTGTAGCGCAGCCCGGTAGCGCTCCTGGTTTGGGACCAGGCGGCCGCAGGTTCGAATCCTGTCGCCCCGACGTAAGAAAGAGGATGTGCCGCAGTGGCGCATCCTCTTTTTTTGTTATTGCGCTTGGTGCGTGTGTCCGTTGTGGCGGGCTGAAAAGCGTCGCAAGTGTGTTCTGACGCGACTCCTCATGAGCGTTCGGCATATGCGAGGCTGTTCATAAAAACAAGGACACCGCGCCGTTTCCGGCAGCAACAATACCTACAAATGGTTATTGCGCGTGTCGTTCTTATTTATTACTTTTGCAGAGTTAACAAGTAATGGGTATCGGAATGAAGAACCAGAAGATTTATGAGGCCAGCGACAAGATGATCTCTCTGATCAGAGACAACTATAATGTGCTGCAGACGTTGGGCAGTTTCGGCATCAATCTTGGCTTTGGCGACAAGACCGTGAGGGAGACCTGTTCTGACAACGGCGTAGACACTTACACGTTTCTCGCCGTGGTGAACTATACCATCAACGGCTATTACGGCTTTGAGGATGACGACCAGTTGTCCGTTCCCACGCTGATGCACTATCTGAAAGCCTGTCATGTGTACTACCTTGACTTCCAACTGCCTTTCATCAGGCGTGAGCTTGAAGAGTCGATTGACGAGAGCGACAGTCTCGGCACACTCCTTTTGAAACTTTATGATGAGTACGCCCGCGAGGTGCGCAAGCATATGCTTTATGAGGAGAAGACGCTTTTCCCCTATGTGCAGGCGCTCATTGACAACCGTCCGGCAGGCGACTACACCATCGAGACTTTCTCAAAGCACCACGGTCAGACCGACATCAAGCTCAAGGAACTTAAGACCACAATCATAAAATATCTGCCGGGCGATATGCAGCGCAACCACAAGCTCATGTCAACTTTGTATGACATTTACAACAATGAGGAGTGGCTGCGGCTTCATACCGAGGTGGAGGACAACATCTTCGTGCCTGCCATCAGGCGGCTGGAGCGTGTTGTGCGTCAGAACGGAGTGGCTAAGAATATCACTTCGATGGTGTTCAAGGGTGGCCAGGACGCCGCCGATATGCTTTCAGAGCGTGAAAAGGACGTTGTGGTGAGCCTTGTGCAGGGCATGTCTAACAAGGAAATCGCGGAGCATCTCTACATTTCCGTCAACACGGTGATAACTCATCGCCGCAACATAGCCCGCAAGCTGCAGATTCACAGCTCTGCCGGACTGACAATCTATGCCATTGTCAACGGGCTGGTTGACATATCCAATGTCAAGATATGAGACCGGCTACGGTCCGGCTGTAGCCCCCTCAGATGTTGTCTATGTCCACGTATCCGTTCATCACGGCATAGATTGTCAGTGCCGAAACGCTCTTCACCCCAAGTTTCTCCATGATGTTGCGGCGGTGGGTTATCACCGTCGCAAGCCCTATGTTCAGCCTGTCGGCAATCTCCTTGTTTATCAGTCCGCGCACGATGAGCGCCATCACCTCGACCTCGCGGTCCGACAGTGTGCAGCGGGTCCGCTGCGGCATTGGGGGCAGGTTGTGGCCGTGGGCATGTGCGCTTTGTTCCAGTGCCATCAGCGACTTGGCCAGCTGGCGCTCCGGCACGCTCGTGCAGATGCTGTGGAAGCCCGCCGGTTGTGATTCGGCCGAGGTGGCAAGCGTAAGCACTATGGTCTTGTGGCGGTGCTCCATGAAGTAGCCACGGTTCTCAAGCATTATGTTCAGCGAAACAAAATAGTGGTAATAATGCTCAGGGCGGTTTGCCGCAAGCTCCGCAAACGAGCCGAACGTATCCGCCTCCATTATCGGCACGACCTCCTGCAGCAGAGCTTTCATGCCCAGTGCGGCGGGAGTGCAGGCGTCGATGATGGCAACTGTCGGCCTGTGGTGATAGTCTGTTGCGTCCATACAGAGTGCAAAGTTATACCAAATCCACGTGACTGCAAAATAAAACATCCCGTTTGTTGTGAGAACGACCCGGCATTGTGGCGGTTGGACAGGGTTCAACAATAACTGTGAACAAACATTTAGACTGTTAATTTTGGCGTTGCATGGCAGCTGAAATTTCGCGAATTTTAAAATAATTTGCCCCCGGTCGAAAATATGCGAAATATGTGTGTGCAGCCGTAACTTATTGGTCTTATAGGACTTATAAGTCTTGTGAGACCAGGTGCGCAACTTTTTCAGCCTCCGAAACAGCCCGTTTCAGCTCCGAAACGGCTGTTTGGGGCTTGCGAAAAGGGTCATTTTGCTTTGCAATATGGCCTGTATTACGCTGCGATATGGCCTATATCGCACTGCAATATAGGTCATTTTGCAAAATTGTGGCGCCTTTAGGGCAAAAAGGAATGCTCAAACCTGCTTTTTGTTCTCTATTTTGCCACTTTCAGAAGTGTTAAATTTCATGGGTATGGTGCGTCGGAACGTAGTGTGCAGCCCATTGGGCCACAATGTCATGACGCTGTCGGCGGCTGTCGAGCCAAATGCGCCGCCGAGGCGCAAAACGCGGTTGTTCTGTGGTGGTTTTACAATGTATTATGTGTGTTTTCGGAATATTTTGTCTACCTTTGCACCCACTTTATGAGTCAGCAAAAGTTTTATGGCGTTTTATGATGTTTTTCTTCTGGCCGTAGCCTTGGCGATGGATTGTTTCGCAGTGTCCATTGTGAGCGGGGTGGTTGTCAGAAAGTTTGTGGCCGGCGTCACGCTCCGCATGGCGGTTCTGTTCGGCCTGTTCCAGGCATTGATGCCTTTTGTCGGTTGGCTCGGCACAAACCATTTCAGCGAATATCTCGAGTCCGTGGACCATTGGATCGCATTCGGCTTGTTGGCCTTTCTCGGTGTGAAGATGATAAAGGACTCTTTCTCAGGCGAGGAGTGTGGGCACATAGATCCCCAGGGGCTCAAGAGCCAGATTCTTCTTGCCGTGGCCACGAGCATCGACGCGCTGGCCGTGGGAATTTCGTTTGCCTGTCTTGGCTACAGGAGTGCCGACGAGCTGGTTGTGCCGCTGGCGGTTATCGGGACCGTGTCGTTCGTGATGTCGCTCATTGGCTATTCTCTGGGTGTGAGGTTCGGCGCACCGTTGGCCCGCCGCTGCAGGCCGGAGATGCTGGGCGGCGTGATATTGCTGGCAATCGGCGTGAAGATTCTTGTCGGCCATCTGTGCGGGTGATGTTGGTCTTGCGTTTTTGTTTAATTTTAGAGAACCGATAGAACATTATTTATTATGATGAAATTATCTGAGCAGCGCAGCAGTATGCTTCACGGTGTGCTGCTGATGGCGCTGTTTTCGTGCGCCGCGTTTTACATAGGCGGCATGGACTTCGTGAAAAGTCTGTCGTTCAGTCCGATGATTGTCGGCATAATTCTCGGCATGCTTTATGCCAACAGTCTGCGCAACAACCTGCCGGAGACGTGGGTGCCGGGCATACAGTTCTGCTCGAAGCGCGTTCTGCGCGTCGGCATTATCCTTTATGGTTTCAGGCTCACGTTTCAGGATGTCGTAGCGGTGGGGCTGCCCGCAATACTTGTGGACGCGATAATCGTTGTCACGACTATCTGCATCGGCGTGTGGGCGGGGCGTCTGCTGCGCATGGACCGCGGCATAGCCCTGCTGGCTTCAGTGGGAAGCGCCATCTGCGGGGCGGCGGCCATATTGGGAACAGAGTCCACCATCAGGACCAAGCCTTATAAGACGGCAGTGGCTGTGGCCACGGTGGTCATCTTCGGCACGTTGTCCATGTTTCTCTACCCGCTGGCCTACAACGGGGGGCTGCTCGACCTCTCGCCCGAGATGATGGGTGTCTTCACCGGCTCGACAGTACACGAGGTGGCCCACGTTGTAGGCGCGGGCAACGCCATGGGCAAGGCTGTTTCTGATTCGGCCATAATCGTGAAGATGATCAGGGTGATGATGCTTGTGCCAGTGCTGTTTGTAATCGGATATTTTGTGGCGCGCGCGGCGGCAAAGACAGGCGAAGGCCTGTCCGGCGGGCGCTCAAAGGTGTCTGTGCCGTGGTTTGCAGTGTTGTTTCTTGTTGTCATCGGCTTCAATTCTCTGGATTTGCTGCCTGCGGGTCTTGTTGATTTTCTGAATGCGTTTGACACGTTTCTGCTGACCATGGCCATGACCGCGCTTGGAGCCGAGACAAGCATCGACAAGTTCAGGCGTGCCGGCGCTAAGCCCTTTGTGCTTGCCTTGCTGCTTTACTTCTGGCTGATATTTGCCGGTTACGCGCTGGCAAAATATCTTGTTCCGGCAATTGTCTGACGGAGCGTTCCGCGCCTGCCCGGCCTGTCGGCTCAGGGGGATGTTGATAATGAGGTGTCAATAAAAAAGCGGCATCCCGGATTGCGTTCCGCCGGATGCCGCTTTTTGTGTCTGCAAAGTTGCATTGCGCCAACGCGCGTGGCGTCAGTTGCCTTTGAGCGCGGCCAATGATTCTTTCAGCGCGGCGATTTTTTCCTCGCTGTCTTTCTGCTTCTTGCGCTCCATGGCCACAACGGTCTCTGGCGCGTTTGCCACAAACTTCTCGTTGGAGAGCTTCTTGTTGATTCCGGCCAGGAATCCCTCAAGATGTTTCAGCTGGGCTTCTTGTTTGGCGATTTCCGCCTCGACGTCAATCATGCTGCCCAGCGGCACGGCAAACTCGTCTGTTCCCACCATGAAGCTGGCTGCCGTGGAGTCTTTCTCGGCCACCACGTCTATTGCCTTGAGGTTGGTCATCTTGCTTATGATGCAGTTGAAGCCGCTGTATCTGTTGGTGCCTATGGCCTGGAGCGTCAAGGCGTCACGCTGCGCGATGTTCTTCTGGTTTCTGACAGTGCGGATGCCGCTGACTACGAGCTTGACGTTCTCCATGTCGGCAATGATGCTGTTGTCGTCTTCGCGCACCGGCCCGACTTCGAGCTTGTCGCGCATGATAGACTCGCCGTCTGTCCTTTCATAGATGTGTTGCCACAGCTCTTCGGTAATGAACGGCATGAACGGATGGAGCATCTTGAGCAACGTCTCGAAAAAGCGCAGTGTGGCGTTGAGGGTCTCACGGTCTATGGGCTGGCCGTAGGCGGGCTTCACCATTTCGAGATACCAGCTGGAGAACTCGTCCCAGAACAGCTTGTAGACGGCCATGAGTGCCTCGGATATTCTGTATTTCTTGAACAGGTCCTCAATCTCCGCGTTGGTCTGGCGCAGCTTCGCCTCAAACCATCTGGTGGCAATGGCGTTCGTGTCGGACTGCCGGAGGTCTGCGGCCTCCCAACCTTTCACCAGTCTGAAGGCGTTCCAAATCTTGTTGTTGAAGTTGCGGCCCTGCTCGCACAGACTCTCGTCGAACAGGATGTCGTTGCCCGCCGGGGCAGAAAGCATCATGCCCATTCTCACTCCGTCTGCGCCGTATTTGTCGATAAGCATGAGCGGGTCAGGCGAGTTGCCGAGGCTTTTTGACATCTTGCGGCCCAGCTTGTCGCGCACGATGCCTGTGAAGTACACATGCCTGAACGGCATTTTGCCGCGGTACTCGTATCCGGCCATGATCATTCTTGCCACCCAGAAGAAAATGATGTCGGGGGCGGTGACAAGATCGCTTGTGGGGTAGTAGTAGTTTATCTCGTTGTTGTCCGGATTGTTGACCCCGTCAAACACAGAAATCGGCCAGAGCCATGATGAGAACCAGGTGTCGAGGCAGTCGTCGTCCTGGCGGAGACCGTCTGCGGTAAGTGCCGGATTGGCCTTTCTCGCAGCGGCAAGCGCCTCTTCTTTGCTCTCAGCCACAACGAAATCGTTTTTGCCTTCGGCAGTGGTGAAGTAGTAAGCCGGGATGCGGTGCCCCCACCACAGCTGTCGGCTGATGCACCAGTCCTTGATGTTCTCGAGCCAGTGGCGGTAAATGTTCTTGTATTTCGAGGGGTAAAATTTGATTTCGTCATTCATTACCGGTTCCAGCGACATATCGGCAAAATGTTTCATCGACAGAAACCACTGTGTTGACAGCTTTGGCTCGATAGGCACGTTGGTGCGCTCGGAGAATCCCACCTTGTTGTTGTAGTCCTCGACTTTTTCCATCAGGCCGGCGTTTTCAAGGTCTTCGGCTATCTTCACCCTGACATCCATCCGGTCCATTCCGACATAAAGGTCGGCAGCCTCGCTGATTGTGCCGTTGTCGTTGAAAATGTCAATTGTGTCAAGATGGTGCTTCAGGCCCAGGGCGTGGTCATTGATGTCGTGGGCAGGCGTCACTTTCAGGCATCCTGTACCGAAGTTTATGTCTACATAGTCATCCTCAATGACCGGTATCCGGCGTCCCACAAGCGGAACAATGACGTGCTTTCCGCGCAGCCACTGGTTCTTGGGGTCGTTGGGGTTGATGCACATAGCCGTGTCGCCCATGATGGTTTCCGGGCGTGTTGTTGCCACAACGGCATATCGTCCCGGCTCCTCGGCCACCATGTAGCGCAGATAATACAACTTTGAGTGCTCGTCTTTGTAAATCACTTCCTCGTCGGACAGCGCGGTCTGGGCCTTTGGATCCCAATTCACCATCCTCACTCCGCGATAGATAAGCCCCTTGTTGTACAAGTCGCAGAAGACCTTAATCACGCCCTTGGAGCGCTTTTCGTCCATTGTGAACGCGGTGCGGTCCCAGTCGCAGCTGGCTCCCAGCTTGCGCAGCTGCTTGAGTATGATGCCTCCGTGCTCGTTTGTCCAGTCCCAGGCGTGCTTGAGAAACTCGTCGCGCGACAGGTCTGTCTTTTTCAGGCCCTGCTGTGCCAGCTTGTTCACCACCTTTGCTTCTGTGGCAATGGAGGCGTGGTCTGTTCCAGGAACCCAGCAGGCGTTTTTGCCTTCCATGCGCGCCCGCCGCACCAATATGTCCTGAATGGTGTTGTTGAGCATGTGGCCCATGTGCAGGACTCCGGTCACATTTGGCGGCGGAATGACAATAGTATAAGGCTCGCGCCCGTCGGGCTTGCTGCTGAACAGTTTGTTGTCGAGCCAGTATTGGTACCATTTTGATTCGACGGATTGCGGATCGTATTTGCTTGCTAATTCCATATATGAAAATGTTTTATTATTTCTTAAAGATAAAAACGATGCAAAAGTACTAAAAATCCATGGAAAAGTGTTACTTTTGCATATTAAAATAATTGTTTTTATGCATACAAGAGAAGAGAAATTACGTTCGTTCGGACGCCTGCTCGACGTGCTTGATGTGCTCAGGGAAAAATGCCCGTGGGACAAAAAGCAGACGAATCAGTCGCTGAGGCCAAATACAATAGAGGAAGTTTACGAATTGTGCGACGCTCTGGTCAAAGAGGACGCCGATGATGAATGCAAGGAGTTGGGCGACGTGCTGCTGCACATCTGTTTCTATTCAAGAATAGCGGAAGAGAACCGGCAATTTGATGTGGCGGATGTCTGTGACAGGCTTGTGGACAAACTGATATACCGTCACCCGCATATATATCATCCGTCACAAATCGGAGCTGAGAATCCTAAGCCGTTGCCTTATGGCGAGGTGCCTGCGGCAGGGAAGGCGGAGGACAGGATTTCTACCGCCCGACAGGTTGTAGAAAATTGGGAACAGTTGAAACTGAAAGAGAAAGACGGCAACAAGAGCGTTTTATCGGGAGTGCCGGCGGCTTTGCCATCGCTAATCAAGGCATACCGCATACAGGAGAAGACAAGAAACGTGGGCTTTGATTGGGAAGACAAGGGCGATGTGTGGAAGAAAGTCCGCGAGGAGCTGGAAGAGCTTGAAGATGAATTGCGCCGCGAGGACAAGAACCGCTCACTTGAGGAACTGGGAGATTTCCTTTTCAGTGTTATAAATGCCGCAAGGCTTTATCATTTGAACCCGGACACCGCTCTTGAGCTTACGAACAAAAAGTTTATCAGGCGTTTTGAATATATTGAGAATCACTCGATTAAAACAGGGCGGCCTTTGACCGAAATGACGCTTGGGGAAATGGACGCGCTTTGGGAAGAAGCCAAAGCGCAGGAAAAGAAAACGCATCAAGATTCAATATGAAGATATTTTACTGTTTGGTAATTGTGTTGGCTGTGGCCTCTTCTTGTTCAAACCGCAATAAGAAAGGGCAGGTGATGCAGATAAAAGACACACTGAGTGTTGCGGTTGCCGATACCACGCGATATGGAATATGCGGAACTGGCACGGCGATGAACACGCTTGAGTTGATAACAGACGGCGTGGATACTGTCAGTTGTTTCTTGGCGTCAGCCAGAGACAGTGGCAATGTCGTCGGCGGCCTGTCTGTGGGCGACAGTATGGCTGTGGTCGGTTATTATGACCGGAACGAAGGGTTTGTTGCAAGCAAGGTGATAAATCTGACCTCCCTGCTCGGACGATGGGGCTGTATTGACGAGTCGTTCGAAATTTGCGCCAACGGATTGGTCAAGGGCAGCGTGCGGGAGCCAAAGCCTTATACGTCGTGGAGAATTTTTAACGGGCAGCTGGTGTTGGCGCCAGACACGTTTGATATTTGTTTCGTGGGGATTGACTCCTTGAGTTTGAGGAAAGCTCATGGCGGGCTGTTCGGATTCAGGCGGCTGCCGGCCAGGCAGGCTGCTGAAGGCTGAGAGAAGAAAGATAAAACTTATGGATATGTTGCCTTTTAAAGTCCATGTTTTGGGTTGTGGAAGTGCGCTTCCCACATTGCGACACAATGCCTCGGCTCAGGTTGTTGAGATCAGGGGCAAGCTGTTTCTCGTGGATTGCGGCGAGGGCTGCCAGACGCAGTTGAGGCGTTCGAGGCTCGGATTTTCGCGTATTGACAATATTTTCATCTCGCATTTGCATGGTGACCATTGCTTTGGGTTGATAGGTCTGATATCCACGATGGGGATGCTGGGACGTACAGCGCCATTACATATCTATTCACCGGCAGAGCTTGGCCCTATGTTGGACGCGCAGATGGAATTGTTCTGCCATGGGTTTGACTACAAGGTGGTGTTCCATGCCATAGACACAAAGAGCGAAGAGGTGATTTATGAAGACAGAAGTCTGGTGGTGACAACTATCCCGTTGGAACACAGAGTGCCTTGCTGTGGATTCTTGTTCAGGGAAAAACCGACTCTGCCGCACATCCGGCGCGATATGATTGATATGTATGGGATACCGGTTTGCCAGATCAATAATATAAAGTGCGGTCAGGATTGGATAGAGCCGGACGGCACGCTGGTACCCAACTCGAAGTTTGTTTTTCCTGCCGCGCCGCCCAGAAGCTATGCTTATTGCAGCGATACAAAATATACTCCGGCACTGTCAAAGATATTGTCGGGTGTCTCAACCCTCTATCATGAAAGCACTTATGGCTCGGACAACCTGCAAATGGCTCAAAAATATTTCCACTCGACTGCCGGTCAGGCCGCGATGTTGGCAAGGGATTCTAATGTCGGGAAACTGATTTTGGGGCATTATTCGGCAAGGTATGACGACGAGAGCGTATTGCTTAATGAGGCGAAGGCTATATTTGAAAACACATATTTGTCAGATGAGCTGGATGTGATAGATGTTTGAGCTGTCTGCTTGGCTTTTTAAGCCTTTATTTGCAGTGCTGGTTTTATGACAGCGCAATGTGAATTGACGGTTTGCTTCATTACACTGAAGTTGAAAAATCAGCATTTAGACACAATAACTTGTTAAAATATGCGTTTAAGGACTTTATTTGGCGAAATTTCTGTTTGATAAATTTTGTGGTGTTGCAATAATGTATTATTTTTGCAGGAGTAAGAATGACATTCTCAATATGTACAGAAATATATTAATTTTTGTTTTTGCATTCACGGTCGCTATCGGCAATGTTGGTTCTGCCGTTGCTCATGTTTCAGGCACAGAGGCTCTGGAGCAAGTGGAGAACGGCGGGGTGAATATAATAGTATCGAAGTCAACATTAACAGTGACCGGTGCGGAGGGGCAGGTGCTGGAAGTTGTTTCTCTGACAGGCCGTAAGGTGGCGACATTTAGGATTGACAGCCAGTCACAACGTGTTGAACTTAATATTCCTCGGGGGTGCTACATATTGAAAGTTGGCCGGGTGGTAAGAAAAGTGTCTATTCGATAGTTCTGCTGCTTGTTATTGCAGTCATTGTTATTGTCTGCTGTAAAAGGAAAATACATAACACAAACAATGATATTTCGGTTGAGGCGTTTTCAGAATTGAGAACGCCTGTTTTTACATTGTCCGGCAAAGAGTTGCGGTCTGAAATCATTAAACTGTGCAAATCTGGAGCTGTCAAGTTTTCGTCAGATAGGTTTGTGAGTGATTATTATTTGAATAACGGACATTTTGTATGGATTGGCAGAAATGGTGTCACAGCAACAGCAGACACTCTATTGGCATATCTGGAATGTGTTGGTGAGCACGGCTTTTCAGCGGGAGCATTTTTTGTTGATACAATCCGAAACGATTTGCAGCGAGTACGAAGTTTGAGGATTGACAGCTTGAACAATACGGTTTGTTCCACTTACGCACGTCTGGAATATCATTTGACAAAAGCTTATTTGCGCTATGTACTGGGGTTCGGTTTTGGATTCACCAATCCGGACAAACTGTTCAACAGGCTTGACACTGTTGAAACAAAGGAACCTCGGCGCTTCCCGATCTATAAAAAATTGTATGACATAGAGACCACAAGACCTGATTCGAAATTCGTCTGTGGCATTTTGATGAGTGCAAGAAATGATTCAATAAGGACGGTTTTGCAGTCAACCGCATTGTGTGATTCATTTTATGTGAGTCTGCGCAATGCTTTGGCTGGTGCGTCAGAGGACAGGCGGCGTATGCTGCTTTGCAATATGGAGCGTTGTCGATGGAAGATGAAGACACCTTTTGATATTAAACAAAAATGTATTGTTGTCAACGTTCCTGCTTTCCATTTGTACACATTTGGCACAGATTCGGCAGTTGACATGAAGGTTGTTTGTGGCTCAAGGTCAAATAAGACTCCGTTGCTTGTCAGTTGTATCAACAGAATGGACGTGAATCCAGTATGGAATATACCGCAGAGCATTGTCAGGCATGATGTGTTGCCCCATGCCGGCGACACTTCGTATTTTGCACGGAATCATTATTTTGTGGTTGAGCGTAAGACTGGGGAGCGGATTAGTTTGGAAGAGATTACGGCTGAAATGCTTGAGAGTGGCGATTTCCGAGTTGTGCAAGAGGGGGGCGAATGGAATTCCTTGGGGCGCATTGTTTTCAGATTCCCCAATAATTTTTCTGTTTTTCTGCATGACACGCCAACCAAAAGGACGTTCTCACGGACTGTCAGGAGTGCGTCGCACGGTTGTGTGAGAGTTGAAAAGCCATACGAACTGGCAGAATTCCTTTTGGCGGAAAAAGATGAATGGACATTGGACAAACTTCGGATTTCAATGGGGATGGAGCCGAGAACAACACGAGGAATGAAATATGTTTCGGATAAGGAGGATATAACTCCCCTTGTAAAATCATTGTATGTCAAGCCATGTGTGCAGTTGTTTATTCTGTATTTTACGTTGTGGAAGGATTTTGACGGTGAGTTAAAGTCGTTTCCAGATATTTACGGCTATGATTCAATAATATATGAAAATATTAAACCTTTAACAGATTGAAACGTCATTAATAAGGTGGAAAATTACGATGAACGGCAGATAATGTCTTTGTTGGCGAAACCGGAATCCCAGCGTAAGGCTTTCGAGATTGTTGTGCGTCAATACAGCGAGCAGTTGTATTGGCAGGTTCGTCGGATTGTGCTGATTCACGATGACGCAAATGACGTGCTGCAGAATGTTTTTATAAAAGCGTGGTGCCATCTTGACACATTCCGCAATGACTCAAAGCTTTCCACCTGGCTTTATCGGATAGCCATCAATGAAAGTCTGGATTATGTCCGCAGAAAGAAAAAAGAAGTGTCTGTGAATCCGGAAGAAAGACAGGAGATTGTGAACAGACTAATGGCGGATAAGTATTTTGACGGGGATGAGATCGCCGCACAACTGCAGGCCGCCATTGCAATGTTGCCCGAAGTGCAACGGGCCGTTTTCAACCTTCGCTATTATGAAAATATGAAATACAGTGAGATAAGTAAGATTTTGGGGGCTACAGAAGGTGCTCTAAAAGCTTCTTATCACATTGCTGTCAGAAAAATATCAGACTATTTTAAGTCACATGATTAAACGAAGTGTTTTTTGTTGCGTCAAACATAAAAACAGAATAAGGCCATGATGGAGAGGAATGATTACATTAACAAGGTGGCGGAACAAAATTCTTTTAGTGTGCCTGACGGGTATTTTGAGAGGTTTGTGCCGGAGCTTATGGACAAATTGCCTCAACGGGCTTTTGTGACTGAACTGAGACCGCGGCGTAGGCTGATGAAAATCAGAATTGTGGCGTGTGCGGCATGTATTCTGGCTGGGGCTGTCAGTGCGTTGTTCTATTTTAACAGAACGAGTCTCTCTGGGCATACTCATGTTACGGGAGCAGGGAGTCAATATGTTTCATCAGTGGAAACAGAGGCGTATGATGATGCCGTTGCAGATTACGCAATGATAGATAATACAGACATTTACGCATACCTGAGTGAGGGAGTCTCAGAATATTGAGAATCTTTTGTTTTATAATTCCATTCGTTGCCGGATTTGCAGGCTTTGTGAAAACAATATTAATGAAATAAGATTATTTTGATGAATAGAATATTTTTTGCATTCGCTGTATTTTTTCTTGCTCTTGAAATGAGCGCCCAAGGAAAGCGGGAGAAGTTTTCTCCTGAGAAATTTAGGGCGGATATGGAACAGTTCATTGCCAAGGAGGCCTGTCTGACGCCCAAAGAATCTTCGAAGTTCTTTCCTGTTTATGATGAAATGAACAAGAAGCAAAGGGTTATCTTTAACAGAATGAGACGCTTGGGCAAGGTTAAACCTACAGATGAGAAAGGCTGTCGTGATGTAATTCAAAAACGTGATCAGTTAGAGCTTGAACTAAAACAAATCCAGCAGACTTACCACAACAAGTTTATGTCGATTATTTCTGCAAGCAAGCTTTTTGACGTGATAAATGCAGAAGACAAGTTTCATCGTCGTATGCTGAAACGTTATAATCATCCCCCAATGCCTCGTCAATCCAGGCCGCAAAAGAAATGATGGAGGATAATAATATTCTATTTGAAAAACAAAAGCATACCTTCTATATGGTTTTTACCATCAGTGGGTATGCTTTTTTAGTTGCTGTAATAAATTATGGTCCTTCCGAAATTTGGAGTGATGGATATTGAGTGTTGTATAATAAGTCATGCGATATAGGCATAACAATCTGTTTCTTAGCTGATTTTTATGTCTCTATGCGTTAAAATACTATTGCCTCTTTCGTGATGATAGATTATAATTTTTGGATATGGGGTATGTTGTCTATCAGTAATATACAGAATCAAACAAATTCCATATTCGCTGATATTCACGCATATAGAGTCATCACTCCAAATTTCGGATGAACCAAAATGGTTCATCCGACATTTAGAGTGATACGAGAATCATGTAGAGCATATAGCCTCAGTTTGAAATATCGTTCGTC
>CALUGW010000037.1 GCA_944320305.1 uncultured Prevotella sp. | reverse complement strand
CGTTGACTGGCAGAACGGCCCGCAGTACAGCACTCCGGTGCTTGAGTTCGTCTGCCATCCCGTCGACGGCGAGGAGCACATAGCCGAGGGCAAGTATCTCATCGGCGAGTTCGACAAGATAGAGGGAAACATCAACGACATAGTGATTGAGGGCGATGTTAGCGGCCTCGCCGCCGGGGTGCAGGACGGCTTGCAGGCAATCCTGGTCTATGAGGACGGCCGGCTCTACCTTGTTGTGAGGCACTTCGCCCCGGGCACGGTGACGACCAACGTTGACATTGACTTCTCAAACCCGATAACCAACGGCAAGGTGGTTGGCACGAGTGGCGAAATGAACATCCAACAGAATAGTTCATGCCCGACGGAAATCGACGCCGATAAGCGTCTCGTGCTTGGCAGTGGCGAGCACACCGTGACCATGCCCGAAGCCGGCCGCGCCGGACATAGGGATTTGGTGACGGTGTCGTTCGACCTCGCCTTCGGCCAGCAGATTGACGGGCGCGTAGCGTTCGACCTTGAAGACGCGGCAGGCGCAAGCATCGCCTCGTTCGACTTCGAGCCATATTATTCGGATCTTACGACAGACTTGGGCGTGGAGACAGGCGATATGTATCATGCCAGCAAGGAGGTTATCTGGGGGCGCAAGACGCACTTCACCATTGTGCTCGACTACGCCAACAAGGTGATAACGACCACGACCGAGTGTGATTTTAGGGGCAATGGGCAGCAAATTACCACCAACACCCACAAGGTGAGGATGATGAACACCAACCCCTTGGCTACATTCTCCGTCGGGTCCACTTATGACAACGCAGACCGCAGGTGCCAGTTCGACAATTTGCTCATTGAGACCACCGAGGGCCATTATTCGCCGCACATGGAAAATGTGGACATCGATTTCTCAAACCCGATAGCCGACGACAAGGTGCTTGGCGCTAAGGGCGAAATGGCGATACTGCCTAACAGCGGCTGCCCGACGGAAATCAACGCCGATGAGCGTCTCGTGCTTGGCAGTGGCGAGCACATCGTGACCATACCCGAAATAGAGCGCGCCGGAGCCAACGACAAGGTGACGGTGGCATTCGACCTTGGCTTTGGCAAGTTGGTGGGCAAAAGGGTCTACTTCAACCTGAAAGATGAAGATGGTGAAAACATCGCCTCGTTCGACTTCGAGCCATATTATTCGGATCTTACGACAGACTTGGGCGTGGAGACAGGCGATATGTATCATGCCAGCAAGGAGGTTATCTGGGGGCGCAAGACGCACTTCACCATTGTGCTCGACTACGCCAACAAGGTGATAACGACCACGACCGAGTGTGATTTTAGGGGCAATGGGCAGCAAATTACCACCAACACCCACAAGGTGAGGATGATGAACACCAACCCCTTGGCTACATTCTCCGTCGGGTCCACTTATGACAACGCAGACCGCAGGTGCCAGTTTGACAATCTGCTGATTACTACTGACCGGGGCGCGGACGCGCCGTATGTGCAGACTGTGGCCATCACCGGCGCCAAGGGCCTTGCCACGCTCACACCGGCGGTTGACCTCGACTTCACCTACGCGAAGAGCATAGCGGCCTACACGGCCACCGTGACCGGCACTACCGTCAACCTCACCCGCACCAATACCGTGGCGGCAGGCGAGGGCGTGCTCATACGCTCGCTCGACGGCGGCCCCGCCACTGAGGACATCGCCGTGGCGGTGTCGGACGTGACTCCGACGGAGGGCAACATGTTCGTGGGAGTGCTTGAGACGATAGAGCAGCTGCCGGACGAGCAGTACGGCTACACCAATTTCATACTCAACAGCAACGGCGTGAACGGCTCCGGCTTCTATCTGGCCAACAACAAGATGGTGGCCGCCGGCAAGGCATATCTGCGCGTGCCGACAGAGAGCGCCGGCAAGCTCACGTTCTTCAGTCTCGACGGCTCGGCCACGGCCATTGAGGACGTGGAGGCCGAGACCAGGCAGGCTGATGAGGGCGAGAAGGTGTACTACAACCTCAGAGGCCAGCGCGTGACCACTCCGACAAAGGGCATCTACATACTCAACGGAAAGAAAGTGGTGGTGAAATAAACCAACAACGAATAAAACAGAACAAAAATGAAAAAAGAATATATGAAGCCGCAAATGGCGGTGCTGAAAATTGAGACCGAGAACATGATTGCTAGCTCTATAAATTTCTCCGACAGTGACAACGGCTCGGGCGGAATAAACTATTCCGGCGCCACCGACAATGCCGAGGCCAAGGGCCACCGCTTCGATGCGTGGAATCTTGGGGAATAGTGAAAAAGTAATAAAGCCCTTTGCAGCCCGCCTTGACAGCCCCGCTCCCACTTTTCCCCGGTGGGTGGGGCTGTTATGGCGGGCTGGGCTTTTTCATCCCATTTCCTTTTCATTTTCGTTCGGAATGTGTATCTTTGCACATAAGTAACAATTTCTGTGTGGAAGCATGAACGTATTGTCATTCATAAAGCGGTGGTCGCTGGTGGCCGCGCTTTGCTTCGGCACGGCGGTCTATCTGCTGTTTGCCAATGTGCCGGCGCTCGTGCCTTTCGGCATGGCCGTGGAGCCTTATATGGAGGGCGTGCTGCCGGTGCTGCTGTTTGTGCTGCTGTTCGTCACGTTCTGCAAGATAGACGTGCGAGACCTCAGGCTCCGCTCGTGGCACGTGTGGCTCGAGCTTATCCGCATGGCGCTGTGCGTGCTGCTGGTGCTGGCCATAGTGTCGGTTGGGGCGGAGCATTCGCGGCTGGCGCTGACGGGCGTGTTCGTCTGCGTGTCGTGCCCCACGGCGGCTGCCGCGGCCGTGGTGACGGAGAAGCTCGGCGGCAGCATCGGCTCGATGACCATCTATACCATTGTTGACAATGTGCTGACGGCAGTCGCCGTGCCGCTGCTCCTGCCGCTGATAGAGCGCGGCGCCGACATCACTTTCCTTGAGGCGGCGGCGCCGGTGCTGCGCAATGTGGCGTCGGTGCTGGTGGTGCCGCTGGCGCTGGCGCTTGTGTGCCGCAAGGTGGTGCCGAGGTTTACGGCGGCTGTGGCCGGAGTGCACAACCTGGCTTTCTATATATGGTGCGTCAATCTGTCCATCGTCACGGGCGTCACCGTGCGCAACATCATGCATGCCACCGTGTCGGGGCTGACGCTCGGCCTGCTGCTGCTCGCGCCGCTGGCCGTCACGTTGGGGCTTTTCGCCATAGGCAAGGGCGTGGGCCACGCCTGCGGCGACAGCGTGAGCGCGGGGCAGGCCATGGGGCAGAAGAACACCGTGGTGGGCATCTGGATTGCCTTGACGTTTCTCGACCCGCTGGCCGCCCTGGCGCCGGGGGCATACGTCATCTGGCAGAACCTCGTGAACGCCTGGCAGATATGGTACAAGGAGAAGTATGGCGTGGTGAAGTGGTGAGCCTGACGTGCCGCGCTGTAACACCATTTTAACACTGTCGAAACATGATTGTAGCCGTGCGGGTGTAATTTTGCACAGATTTAACCTATACGAATTATGGAGACAAAGAAGAGCAGCAGAGTGGGGCGCTACGTTGAGCGCGATGTGAGCTGGATGTATTTCAACCGCAGAATCCTTCAGGAAGCCGAGAAGGACAGTGTGCCCGTGCTTGAGCGGATGTCGTTTCTGGGCATCTACTCCAACAACCTCGACGAGTTCTTCCGCGTCCGAGTGGCCTCGCTGAACCGCATAGCCGACTCGAAGGAGCGCATACCCAAGGCTGAGCGCACCCGCGCCAAGAAGACAATAAAGGAGATAAACCACCTGAACGCCGTCTACAACAAGGAGTTTGAGCACGCGGTGGGCGTGGTGACGGCGGAGCTGGAGAAACACGGCATACGCCTGCTCCACGAGACCGACCTGAACGAGGAGCAGAAGCTCTTCATCAGGCGTCTCTACCTCGACAGGCTCAACGGCATCACCAACCCCGTGTGGCTGTCGGAGATAAAGGAGATAGGCGACGCCTACGACGACAGCATCTATCTGGCTGTGAGGCGGTCGCAGTGGCACGACGGGAAGAAGTCGCCTGCGGTGACCTATGCCCTGATAAAGATTCCTGACCGCGAGGTGGGCCGCTTCGTGGTGCTCCCGCCGTCGGGCGGCTACAACGACATCATGTATCTCGACGACGTGATACGCTTCTGTCTGCCGCTGATATTCATCGGCGGGGGCAAGTGTACCTACGAGGCGTATTCTTTCAAATTCACCAAAGACGCCGAGATGGACATTGACAACGACCTG
The DNA here is from genome assembly GCA_944320305.1 of uncultured Prevotella sp. GTDB lineage: Bacteria > Bacteroidota > Bacteroidia > Bacteroidales > Bacteroidaceae > Prevotella. The sequence continues at coordinate 2,705 of CALUGW010000037.1, read as the reverse complement.
AACTACGGAGTGGTGCAGAAAGTGGCCAAGGGCGTGAAGAGCCGCAAGCGCGGCGAGCCCATCCGTGTGATTTATGACGAGCGGATGCCAAAGGAGCTGCTGCGCAAGATAATGTCGAAGCTCAATGTGGACCAGCTCGACACCATCGTCAGCGGCGGGCGCTATCAGAACCACAAGGACCTGATGGCCTTTCCCGGCTGCGGCCGGCCCGGTCTGCGCTACCCCGCGTGGACACCCATCGTCAAGCCCGAGATGGAGACAGAGAACAGCATCCTGGACACCATCAGGCAGAAGGACCGCTTCCTGCACGTGCCCTACCATTCGTTCAACAGCTTTATCCGCGTGCTGCGCGAGGCCGCGCTAAGTCCCGATGTGAAGGAGATACGCGCCACGCTCTACCGCCTGGCCAAGGACTCGAAGGTGGTCAACACGCTCATCTGCGCCGCACGCAACGGCAAGAAGGTGACGGTGGTCATCGAGCTGCTGGCCCGCTTCGACGAGGAGAGCAACATCAAGTGGAGCAAGCGGATGCAGGAGGCCGGCATAGAAGTGGTCTTCGGCGTGGAGGGCCTCAAAGTCCACTCCAAGCTCGTCTACATAGGCTGCAAGGGCGGCGACATTGCTTGCATAGGCACGGGCAACTTCCACGAGGGCAACGCCAAGGTCTACACCGACTACATGATGATGACGGCGCGCCCGTCGCTGGTGCGCGAGGTGAAAAAGGTCTTCGAGTTCATACGCAAGCCGTTCAAGCCCGTGCGCTTCCGCGAGCTGCTCGTCTCGCCCAACGACATGAAGCCGCGCATACTGCGCTTGATCGACAACGAGACGAAGAACGCCAAGGCCGGAGCGGAGGCCTGGATCAGGATGAAGATAAACCACATTACCGACGAGGATGTGGCCGCGCGCCTCTACGAGGCCGCCGCGGCGGGCGTGAGGATTGACATTGTGCTGCGCGGCAACTGCTCGCTCGTGCCGCCGTCGGTGCCGAATATGCGTGCCGTGGGCATCATCGACCGCTATCTGGAGCACTCGCGCATACTGATATTCGCCAACGGAGGGGAGCCGCGCTATTTCCTGGGCAGCGCCGACTGGATGCCGCGCAACCTCGTGAACCGCGTGGAGGTGCTCACGCCCGTCTATGACGAGGACCTGCAGCGCGACCTGGCGCGCACCGTGGACTACGGCCTGCGCGACACCGCCAACGGGCGCGTCGTTGACGGCTGCGGCCGCAACGAGCTGCAGCAGGGCGAGCCGTTCCGCTCGCAGGAGAGCCTCTACATGGAGTATCTCAGAGAGTCACAGGAGTATAACAACACAAGGAACTGATTATTATGGAGAACAGCAACATCGCGGCCATCGACATCGGCTCAAACGGAGCGCGCCTGCTGATAAAAAATGTCATCGAGGACGCCGCCGGCAACTACGAGTTCAGCAAGGTGCTCTTCCTGCGCATACCGCTCAGGCTGGGCAAGGACGTGTTCACCATCGGAGAGATAACTCCCGAGCGCGAGCGCATGATGATGTGCATGATAAAGAGCTACAAGCAGCTGATGAAGCTCTACAACGTGGCCGAATACCGCGCCTGCGCCACCTCGGCCATGCGCGACGCCGCCAACGGGCGCAAGGTGCTCAGGAAGATTCTGCGCAAGACAGGCGTGAACATCGAGATAATACCCGGCAGCGAGGAGGCGCGCCTGCTCTGCGACAACTCCGTGGAGAGCGGCTACGCCCGCAAGGGCAACTATGCCTACATGGACGTGGGCGGCGGCAGCACCGAGATATCGATGATCAGCGACGGGCGCATCGTGGGCAGCTGCTCCTACAACCTCGGCACGCTGCGCATACTCGGCGGCGCCGTGGAGGACGAGACCTTCGAGCGCATGAAGGCCGAGCTGGCGCAGTATGCCGCCGCATACCCCGACATATCCATCATAGGCTCCGGCGGAAACATCAACAAGCTCTGCCGCCTCTACGACAGCGGCAAGGGCAAGAAGAGCAAAGACACGCTGCCGGTGGACGGCCTGCGCAGGATTTACGGCGAGATGAAGTCGCTCACATACCGCGAGCGCATCGAGCGCTACTCGCTCAAGCCCGACCGCGCCGACGTGATAATACCCGCCGCCGAGCTGTTCCTCACCGTGGCCGACGCGCTCGGCTGCAAGATGATCCACGTGCCTAACATATCGCTGGCCGACTGCATCATCGACCGCCTCTACAAGAAGATGCGCGAGGGCACGGCCATCGTGGGCTGACGCTGTTTGCCTGTTCCGCTTGGCAGAAGAGCCGTTTGCACCCGTGTCTTTGAAATCCGGGCGCATACGGCTCTTTTGTTTGTGTGCCGATGATTTTTCTGCCGTTTTGCGATTTTTGTGTTAAAACATTATTGCCGTTTGCGATTTTTGTTTTATTTTTGCATGAAGAATCTGTCAAACAATGACTGAACGGCTTTGTTATCACTTCCAACTTTTGTATATCAGATCCATTAGTCAATAACTAAAAATAACACAAATGAAAAAAAGATTACTTTCCCTATGTCTGTTGGGGATGCTGTCCGCAGGCGCCATGGCGCAGCGGGCGACGGATGTCCTTGACAGGGGGCTTGTGGCCATGCGCACGCAGGGCGGAGTGTTCTGCAGCTGGCGCATGACGGGGGATGAGTACTTCGACGTGAAGTACAACATCTACCGCGACGGCACAAAGCT
>CALUGW010000036.1 GCA_944320305.1 uncultured Prevotella sp. | reverse complement strand
AAACGGCGTAGATGCCCGGGCGTGTCTGCCTGACCTGCAAGTCCTCCACGCGCCCGAAACGCTTGTAGTTTCCGCACAAATCGACAATCCAGGACGTCTTGCCCTCGTATGGGCGTATCGCCCTGCCGACCATCTGATAGTACAATGCAAGCGACATGGTAGGCCGTGCCAGCACCACCGTGGCCAGCTCCGGGAAGTCAAAGCCCGTGGTAAGCACTCCGACGTTCGCCACTACGTTTATCTTCTTCGCCTTGAACGCCTTTAATATCGCCTCGCGCTGCTGTTTCGGCGTATTGCTGCTTACTACCGCCGCGCGTCCGCCCAATGCCCGTGCCACGTATTCCGCCTCCTCGATGAAGCGTGTGAACACGAGTACGGATGTGCGCCCTGCCACCAGCAGCCTCTGCACGATGTTTTCCAGCGTGTCGTTGAACTTGATTTCCCGATAATGGTTTCTCACGCTCGCGTCGGTGTAGTCCGCGCCCGTGCTGTTAACTTTCAGGCGGCTGGTATCTACCACGTTCAATTGGTAGTAGTTCATGTTGGCAAGGTAGCCGCGCTGTAGCAGCGTGCCGACCTGCACGCAGTACAGCAGCTCGTTGAATATGCGCGGGTTTGTCCGCGTGATGAAGCGGAGCATCGAGCCGTAGAAGCGGTTGCTGTACAGGCGATAGGGCGTTGCCGTCAGTCCTAACACCTTGCATCCGACCGTCTCTATGAAGTCCTTATACATCCCTGCCTCCGCGTTGACGTAATGGCATTCGTCGATTATCGCGTAGCGGAAGCGGCGGAAAAAGTCCTTGCGGTTCTTTACGCTTCCGATGGTGGCGAATGTTATTGTTGACACTTGCTTTCTGTTGAACGAGGCCGAGAATATCCCTACGTCCGTCAGAACGCCGTAGGAGCACAGCTTCTCGTAGTTCTGCTCCAGTATCTCCTTGCTTGGCTGGAAGATAAGCACAGGCGCGTTAAGACGTAACGCTATGTTGGCTATCACGAGGCTCTTTCCCGACCCTGTCGGCAGGACTATCAGCCCGTTTTTCTTGCTCCCTGAAGAGAAGAAGCGAGCCGCCGCGTCCACGGCCTCCCTTTGGTAATCTCTTAACTCATACATGATTTATTGCGTTTATTGTGCGGACGGCAGGGGTCGAACCTGCCTTGCAGCCCTCTGTCTTGCCGCGTCCGCTACCATTCTTGGCTTACTGCTCGATTATCACGATGTCAGGACAAGTCAGGCGTATGCGCTCCAAAACCCCGTCAACGTTCCGCAATGTTCCCGTACTCTTGTCCTAACACTTTATCCATGGTTCATTTGTTTTTTGATGGCTTTCGCCGTTTCGTTACTTATCTCTTGATTCTCTTTGAGCTTCCTGACGAGCAATCCAGCGCGGCGTTTTAGGTTGTATATCCGATTGCTGCCTCCGTCGGGTGTCAGCTCGATAAAGGCTGTCAGGAACTCCACCACCTCGCGCCGCTGCTGGTTGCTTATCAGGTGCATGTTCCCTTGTTTAGAATGGCAAATCGTCGTTTCCTGACTGGACGTTCGCTGGCCGTGGCGAATATCCCTGTTGCGGCTGTTCGGGCTGCATTTGGCTCGGCTTCAAGTCGCCGATGTAATAGTTCACGCCACTGCGCTGCTGCTCTTTCTTGCAGTATGCCTTGATGTAGTGCGTGTGTCCGTACTGGGAGACCTCGCGCCGCGCGTTGATGACCACGTTCAGGTACTTCTTTCCGTTCTTGCCGACCGTTATCAGTTCCTTTGGAATGTCGGTCAGGCATATCGAGCCATACAGATTTTCCATAGCTTCATTACTTTAAGAGGAACATTCGTATGCCGGGCTTTGTGTACTGGTAACTCTTGTACAGTTCGGGGTTTTCAGCGGCAAACTTCTTTTCGTCAAAACACGTCTTGCCCTTTGTCGCTTTCCACGTTGCGAGCGGCTTTACCGTGTGCGGTGCTACAATGGCCTCCGCATCGCCCATAGCCATCTTGATTGCGGCTTCCAGTTCTTTCTTGCGGCTGTCAAGTCCGCTAAGCTCCTCTTTCAGCTCTTTCAACTGGCGGCATTCGTCAATCAGCTCATCCGTGGCTTCTACCGTCTTGCCTGCAACGTGGTGTGGGTTCTTCAACAGCACATCGTCAACATTGACGGGCAACGGCTCTTGGTCGCCAATGATGTAGTCACGCCAAAACTTTTCCACCTCTTCAATCATCCACATATAGAATTCCTTGTCAAACATGAAGTCCTTAAATCCGAACTTCCTGCCCATCGTCAGCCACGCCAACGCCCCCTGCGGAAGCTCCGCCACGCCCAACTGATACTGGAGCTGACAGAACCAGTGCTGCGGAACGCTGTCCTCGTCAATCTCCATCTGCGTGGTCTTGCATTCCAGTATGCCTTTGTTGCGGTCGTTCTTGGGCATGTCGGGAATCCAATACGTGCGGTCGGGCGACACGCGCAGAAACGGCCTCTCGTTGTTCACTATCAGCCAGTCGCCTGCGCTGCGCTTGATTATCTCTTTGCCCGTCTCGTCGCGGTAGAACAGGCTGACCGCATCCTCCAGGTAATGACCCGCTTTCATGGCGAAGCTCTCCTGCTTCGGCGCGTCAAGCCCTTTCTTACGCCTCCACAACTGGTAAGGCGTCTCAAACGGGTTAAGGCCAAGTATCGTTCCGACTTCCGACGAGCCTATTCCTTTCTCTCTATGCCTTAACCACTCCTTGCGGTCTTGCGGCCTGATGATTGTGTAACTCATAGTTTAATGCTTTTTTGAATATAGCGATTATTTTATCGTTGCTAACAAGGGCGGCTCTCAGTGCGCTCACCATCATTTCGTCGTTGTCAGTAAAACATGCGGAAGCGATATTTTCACCGCTTTTCGCGAACGCGATAAAGATTACCCCTCTGTTGCTTGAATCTTCCAAAATCCATTCTTTGACGAAGTTCCTCAGTCTTGAGGTAGGATTCAATGCTTCATCCGCTTTTTTGAGAAGAATTGAAACCAAGTTCTTTTTTGTTAATGGTAACATTGCTGTTGTGGTTTTAAGTGATTATTATTGTTTGATTTCTCCAGTTTCGGGGTCTACGTTGGCTGGTACTTCATCTGCTGGCTTTTCCGTGGAATTTCCGCCGTTTTCCGTGACTTTTCCGCCGCCCGTGCGCTTTGCGGCCTCTGCTGCCTTGGCCTTTACCGCCTCCGCCTTTTTTTTGGCATCCTCTGCCTGTCGGCGTTCCTCTATCGGCTTGATGAAGCTCTCCTGCACGGTGGTCGTTCCCTCCTTGATGGCGTTGGCCGTCGCCCTAAGCTCAAACACGGCCTCCTTGTCAATCTCCTCACGCTTCTTGATGCCGAGGTACTCCAGCAGCATCTCTTCCGTGACCCCGAGCTTGGCGAAGTACTGTATCATGTTCTGGCGGCTCGTCTCGAGGTCGAGAGACTGGCCGAGGGCGACTTTCTTCACCTCGGCTATGACGCGCTTCGTCACGGCCTTTGGCACGACTTTCAGCACGGCGTTGCGGTAGGCTATGGCCGACGCGGCGTTGCCCGTCACCACCTGCATGTCCTCTGAGAATGTCTTGCCGTATTTGTCCGTGATGCGGCGTTTCATCTCCACGCTCACGGCCACGTTCGTCTCAAGGTCGTGGCACACGCCCTGCGCCGTGATGGTCTTTCCGTCGTTGCCGATGATGCGCGTCTGCACCCTCAGGTTGCCCCACGCCCCGGCGATGATCTCGGCCATGCGGACGGACAGCCCCTCGATGGTGGAGCCGTTGCGGCGCAAGACGTAGAAGCAGTCCTCAGCCGTCTCCGTGTCCATCGTGGCGTAGGTGGCGATTTTGTTCAGCACCTCCGGCAGGTTGCGCGGGTACTGCTTCGCCGTGGCAATCTGGATGTCCACCTCGCTGCGGTTGATGGCCTGCAGCATCTCGGCCTGTCTGATTTCGATAATCTCGTTGCTCATTGTTGTTGTGTTATGTTTGGTCTTGCGGTCTTTCAGCTTCCCGCGTTGCTTTCACTCTGTCAGGTTTCCCGCCCTCTCGGTTTACGGTTTCCATGCCCGCAGGGGCGGCTTGTGAGACGGCCTGTTCCGGCCTCCGTCTCAGGCCGTCTCGGATAACGTTTCAGGCCGTCTTGCGCCTCAATGCGGGCTGCTTCCATTTTGTAAGCCATTGTGGGGGCGCGGAGGCTTGAACTCCGTCCGAGGCCATTGGAGTTTTGAGTTTTGAATTTTGAGTTGGCTGCGCACTCCCACGCGGCGGGCGCAGCCCAATTCGTAATTCGTAACTCGTAATTCGCAACTCGCAACTCGCATTCCTTTCGCCCCCGTGTAAGGCCGCCTGCGCTCACGCGTTGGCAGGCCCGGTGAAGTTGTTTTTAACTTCAAACACTATGAAGATATTCACACATACGCCGCCGCTGCGGCGCGTCTTAACCTGTTAAATTATGGCGTTTGTTGTAATATTTTTCTTGAAAACCGCCGTACCGCTTTCACAAGTTCCCGGCGGCGTGGTAAAACCATTAACTAAAAACCATAAAACTAAAAGAATCCGATGGTTTCCGCCCCCGCCCCGCGCTCACGCGCCAGCGGGCGGCTCTGTCATACAAAAATGAAATATCAGAATGAAACAAATGTAGTCCTTGTGCCCCGCGCCGTCGTCACCACGGGCAGCTCCAGCCGTAGGCGCGGCAGATGTCGCGGCGGGTGGAAAGCTCCGCCAGCGTGTCGTCGGCCTCCAGCTCCACGGCCCGCAGGGCGTCGCCGGGCGTGGGCATCGCCCGGCGCACGGCCTCCTCCACGTTGGGCAGGCACTCGGCCATGCCGCATTCGTCGTACACGGTGACGTCGCACCCCGTGGGGTCTATTGAGACGCACACCTCGTGGCTGCCGAGTTGGAACTGCCCCTCCGCCGCGCCCACGCCGTCCTGAACGTTGTCCATCAGGCGGGCGAGCATCACGGCGGCCATAGCCCCGGTCTTTTCCACAAATCGGGTTCTTGTCATATCTGCGCCCTCCAGAACTTTATTATATCTCTGCCGAGGTAGAACTTACGCGCCGTCTCCCTGCGCAGGCCGCACTTTATCAGCCCCTGCTCCGTGTACCGCTGCAGCGTGTTGCGGTGGATGCCCAGCGCGAGGCAAGTCTGCGACACCGTGTAGCGTCCGTCAAGCGTCACCCGTGGCTCTGTAGCGGTTATCATTCCTCACCTCCTTTCATTTCCCTGATTGATATTCTCAACAAGTTGCAGCCCAGCGCGGCCATCAGGCCGAAGCAAGTAACATAAAACGCATCGTAGCCTCCCGCAAGCAGGCGGACAACCATAAACGCCGCCCAAAGAAGCAGCCCCGCCGCCGTTACCAACTGAAATACCTGTCCTAACTTTTCCATATCCCGGTCAATTAAAAGGTTTAGAATTGTTTATCTCGCACCCTCGTAAAGCCCCCGCGAGGCGAGCACGTTCTTGATGCCCGGCACGGTCATGCCGTACTGCTTCGCCACAATCGACATCAGCCTGTGCGGCCTGCACTCCGGGTGCTGGTTGCTTAGGCCGAGGTACGCGCGGCATATCGCCCTGTGCTTTTCCTCACGCGCCTTTTCCGTCGGTGTCCTTACGTCTATTGTTTCCATTGTATCTGTTTTGTTTATAAGTTCTTGTCAAATTGGAATGTAGTTATTCTCACCTTGATGTTCTTGCTGCCTGCCGTCTTGAACGCCGAGCCTGTCATCGCGTCCTCCACTTTCAGCAGGTCGAGCAGGTGCCGCTCCAGTTCCTCGGGCACGGGGAATGTTATCTCCTTGCGCTGCCTGCCGCTCCTAATCTCGATGCGTAGCTTTCTTTCCGTCATTTTTCTTTCAGTATTTCATCCAGCATTTTCAGCTCGTCTGTCCACAGCTCGTAGCCCTTGTGGATTTTCATGCGCAGATACCCGCGCCATCCGGCCATCGCCGCCGCCCTCCGCTGTATCTCGGCCTCGCCCGTAAGCTCGGCCATGTCTGCCAGGAAGCTCACAAGCCCCTCACGTTCCTTGGTCAGCACGTGCAGCCTGTCTTTCTGCTTGTCCGCCGTCTCAAACAGAGCCGCGATTATCTCGCTGTCCTTGTGCTTCTTGTAGTCCGCGCAGAAGCGGTCTTTGTCAAGTTCGCCCGACAGCATGTATATGTCGTTGGCTCTCTCGAACTCATCGCCCGTCACTTCGCGGCCTATCCGCTCCTCAAATTCTTTCTGTGTCATTTTTTCTTTATCCTTTTTAGTTTATTCTCAATTTTTATTCGTACTTTTATACGCGGTTTAGAAAGTAGTTTCATAAACACGGTGCAAAGATAGATAAAAAATCAATATAAAACAAATTTTATAGATAAAAAATCAATAAAAATTTATGAATAGGATTATAGACAGGCTTGATAAATATATGGCTGAAAAAGGCCTGAACGACAATCAGGTAACAGTAAACTGTGGCTTGTCGGTTGGACTAATTGGGCAGGCACGGAAAGGGAAAAGCGATATTGGCAAGAAGGCCGCCGACAAAATATTGAATTTTTATCAAGATATTAATAGGGTGTGGTTTCTGACAGGCGAGGGCGACATGTTTAAGGATGGAAGCGTGTCTCAGCCCAAAAGCAGCAATGATGGCACGTCGGAAACAGCGACAACGGTTCTGCTGCTCCCGGTGTATGCCATTGGCGGCAGTCTGAACGACTTTGTCGCGTCGATTAACGAGTATGACTGCGAGAGGGTGGTGTCGCCCATCTGCGGCGTTGATTTCGCCATGCAGGTCTCCGGCGACAGCATGGCACCCGAATACCCCAACGGCAGTCGGGTATTCATCAAGAAGATAAACGAGCGAGCTTTCATCGAGTGGGGCAAGACCTACGTGCTCGACACCTGCAACGGCACGGTCATAAAGCGCATCGTCCCCTCCGATAAAGATGGGTATGTTAGGTGCATCTCCATTAACCCGGATCCCGTCTACGCCCCTTTCGAGGTCTCGCTGTCCGACGTGTTCGGGATGTATAAGGTGCTGCTGTGCATGTCTGTGAAATAAAATTATATGAATATGAAAAAAATAATAGTGTTTGTAGCAATCGCACTGTCAATAGTGCTTGTTTCTTGTGGAAATAACAAGAACGAAATAAAATTAGGGGATGCGGTTTTTGTTTCGCAAGAATGTATTGTCGCGGCAGATGAAGACAGCTACGACGAAATGACGAAATTTTGCAACAGAAAAGATGAACGAGGTCTTGAATTGATGTCGGCACAGGGTAGGATTGCGATATTGGAAGAAGGTACTTCCGGTGTTGTTGTTGATATGGAGTTTGGAAAAATGAAAATACGACTTTCGGATAATAAAGAAGTTTGGTGTGCCAATGAGTTTCTAAAGAAATGAACGAAAGCCTGTTCCCGATAAGTGTATAAGTGAAAAGTCCATGATAACAATTCAAGAACTTCTGTATAATCGCGGTTTGGAAATTGTCCGCCTGCTTTCGATAATTGAAAAGATGAACAAATAAAAAATGCGGTAAATTTGCAAAAAAGTTATGGATAAGATAGAAATAATACTCACCGCCATAGGAACAGGGCTGAGCGTGATTTTGGCCGTTGTCGGCGCGGTGGCGTGGATGTTCCGTAAATACGCGAAAATGGAGGTGGAGCGGAGCGAGACGAAAAACAGGGTGGCCTCGCTTGAGGAAAAGGCCTCCGCGCTGCCGTGCCGCGAGCACGAGAAAGACATGCGTAGCCTGCGTGAGGAGCTGCGGCAGGTCGTAAAGGACACCGTGGGCGAGCTGCCATGTAAGGAGCACGAGAAAACCCTTGCGGTTCACAGCCAAGACATAAGAGACCTGAAACGGCTCACCACCGAGAACAACGGCATCCTTACCGAGCTGTCGAAATGGGTGATGAAGATTGACGAGACCATGATTGACAGCCTCGCACGCAAGGCGAGCCCCCTGAAGATGACCGAAGCCGGGTTGCGCCTGTTCGCCGAGAGCCACGCAAAGGAAGCCCTCGAGAAAATGAAAGACGGCCTCATGGCGCGTATCGGGGAAATGTCTCCGCGCACGGAATATGATGTTGACCAAGCCGCGCTCGACGTGCTTCTGAAGAGCCTGTGGCGCGAGGAGTTCGACGACGTGAAGCGTTACGTCTACTATTCGCCCGACAGGATTACCACCGCCGACGGCAAGTCCGTGCGGTTCGACATGTTCGCCATAGTGCGCCTCATGGCCATAGCCCTGCGCGATATGTACCTCGACGCGCACCCGGAAACAAGGAAAGCAAATGTTGAACAATAAAAACAAAGGGAATTAGGATATGAAACAGATTGTTTTGACAGTAGAGGACAACTCGCTTGTTCCGAAGCTTAAAGCCGCCGTGAAGATGCTGCAGGGCGTAGTGAGCGTAAAGGTGACGGATAAGGCGGAAACGCCCAAACACAACAAGGAGACAATGGAAGCGATAAAGGAGATACGGGACGGGAAGTACGCCGGGAAGCTCGACACCTCATCAAAAGACGCGCTCATCGAGTCCATAATGTCGCTATGAAAGAGATAGTATATTCGTCAAAGGCTAAAAAGGACATCAAGAAAATACAGCACGACCCTGAAAAGAGAGACGCGCTCCACATAAAGGACGACTACCTGCTGGTGTGGATTGATGATGACCGCATAAAGGTTGTGCGGGTCGGGAGTCATTCCGAGCTGTTCTGACTGGCGGTACATTAAATATTGAACAATAAAACAAAATAAATATGGAAACGAAAAAGACAAGTATGAAGCCAGTGAAAAGAAATGGAATAATTGACTTTTTGAAAGAGAAGAAAGCCAAGGAGGGTAAGTTGAGCAAAATTGGCGAGTGGTTGCTGAGTGGAAAGGCGGAAGAGCTTGGCTGGAAAGTGTCGCAGAAAAACATGAAATATATCTTGAAATGAGGTATTATCTTGACACTAACATCCTTGTGTTTGTCATACTCGGACAAGATGATAACATTAGTGATGATGTCCGCGCCTTGCTTTCCGACTACGGAAACTCTTTCCTGACAAGTATTATATGTATACAGGAAGTTGTGCATCTTGTGCAAATCGGGAAAATCGAAATGCCCAAAGGAACGGATACAAGAATGGCCGCAATGCACGCCGTCAATTCAATCGTAGAGTGGGGCGTGAAAATAGTTCCCGTGTCAATGAAACTGAATGCCTTGCCAACCTGCCACTTTATGACGACCATCGCGACCCCAACGACCGCCTGATTATCGCACAGGCCATCTCCGACCGTATTCCACTTGTAAGCTCCGACAGAAAGTTTGCAAGGTATGGGCGTTACGGCCTTGATTTCAGATACAACGAACGATAAATGATGAACGAGCGACTGTTACAATTCATACAATACAAGACCGGCGGCAGGCAGGCCGAGTTCGCCTCGCTGATGGGCTGGTCGCCCCAGTACCTGCACAAGATGCTGAAAGACGGCGGCATCGGCATCCGCCCCATTGTCTCGCTGCTTGAGAAGTTCCCCGAACTCAACGCCCGCTGGCTGCTGCTCGGCGAGGGCGCTATGCTCAACACCGGCGCCGACACCGTGAAACGCCACCTGCTGAAGCTGCTCGAACTCGAAAAATACATGCCAGTGATGACCCCCGACGAGCTGCGCCAGCTGGAGGACGGGCAGACCGACTTCGGGCTGGAGGCGCTCACGCGCTGGGACGCGCTCCTTGCCGAGCGCGACAAGGCAATCAACGACCGCTTCGAGGCGGCCTACAAAAGACAGGAGGAGCTATGCAGACAGCCCAAAGCCAAGAAATAGTGCGCCGCTTCTTCGAGGCCCTGCGCCGCCTGAAAGCCGACAAGGTCATTCGGGGCAAACAGACGTTCACCGAACGCTACGGAATAAACCGCTGGAACTTCAACACGCTCGAAAAGGATATGTCACGCGACATCTTCCAAGTGGCGTGGCTCGGTTTCCTTGTCGCCGACTACAAGGTCTCCCCATCGTGGCTGCTGGTCGGCGAGGGCGCGTTCTATCAGGACGGATGGGATGCCGATTCCGTCAAAATACTGCAAAATAACTGCAAATAAAAAGAGACTATACCATAAAAGATTGAATTACAGGGAGTTGCAATGCACGAGCAAATGTCTCATAATCTGGAGGTCCCAGGTTCAAGCCCTGGATGGCCCACGTTGGAAATCAAGCACTTACGAGAAATCGCAGGTGCTTTTTTCTTTGTCTGCGTAAACAATGCGTAAACAAACGGTTTGGGTTGGCTGTGTTTACACATAGAAACGGGGCAGTAGAAATTTAGTGGGGATAACCATACAACATGGCGATTCTGAAGAGGAAGAACTTTTTGGGTTCATCCGACATTTAGAGTGATACGAGAATCATGTAGAGCATATAGCCTCAGTTTGAAATATCGTTCGTCCCTAA
>CALUGW010000035.1 GCA_944320305.1 uncultured Prevotella sp. | reverse complement strand
GTACCACCAGGAATCGAACCGGGGACACAAGGATTTTCAGTCCTTTGCTCTACCAACTGAGCTATGGCACCATCATTGCTTGATTGCGGGTGCAAAGGTAGGCATTAATTTCAACAAACAAAAATAAACAAAGGACAAAGTTTTCTTTGTTAGTGTTTTTTAACAACAAACCCGCTTTTGTGACACTGTGCGTTCCATCTGTTGCGGCCCCAAAAGCAGCACACAAAGAAGCCACAAGCTGCATACCCCAAAGCCTCAAGCTGCACACAAAGAAGCTCCAAACAGCATACGCAGAGTCCATAAACGGCGCACTCCCAAGGCCGTCTGAACGCACAGAAATGCGGAACGGAAAGGCACTTATAGAGCACGCGCCTTTCCGTTCCGCATCTGCCAGCACTACGCCAAAGGCTCACTTCAGCGGGTTCCAGCCCTGCGCCTTCAGCTCAAACTCGCCGCCGTCGCGCGTCACGAGCACCCGGCCGAGGCTCTCATTGGTGATGTGGCCAATGAGATGGACGTCCTCCATGGCCTTGATTTTCTCGTGGTCGCCAATCGGAACGGTGAACAGCAGCTCGTAGTCCTCGCCACCGTTGAGGGCGCAGGTGGTGACGTTCATGTTCAGTTCCTCGGCCATCACGGCCGTCTGATAGTCAATCGGCAGGTTTTTCTCGTAAATCCGGCAGCCCACGCGGCTCTGAGTGCAGATGTGAATCAGCTCGCTCGACAGTCCGTCGCTGATGTCCATCATGGCCGTGGGGCGCACTCCCGCCTCGCGCAGACGGGCCAGGATGTCGCCCCGCGCCATGCCCTCAAGCTGTCGCTGGAGCAGATATTCCTTTCCGGCGAAATCCGGCTGGAAGTGGCTCAGCGCCTCAAGAGTCTTCTTGTCGCCGCGTTTTTTGGCCTCGTCCACCTGCTGGTAGTAGACCGTTTTCTCGCGTTCCAGCAGCTGCAGGCCCATGTATGCCGCGCCGAGGTCGCCCGAGACGCACACCAGGTCGGTGTCGCGCGCGCCGTCGCGATACACGATGTCTGCCCTGCCAGCCTCGCCGATACAGGTCACACTGATGGCCATGCCTGTGAAAGACGACGTGGTGTCGCCCCCGACGATGTCCACTCCCCAGCGGTCGCAGGCCGCCCTCAGACCGGCGTAGAACTCCTCCATGTCCTCCACTGAGAAACGCTTGCTCAGCGCCACGCTCACGGTGAGCTGGCGCGGTGTGCCGTTCATGGCGAATATGTCGCTGATGTTGACCTGCGCCGACTTGTATCCCAGGTGGCGCATATCGGTGTAAGTGAGGTCGAAGTGCACGCCCTCCATGAGCATATCGGTGGTGACGAGCACCTCCTTGTCGGGATAATGCAGCACGGCGCAGTCGTCGCCCACGCCCCTGACCGTTGATTCGTTTTTCAGCTTTATGCCGCCGGTGAGCCTGTCTATCAGCCCGAACTCACCCAGTTTTGATATTTCTGTCATTGCATATTCCTTTTTTCAAGCCCGCCTTATCATTTCCCGCATTATCTCCGTCATAAGCGGCTGCGCCCTGTTGGCCGCCACCTGCACCTCCTCGTGGCTCACCTCCACTGGCGTGTCCTCCAGTCCGAGGTCCGTTATGATGCTTATGCCGAAGGTGCGTATGCCGCAGTGGTGGGCCACGATGACCTCCGGCACGGTGCTCATGCCCACGGCGTCGCCGCCGAGGCGGTGGTACATCTTGTATTCGGCGGGCGTCTCGAACGTCGGCCCCTGCACTCCCACGTAGACGCCGTGCACCACGCGGATGCCCTTTTCGGCCGCAATGGCGTCGGCCTCGGCAATGAGCGCCTTGTCATACGTCTCGTGCATGTCGGGGAAACGCGGCCCTGTGGGGAAGTTCCTGCCCCGCAGCGGATGCTCCGGGAAGAGGTTTATGTGGTCGGTGATGACCATCAGGTCGCCTATTCTGAACTCAGGGTTCATGCCGCCCGAGGCATTGCTGACAAAGAGCGTGCCGATGCCAAGCTCGTACATGACGCGGATGGGGAACGTCACCTCCTTCATCGAGTAGCCCTCGTAGTAATGGAAGCGCCCCTCCATGGCCATGATGTCCTTTCCGCCGAGCCTGCCGAAGATGAGTTTTCCGGCGTGCCCCTCGACGGTAGACACCGGGAAGTTGGGAATCTCGGCGTATGCGAACTCGTAAGAGTCAGTTATTTCTGAAGCTAATTGTCCGAGGCCGGTTCCCAGTATTATCGCCGTCTTTGGGCTTGACGTCATCCTTTGTCTCAGCCAGGATGCCGTTTCTTGAATTCTTTCGTACATATCCGATAATCGTTTCGTTGAATTTCTCTTCCTGGTCAAGCATGAACTTGATTCTCACGGGCAGCGCGTACATGGCGCGGCGCACCTCGCCGCTCAGTCCGTCAAGCCCCACGAGTCGCGCGGCGTCCTTCTCTGTGGTGACGATGAGACGCGGCTGCGGCATCGAGGCGAACGTGCTGTTGATGCGCTCCACGTCGGCCGGCGTGAAGGCGTGGTGGTCGCCGAATGCCATCGGCGTTATGTCGCGGCACAGCGGAGCCAGGTCCACGGCCAGCTGCTTGGGAGAGGCGATGCCCGTGAGCAGCAGAATGCGGCATCCGTCGGGCAGAGTGTCAAGGCCGCGCGGCCTGCCCTTGAACACCGGGCGCAGCGGCTCGTAGTCCAGCCGCGTGAAGAACAGCTGCTGGTACGGGAACAGATTCATGGCCTTTGTGATGACCCTGAACTCCATGGGCTTAAGGTCGGCGGGGCATTTGGTCACAATCACGATGTCGGCCCGGTTCTTTCCCGAGAGCTGCTCGCGCAGGCGGCCCGCCGGGAGCAGCCTGTCGTAGACGATCAGCCGGTGGTAGTCAACGAGCAGAATGTTCACCCCGGGCTTGACATAGCGGTGCTGAAAGGCGTCGTCGAGCAGCACGACGTCCGCCGCCCCGTCGCCGCCGCGCTCCAAGAGCCGCCTTATGCCGTGGCGGCGGTCGGCGTCCACGGCCACGGTGACGTCAGGAAACTTGTGCTTCATCTGCCAAGGCTCGTCGCCCACAGTGCGCGCCGTGGCCCCGGCGTCGGCCAGCACGAAGCCCCGGCTCTTGCGCTTGTAGCCCCGGCTGAGCACCGCCACGCGGCACTTGTCGCGCAACAGGCCTATCAGATACTCCACGTGCGGTGTCTTGCCCGTGCCGCCCACGGTGATGTTGCCCACCGAGATGACAGGCACGTCGAAGCTCTCCGACTTCAGCACGCCGATGTCGAAGAGCGTGTTGCGCAGCCTGACGCCCAGTCCGTAGAGCCAGCTGAGCGGCAGCAGCCATTTGTTTATTCTGATGAAGTCGCCTTCCATTTATCTTATTGTGAGTTGATAAGGCACGCGTGCCTGTATGGCGCCGAGCCTGTCCACATTCTTCAGAAGCATGAACGGAGAGTAGTAGTCGCCGAGCGCGGCCCTGAGCCGCCCGTCCAGCAGGCTCCCGCGGTCGGCCGACGCGGCCAGCAGCTGCTCCAGCCAGCCCGCCGGAGCGGGATAGCCGGCGGTGTGCCACTCGTCGAGCCGTGCCAGCGCGGCCGCCTTTTCCACGGCCTCGTCGAGACCGCCCAGGCCGTCGATGAGCTTCGCCGCGAGCGCGTCGGTGGCAAGCCACACCCTGCCCTGGGCCACACTGTCAGCCTGGGCCTCGGTCATGCGCCGCCCGGCGGCCACCCGCTTGAGGAAGAGGCGGTAGCCGCGGTCCACATAAGAGCTGAGGTAAGCCATCTCCTCGTCGGTGAACGGGCGCGCCGGAGTGCCGAAAGCGCTGTGGCGGTTGGTCTTCACCTCGTCGAACCTGACGCCGAGCTTGTCCGTAAGCAGCCCGCTCACATCGGGAAACATTCCGAAGATGCCTATCGAGCCTGTCAGCGTCATAGGCTCGGCGAAGATGTAGTTGGCGGCGCAGCCCAGGTAATAGCCGCCCGAGGCGGCCATGCCTCCCATCGACACCACCACGGGCTTGCGCTCTCTGAGCCGCCTGACGGAGTTCCATATCTGCTCCGAGGCATAGGCGCTGCCGCCGCCGCTGTTGACGCGCAGCACCACCGCCTTCACGCCGTCGTCGGCCGCCAGCCGCTCCAGGTCCTTGCAGACGTCGTCGGCCGCTATACACGGCGAGGCCGAGAGTCCGCCCGGATTGGTGTCAACCACATCGCCGCAGGCGTAATACACGGCCACCTCGCCGCCCCCGTCGCCCTGCGGGTCGGGCAGCGCCTTCATGTCGGCCAGCGCAAGCTGGCTCACGGCCTGGCCGGGAGCCAGGCCGAGCCGCCGCTTTATCACGTTCTTCACGTCCACGGCGTAGACGAGAGTGTCCACAAGCCGCTTGCGCACATAGTCCTGCGGTGCGGCCAGGGTGACAAGCTCGTCGGCATAGCGGTCAAGCTCCCGCCAGCCTATCTTGCGGCTGCGCGACACGTCAGAGAGTATCGCGTCCCACATTCCGTCTATGTAAGCCTGCACCTGGCGGCGGTTGTCGTCGCTCATGCCGTCGGCAGTGAACATCTCGGGGGCACTCTTGTAGCGGCCCACCTTGGCCAGCTGCATCCTCACGCCGAACTTTTCGAGCAAGTCCTTCAGAAACACCGGCTGAGCCGAGAGGCCGTGCCAGTCGAGCATTCCCTGCGGATTGAGCATCACGCAGTCGGCAACCGAGCAGATGTAGTAAGAGAGCTGGGTGTAGGTGTCGGCATAGGCCGCAATCCACTTGCCGCTCTTCCTGAAGTCCTCCAGTTGCCGGCGTATGGCCTTGGCCGACGCCGGAGAGTCGGGAGCGAAGAGTCCGGCCTCTATGTAGATGCCTTTTATCCTGTCGTCGGCCTTGGCCTTTCGTATGGCCGCAAGTATGTCGTCGAGCCCCAGATATGGTGCCGACTCGCCCGCGAGCTGCCCGAACACATTGTCCTGCGCCCTCTCGCTGAGCACGCCTGAGAGTTTCAGCACGAACACGGAGTTGTCTTTCACCTTGGGCTGCGTCTGCTCGGTGGCCAGCATGCCCACCACCGACACTACGGTGAGGCCCACCAGGATGCCCACCAGAAGCATTATGCCGGTCATTGTGGCAAGGGTGTATTTCAGAAAGTCTCTCATATGCAAGTCTTGTTTTTGTCTGTTGCCGCTCCGCGCGGCCATTTCCGCACGGAGCTTACCATTTGCAAAGATAGCAATTTTTCCCGCGTTTCCATTTACAAAGGTGTAAAAAATGACATATTGCGGTTGCGATATGCTGCGGCACGGCGCAAAAGCAGATTGGCGCCCGGCCAGACCCGCCGCCGGAAACAACCTGCGGCAAGTGGAAGCAGCCCGGCCCGCCGACCGTGAAAGAACCTTTCAACTGTTAATTTTGGCGTTGTGAGACCTCTGAAATTTCGCGAATTTGAAAATAAAAATCCTTTGGCCGCAAATAAGCACGGCATGAGTGTGCAACCGTAACTAATTGGACTAATTAGACTTATTGGCTTAATTAGACATTGTGTGCAACTTTTTCACCCCCCAAGACAGCCCTTTTCAGCCCCAAAACGGCTGTTTTTGCCCTGCAATAAGGGTCTTTCCGGCTTCCAATATAGCCTATATCGCAATGCAAAAAGGGCCATATCGCAATGCAATATGACCCTTTTTGCAAAATCGCCCGCTGTTTTTGGTAAAACAAGGAGGCAAAAACCGCCGGAATTTTTCTATTTCGAGGGAATTCGAAATGTTAAATTCAGGAGGCAGGAGGCAGAAGGCGGGAGACAGACAACAGCCCCGCGGAAATTAAGAATGAAGAGTTAAGAGTTAAGAAAGACAGCCACAAAAGCCATTTTTCTTAACTCTTAACTCTTCATTCTTAATTGTTTTGTGGGGAGATGCCGCTGTGCCGAAAGGTGACGCAGGGCTAACCGCAGCCTCTGAGGTAATTCTTTTAATCTTTAATTTTTATCTTTTAATTCACTCACGTCAGCCCATGTGACTATTTTTCTTAACTCTTAATTCTTAATTCTTAATTCCCTCCGTGCCTGCCACAGGCTTCAGGCGGAACGTGAACGTCTTGTCGCCGTAGCCCACGCGGTAGGGGCGCAGGGCAATGGCCTTTGAGCTCCAGCTGTCAATGCCGCCCACACCGGCCTGCTTCAGGTCTATCGTCAGGTTGGTATAGGCCGACTTGGCCATCTGCGGGCTGTGGCGCTGCTCCTTGCTGTCGCCGTCGTCGAGCGTGGCAATGTCGTAGTGCAGCGCCGACGCCGAGAAGAGTCCGTCGCGCGTCACTTCGAGTCCGAAGCCCGAGGCGTCCGTCTGGCGCCACCAGCGCAGGTCGCACTTGTTGCCCGTCTCCTGCGGGCGCACGTAGGGATAGAATTGCTCGTCGGCCGTCTGGGTGTAGAGGCCCACGCGCTGCGACAGCTTGCGGTCTTCATAATTCTCCACCGGGCCGCGTCCGTAGTACTCGCTGCGGTCGAGACCGTAGGGCATCTGCATCACCATGCCGAAGCGCATCATGTCCGAAACGCTGTCGCCGCCGTGAGTCTTCATGCTCTCCGTCACCAGCATGCTGCCGTCTGCCGATATGGCGTAGGTCATGGTGAGCGTAGCCTTCACCGCCGCCATGTCGTAGCTGGCCTCCACCACCACGGTCTGGCCGCCCTTGCCCTTCACCTTGCGCTGGCTGACGGACGTGAGCCTCAGGCCGGGGTCGCGCCAGGCGGCATACTTGCGGTTGACGCCAGCGCCCATGTCGTTGTCTGTCACGGCGCGCCAGAAGTTGGGCTTCAGCCTGCCGCCCTCGCCGAGCAGCGGCCGGCCCTGGTAGTCATAGCGGCAGACGAAGCCGTCGGCGCGGCTGAACTCAACGGCAAACAGGCTGTTGCTGACGGTTATCGTGCTGTCCCTCCGGCTGTCGGCCACCTTCAGCTTTGGCCCGCCGGAGGGCGCGGCGGCCTTCAGGACGGCCTCGCGCAGAACGAACTGCTGGCCGGCCACGGTCTGGCCGGCGTCCATCAGCGGCTCGGCGGCCTTGAGTCTGTAGTCGATGTTGAGCATCAGCTCGGCGCCGCTGTCGCCTGCGGCGGCCGCGCTGTAGGGCAGCACAAGCTCTGCGCTCTGCCCCGGCGCGGCGTCGATGCGGTCCACCGCGCCGCTCTGCACGGCCTTGCCGTCGGCCATGAGCGTCCAGCAGAGCCTGAAGGCCGACAGGTCGCGGAAGCCGAACTCATTGCAGACCTTTATGCGTCCGACCTTGAGGTCAATCGGAACGGTCCAGATGTTCTGGTACCAGTAGGCCACCTCGTGGGCGTGGGGGTTGAGCTTGCGGTCGGGGCTTATCAGTCCGTTGCAGTTGAAGTTGTTGTCGCTCGGGTCGTAGGAGTTGTAGTCGCCGCCATACTTGTAGATTTTCAGGCCGCTGCCGTCGGTTCCGTGCAGCGCCTGGTCAACAAAGTCCCAGATGAATCCGCCCTGAAACTTCGGATACTTGCGCGCCAAATCCCAGTACTCCTTGAAGCCTCCGCCCGAGTTTCCCATCATGTGGGCATACTCGCACTGTATCAGCGGCTTGACCGAGGCGGGGTCGCGGGCGTACTGCTCACACTGCGCCTGGCTGCGGTACATGGGGCAGTAGATGTCGGTGTTGGCCCCAAGGCGCGCCTGCTCAAACTGCACGGGGCGGCTCTGGTCCTGGCTCTTTATCCACTCATAGGCCGCAGTGAAGTTCGGGCCGTCCACGGTCTCGTTGCCCAGCGACCAGATGATGATGCTGGGATGGTTGAAGAATGTCTCCACATTGCGCCTGTTGCGCTCCATTATCTGCTTGGCGAACATGGGCTTCTTGGCCGCGGCGTTCTTGCCGTAGCCGAAGCCGTGGCTCTCCTGGTTGGCCTCGGCCACCACATACAGGCCGTACTCGTCGCACAGGTCGTACCATTCGGGGGCGTCGGGATAGTGGCAGGTGCGCACGGCGTTGATGTTCAGCCGCTTCATCAGGCGTATGTCCTCAAGCATACGCTCGCGGGTCATCACGTAGCCGAGGTCGGGGTCCATCTCGTGGCGGTTGGCGCCTTTCACCAGAATGCGCCTGCCGTTGACAAGGAGCTGTCCGTCGCGGATCTCAACCTTGCGGAAGCCCACTTTCTGCGGCACCACCTCAACCACCTTGCCGCCAGAGAGGACGGTGGCCGTCAGCGTGTACAGATAGGGCGTCTCGGCCGTCCACTTCATCGGGTTGCCGACGCTCATGGTGGCGCTCCGCCTCCCCTCGCCCGTCAGGCTGCACTCCGCCACCGTCTGCCCGGCGGCGTCGGCCAGGGCGAAGCGCACCGTGGCGCCGCCCCTTACGGTGGCGCTGACGGCGAGCGTGCCGTCGCGGTAGCCGTTCACGAGGTCGGGCGTGAGGCGCAGGTCGTCAAGCCCGGCCTTGGCGTCGCGGGCGTAGAGATAGCAGTCGCGCCCCACCCCGCTGAGCCGCCAGAAGTCCTGGTCCTCGCAATAGGAGCCGTCGCACCAGCGGAACGCCTGGAAGGCTATGAGGTTCGCGCCGGGCTTCACGAAGTCGGTGATGTCGAACTCGGCGGCCATCTTGCTGTCTTCGGAATATCCCACGAAGCGTCCGTTGACCCAAAGATAAATGTTCGACGTGACGGACCCGAAGTGCGCCACCACCCGGCGACCCTTCCAGCCGTCGGGAATGGTGACGGTGCGGCGATAGGAGCCCACGTGGTTGTCCTTCACCGGCACCTCCGGCGGGTTGCTCTTGAAGTGGCCTCGCCAGGCAAAGCCGGTGTTGACGTAGACAGGGTCGCCGTAGCCGTTAAGCTCCCAGATGCCCGGCACGGGCATATCTGCCCACGCAGAGTCGTCGTAGCCGGGGGCGAAGAAGTCCGTTGGCCGTTCGTCGGCATGCTCGACCCAACGGAACTTCCATGTGCCGTTGAGCGAAAGGTAGTTGGCTGAGGCCGTCATGTCGCCGCGGCGGGCGGCGTCGGCACTCTCGTAAGCGAAGAAAGAGGTGTGGCACGGCATACGGTTGAGCTGGTTGACGCTGAGGTCGTGCCACTCGGTAAAGGCCGGGGCCGACTGCGGCGCAGTGTCCGCGGCGGCTCGCGCACCGCCCGCACACACCGCGAGAGCGGCTGCGGCGGCAAAGGTTTTCAGTAGGCAGTTCATGTTGTAAAACGGGTTTGGTTATTGGTTTTGGTGCGTATCGCACTGTTTAAATCATCGTCATAGCGTCGCGGCGAAGGCCTCAGCCTCGGCCAGCGTGTCCAGTTTGCCGACGTCGAGCAGCCGCAGGTCGGGCTTGAGGAAGCCCCTGACATCGGCCTCGGAGCACACCTTGAGGTAGAAGTCTATTATGCCGAACTTGTCTGGGAAGCCGTCCATCAGCGGGAACAGGCGCGGCGAGAACACGTGGATGCCCGCGAAAGCATACATACGGCACGCCTCCGGGTCGAGCGCGGGGTAAGGACTGCGCACCTCGCCGGTCTCTGTGTTTGTCCATCCCACAAGCCTCATGCCGCTGTCGAAGAGCAGATAGCGCTTGGTCTTGCGCCCGCTCACCAGCAGGAGCGCGTCCGAGTGGAGCCCGGCGGCATAGAGGCCGGCCAGGTCTACGTTGCTCATTATGTCCACATTGTGAATCAGCACGGGCGCGTCCGGGCTGAACAGCGGAGCCGCCTTGCGCAGCCCGCCGCCGGTGTCGAGCAGCCGCGCCGACTCGTCGGACACGCGGATGTCCATCCCGAAGTTGGCGTTTGCCGACAGATAGTCCGCGATCTGGCCTGCAAAGTGGTGAACGTTGACAACCACGCGCCCCGCCCCGGCACTGTCGAGACGGCGCAGCACACGCCTGAGCAACGGCTCGCCGCCCACCGGCACAAGAGCCTTGGGCATACGGTCGGTCAGCGGTTTGAGCCTCGTGCCCAGCCCGGCGGCAAACACCATGGCCTGCATCTCACGCCCGCCGGTCATGGCCTGCCCTCCCCTGCGCTTGAAGCTGCGGCACGAAGCACGCTACTGACGCCCTGCTCGCGGTGCACGACGCGCACCTCGATGCCGAACTTGGCGTTGAGATGCTCGGCCAGACGCTGGGCGCAATACACGCTGCGGTGCTGGCCGCCGGTGCATCCGAAGCTGAACATCAGGTCGGTGAAGCCGCGCTGGATGTAGCGGCGCACGTGGGCGTCGGCCAGACGGTAAACGCTGTCGAGGAAAGTCAGTATCTCGCCGTCGTCCTCAAGAAAGCGGATGACAGGCTCGTCAAGCCCCGTCAGCTTCTTGTAGGGCTCGTAGCGACCGGGGTTGTGGGTGCTGCGGCAGTCGAAGACGTAGCCCCCGCCGTTGCCCGACTCGTCGTCGGGTATGCCCTTGTGGAACGAGAAGCTGAACACCCTGACCACAAGCGGGCCGCGCCCGTCGTACTTCGAGAACGTGGCCGGGCCGTCTTGCGGGTGGGCTTTGTAGACGTTGCTGTCTGTCGTGCGGAAACCGTCGGCCCTGTTCAGCGCCGGCTGCTCTATCTTTGCAAACCGCGGCAGCTCCGTCAGGCGGCGCAGCACGTCCATCATGTAGGGGTAAGGGAAGCATTTCAGCCCCAGCATCTCCCTGAGATTCTGTATGGCGGGGGGGATGGAGTCGAGGAAATGCCTCTTGTGCTCGAAGTAGCCGCGGAAGCCATAGGCGCCGAGCACCTGCAGAGTGCGGAACAGCACGAACTGGCTGAGCCGCCCGACGAAGTGGCGCACGGACGGCACCTCGGTGTAGTTCTTCAGCGACTCGTAGTATTCGTAGACCAGCTCGCGGCGCAGCTTGTGCGGATAACGGGCCGACGCCTGCCACAGGAAGGAGGCCACGTCGTAGTAATAAGGCCCGCGGCGGCCGCCCTGGTAGTCGATGAAGAAGGGATTTCCGCGCCCGTCGAGCATCACGTTGCGCGCCTGGAAGTCGCGATACATGAAGCTGTCGGAGCGCTCCGCCGTGAGATCCTTGGCAAAAAGGCGGAAATCGGCCTCCAACTTCAGCTCGTGGAAGTCCAGCTCGGTGGGTTTCAGAAAGCAGTACTTGAAATAATTCAGGTCGAAGAGCACGCTGTCGGTGTCGAACTCTGGCTGCGGATAGCAGTTGCTGAAGTCGAGTCCGCGCGCGCCGCGTATCTGGATGTTGGGCAGCTCGCGTATTGTCCTGGCCAGCAGCGCCCGCTCGTTCACGTTGTAGCGGCCTCCCGCCTCGCGGCCTCCGGCAATGGCGTCGAAGAGCGACACCTGTCCGAGGTCGGTCTGGAGGTAGCGCAGCTCGTCGTCGCTGACAGCCAGGACGCGCGGCACCGGCAGCTTGCGCCTGGCGAAGTGGTTGCTCAGATAGACGAAGGCGTGGTCTTCGTCACGGCTTGTGCCTATGACGCCTATCACGGTCGCGCCGCCGGCGTCGGCCAGGCGGTAGTACTCGCGGTTGCTCCCGGCCGCCGGCAGCTTCTGAATGTTGGCCGGAGCCTCGCCCGACCACCGCTTATAAAGTTCTATAAGTCTGTCCATAAATAAACTAAAATGTGACGCCCCGGCGGCGGGCCGACTCCAAGCCGGCACCCGCAGGCAGCCTATATACGCCCACAAATTTACGGAATATCGTTGGAATAATCGAACAAAAGTGGCAGATTAACGCAATAGAAATTGAGATTTAAGCAGTTAGGAGAAAATCAGTGAAGTTGGGCAGACGACTGAAAAGCGTTCCACGGCGGATTGAAGAAAGAGAACGGTTTCCTATTCGTTACCCGTCAGAAATGCAGATTTAACAGTCTCCGTTTTATTTGCGCCGTTCTGCGTAGGTTTGCTTGTCAAGGTTTAACTCGTTGATTTATAGTTTTGCACTCAAAAAATTACGAGTATGACAAGGAGCACATTTCGCGTGCTGTTCTATGCGAACGGCAGCAAGGAGAAGAACGGAATTGTCCCCATCATGGGACGGGTTACAATCAACGGGACGGTAGCGCAGTTCAGTTGCAAGCGGAGCATCGCAAAGGAGCTTTGGGACGCAAAGGGCAACCGTGCCAAAGGCAAGAGCGT
>CALUGW010000034.1 GCA_944320305.1 uncultured Prevotella sp. | reverse complement strand
AGGGACGAACGATATTTCAAACTGAGGCTATATGCTCTACATGATTCTCGTATCACTCTAAATGTCGGATGAACCAAAAAACGGCGGTTTCCGCCGCCCGAAACAGCCGGAAAATGCCTCCGGTTTTCCAATATGGCCTATATTGCATTGCGATATGGGCCATATTGCGTTGCGAAATGGCCTGTATCGCGGGCCGGAATGACCCTTCCTGCAGGGCGAAAAAGGCCGTCTGGGGGGCTGAAAAGGGTGGTTTCGGGGGCTGAAAAAGTTGCACAATTGGTCTTATAAGACTTATAAGTCCCATAAGACAAATTGGTTACAGTTGCACACTCATATTGCCAGAATTTGCGGCCAAATGATTTTTATTTTCAAATCCGCGAAATTTCAGGGGGCAAAAGGCCCGTGGATTTAATATTTGCAAACAAACTTAAAAGCCGGTTCCGGCCTCCCCTAACCCCCATTTTCTTCATTCTTAATTCATTCTTAATTCTTAATTCTTCATTTTATAGCCTTTTTTATTTTGCGTTACGCCCGCTTTTCCTTATCTTTGCATGATACGGGCGGCGCGGCCGGCGGCTGCGCCCTGTGGCTCCACGCGCCAGCGAAGCGGGGCCGCGCCGACAACAAAAACACCAACACCCCCTCACAATGGCTAAGAAAGACAACGAGCTGACACCGATGATGAAGCAGTTCTTCGACCTGAAGGCGAAGCACCCCGACGCGGTGCTGCTGTTCCGCTGCGGCGACTTCTACGAGACCTACTGCCAGGACGCCGTCGAGGCGTCGCGCATCCTCGGCATCACGCTGACCCGGCGCGGCAACGGCGCGGGCGGCAAGACTGACACGGAGATGGCCGGATTCCCCCACCACGCGCTCGACACATACCTGCCCAAGCTCGTCCGCGCGGGCAAGCGCGTGGCCATCTGCGACCAGCTCGAGGATCCCAAGCTCACGAAGAAGCTCGTCAAGCGGGGCATCACCGAACTGGTGACGCCCGGCGTGGCCATGGCCGACAACGTGCTGAACTACAAGGAGAACAACTTCCTGGCCGCCGTAAACTTCGGCAAGGCGGCCTGCGGCGTGGCCTTTCTGGACATATCCACGGGCGAGTTCCTCACGGGCGAGGGCACGCCCGACTACGTGGAGAAGCTGCTGGGCAACTTCTCGCCCAAGGAGGTGCTCTTCGACCGCGGCCGCAAGCAGGACTTCGAGCGGCTGTTCGGCACTAAGTTCTTCACCTTCCAGCTCGACGACTGGGTGTTCACCGAGCAGACGGCGCGGCAGAAGCTGCTGCGCCACTTCGGCGTGAAGAGTCTCAAGGGCTTCGGCGTGGATCACATGCACAGCGGAGTGGCGGCCGCCGGCGCCATCCTGCAGTATCTGGAGATGACGCAGCACACCCACATAGGCCACATAACGTCGCTCACGCGGATAGAGGAGGAGCGCTACGTGAGGCTCGACAAGTTCACCATCCGCTCGCTGGAGCTGCTCCAGCCCATGC
Organism: uncultured Prevotella sp.; assembly: GCA_944320305.1. Lineage (GTDB taxonomy): Bacteria > Bacteroidota > Bacteroidia > Bacteroidales > Bacteroidaceae > Prevotella. Next base: position 13,512 of record CALUGW010000034.1, on the reverse strand, counting down.
AGGAGGACGGCGCGTCGCTGCTCGACGTGATAGACAAGACCGTGTCGCCCATGGGCGGCAGGATGCTCAGGCGGTGGGTGGTGTTCCCGCTGCGGAGCGGGCTGGCCATCGGCGAGCGCCTCGGCGTGGTGGAGCACTTCTTCCGCCACCCCGACTTCCGCGGCTGCGCCGACGAGCAGCTGCGCCGCATGGGCGACCTGGAGCGCATCATCTCGAAGGTGGCCGTGGGCCGCGTGTCGCCGCGCGAGGTCGTGCAGCTCAAGACCGCGCTGCAGGCCTTGCAGCCGGTGAAGACGGCCTGCCTCTACGCCGACAACGAGGCGCTGCGCCGCATGGGCGAGCAGCTCAACCTCTGCGAGTCGCTGCGCGACCGCATAGAGCGCGAGGTGCAGGACGACCCGCCCCAGCTGGCCTCGAAGGGGGGCGTGATAAAGGGCGGGGTGAGCCAAGAGCTCGACGAGCTGCGCGACATAGCCTACAGCGGGCGCGACTACCTGATGAAGATACAGGAGCGAGAGACGGAGCAGACCGGCATAGCCAGCCTGAAGATAGGCTACAACAACGTGTTCGGCTACTACCTCGAGGTGCGCAACACCTACAAGGACAAGGTGCCCGCCGGATGGGTGCGCAAGCAGACATTGGCCAACGCCGAGCGCTACATAACGCAGGAGCTGAAGGAGTATGAGGAGAAGATACTGGGCGCCGAGGACAAGATTCTGGCCCTGGAGACGAGGCTCTTCGGCGAGCTGGTGGCCTCGATGCAGGAGTTCATACCCCAGATACAGATCAACGCCAACCTGCTGGCGCGCCTCGACTGCCTGCTCTCGCTGGCCAAGGCGGCCGAGGAGAACGGATACGTGCGCCCGCAGGTTGACACCACCGACACCATCGACATACGCCAGGGGCGCCACCCCGTGATAGAGAGGCAGCTGCCGCCGGGCGAGAGCTACGTGCCCAACGACGTGCTGCTGGACGGCGAGAAGCAGCAGATAATGATCATCACCGGCCCCAACATGGCCGGAAAGTCGGCCCTGTTGCGCCAGACGGCCCTGATAGTGCTCATGGCGCAGATGGGCAGCTTCGTGCCGGCGGAGAGCGCCAGGATAGGCATCGTCGACAAGATATTCACCCGCGTGGGCGCGAGCGACAACATATCGCTGGGCGAGTCAACATTCATGGTCGAGATGACCGAGGCCGCCAACATACTGAACAACGTCTCGCCGCGCTCGCTCGTGCTCTTCGACGAGCTGGGCCGCGGCACCAGCACCTACGACGGCATATCCATCGCCTGGGCCATCGTGGAGTATCTGCACGAGCAGCCCAAGGCGCGGGCGCGCACGCTCTTCGCCACCCACTACCACGAGCTGAACGAGATGGAGAAGCACTTCAAGCGCATCAGGAACTTCAACGTGAGCGTGAAGGAGCAGGACGGCAAGGTAATCTTCCTGCGAAAGCTCCGCCCCGGCGGCTCGGAGCACTCCTTCGGCATCCACGTGGCCGAGATAGCGGGCATGCCGCGCAGCATCGTCAGGCGCGCCAACGACATACTCCGCCAGCTCGAGGCCGAGGGCGCCGGCGTGGGCTCCGCCGGAAAGCCCACGGCACAGATAGCCCAGAGCCGCGAGGGCATGCAACTCAGCTTCTTCCAGCTGGACGACCCCGTGCTCTGCCAGATACGCGACGAGATCCTCGGACTGGACATCAACAACCTCACACCCGTCGAGGCGCTCAACAAGCTCAACGAGATAAAGAAGATAGTGGGGGGGAAGTAGTGGAAAATAACCAATCCCGCTTTCTTAATCTTAAGGACACTATTGTTGTCTGACAAGAAACAAAAAGCCGATAATGGAAAACAAATTACCATACGACATAAACAGCGCCGAGAGCATATTCGAATACAGCAAGGGATTGTTGGGAAAGACCTTGCGAAGCTTTGTCGCAGATGGATATAAACCCAAAAAAGGAAAGGGTGGCATAGGGCAAATGGTTGAAAACCTGTATTTTCTCTTGGAGACAAACAACAACCCCGAAGCTGATTTTTCAAAAGCCGGGATGGAACTGAAATGCACACCGCTGAAACAGAACAAGAAGAATAATCTTATAATAAAGGAACGCCTCGTATGCAATATGATCAATTATTGTGAGGTAGTAAACGAAAGCTTCGACAGATCGCATTTCTATCTGAAATGCCAACTTATGCTGATTTTGTTCTATCTGTACAGAAAAGATTGCGACAACCTTGACATGAAGTTTGTCTTTTCGGTTTTATGGAAACTGCCGGAGAAAGACTTGCTCATCATTAAGCATGATTATGACGTGATAATAGACAAAATAAAGCGTGGCGAGGCCCACTTGCTCTCTGAGGGCGACACCATGTATCTCGGAGCTTGCAGGAAAGGGCAGAAAGGCGACAGTCTTATGAAACAACCTTTTTCTGAGGTCGGCGCCCCGCGACGAGCTTTCAGCCTTAAGATGTCGTATATGCGCACCGTGCTGCAATATGTGATTGACAGCGGCAAGAACGCCGTGGCCAACTTCAATGTTGCAACCAAACAAGTCACTTCGCTGGAAGAACTTGAAAACGCCAACTTCGAGAATCTGGTCGCCGAACGCTTCAGGCCGTATCTTGGCCTGCCATACGGAGAAATAGCACGCATGACAGGCGTGGACATTTCAAACAACCCCAAGAACAAATTCGCAATGATAGCCAATGCCATAGTTTCACAGGGCAAGTGCGCCAATGTTAACAAGGCTGAAGAGTTTGTGAAAGCCGGGCTTACAATGAAGACCATCCGTGTGCAGGCCAACGGAACCATAAGAGAGGCCATGTCTTTTGAAAACATTGACTACCTTGAAGTGGCCGAATGTGGCAGTTGGCTTGACTCAAGGCTGTACGAACTGTTTTCCAGCAGGTTTCTTTTTGTAGTGTTCAAAGAACTGCATGGCGGGGCGGATGACTATGTGCTCGACGATGTGTTCTTCTGGACAATGCCACAGCACGACTTGGACGACGCTGAAAAATACTGGAAACACATACGGAAAAACGTAATTGAGAACCACATATCAGAGGAATACTGGTGGAAAGCCAGTGACAGGAAAAAATTCCATGTCAGGCCGAAAGCCCGCGTGGCAATGGATCTTGCCCCTACGCCTGACGGCGGATGGGCCAAGAAATTCTGCTATTGGCTCAACAACGATTACATAAGGACGATAATAAACCAAAGGAATGATGGCCGCAGGGAATAACGATAAGCTGATACGGGTCGTGGAGCTGTTCGCCGGCGTGGGCGGTTTCCGCATAGGGCTGGAGGGCGCGTCCGACGCCTACAAGACCGTATGGAACAACCAATGGGAGCCGTCCACCAAGCGGCAGGACGCCTCGCTGGTGTACCAGGCCCGCTTCGGCGCCGAAGGGCACTCCAACAAGGACATAAACAGCGTCAGAACCGACGACATACCCGACCATGACTTGCTTGTGGGCGGCTTTCCATGCCAGGACTACTCCGTGGCGGCCACGCTGAGCAAGTCTGGCGGCATAGAGGGCAAGAAAGGGGTGCTGTGGTGGCAGATATACCGCATCCTCGACGAGAAAGGCGACAGGCGGCCCGATTACCTCTTCTTCGAGAACGTTGACCGGCTGCTCAACTCACCCGCCACGCAGCGCGGGCGCGACTTCGCCATCATCCTCGCCTCGCTCTCAGACCTCGGCTATGTCGTGGAGTGGCGCGTCATCAACGCCGCCGACTACGGGATGCCGCAGCGCAGGCGCAGGACATACATAATGGGTTACAAGAAAGGCTCTGCCGTGGAAAGGCAAATCTCCGATGCAGAGGAGTGGATAAGGTATGACGGGACGATGGCAAGGGCTTTCCCGCTGACGGCACGTGTACAGGATATCTCGTCGTTCACAATCGACGGGACAATCAAGGAAGTGTCTGACTCGTTCAATTCCGGCAAGCAGAAGAGTCCTTTCAAGGATGCGGGGATAATGGTCGGCAGAAAAGTGACAACTGTCAATGCAGGCGCAGTGTACGACGGCCCGGTGCAGACGCTGGGCAGCATACTGGTCGATGAGAGTTTCGTGCCTGAAGAGTTCTTCATTTCCGCCGACGAGCTTCCGCAATGGCGATATGAGAAAGGCGCGAAGAAAATAAGCCGAATTTCAAAAAATGGCCATGAATACCTTTATTCAGAAGGTGGCATGGCTTTTCCTGATGATGCAGGCAAGCCGTCGCGAACCATCATAACGGGCGAGGGTGGGGCGGCACCGTCACGTTTCAAGCACGTGGTGCAGACACGCTCTGGCCGTTACCGACGGCTGTTGCCGATAGAGCTGGAGCGGCTCAATATGTTTCCCGACAACCATACACTCCACCCAGAAGTGTCCGACGGGCGGCGGGCGTTCCTCATGGGCAACGCCCTGGTGTGCGGCGTGGTCGAGCGCATAGGCAAGAGCCTTTACCGCGCCATTTATGCCGAAGAACCCGTATCGTCGAGACCCATATATGCGCAGCGCGACGCAATGCCAACATTGAGCCTCGACATCTTTTCGGCAGCGAAAGGCAGCTTGGTGGTAAACAGGCCGGGCAAGGTTTGTGCCTTAGACCCAACGAAGCACTTGCTCATAGGGTTTGTAAAGCAAGACAGCCAAGAGTATTTCTGCGACATAACCCCAACAAAGGTGTATTATACGGGCAAGACACGCTCATTCCCCTCGACCATAGCACTGAACAAGCTGTATTATTTCATGCCTTACATAAAGGGTCAAGGCGTGCGCGACATATACCTGATCCGCGTGGCACGCATAGGCAGCAAGGCCGAGGTGCGCAAAGACAGCCACGACAGGGAGCCGCGGCTTGTCTTCGACCTTGAATACCTTGAAAGCCTGCCTAATTACAAGCCCGTGAGGCTTTCGATATTAAACACTTACACAGACACGTTGCTTGGTCGGGTGCTGGATGCACAGCTGCCGTAAAACCGCTCCAGCACCCGCTCCCGTCACGCAGTATGCGTCTTTTCAGCAGCTCCGTCAGTCAGTCTTCCGCCCGTCGATGTATGTGTTGCGCTTGTCCTTGGCCACGCCCCGGCCTATGTGCTTGAATGTCTTGGCGTCGGCGCCGGCTATTGGTCGCCCGGCGTAGTATGCGTGGCGCGAGTCCTTGGCGTAGCCCCCGCCCAGCGGTGTGAACGTTTTCAGGTCCGCGTCCTCAATGCTGCGGCCGTGGTAGCAGGCGTGGCTTTCGTCGCAGTGGTAGCCACGGCTGTAGGCGTGGGCATAGCCGCAGCCGTGGTGGCCGCGCCGGTTGTGGCGGGGCGGGGCAGGGCGGCAGCCGTGATGGGCGGCGCCGGCCCGGCTGTGGCCGCAGCATCCGTGGCCGTAGCAGGCGGCAGGCTGTGCGGGAGCTTGTGTTCCGTTGGTCTTATTGCCCTGCGTGAGCGAGTAGGCGGTGGCGGCCACTGCTATAGCTATTGCGGCCATTGCGCACCTCAGGATGTTGCTCCTTGTTTTCATTTTTTCCCTCCTTTTTCGTTAGTTACGGTTTCAGAGCCGAGGCGGCGCATCCACTTTCCGCCCGCCATGCAGGCCACGCCCACGGCTATGAACGGCAGGCTGAGCAGCTGGCCCATGTCGAGCGGCAGCCCGGCCTCGAACGGCTCCTGTATCTCCTTGGTGAACTCGATGAAGAAGCGGGCGGTGAAGATGTACGTGAGGCAGAGGCCGAAGAAGAAGCCTGTGCCCACTTTCTGCGGATGCCGCCTGTACAAGGCCCAGCCTATGAAGAACAGCGTGGCGTAGGCCAGGGCCTCGTAGAGCTGGCCGGGGTGGCGCGGCATGGAGTCAACGCGCTCGAAGATGAAGGCCCAGGGAACGTCGGTCACCTTGCCTATTATCTCGGAGTTCATCAGGTTGCCCAGCCTTATCATGCAGGCCGTGGTGGGGGTGGCTATGGCAATGTTGTCGAGCACGCGCCAGATGTTGAGCCTCGTCCTGCGCACGTAGACTATAAGCGCCAGCGTCAGCCCGATGGTTCCGCCGTGGCTGGCCAGCCCCTCGTAGCCGGTGAACTTCACCGAGCCGTCGGCCATGAAGCGTATGGGCAGCAGCATCTCCACCACGTGCTGCCACGAGGAGAGGAAGTAGTCGGGCTGGTAGAACAGGCAGTGGCCCAGGCGCGAGCCTATGAGTATGCCCACGAAGCAGTAGACGAAGAGCGGGTCGAACAGCTCCTGGCTGAGCTTCTGCTCCTTGTAGAGCCGCCTGACGATTAGGTAGGCCAGCAGCAGGCCCACGAGCCAGCACAGCGAGTACCAGCGCATCCCGAAGAAGGCGGTGAGGTCGGGGTTCCAGACGATGTATGAAAGGCAGTCCATGGCAACGGTGCGGTTAATGGGTTTGACTACACGTTGAAGCGGAAGTGCATGATGTCGCCGTCCTGCACCACGTAGTCCTTGCCCTCGATGCCCAGCCGTCCGGCCTCGCGCACGGCGGCCTCGGAGCCGTACTTGATGTAGTCGTCGTACTTTATCACCTCGGCGCGGATGAAGCCCTTCTCGAAGTCGGTGTGGATCACTCCGGCGCACTGCGGCGCCTTCCAGCCCTTGTGGTATGTCCAGGCCTTCACCTCCATCTCGCCGGCGGTGATGAACGTCTCCAGATTCAGCAGGGCATAGGCCTTCTTTATCAGCCTGTTCACGCCGCTCTCCTCCAGGCCCAGCTCGCTGAGGAACATCTGCTTGTCCTCGTATGACTCGAACGAGGCTATGTCTTCCTCCGTCTTGGCGGCTATCACCATGGCCTCGGCGCCCTCCTCGGCGGCTATCTTCTCAATGAGGGCGCTGTAGGCGTTGCCGCTCTTGGCCGACGCCTCGTCCACGTTGCACACATAGAGCACGGGCTTGGCCGTGAGCAGGAACAGGCCCTTGGCGGCGTCCTGCTCCTCTTTCGATTCAAACTGCACGGTGCGGGCGTTCTTGCCCTGCTCCAGCGCCTCCTTGTAAGCCTCCAGCACGGCCACCTCGGTCTTGGCGTCCTTGTTGCCCGCGGCGGCCACCTTCTGCTGCTTCTGCAGGCGGCCCTCCACGGTCTCAAGGTCCTTGAGCTGCAGCTCGGTGTCGATTATCTCCTTGTCGCGCACGGGGTCGATTGTCCCGTCCACGTGGGTGATGTTGTCGTCGTCGAAGCAGCGCAGCACGTGGATTATGGCGTCGGTCTCGCGGATGTTGCCCAGGAACTTGTTGCCCAGGCCCTCGCCCTTGCTCGCGCCCTTCACCAGGCCGGCTATGTCCACAATCTCGCACGTGGCGGGCACGATGCGGCCCGGATGCACTATCTCGGCCAGGCGCGTGAGCCGCTCGTCGGGCACGGTTATCACGCCCACGTTAGGCTCGATGGTGCAGAAAGGGAAGTTCGCCGCCTGAGCCTTTGCGCTCGACAGGCAGTTGAAAAGCGTTGACTTGCCGACGTTGGGCAGGCCCACTATACCACATTTTAATGACATATCGTTTTATTGTTTTTATCGTTTCAGAGTGCGAAGTTACAACTTTTATCCGACAATGGCCGTCATTTCGCGGCATAAAGACCCGCCGGGGGCGTTTTTTAGCATCTTTACACACCGGCAGGCCACGCCCGGCAACCGCTCATGGGGCATTTTAAACCGGGTGTGCAACGGCACAACACTCAAAATATTTTCCAAAATATTTTCAGGCTGTGCCTTGTTTCGGCACAGCCTATGGATAAATTTGCACAAACAAAACAACCGAAGACATGACACAGAATACAGAACTGACAACGGCGAGACTGATTATCAGGACTCCGCGCGAAAGCGACGTGAACGACATCTACGCACTGATGGCCGACGCCGAGACGGCTCTCAGCACGGGCTTCCGCCCCATGACCGACCCCAGCGAGGCCGAGGGGAAGATACGCCGCGGCATGGCCGGCGGGCTGATGTTCGCCATAGCCGAGAAGACGGCCCCCGGGCGGGTGGCCGGAGTGTTCGAGGTGGCTCCCCACACGACCAAAACGGCCTCGGGCGAAAGGCTCAACTACGAGATTTGCTACTTCCTCGGCCGCGAGGCGCGCGGCAAGGGCTACATGACCGAGGTGGTGGGCCGGATGAAGGACTACCTCTTCGGCGAGCGCGGCGCCGACTCGCTGACCATCGCCGTGCTGCCGCGCAACGACGCCTCGCGCCGCGTGGCGCTGAAGAACGGGTTCGCCTACGAGCGGCTCGACAAGCGCTGCGGGATGACCTTCCGCGACGAGCTGGTGGACCTGGAGTCATACACGCTCAGCAGGGAGGAATACCTCAACCCCGGCTCCGCCACCGCAAAGGAGCACGTCGAGACTGTGGAGCGGCAGAAGTGGATCAGCGACGGGGGCATACTCTACCCCATACCCGGCAGCGCCACGCTGCTGCCCTGCCCCGACAGAGGCGTGTTCCGCATACACGAGGACGGGCGCACCAAGCGGCTCGGACTGGAGAAGATTGACGACTCGTTCACATTCAGCTTCAAGGTCTACGACCTCGACTGCGAGGACATCATGAAGAGAGTCATCAAGGTGTGGACATCGGCGCAGGCCGCCTCGAGCGTGAAGAACCTCGGCGTGATATTCAACGGGCTGAAAGGCACCGGCAAGACCATCGCCGCCAAGCTGCTCTGCAACCGCACCGGACTGCCCGTGATAGTCGTCTCGCGACCCATGGAAGGCCTGCTCGAGTTCGTACAGTCGCTCTGCTTCGAGTGCGCCATACTCATCGACGAGGCCGAGAAGACATTCGCCGAAGAGCGCGACATGCTGCTCAAGATGATCGACGGCGTATACAACAGCAAGCGCAAGCTCTACATCCTGACCACAAACAAGCTGGCCGTAGACGAGAACCTGCTGGGCCGGCCCGGGCGCATACGCTACATCAAGGAGTTCGCCAACCTGCCCGCCAAGGCCGTCAGCGAGGTGATTGACGACAACCTCGACAACCCCGCCCTCAAAGACGGCATACTCAAGCTGGTGGACACGCTCGAGATATCCACCATCGACATCCTCAAGGCCATCATCGACGAGTGCAACATCATGGGCGAGGTGCCCGCCGACACCACGCTCAACATCCCCAAGGCCAAGTACAAGGTGCGCGTAATATCGTTCGACGACCTCGACGACAACCTGCATGCCGAGCTGCGGGGCTACATCACCGACCGCCTGGCGCCCGGCGAGACCGTCGAGGAATGGCTCATGGCAGCCGCCGGCACCGGCGAGGACAAAAAAACAAGACGCAACAAGGACGAGATAGAAGAGCGCTTCGACTGCACCGTCGACATACAGACGCAGCCCTCGGCCAGCCTCTGCCTCTATCCGGGCCTGCGACTCCGCTACGGAACAATATCGTCAGTGCCCGACGCCCACGGTTTCTTCACGCTCGAAACCGACTGGAACGACGGCACCTGCCTGTGCTGCGCGGGCAGCTCCATGGGCAAGCCCTCGCTCTATCGCGGCAGCCTCTTCTGACGACCCCGCGCCGCCAAAAATTAACACAACATTCCGCCAATTTGAAACCGGGCCGTTTTGCAATGCCATAAAGGCCATATCGCATTGCAAAACGGCCCTTTTCACGCTGCAATATGGCCTTTTTCGCAACCTGAGACAGACCATATTGAATCGTAAAAAAAACACTCTAATATTCTTTTAAATATTCAAAACACCTGCCGTATTTATCATTTTACGTAAGTAAACCTATGCCTTTTACTTGCAGTTTTCAGCGTGTCGTCCATAACACATTCGTCATCCGCAAGCGAATGATACATAAGTTTATCCACAAAAATAGTTTGAATGAAAATGTTTGTGCCCAAAATCCGTTATATTCATAAACGAGAATACATTCCAAATGGGCAAAATCACGGAAATGAAATTGAGTCTGATGCAGCGGTCGGCATTGGAAGACGGGTATCGCAACGGTTCATCGCACGCCTTCCGTATGCGATGCAAGGCCGTACTGTTGAAGTCACAAGGTTTAAGTTCTCTCCAAATAGGGGAGCGCCTGGATATGAACCAGACGACCGTCAACAATTGGGTGAGACGTTTCAAGGAAGAAGGAGTCAAAGGGCTGGGCACCCGTTCCGGCCGTGGGCGCAAGCCGATTATCGGCACACAAGACGAGGAAATCATCCGGCAAGCCATCGAGAGAGACCGTTCAAGCATATTGTCGGCCAAGGCACAATGGGAGGCCGCGACCGGGAAGACGGCCTGCGAGGAAACACTCAGACGTTTTTTAAGCGCATTGGCGCAAGATTTGGACGTATAAGGAAGCGTCCAAAGGGTAAACCCTCGCCGCGACTCTACCAACTTTTCTTCCTGCCGCCCTATTCCCCGCAGCTTAACATTGCCGAAATCCTTTGGCGAATGCTCACTTCAACCCCGGGATTATCTTACCGCTGACACGCTCTTTTATGCTGCCAATCGGGCGTTGGCCTCAATGGGAGACGGCTTGATGACTAACTTCAAATATCATGCAGCTTAATTTTGTTGACTAACTTATTTTATTAGTTTAAGCGAAACTTTTTCTTTGTTTTTCAGTATCTTTGCATCTGCCCAACAACCCTAAAACGATTAGCAACTATGCCAGCATACGGAAACATACAGGAAGAGGAACTGAAAAACAAGGTGGCACACGACTATTTCGCCGACTACGACTGCACGCAAATCATAGGAAAGATTGACTTCTGCATCGCCGTGCCGCAAGACGGAGCCGGACTGTTCGAAACGGAGTCACTCCTGTGGGCCGAGGCCAAAGCCGGCACGAAGAAAGACATCTACGAGTCGTTCGTGCAGCTGATACTGACCATAGGGCGGGCGCGCACGTTCGACAGCTACCTGCCGCCCGCATTCCTCGGCGCTTTCGACGCCGAGAAAATAGCGTTCCTACCTTACACCGGCATCATTGACGTGTTCTATCAGAACGACTTCAACTGGAACGTCACGCCCAGCGACCACGAGACAAAAGAGTTCAAACAGCTCTACGCGCAAGTAAAAGCTGACATAGAGCGAGACGTGCTGCTCTACCGCTTCGGCCAGGACGACAAGGAGCTGCGCAAGTTCGTCCGCGACAACTTCGCCATAGGCAAGCAAAGCCTGCGGAAGATACGCATTAACAAGAACAACTTCACGCACATATACCAGAAATGGGCGAAAGCCGTGAAGCCGCAGATAAACATAGACTGGGCGCTGGCCAAGCAGGCCGGAATATTAGACGCCGACTTTTACCTTGCCGACCTGCTCTCAAAGGAGAACCTGACGCTGAAAGACAAGCTCTTCGTGCTGCTGCGCAACAACCACTATGTGCTGGACCGAAGAATAAACGACACGGGGCTGAAGGAGTGTAAGTTCGCCGAGTTCTATGACGACGGAGTGGCCCACACGCAATTCTGGAACAAGTACCACCGCCCGCCACGCCGCGACTACTGGGACTACATCGTGCAGCGCCGCGACAGGCTTGTGCCGCAGGACGTGCGCGAGCGCAAAGGCTCCTATTTCACCCCGCCGCAGTGGGTGGAGCTGTCACAGCAATACCTGGCCGCCGAGCTGGGCGAGGACTGGCAGGACGAGTACTACGTGTGGGACTGCGCCGCCGGCACGGGCAACCTGCTCGTGGGACTTACGAACAAATACAACATCTGGGCCTCCACGCTCGACCAGGCCGACGTGGACGTGATGCGCGACCGCATAGCCAACGGGGCAAACCTGCTGGACAGCCACGTGTTCCAGTTCGACTTTCTCAACGACCCATTCACCAAGCTGCCACAGCCGCTACAGGACATCATCAACGACCCTGAGAAGCGCAAGAAGCTGGTCGTCTATATCAACCCACCGTATGCCGAGGCGGCCACTGTAAAGCAAAAGACAGGAACAGGCAAGAACAAGCCTAACGTTGCACGCAACAATATGGTGTTCAACGTATACAAAGACAAAATGGGCGTTGCCGGCAATGAGCTGTTCGCGCAATTCATGACAAGAATTTATAGCGAAATCCCATCTTCGGTGATAGCAGAATTTTCAAAGTTGAAAATTCTGCTATCACCGAACTTCAGCGATTTCCGAACCTTTTTCCGAGCGAAGCTCGGTCGAATATTTTTGATTCCAGCAAATACATTCGATAACGTAAACGGAGACTTTCCCATAGGTTTTCACATTTGGCATACACAAAACGAAGATATTTTTACGCATATCCTCGCGGATGTTTATGATAGGAACGGATGCATGACAGGCAAAAAAGGATTGTGTGCCCCAGCTAAAGGCAGATTGCTTATGAATTGGCTGAAAACACAGCACGACAAGACCTCCGGGCGGATAGCTTATCTGAGGATGCTTGGGTCAGACATGCAAAACAACAATGGCGTATTCCTTACCACCACTCCCTCTGACAGCGACATTAAGCAACGAAAGACCTGCGATGTAACGCCAAACAACATAGCCTCAATATGTGTTTATTTCTCAGTGCGGCACTGCATTCCCGCCACTTGGCTCAACGACCGCGACCAGTTCACATATCCCAATGACGGCTGGCAGGCTGACGAAGAGTTCCAGACGGACTGCCTTGCCTACGCCCTATTCCACGGACAGAACCGCATCAGCTCACGGGGCGGCACGAACCACTGGATACCGTTCACCGAGCAGGAGGTGGACGCCAAGGAAAAATTCGAGAGCCACTTCATGAGCGACTACTTGCAAGGAAAATATAAGAGCAAGACACCTGAGCAGACCAGCTTTCTGGAACAGCGGCAGGAGCGCCGGCCCCTGCGCTTCTCGCCAGAGGCCCGGGCCGTCATTGACGCCGGGCGCGGGCTGTGGCGCCACTACCACGCGCAGCCCGGAGCCGACCCGAACGCAGCCCTCTACGACATACGCCTCCACTTCCAGGGTACCAACGGCAAAGGCAAAATGAACGCCGGCAGCGACGACGCCCGCTACAACGAGCTGATTACCGCCCTCCGGCAGAACCTGAAGCGGCTCGCCGCCAAGATAGAGCCAAAAGTCTACGAATACGGCTTCCTGCTGAAATAAGCGAAGAAGTTCTTGAGGCGCAAAATTTTCACCTCAAGTAGGAACAGTCACAAAACATACAACAGGGAGTGTTGTCGTATTTTTATACCCTCTGGCCACCCAGCAAAACAAAAACGGCTGATAATCAAGCGATTAACAGCCGTTTTGCGTACCCAGACCCGGTACAAGGCATAGAAATCATAGGAAAATAAAAGAATTTATTTTCCTTATTATCAGCTATTTGCATCTTTCTTATTTTCTCCATTTTTGCCATATTTTGCCCATTTCCTGTTATTCAGTACACTTTTAGTACACTTTGAAATTCCATTTTCTTTTGTACCTTTGCAATATCGGAAAACAAAAGAAAATCAATTATTTAGCGTAATCACCCGGTTATGGTACCTAAATCGGGATAAAACCTCTAAACAATGGCAAAGTTAGAAAATAAAACGAAAGAAAACCCTAAATTGGAGCAAAAC
>CALUGW010000033.1 GCA_944320305.1 uncultured Prevotella sp. | reverse complement strand
AGCGCCCAGAACTTCTTCAGGAAGCGGTGGCAGCCGTCAATGCCGTTGGTGTCCCACGGCTTGCTCTGCTCCACGGGGCCGAGGAACATCTCGTAGAGGCGCAGGGTGTCCGCGCCGTACTTCTCAACAATCATGTCGGGGTTGACAACGTTGTACATCGACTTCGACATCTTCTCTATTGCCCAGCCGCAAACGTACTTGCCGTCCTCGAGCACGAACTCAGCGTCCTTGTACTCGGGGCGCCAGTTGCGGAACGCCTCGATGTCGAGCACGTCGCCATGCACTATGTTCACGTCTACGTGGAGCGGCGTCGTGTCGTACTTGTCCTTAAGCCCGAGGGAGACGAACGTGTTCGTGTCCTTTATGCGGTAGACGAAGTTGCTGCGCCCCTGTATCATTCCCTGGTTGACGAGCTTGCGGAACGGCTCCTCGACGGCCGACACCCCGATGTCGTGCAGGAACTTGTTCCAGAAGCGCGAGTATATCAGGTGGCCCGTGGCGTGCTCCGTTCCGCCCACGTAGAGGTCCACCTCGCGCCAGTAGGCGTCGGCCTCCGGGCTTACGAGGGCGGTGTCGTTGTGCGGGTCCATATACCTTAAGTAATATGCGCTCGACCCGGCGAAGCCCGGCATGGTGTTCAGCTCAAGCGGGAACACCGTCTTGTTGTCTATGCGCGAGTTGTCCGTCACGCAGTTTGCCCTGGTGTCCCAGGCCCAGCGCGTGGCGTGGCCCAGTGGCGGCTCGCCCGTCTCCGTGGGCAGGAACTTGTCAACCTCGGGCAGCTCCAGCGGCAGGCAGTCCTCGGGAATCATGTAGGGCATGCCGTCTTTATAGTAGACAGGGAACGGCTCTCCCCAGTAGCGCTGCCGCGAGAAGATGGCGTCGCGCAGGCGGTAGTTCACTTTCACGCGGCCCAGCCCCTGCTCCTCGACGAACTGCTTGGTCCGGGCGATGGCCTCCTTCACGGTCAGTCCGTTCAGAACCAGGCCCGAGGCGCTCTCCGTTCCCGCCTTGGGCGAGTTGCACACAATGCCCTCCTTGGCGTCGAAGCTCTGCTCGCTCACGTCGCAGCCCTCTATCAGCGGGCGTATCTCCAGGCCGAAATGCTTGGCGAAGGCGTAGTCGCGCGAGTCGTGGGCGGGCACGGCCATGATGGCTCCCGTGCCATATCCGGCCAGCACATAGTCGCTAATCCAGATGGGCACCTCCTCGCCCGTCATCGGGTTGACGGCGTAGGAGCCTGAGAACACGCCGCTGACGCTGCGGTCGGCGATGCGCTCGCGCTCGGTGCGCTTCTTCGTGCGCTCCAGATAGGCGTCCACCTCGGCCTGCTGCCCGGGCGTTGTCACCTTCCGCACCAGCTCGCTCTCTGGCGCGAGCACCATGAACGTCACGCCGAACATCGTGTCGGCGCGGGTGGTGAAGATCACCATTCCCTCGTCGCTTCCCTTGATTTTGAAGAGAACCTCCGCTCCCTCCGAGCGGCCGATCCAGTTGCGCTGGGTCTCCTTCAGTGAGTCTGTCCAGTCTATCGTGTCCAGTCCGTCGAGCAGGCGCTGGGCGTATGCCGACACGCGCAGGCACCACTGGCGCATCTTCTTCTGCACCACGGGATAGCCGCCGCGCTCCGACACGCCGTCCACCACCTCGTCGTTGGCCAGCACCGTGCCCAGCTGCGGGCACCAGTTCACCATCGTCTCGCCCAGGTAGGCTATGCGGTAGTTCATCAGCACCTCCTGCCGGCGGCGCTCGTCCATGGCCGCCCACTCCTCGGCGGTGAACCGCAGCTCCTCCGAGCAGGCCGCGCTCACGCCCCCGGTGCCGCCCTTCTCAAACGCGGCCACAAGCTCGCCGACGGGCCGCGCCTTGCCGGCGGCCGTGTCGTAGTAGCTGTTGAACATCTTCTGGAATGCCCACTGCGTCCAGTGGTAGTACTTAGGGTCGCACGTGCGCACCTCGCGCTGCCAGTCGAACGAGAAGCCGATCTTGTCCAGCTGCTCGCGGTAGTGGTTGATGTTGGCCTCTGTCGTGACGGCAGGGTGCTGCCCCGTCTGTATGGCATACTGCTCGGCGGGCAGTCCGTAGGCGTCGTAGCCCATGGGGTTGAGCACGTTGTAGCCCCTGAGCCGCTTGTAGCGCGCGTATATGTCGCTGGCGATGTAGCCCAGCGGGTGGCCCACATGAAGCCCCGCCCCCGAGGGGTAGGGGAACATGTTGAGCACGTAGAACTTCTCTTTCTGCTTGTCCTCGGCCACGCGGTAGGTCTGTCGCTCCACCCAGCGGCGCTGCCATTTCTTCTCGATTTCCCTAAAGTTGTATTCCATCGCTTTGTGTAATTGTCTTTGATTGTGGAATTATCTGATGCGCATAATTCCCTGCAAAGATAGCACAATTAGCCCAAACGGCAAAGGAAACGCCTGAAAAAGGCGCGGCGCCCCTGCCGCCCGCTTGTGCGCCGGCAGGGCGGCGGCGTGGCTGGCGGGGGCGTGCGCGGCGGCGGGGAATGCACTTGCGGCTATTGGGTCTCACCCCAAGCCGGCTTGAATTTTAACACTTCGTTTTCCGCTGAAATAGAGTTTGGAAGGCGGTTTCTGCCCCCTTGTTTTGCCAAAGACAGCGGCTGGTTTTGCAATATGGGCCATATCGGAATGCGATATAGGCCATTTCGCGGCGCGATATAGGCCATATCGGAGGCCGAAACGCCCCTTCCTGCAAGGCCAAAAAGGCCGTTCCGGGGGCATGAAGGGGGCGTTTTGGGGGCTGAGAAAGTTGCACAATTGGTCTGATTGGGCCAATAAGTCTAATCAGTCCAGTAAGTTACAATTGCACACTCATGCCGCGCGTATTCGCGGCCAAATGGCTTTTGTTTTCAAATAAGCGAAAATTCAGAGGGTAAAACCGCTGTGAATTTAACAATCGTGAAATAGTGTTGGCTCGTCGCGTGCGGTCTTGCCGCCCGCGGTTCAGAACAGCTCGCGCAGCACCGCCAGCGAGCGCGGCTCGGGAAAAGCGGGCAGGTGCAGGCGGTAATACCTTATAATAATGTCCGTCAGTCGGTTGCGCTCGGCGCGGCTCAGCCGGAAGAGGCGCATCGTGGCGTAGTCCATGCGCAGCATCAGGCCCACGAGCGACGCCTCGGCGGGCCCCAGCCAGTCGGTGTGCAGCGGCGCGCGCCCGCAGAATCCGCCCGCGCGCAGGTCGAAGCAGCAGCCCGGGGCGTAGCCCTCGGTGTTGGGGCTGAAGCCCAGAAAGCGCGACAGGCGCATGAGGAACACCACGTGGAAGTTGGCGAAGCCCCCGCCGGCGCTGTCGAGCCACTGCAGGCTGTCGGCCACGTAGTCGAACAGCGGGCCGCCCTGCTGCTCGCCGCGCAGCGCGTGGCACAGAAACTCGGCCGCGAACAGGGCTATGGCCAGCTTGCGGCTGTCGGTGGTCAGCGTGGTGTAGGCATACGCCAGCGAGGCCTCCTTTACGCGCTGCAGCTGCAGCCGGGGCCTCACGTCGCACTCCAGCGACAGCTGCGCCAGCGGCTGGAAGTACTGCTTCCTGAGCCGCCCGCGCCCCGACTTGGGCACGCTCACCATGAACGACAGCCTTCCGCACTCCCTGGTGAACGTGTCCACCACCAGCTTTGAGTCGCCGTATTTCAGCGTGTGTAGCACAATGGCCTCAGTCTTGGTCTGCATAGCGGGCGCAAACTTACGAAAAAAAAACGACATTCGGCACCTCCGTCCTCCAAAATCCGGTCGGCGGCGGAGCCTCCGCGCTTCCGCCCTGACGTGTTCCGCCGGAGCCGCGGCATGGGCGGCCGGCTGCCCCTCCGCCGTGGCGTGCCGGTGCCGAATCTCTGTTTTTCTGACAAAAAACGCTGGCGGCGGCCACTTTTCCGTAAAAAAATTTTGCGGAATGGAACAAAAGGCGTAACTTTGCACCCGCAAAATCAAGCAGCGGTCCCTTCGTCTATCGGTTAGGACGAGAGATTTTCATTCTCTAAAGAGGAGTTCGACTCTCCTAGGGACTACAAAAAGTAAAAAATATTATTAGGAAAAAACAAAGATGGCAAACCACAAATCAGCTTTGAAGAGAATCCGCCAGAACGAGAAGCGGGCTCTGCACAACAAATATTACGCCAAGACCATGCGCAACGCAGTGCGCAAGTTCCGCGCCCTGACAGACAAGGACGAGGCCGTGAAGGCTTTCCCCGGCATGCAGAAGATGCTGGACAAGCTGGCCAAGACGCACATCATACACAAGAACAAGGCCGCCAACCTGAAGTCGAGCCTTGCCCTGCACATGAACAAGCTGGGTTAAGATAAAACTTTTACTCATACGTTGATTGAGGTCGCAGTCCGCGTGGGCTGCGGCCTGTTTTTGTGTGCGGGTGCCGTCGGCGCCCGCCCGCGTGGCGTGCCGCGCGGCCATTGCGCGGGTGGTTTTTTGCCCTGAAATATTTCGCCGCGTCGCGTTTTTTTAGTAACTTTGCGCATTAAAAACAGCGAAACGACTTTATGGCAGAAGATATAACAAAGGAAAACAATTATTCCGCGAGCAACATCCAGGTGCTCGAGGGACTGGAGGCCGTGCGCAAGCGCCCCGCCATGTACATCGGCGACACCGGCGAGAAGGGTCTGCACCACCTCGTCAACGAGACTGTTGACAACTCCATCGACGAGGCCATGGCGGGCTATTGCACCCACATCGAGGTGACGATAAACGAGGACGGCTCCGTGACCGTGCAGGACAACGGCCGCGGCATCCCCGTAGACGAGCACAAGAAGCTCCACAAGTCGGCCCTGGAGGTGGTGATGACCGTGCTCCACGCCGGCGGAAAGTTCGACAAAGGCTCCTACAAGGTCAGCGGCGGACTCCACGGAGTGGGCGTGAGCTGCGTCAACGCGCTGTCCACAAGGATGCTCTCGCAGGTGTTCCGCGACGGCAAAATCTACCAGCAGGAGTATGAGAAGGGCAAGCCGCTCTATCCCGTCAGAGTGGTGGGCGAGACCGAGCTGCGCGGCACCCGCCAGCAGTTCTGGCCCGACCCCGACATCTTCACCGTGACCACCGAGTACAAATACGACATCATTGCCAAGCGTATGCGCGAGCTGGCCTATCTCAACGCCGGCATAACCATCACGCTGACAGACCTGCGCCCCGACGAGGAGGGCAAGACACGGCAGGAGGTGTTCCATGCCAAGGACGGACTGAAGGAGTTCGTGCGCTACATAGACCGCCACCGCACCCACCTCTTCGACGACGTGATATACCTCAAGACGGCCAAGCAGGGCATACCCATCGAGGTGGCCGTGATGTACAACACCGACTACAACGAGAACATCCACTCCTACGTCAACAACATTAACACCATAGAGGGCGGAACCCACCTCACCGGATTCCGCATCGCCCTGACCCGCACGCTCAAGGCGTACGCCGACGCCGACCCCGCGATATCGAAGCAGATTGAGAAGGCCAAGATAGAAATAGCCGGCGAGGACTTCCGCGAGGGCCTCACCGCCGTCATCTCCATAAAGGTGGCAGAGCCGCAGTTTGAGGGCCAGACCAAGACCAAGCTGGGCAACACCGAGGTGACCGGCGCCGTGCAGCAGGCCGTGGGCGAGGCTCTGAGCTACTATCTCGAGGAGCACCCCAAGGAGGCCAAGCTCATCTGCGACAAGGTGATACTGGCCGCCACGGCCCGCATCGCCGCCCGCAAGGCCCGCGAGAGCGTGCAGCGCAAGAACCCCATGGGCGGCGGCGGACTGCCCGGCAAGCTGGCCGACTGCTCCAACCGCGACCCCAAGGCCTGCGAGATATTCCTCGTCGAGGGCGACTCGGCCGGCGGCACGGCCAAGCAGGGGCGCGACCGCCACACCCAGGCCATCCTGCCGCTGCGCGGAAAGATTCTCAACGTGGAGAAGGTGATGTGGCACAAGGTCTTCGAGAGCGAGTCGGTGATGAACATAATCCAGAGCATCGGCGTGCGCTTCGGTGTCGACGGCGAGGACGACAAGGAGGCCAACATCGACAAACTGCGCTACGACAAGATTATCATCATGACCGATGCCGACGTCGATGGCTCACACATCGACACCCTCATAATGACCCTCTTCTACCGCTTCATGCCGAAGATCATACAGGACGGCCACCTCTACATAGCCACTCCGCCGCTCTATCTCTGCTCCTACCGCAACAAGGTGAAGGAGTATTGCTACACCGAGCAGCAGCGCCAGGCCTTCCTCGACAAGTATGGCGAGGGGCGCGAGGACGGCACCAACATCCACACCCAGCGCTACAAAGGTCTCGGCGAGATGAACGCCGAGCAGCTCTGGGAGACCACCATGAACCCCGCAACGCGCCTGCTGAAGCAGATAACGATAGAGAACGCCGCCGAGGCCGACGACATCTTCTCGATGCTCATGGGCGACGACGTGGAGCCGCGCCGCGAGTTCATCGAGAAAAACGCCACCTACGCCAACATCGACGCCTGACCGTCGGCGCCTTGGCAGCACACAGAAAGCCGGCAGAAACAGCCCGACCGCACCCATGGAAGCACTGTTTCTGCCGGCTTTTTTCACCCCCTTTCCAGCTTGAGACCCTTTTTGTTTACAAAACCAAAAACTAAAAAATGACAGCAAAAAACATCATTCTGGCGGCTGTGGCCGCCTCTATAGGCTCCACGGCTGTGGCCGCCGGCGACCTGCCGCTGCGCCTCTGGTACAACCGTCCGGCCGCCCACTTCGAGGAGTCGCTGCCCATCGGCAACGGCCGTCTGGGCGCGCTCGTCTACGGCGGAGCCGGGCGCGACACAATCTATCTTAACGACATCACGATGTGGACGGGCCAACCCGTGGACCACAACGAGGACGCCGGCGCCCACAAATGGATTCCCAAAATCCGCGAGGCGCTCTTCCGCGAGGACTACAAGGCCGCCGACTCGCTCCAGCTCAACGTGCAGGGCCACGACTCGGAGTACTACCAGCCGCTCGGCACGGTGTTCATCAGCGACAACAACACGGGCGAGGTCAGCCGCTACCGCCGCGAGCTCGACATCGACAGCGCCATCTGCCGCGACACTTACAGGCGCGGCGGCGTGACGTTCACCCGCGAGTACTTCGCGTCGCACCCCGACCGTGTCATCGCCATGCGCATAAAGGCCGACCGCGCTGGGGCGATAAACTGCTCGGTGGAGCTTGACGCACAGATTCCACACACCACCAAAGCCTCCGGCAAGGGGCAGCTCACCATGACAGGCCACGCCCTCGGCAAGGCCGAGAGCAGCATCCACTTCTGCACGATAATGAATGTGAGCGTGACGGACGGCAAGACCGAGGCCACCGACTCCGCCATAACAATCACCGGCGCCACCGAGGCCACCGTCTACATCGTCAACGCCACAAGCTTCAACGGCTACGACAAGCACCCCGTCAGTCAGGGGGCGCCTTATCTGGAGCGCGCCGCCGACGACGCATGGCACCTGGTGAACCTCTCTTACGACGAGCTGCGCGGCCGCCACGTGGCCGACTACCGCGCCCTCTTCGGCCGTTTCAGCCTGCGCCTGGCCGACGGCAAGCCCAATCTGGGGCGCCCCACCGACGACCAGCTGCGCCGCTACACCGAGCGCAATGAGCGCAACCCCTATCTCGAGACGCTCTACGCGCAGTACGGGCGCTACCTGCTCATCAGCTGCTCGCGCACGCCCGGCGTGCCGGCCAACCTGCAGGGGCTGTGGGCCAACAAGGTGAAGTCGCCCTGGCGCGGCAACTACACCGTAAACATAAACCTCGAGGAGAACTACTGGCCGGCCGAGGTGGCCAACCTGCCTGAGCTTGTCGAGCCGCTCAACGGCTTCATTGCCGCCCTGGCCGACAACGGGCAGCACGTCGCCCGCAACTATTACGGCATCGGCCGGGGCTGGTGCTCCAGCCACAACAGCGACATCTGGGCCATGGCCAACCCCGTGGGCGGCAAGGACGACAAGCCCGAATGGGCCAACTGGAACCTCGGCGGAGCCTGGCTCGTGAACACTCTCTATGAGCACTACCGCTTCGGCGGCGACACCGAATACCTGCGCCGCACGGCCTATCCGCTCATGAAGGGCGCGGCGGAGTTCTGCCTCGACTGGCTCATCGAGAACCCAAAGAAGCCCGGCGAGCTGATAACGGCGCCGAGCACATCGCCCGAGAACGAGTACGTGACGGACAAAGGATATCACGGCATGACCTGCTACGGCGGCACGGCCGACCTGGCCATCATCCGCGAGCTGCTCGGCAACACCGCCGAGGCCGCCCGCACGCTGGGCACCGACGCCGCTTTGCGCGACCGCATAGACAAGACTCTGGCCCGGCTCCACCCATATACCGTGGGCCGCTGGGGCAACCTGCAGGAGTGGTACTACGACTGGGACGACTACGACTGGCAGCACCGCCACCAGTCGCACCTCATCGGACTCTATCCCGGCACCCACATCACCGACTCCGCGCTGCTTGAGGCCTGCGAGAAGTCGCTCGACATCAAGGGCACCGAGAGCACCGGCTGGAGCACCGGCTGGCGCATAAACCTCTGGGCGCGGCTGCACAAGGGCGAGCGGGCCTACCAAATCTACCGCCGCCTGCTCAGCTATGTTGACCCGCGGTCGCGCTCAGGCCAGAGGGGCGGCACATACCCCAACCTTTTCGACGCCCACCCGCCGTTCCAGATTGACGGCAACTTCGGCGGCACGGCGGGCGTCTGCGAGATGCTCCTGCAGAGCGACAACGGCCGCATTGAACTGCTGCCGGCCCTGCCTGTGGCCTGGGCCGACGGCGATGTGAGCGGCATCCGCGCCCGCGGCGGCTTCGAGCTGAGCATGAAGTGGCGCCGGGGCGATGTCACCGAGGCCACGATCAAGTCGGCGCGGGGCGGCACCGCCACCGTGGTGTGCAACGGAAAGGAGCATAAGATAACCCTCAAGGCAGGCGAGACGAAGACAATAATGTGAGGACGGCACTGACCATAGCACTGCTCGCGGCAACGCTCTGCGCCCGGTCTCAGGACTGGGGGCAGCGGTGGATTGCCCATCCGGCGGCGGAACCCACCGAACAGGTGTGGTTCCGCCACACGTTTCTGGTGGACGAGCTGCCCGCCTCGGCGCGTGTCACCGTGGCCAGCGGCGGCCTGTACGCGCTCTTTGTCAACGGCTACAACGTCACCACCGACGTGCTCGAGCCGCTGCCGGCGGCCGCGCCGGGGCGGGTCACGGTCACGGAATATGAGGTGGCGCGCTTCCTCCGCTCCGACACCAACGTGGTGGCGGTGTGGTATTCGCCGCTGTCGCCCACCCGCAAGCAGCTCTCGCTGAGCCTCTACGCCCCCGGACGGAGAGGCAGCTGCCTCGCGTTTGCGGCCGACGGCACGTGGATGTGCCGCACGGCGGGGGCTGTGACCACGCCCGGCGGGGCCGAGACCATGGCCGACGGCGACTTCCGCGAGGACTGGAACCGCCCCGAAGCCTCGCTCTTGGACTGGACCCACGCCGCCGAACAGCGCGGTATGCCGCCCTCGCGGATGGTGTGGCAGGGCCATCTGCGACGCGCCATGCGTGTTGCCGTCACAGACACATACTCTTATTTCGACGACCACGGGAGCGATCTCGTCTACCGCTTCAGCCGTCCGTCCTGCGGGTGGGTGCGCGTCACGCTGCGCGGCATGAGCCGTGGCGACACGCTGCGTGTGGGTGGTCTGACATACATCTGCTCCGGGCGCACCGACGAGCAGGCCTGCCGCCGCTTCACCACAGAGCTGTCTGCCTCGGTGCTGATAAGCGGCCCGCCCAGCTTCTCGCGCGACAACATAATGAATGTTGAGGCCATCGGCATCGAGCCTTACGTCCGCACGGGCTATGCCTACTGACTTTTTCTGCTGTGGCAGGGAGCGGCAGCGTTGCGAAATTCTTAATTTTTCAGTCTTGATTCTTCATTTATTCCGTATCTTTGTCAGTGCAATTAACAACAGAAAACATAAATAATATGGCAAGAAAGATTTTGAGTTTTGTGGTGTGCGCGCTCATGGCAGTGCCCGTGGCGGCGCAGCGTTCGTGGCAGCATCCGTGGCAGGGCAAGCGTGTGGCCTATCTTGGCGACTCCGTCACAGGCCCCCGCAACAAGGCGGCAAAGACAAAATACTGGGCGTTTCTGCGCGACTGGCTCGGCATCACGCCCTATGTCTACGCCGTGAGCGGGCGCGAGTGGAGCGACATACCGCGCCAGGCCTCCCTGCTGAAGGCCGAGCATGGCGACAGCGTTGACGCCATCATCATCTTCATGGGCACCAACGACTACAACATGGGCGTGCCCATAGGCCGCTGGTATGACGAGCGGGTGGAGAAGGTCGTGGCCGGCATCAATGAGCAGAAGCACCCCGTGGACCGCCGCCGGCGCTACCACTGCATGGACGCCGGCACCTATCGCGGGCGCATAAACATAGCCCTCGACACGCTCAAGCGGATGTATCCCACCAAGCAGATAGTGCTGCTAACGCCCATCCACCGTGCCGGCTTCTTCGCCAACGACCGCAACTGGCAGCCCGCCGAGGACTACACCAACCGCTGCGGCGAGTATATCGACGCCTATGTGGAGTCGGTCCGTCAGGCCGGCAACGTGTGGGCCGTGCCCGTGATAGACCTCAACGCCCTCTGCGGCCTTTATCCGCTGATAGACGCCCAGGCCCGCTATTTCAACAATGCGGCCACGGACCGCCTCCACCCCAACGCCGACGGCCACGAGCGCATGGCCCGCGCGCTGGCGCAGCAACTGCTGGCCCTGCCCTGCTTCTGACGGTTCCGGCTGCGCCCCAGCGGCAGCATGGCGGCTAATATTGTGCGCCCGGTCTTGCTGCCGTTTGAAATAAAATGCCTAATTTTGCACTGCGGAAAAACAAAACCGGCCCAATCATGGATGTAAAGATAGAGGAATCGTGGCGCAGAGAGATCGGCGCGGAGTTTGACAAGCAGTATTTCACCGACCTGGCGGCATTCGTCCGCTCGGAGTACACGCACCACACGTGCTACCCTCCGGGGCGTCTGGTGTTCAATGCGTTCAATCTCTGCCCCTTCGACAGCGTGAAAGTGGTTATCATCGGGCAGGACCCCTATCACGAGCCGGGCCAGGCCCACGGGCTGAGCTTCTCGGTTTGCGACGGCACGGCGTTTCCGCCGTCGCTCGTCAACATCTTCAAGGAGATAGAGCTTGACCTCGGCAAGCCCATGCCCGCCTCGGGCGACCTTACGCGCTGGGCCCGCCAGGGCGTGCTGCTGCTCAACGCCACGCTCACCGTGCGCGCCCACCAGGCCGCCAGCCACCAGCGGCGGGGGTGGGAGGAGTTCACCGACGCCGCCATAAAGGCACTCAGCGCCCGCCGCGACAACCTCGTGTTCATGCTCTGGGGAGGCTACGCGCGGTCCAAGGCGCCGCTCATCGACGCCTCGCGCCACCTGGTCCTGCAGTCCGTCCACCCCTCGCCGCTGTCGGCAAACAGAGGCGGATGGTTCGGCAACCACCATTTCTCGCGCGCCAACGCCTACCTTGCCGCTCACGGCGAAGCTCCCGTCGAGTGGTGACGGGGAAGTGTGGCTGAGGAGCCGGAGCGAGTTTAGAAGAGTTATTGTGTTTCTGGATTATGACAAACGAACTGCCACCGATAATACAAGTGGGCGACGTGCTTCTGTCGCCCGACATCATCACAGAGTGCTTCTGCTGCGACCTTGACGCCTGCCATGGCGCCTGCTGCGTGGAGGGCGACGCCGGAGCGCCCGTGACCCTCGACGAGATTGCCGCCATGGAGGAGTCGCTCGACGCCGTGTGGGGCGGCCTCTCCGCCGGAGCGCAGGCAGTGATAGACCGCCAGGGCGTGGCCTGCACCGACGCCGAGGGCGAGCTGGTCACGTCGATTGTGGCCGGCCGCGACTGCGTTTTCACGTTCCACGAGGGCGGCTGCTGCTACTGTGCGCTCGAGCGTGCCTGCCGCGCCGGGCGCACGGCGTTTGCCAAGCCGATAAGCTGCGCCCTTTACCCCATCCGCGAGAAGACCTTTTCCAACGGCACCGTAGGCCTTAACTACCACCGCTGGGAGGTGTGCCGGCCTGCCGTGGCCAAGGGGCGGAGCCTCGGCCTGCCGCTCTACAGGTTTCTTGAGGGGCCGCTTGTGCGCCGTTTCGGCCGCGAATGGTACGCCGGGCTTGTGGCCGTCGCCGACGAGCTGAGGCGCACTGGGAGGCTGTGAGGCAGCCCCTCTCCCGTCTCCATCCTGAAGCCCCACTCCCGTCTTCCCTGTGGGGAGAGGCCGCTACGCCGCAGCGGGGCAGGCTTGATGGCGGAAGGGCTGCTGCGGAAGCGGCTTTTCTTAATTCTTAACTCCTAATTCTTAATTCCAAACTCCTCATTCCGACCGCCGGCACACGCTCTTGCGGTATTCCGACGGCGACATTCCGGCGTGCTCCTTGAAGTATTTCCCGAAGAACGACTGGTTGGGGAAGTTCATCTCCGAGGCGATTTCCTTGATGCTTTTTGTCGAGTTGCGCAGCATCAGCTTTATTTCCATGGTCACGTATTTGTCTATCCACTCGTTGGGAGTGCGCCCGCTCGCGCTCTTGATGGTGTCGGCGAGATACTTCGGCGAGATGCAGAGCTGGCCGGCATACCACGACACCCGCCGCTCGCTGCGGAAGTGCAGCTCCACCTGGCGGATAAAGTCGGTGAAGATGGCGTTGGCCCGCGGCTGCCAGCCCTCGTTGCCCCTGACGCGGAACACGGTGTCGCCGAAGTCGTAGAACAGCGCCTGGATGAGCGCCTGCACCACGTTGCGGCGGTAGCGGTTGGCCGTGTCGGCGGTCTTTGCCTTCAGCAGTCGGAAGTAGCTCGTGTAAATGTCGGCCTCGCGCTGCGACAGGCTCACCACCGGGTGCAGCCTTGAGAAGAGCATCATCGACGACACGTCGCTCACGTTGCGCATGGTCTCGTAGAAGAAAGAGGTGGACATCATCATGGTCAGGCCGCAGAAGTCGGGGCTGGAGGAGTAGTTGTCTATGACGTGGCCCTCGGGAATCAGCACGGTGTCGTTGCGCCCAATGGCGTATTCGTCGGCATCGACGGTGAATGAGGCAGTGCCGTTGGTGCACAGGCTCACCATTATGAAGGCCATGCGCATCGGCTCCACCGGATGCCGCACGGTGCTCATGTTGTCCCAGAACATTATGTCGTTGTCTATCGAGTCGGTGCCGGACAGCTCGTTTCTCGCTGAGTTCAGGTCGGTTTCTATTATATGTCTGTTGCTCATCGCTTGTTGTTTTTGTGGTCTTGCTGTGCCGCCCCGGGCCGTGCCTCGCGGCAGGCGGCGGTGGCAAAGATACGCCATTTCTTTGCAAAAATACTAATTTTCTGCTGTTTCGGCCACAAAATCAGAGTTAATGAACACGAAAAGGCCGCTTCCGGACAGCCTTTTGTGCCTTTTTCTCGCTACCTTTGCCCAACCCATGAGCATAATGAAAAGACCGCAATTCTTGCACACGCTCGCCCCGCTGGCGCTGGCCGCGCTGGCCGCCGGATGCGACGGCGTGTTCGACTATCATCCCTACGACGTGCGCTTCAGCGGCCCGCGCAACCTCAACGCCGCAGCCATCGGGAGCATAGAGGCCGGCAGCCTCGGCAAGGACACGCTGCGCGTGGCCTTCATATCCGACAGCCACGGGTGGTACACCGAGACCGAGGCCATGGTGGCCAGCATCAACGCGCGCGCCGAGGCCGACTTTGTTGTCCATCTGGGCGACCTCACCGACTGCGCCACCACCCATGAGTTTGTGTGGCAGCGCGACGTGCTGGCAGCCCTCGCCGTGCCCTACGTGGCACTGATCGGCAACCACGACTGCCTCGGCACGGGCGAGGAGACCTACAGCCGGATGTACGGCCCGGGCAACTTCAGCTTCATTGCCGGCCGCGTCAAGTTCGTCTGTCTGAACACCAACGCCACCGAGTACGACTATGTGGCGGCCAACCCCGACTTCGACTATATGGAGGCGGAGATGACGGCAGACTCCGCGCTCTTCGACCGCACCGTGGTCTGCATGCACGCTGCCCCCTACAGCGACCAGTTCAACAACAACGTGGCCAAGCCATTCCAGCTCTACGTCGCCCATTTCAAGGGCATAATGTTCTGCGTCTACGGCCACGACCACAGCCAGGCCGCCTCCGACCTCTTCGGCGACGGCCTGATGTACTACGGGGTTGACTGCGCCAAGCACCGCTCCTACATGCTCTTCACCATCACCCCCGGAGGATATTCTTATGAGACGGTCTGTTTTTAGCCTCCTGGCCCTCTGCGCCATGACAGCCGCTGCCGCCGCGCCCGACACCTGCTCTTATTGCGCCCGCACGCCGGCCGCCGCGGCGGCTGCTGCCGACACCGCGCGGGGCGGCTCGCTGCTCACGCGCTACGACCGCCGCGTGCACCGCTACCGCCTGCGCTGGCAGAGCCTCATACCCACCCAGAGCGTCATCCAGTATGCCGGCAACATGGGGCTGCTGTCATTCGGCGTGGGCTGGGACTACGGACGCCGCAAGCAGTGGGAGACCCACCTGCTCCTGGGCTTCCTGCCGCGCTACGGCAGCAGCCGCGCCAAGACCACCATGACGCTCAAGGAGAACTTCATACCCTGGAGCCTCTACCTCGGACGGGGCTGGGCCGTGGAGCCGCTCTCCGTCGGACTCTACCTCAACACGGTGTTCGGCCCTGAGTTCTGGAGCCGGCAGCCCGCGCGCTATCCCGACAGCTACTACCCGTTCCTCTCCACCAAGGTGCGTGTGAACGTATTCGTGGGCCAGCGCCTGGAGCTGACACTGCCCCACAACCGCCGCAAGTTCGTCAAGGGCATAACCGCCTTCTACGAGCTGAGCACGTGCGACCTCTACCTGAGGGCCCTCGTCCAGGACAGCCACGTGCGCCTGACCGACATCTTCGGCCTGTCGCTCGGCCTCAAGTTCCAGGTGTTCTGAGTCTACCGGCGGCCGCTCTTCCCGTTAACATAATGAATATCAGCAATTTGCCAAATACTTAGATATCCATAGGGCGTGTCTCGCAAACCGTCATTCCGCGCGCCCCTTATAGAGGACGTAACTTTGCAAATTGCTGATATTCATTTAACATAATTAACTTAAAAGCCCGAGACCCGCCTTGCCGCGCAACCGTCTGACAGCCAGCGCGTTGCAAGACGGGTCGTTTTGGCTCCTGAAAAGGCCCTTCTCAGGAGCCGATATAGGCCATATCGCAGTGCGAAACGGCCTATATCAGAAAGCCGTTCGGGCGAGTGTTAAAATCAGCGGGGCCGGGCCGCGTTTTTAGTCGCGTATTTGCAAGTTGTTTTTAGAAGTTAGGGAGTTAATCTTTTTAGGAGTTAAGGAGTTAGGGAGTTAAGGAGTTAAGACAAATGTCCTGTGGCCTCAGTTTTTCCCAATCCCACCCACAGAAGCTGATTTTAGGAGTTAAGGAGTTAGGGAGTTAAGGAGTTAAGACAAATGTCCTGTGGCTTCAGTTTTTCCCAATCCCACCCACAGAAGCTGATTTTAGGAGTTAAGGAGTTAGGGAGTTAAGGAGTTAAGACAAATGTCCTGTGGCTTCAGTTTTTCCCAATCCCACCCACAGAAGCTGATGTCTTAACTCCTTAACTCCCTAACTCCTTAACTCCTAAAAAAAATCAACTCCTAAAAAATCAACCCCTAAACTTCAGACATCCTCACACGATGGGCAGCGACACGCCCATGATCTTCTGGTAGACGTCGAGGGCGTAGACGTCGGTCATGCCGCTGATATAGTCTATCACGGCCATGAGGCGCGTCTCCAGGTTGGGCGAGGCAATCTCGTACTGGCTGCTCACGCGCCCTATGAGCTGGCGCGAGTAGTAGCGGTCGGGGTGCAGCACGGCCTCCACCATCTGCTCCATGAGCGTGGCGATGATCTTGTAACCCGACAGCTCCACGTCGAGCACCGGCTTGCTGCGGTATATGCGGCGGGCCGACACGTCGGCGCAGCGGCGGTAGGCATCGCGCAGCGGCTCGTCCATGGCTTCCACGAGGCTGCCGGCGAACTCGCCGGCCAGAATGCGCTCCTCGTTGTCGGTGAACACGCGCACGCACTCCGTCTCCAGCCGCCCTATGGCGCTGGCCCGCAGATAGACCACGCGCTCGTTCTCGTCGGTGAGCCGCTCGTCCACCATGCGCTGGCGTATCTTCTGCCGCGTGCCGCCGTCGAAGAATCCCAGCAGTAGCTCCTCCGTCTCGTCATACGAGAGGATCTTCAGCTTGTGCGAGTCCTCGATGTCCATGATCTCGTAGCAGATGTCGTCGGCGGCCTCCACGAGATACACCAGCGGGTGGCGGGCGTAGCGCAGCGGCCCGCCCGGGGCCGACAGGCGGCGTATGCCCATTTCGTCGGCAATGCGGGTGTAGACCTCCTGCTCGGTGCTGAAGAAGCCGAACTTGCCCTTGTCGCCCGCCAGCAGCGACGAGTAGGGATACTTCACGATGGCGGCCAGCGTGGAGTAGGTCATCACGAAGCCGCCGGGCCGCCGGCCGCAGAAGCGGTGGGTGAGCAGGCGGAAGGCGTTGGCGTTGCCCTCAAAGTGGGTGATGTCGCTCCAGAACACGTCGCTCACGAGCCCCCTCACCGCCGCCCCCGGCCCCTCGGTGAAGAACGTCTGCATGGCCTTCTCGCCCGAATGGCCGAACGGCGGGTTGCCCATGTCGTGGGCCAGGCAGGCCGCCGCCACTATCTGGCCGGCCTCGCGTATCATCGTCGCGCCCAGCCCGGGGCGGCGCTCCAGCAGCCGCCGCGCCACGTCGTTGCCCAGCGACATGCCCACGCTGGCCACCTCGAGGCTGTGCGTCAGGCGGTTGTGCACGAACACGCTGCCGGGCAGCGGAAACACCTGCGTCTTGTTCTGCAGGCGGCGGAACGGCGCCGAGAATATCAGCCGGTCGTAGTCGCGCTTGAACTCGGTGCGGTCGTCGTGGCGCACGCTGTGGCGGTGCTCCTGGCCGAGCCGCTTGTTGGTTATAAGTTGTTGCCAGTCCATATCGCTGCAAAAGTAACGCTTTTTTGCCATACGCCCAATGCGACATGCCGAAAATGCAAAAAAAAGGCGGTCTATACCAAAGTCTATACGGCAAAGACTTGACAAAGGCGTTTTGAAGCAGTATCTTTGCACCTGTCATCCGGCCGGTGGCGCAAGCGCGGACGGAGCCGAGGCTCTGCCGCACGCGAACATTAATAATTTAATAACCATTAAAAACAGAGAAAGGAAAAACAATTATGGCAGTACAGTACAGACTCATCCAGAACAACGACACCCACAGCTCGCGCTACCAGAAGTGGTACGGACGCGCGGTGATGATAGACACGGTTGACACCGACTCGCTGGCGACGATGATCGAGGCCAACTGCACGGTGAAACGCGCCGATGTGCTGGCGGTGGTCAGCGAGCTTGTGGTGGTGATGCGGCAGGCTCTGCAGGACTCCAAGCGCGTGAAGCTGAACGGCTTCGGGTCGTTCAAGCTGGGCCTCACCACCACGGCGGCCGACACGGCCAAGGAGTTCACCTCGTCGAAGAATGTCAAGGGCATACACGTGCTCTTCCAGCCGGAGACGCGCGTCGGCAAGGACGGCAAGCGCACCAAGACATTCCTCGACGGCTGCAAGGTGGCCGCGCTGCCCGAGAACGCCGTGGCCG
>CALUGW010000032.1 GCA_944320305.1 uncultured Prevotella sp. | reverse complement strand
GTGTCAACCGTGTCTATCATCACCGCGCGTCCGTACCACTTCTGGTAGCGCGAGCTGTGGGTGTCGTTGTTCTGGATAAGTCTGTACTGTACTGCCATAATTGTTTTTTGGTTCATCCGATATTTGGAGTGATGACTCTATATGCGTGAATATCAGCGAATATGGAATTTGTTTGATTCTGTATATTACTGATAGACAACATACCCCATATCCAAAAATTATAATCTATCATCACGAAAGAGGCAATAGTATTTTAACGCATAGAGACATAAAAATCAGCTAAGAAACAGATTGTTATGCCTATATCGCATAACTTATCTATATACAACAATCAATATCCATCACTCCAAATTTCGGAAGACCCTGTTTTTTCCTTTCTCTGTTTTTTAATGGTTATTAAATTATTAATGTTCACGTGCGGCAGAGCCTCGGCTCCGTCCGCGCTTGCGCCACCGGCCGGATGACAGGTGCAAAGATACTGCTTCAAAACGCCTTTGTCAAGTCTTTACTATATAGACTTCTATATAGAGGCAGAAATTATTTTTGGAGCAAATGAAGTTAAGAAGTCATGGAGCCTGCATTCATTCAGACCCTCACACCTCCTGACAGTCATAATGCATTCGTTCCGGCTTTCCTTTCCCCAGCATAACAGGCAGCACCAGCACCAAGGCCGGAACAGAGAAGAGAAGTCCTCCTGTAACGCCTGTGGCAAACGAGTTCCAGAATGGTTCCTTATCGCCATCAATAAAAAACGGCACTAAGCCAAGCACTGTGGAAAACACGGTGAGCATCACGGGTATTATCTTATGGTTATATGCTTTGACATACACCCTGACGGCACCACGCTTTGCAGTCTGCGGGCTGCGCATGAAAAGACGGTACTCATTGATGACATATATGCCGGAGTTTACCACAACACCTGCCAGCATTACCATAGAGGCAAATCCGCCCGTGCCGAACCTAACGCCTGTGAGCCAGAACGTGATGAACAAGCCTATGAACGACACAGGGATGAGCGAGATAATTACAAGCGGCACGCGCAACGACTCGAAAAGCACCGCACAAACGAAGAAAATGACTGCGACGACTATGCCCAGCACCCAGTAGGGCGCAGCCTTGTCGTCGCGAAAGCTGTAATGCATATCGCTGCACTTATATCCCATGGGCATAAGCCGGTTAAAATGCGCTTTCACGCTCTCCACGTAGTCGTGCGTATATGAATAAGAGCCGAGCACGTTGAAAGCCACGCAGAGCACGTACTCCTGGTTTTCTTTGGGTATGCAGCCGGTGGCCTCGCGGCGGTCAATGTCCGCAATGCCGTCTACGCGGACATAGCGGTCGCCCATGCGTACGTAAGAGTTCATAAGCTGCCAGCTGTCGAATCTGTCGGCCTGGGCCGACTTCAGCACCACATCCTTTTTGCCATTTCCGCCGTCGTACACGCCCATGTCGCGTGTGGCAAGCAGGTTGGCCAGCGCCGCATACACGTCTGTCGGTCTGAAGTCATAAATGGCCATGCGTTCGCGGTCATAGTCCATATACAGTTCCTCTTCTTCCGTCTCATGCTCAGGCACTTCCACACGGACATCCCTCACCCGGGCATTGGAAGACATGTAAGCCGCTATCTCTCCGGCGTACCGGCTCAGACGGTCGAAGTTATAGCCCGTCACCATGATGCGGTTGCTGCGGTATTGCAGGTTGAGCGAGTTGCTGAAGCCCATGCGGCTCACGCCGTATGTGCTCCAGTCGGCACCGCCGATGCTGATCAGTTTACCTATCATGCGGCTCTCTATTGCGTAAGGAAGAGAGGTGAACGCGCACGAGTCGTCGAACTCCACCTTTATTGTGGCACCGCGTCCGTTAATGCTCGTCTCAAAGCGCTTTATGCCATCCTCACGCTTCAGCGCGTCTTCCACCATCACCACCTTCTCGTTCAGCTCCGCAGCCGTGCCGCCCTGCGGCAGCTCTCCGCGTATGGTCAGCACCGGTCTGGTGTCGTCGTCGCGGTCGCGGGCTTCGTCGAGTGCGTCTACAAACAGCTTCAGGCTGCCACCAAGCACGTCTTGCAGCGGTTCCTTGCAGTTTCTTATGAAGAAATCGCTGCCCAGCGTGGCGTTATACCAACGGCAATGCCACGGCAGCGCCTCGTCTTCAACGTCCTTGTCGCCAAGACGCTCGGGCAGGGCAAACAGCGGCACGCCGAAAGCCAGCGCCAGCAGTATGCCCCACATCCAACGGTGACGCTGTGCGAACGATATGTATCGGGCATAAGCCCTGTCAAACCTGACTATTGCCCTGGCATGGCGCAGCCTGCCGCGACTGCGGCTGCTGTAGCGCAGCATATCGGTCAGCGCAGGCACAAACAACAAGGCTACAAGAAGCGAAACGGCGAGGTTGATTACAATTATCCGCGAGAAATCGTAAAGATCGTCCTGCCAGTCGGCGGGCAGAGCCACGACCGTAACCAGCGACCCGATGGTGGTAAGCATGGCGGCCAGTATGGCAAGGAAAGCCTTGCGGTTGTGGTAGTAGCCGTAATGGTCGGCCATGACAATCGAAGAATCGATGATAAGCCCCATCGAAACGGTTATGCCAGCCATTGAGAAGATGTGCAGGCGCAGGCCGAACAGGTAGTAGGCTATCACTGCCATCAGAATGTTGGCAGCCAGTGTGGAGGCAATTATGAACAGGTATTTCCAGTCGCGGCGTGTCAGCCAGACACACATCAGCAGTATGGCGAGCGACATCAGCGAGCGGCTTATGAGATTGAACACCTCCACGCGCTCCTCAGCGGCGGCATCATAGGCCAGCGTGAGGTATGTTCCGTCCTGCAGCCCCTTTTCTATTTCGGCCACCTCGCGCTGTATTCTGTCCGACAGGGTTATGAAGTTGGCCTCGCTGTTCACCTTGATGTTGAGATATACCGTATTCATGCCGTTCACCCGGTAGAATTTGTCAGGCACCTTGCGCCTCAGCTCCTGGCGCACAAGGTTGTTCAGATATACGGTATGCCCGTCGGCGGTGGTCAGCGGTATGTCGCCCAATGGAACCTTGGCGGAAGTGAGGTACAGAGTCTGCCTTACCCTGCGTCCTGAGCCACCGTCGTGCATCACGTCGCCGATTATGTCCTCCCGCCCTGTAAAGTTGCGGATGGCTTCGGCTATGTCGGCAGACGATATGCCGTAGCCTTCAAGCACCTTGGGGTCATAGCTTAATTCCATGTACTCGCCAGTAGCACCAGATATGTCAGCTTCCTTTACGCCATCCATCCGCCTCACCTTCTCGGCTATGGCCTTCTCGGCATATTTGCTCATCTCTGTTTCTGGCATGTCGGCGTTTATGTTGTACGTCAGCAACGTAACGTTACGGTTGCTGCGGTCGCGACTGTTCACTATCTCGCCGCCCGACAGCGACGGATACGTCACACCGTCCGGCAGCTTCGAGTATATCTGCCTGAGCATGGAGGCAATCTCAAAGCGCACCGCCGACACATTGGCCGACTTCTTGAGCTGTATTCTCACGCGGCCACGGCCCATATACGACTGCGACGACACTTTCTCTACGCCCTTCACTCCCGACACGACGCCCTCTATCACCGATGTGGCGCTGTGCTCCACCACCTTTGGCGCGGCTCCCGGCCAGCTGAAGTCTATCGTGAGCGTCATGCCCTGCCGTGGCGGCGGTTTTATGCCCACGTCGAGCAGCGGCACCAGCGCGGCGCCGACTATCATCACAATCACCATCGTGAGGCATACGGTAAATTTTGACGGCTCTCTCATCTGCGGCGGTATATCACAAAGTATAGCAACGGAACAAAAAACAGACTGACCAGTGTGCCCACGGTCATGCCCACAATGGTGGTTATGGAAATAGGGTACTGCAAGTCGGAGCCAATATCGCCACGCGACAGGAACGGAAGTACGGCAAGCATTGTCGTGGAGGCCGTCATCAGTATCGGGCGCAGGCGCTCATGCCCGGCCGTCACTATGGCGCGCAGTGTGGGCATGCCCGACCGGCGCAGCCGGTTGATTGTGTCGATTTTCAATATGGAGTCGTTGATTACTATGCCGCTCATCACCACCAGACCAATCATAGACATAAGGTTGAGCGACATGCCGAGCAATTGCATCACCAGCAGCACCACAAAGCAGTCAAGCGCTATTTCCGACAGTATTATCAGCGGCTGTATAAGGCTCTCGAACTGGGCGGCCATGATAAAGAACAGCAACAGCAGTGCCACCGACAGCACCACGAGCAGCTCCCCTACCAGCTCGCGACTGGCAAAGTAATCGCCGGCATAGCTTACAGAAAAGTCGTTACGCGCCATACGCAGACTGTCCGCATAGTCCATTATGCGCCTCACGGTCCCGCTGCCGGCGTCAATCACAACCGGGTAATATCCACCCGAGGCCGATGCGTACAGGTGCTTGTAGTCCTCCACAACAGAGTCGCGCAAGATAAAGCCCAGCGGCACCTCCACGCCCTGTCCGCTGGCCACCGTGGCCTGCATCACCCGTTCGCGGTCGGCATTCTCTGCGCCAATCACCACCGGCACTGCCGAGTTGCCGCCGCTTATCTCCATCACACTGTTCGACCCGGTCAGCTCACGCAGTCTGGCAAGCAGCGACTGGTAGCTTATGCCATAAATGGCCATCTGCCATATGTCGGCTCTGAGGGCAAGATTGTCGTCTACAGCCACCTGCGGCACATAAACATCAGGGAAACGCCGCCTGAGCGAGTCGGTGAACGCCTCGGCAGCAGCCACCGTCGGCCGACCGCCGTCACTGTCCTGCAGCCTCACTTCAAGCGGACTTTGCTTGGTGTCGAGCATCATGTCGAAAGGATTGCCCGTAGGCTCGAAGTCAACCGTGGCGCGGCTGAAAGCCGAGTCGGCATAGGCGCGTATCCTGCGCTTGGCCTCGTCGAGCGCGGCCGGACTGCCACACTTGATGTAGCCGATGCCCTCCGAGGCTGTTATGGCCGGAGTGTGCGAGAGTATGAACTGCTGCGTGCCCGACATTGCCGACGACGTTTCCACCGCATCGCCTGCGGCTGCCAGCAGCCTGGCCATACGCCTGTCGCCCTCTTCTTCCGATATGCCTTCGTTCCAGTTCACCATCACCTGCGCGTCGTCATAGCTCACCTCCGGCATACGCTGCTTGTCGGTTATCATGTACATTGCCACAAGGCCCGGCAGCGACAGGCCGAACAGCACCATGGCAGCCCGCCCGTGACGCATGGTGAAGGCCATGCCCCGCTCATAAACGCGCGTGAGCGCGTCGTCAAATCTGGTCGGCTCGGTGTTCCTCGGCCTCCGCCTGCCGCCAAACATACGGTAAACACACACAGGCACAATGGTCATGGCTATCAGCAGCGACGTGAGCAGCGATATGCTTATGCCCACCGACTGGTCGTAGAACAGCTCGCCGGCCAGCCCGCTGAGAAACACCAGCGGCACGAACACCGAGCACGTTGTGAGCACCGAGCTGAGCATCGGCGTGAACACCTCTGCCGTGCTGCGCGGAACGATGTCCGCGAGCCGCGTTCCCGGCGTCCATTTCTGCATTATATTGTCCGTCACCACAATGGAATTGTCAACAATCATTCCCACACCGAGTATCAGGCCCGACAGCGAGATGACATTAAGCGAAATGCCCATAAGGTAGAACGACAGCGAGGTGATCAGCAGCGACAGCGGTATGGTCATGGCCACGAGCATGGCCAGCCTCCAGTTGCGCATGAACACCAGCAGCACAAGGCACGTGAGCAACGCCCCCACCACGAGGTTGCTCTCAAGGTTCTCCATCGAGAACGACAGCAGGCGCGTCTGGTCGCGGGTCACGGCAAAGTCAATGCCGGGGTTCTGCCGCTGCAAGTCGGCTATGGTAGCCTCTATGCCGCTGCGCAAGTCGGCCATGCGCGCGTCGCTCTGCTTTATCACGGCCATGGTCACGGCAGCCTTGCCGTTGTGGCACACCCATCCGTTCCTCACGCCCGTTTTCTGTTCTATGCGGCAGAAGTCGTCCAGCCGCAGCACCCGCCCCTCGTGGTTTATGCGTATAGAGGCTATGTCGGCTGCTGTCAGCAGCTGGGTGTCAAAGTGTATGTTGTATCGGTACTGTCCGTCCTTCACCGACAGCGTCTCCATGTAAACGTCGTTGTCCTTGAGAGCCTTCTCAATGTCGCCGGTTGTCAGGCCCATGGAGCGCATGGCGTCATAGTCGGGTATTATCGCTATCTTCTGCCCCACTGTTCCGCTCATGTCCACCATGGCCGTCTGCGGCAGCTGCTCAATGCGTTTTCTCACCACCCCGTCGGCAAAGTCGCACATCTCGGCAAACCGGCCCATGTCGTCACGTCCGCCTTTCAGCGTCATGTCGATGAAGAACGCCGGAATGTCCGTCACGCTCGACTTCATCACCTTGGGCCTGTCGGTGTCCTTTGGCAGCACACCCATGGCCATGTCCACCTTTTCGTTCACATCGATGAATATCAGGTCGATGTTGCTGCCGGGGTCGAACTTCAGAGTTATCGTGGCCGCATCCATCCGCGCCACGGTCTCCATGTCCCTCAGGCCGGTGAGCTGTGCCAGCCGCGAGCGCAGCGGACTTACAATCTGCCGGTCTATCTCGCCCGCCGACGCGCCGGGCCTGCTCACCTGCACCGTTATCTGTGGTATGTCCACATCGGGCAGCAGCGACACAGGCAGCCGGCTCAAGGCCAGCACGCCGAGCACCACCACGGCAATGGTCACCATCATCACGGCCACGGGCCGCTGTATCAGGTATCTTACTACATTCATTATATTTCAAGGAGTTAGAAGGGATTGGGGGCAAATGTATTATCACCGCTGGCTTCCACCCTCTTTTACAGGAGGTGGAGGTTCTGCTTTGAATCGCAAGTAGTCGGAGCACTGCCCCACTGCTGCGCATACACACTCAGCAGCGTAATCCATAGAGGCCGCAGTCGCTGCCACTAACTTTTAACTTTTAATTCTTAACTTTTAATTCTTAACTTTTAATTCTTAACTTTTAATTCTTAACCGCCACTCTCGTTCCGTCGGCCAGATTCTGGTTGTTCGACTTTACCACCGTCGCTCCCTCCTTTATCTCCGTGCCCTTAGCCTTGCAGCCGGTTATGGCATACGAGTCCATGTTGGCATACTCCACATCCACATATGTCCACACTGCCTGCGAGTCTTCCACCTCGAACACCACATAGTAGCCGTCGCGCTCCACAACGGCCGACTTTGGCACCACTATGCAGCCCGGCACATCTTTCTCCACGACCACCCTCACGTTCATGCCATCAATCAGCGCCGGGTCGGTGTTGCGTATGCGGGCCTCAACCTTCACAAGTCCTTTCTCGTCCACGGTGGGGTTTATGCGCGTTATCTTGCCGCTGAAGGTCTTGCCCGCGTCGGCAAAGGGCGACACCTTCACCACCTGCCCACGCGCCACCGATTTCAGTTCGGCCTCCAGCACGCTGAACTCCACGTCGAAGTAAGAGTCGTCTATCAGCAGCCCGAACTTGTCGGCCCGCTGGTAGGGCTGGCACTCCATGTCGGCCACGCGCCCGGCAAACGGCGCCCGCAGCTCACAGTCGGCCAGAGCCTTGCGCGCCTCGGCCAGCTGGTATTCAGCGGAGTAGTAGCCCGACGTGACCTTGGCGCGGCGCATCACATCGGCGGGCACGCCCTTGCCGCTGCCGTCATAGCCCAGTCCTATCAGCTTGTCGGCCAGGTCTATGCGGGCTTTTTCCAGATCTTTCTCGCTTTTTTCCAGATTCAGCTGCGCCGTCTTGCTGTCGGTCACGGCCAGCAGGTCGCCCTTGGCCACGCGGTTGCCGTTGCTCACCATTATGTCGGTTACAACGCCCTGCGCCGGAAATGTTATCTCACTGCGGGCCAGGGCCTGCAGCTTGCCGTTGCACACTATCTGCAAGCTGAACGTCTGCCGCCTCAGCCTCATTGTCTCCACTGTTGTCTCGGCGTTCACCGCTTCGGCGTTCTCCATGTCGCCTTTTTCCTTGGGCGACCCGCAAGCCGCCATCAAGGCAAACGCCGCGCATATCATCATTACCTTATTCATAATATTCATGTACCATATCAATCTGTCACATACAGTGCACCAAAAGGCCGTGTCTCAGCCTCCGGCCCGCCGCCGTGGTGCCCGGAGCGTTACGGCGACCGCCTTACCTCCTCTGCAGCAGCTTGTCATACTCTGCCGTCAGCTTAACCCGGCGTTGCCAGTCATAGAGGGTGGCCCGGCGCAGCGTGTAGTAGTCAGTCCAGTAGGTCTGCAACTGACTGATATATTGCGACTTGGCGGTCTCGGCCTCTTGCAGGGCAGTGTTCAGGTCGGTCACGGTGATTGTGCCCTCCTCAAAGCGGCGCTTGCTTATGTCGTAGCGTTCGGCAGAGATTTCCTCGGCCCTCTTGGCCGTGCGGCACTGCTCGGCCTGATAGGCAAACTGCATCACCTGCCGCCTTATGTCCTCGACATACTCCACGCGGGCCTGCTCCACCTCCACATTGGCCAGCTCCAGCTGGGCCTCGGCCACGTGCACGCGGCCCTTGCTCACACCCCAGTCGAAGATGGGCAGCGACAGCGACAGCCCTATCACCTCGTTGTCCCTCAGGTTGCCGTAAGCGCCCTTGAACGTGTCCGACGTCTTGTTGAAGCCCACCTCGCTGCTCAGCTGCAACTGTATGCCGCGCCTCGACTTGGCCTCGGCCACGCTCTGCTGCGCCTGGAGCAGCGTGAGCCGCTGCGACGGGGCGTGGGTGGAGTTCGCCAGGGCGTAGGCCACGGCGTCATCGGCGTCTATCGCCACATCCGGCACTTCGGCCGGCGGAAGCAGCTCGGCCTCCTGATAGTCGGTCAGCCGCAGGAATGAAAACAAGTTGAACAGCTGTTCGTCCAGCTTCAGCTTGTTGTTCGTCACGGCCACCTTGGCGTTCAGCACCGACAGCTCCAGCTGCAGTATGTCGCTCTTGGTCACCGTGCCTATGCCGAACCGCTTCTGCGCCGTCTCATACATACGCTGCAGGTCGGCGTAGTTGGCGGTGCTCTGCCTGTATTCCGTCTGCGCCGATATGGCGCCGAAGAACAGCTGCGTGGCCGTTATCGTCACCTGCTCCATGTCTTCCAGATACTCCTTCTGCGCCATCTCAAACTCCACGGGGGCCGTCTTCTTCTCCCATTTCAGGGCATTGTATGTGCGCAGGGGCTGCGTGTAGCTTATGCGCAGGGGCTGCGAGTTGTAGGTGGTCAGGTCGTAGTTGAACTGGTCCAGACGGTAGAGGTACGACTGCAGCGACACCGTGCCGCCCGTGGCCGGTATCTCCTGGTCGAGCGACAGCGTGAGGCTGTTGGTCAGCGAGTTGTTGTCCACGTAGTTTATCAGTCCGCTCTCAGCGTCGCGCGCCTCCACCCGCGAATGGTCGAAGTTCAGCAGGTCGCCGCTGAGGTTGACCGACGGCAACAGCTGCGCCCTGAACGAGCGGTAGGTCCAGTAGCTCGCAATATACTCCAGCCGCGCCGACTGTGCGCTGTACGACCGCTCGCGCGCTATGCGTATCACATCATTGAGCGACAGCCAGTTGCGAGCTGCCGCCCCGCCCGCGCCGATGGCCAAGGCGGCAAGCACCACTACGGCCTTTATCTTCATCCATCGGTTTCTATACATTATGTAAGTTATCTTTCTATTCTATCAAGAAGATGTTCATACTTCCAGCCGACAATTACCGCAAAAGCAGAGCGTCTTCTTTAGGATTCCAAAATTAATGAATATTTTTCTTTCTGCCAATTTTTCTCTTGACAAATATCCGCAGAAAACCGCGCGGCAATAATCCGGCCTGCCGTTCAGGCCATACCGCGCCGCGAAACAGGCCATATCGCATCGCAATATGGCCTGTTTCGGCGGGCAAAACGACCTGTTTTGCAACATTCTGGCTGTCAAACAGTTGTGGTCTTAAAAATATCACTCCCG
This sequence comes from uncultured Prevotella sp., assembly GCA_944320305.1. Classification (GTDB taxonomy): domain Bacteria; phylum Bacteroidota; class Bacteroidia; order Bacteroidales; family Bacteroidaceae; genus Prevotella. Next base: position 10,412 of record CALUGW010000032.1, on the reverse strand, counting down.
CTTTTCCGACATTCCGCGTGCAGGGACGCACGACAGATGCGCCCGAAGACACCTTGTCCGGTTTTAGGCCAAACTTCTTTCGGACGCACCGGCCGTGCGTCCCTACTGCCGGGTAATTGCGGAATTCAATAAAACAAAGATATGGCAGAACTGACTACCGCTCTGACGCCACAACCACGACAGGGTTTGACTCAGCGTCTAACGGGAAGCCGTTTGACGACAGCCTGCGCAGCCTGTCCTGGTCTTGCCTCTGGAACCGCTCTATAGGCAGCATATCGGCCACTTCGGTTGCCGAGACCGCCATCCACGGCCAGAAACAGACCCGCCCGAATCCGGACAGGCGGATGTGAGACGTCTCGTCTGAATATCCGTAAGAGCGGTTGTAGACAACAGCGCGGCTGTCTGTGTCGACGATAACCTCGCGTGGCCGGTTTTCTGTAACCATGAGCAGATACATACGCTTGTCGGTGACGGCGATGTTCTCTATCAAGTACTTCCGGCGGTACAGCGAGCTTGAATTGTCCCAATCCTCATAATCAGCCCGCGACGGACTGTGGTCTCCGCGATATAAAATCAAAGAGTCAATGGTGCCGTCATGATTGAGCGTGAACACCTTGTCGCTGTATGGCAACATGAACATCACTCCGCGGGATGTGTTCTTGAGCATGCCCGTGCGGTGCATACTCACCTTCACGCTCTCTCTGTCAGAATACACCTTGTGTCTGGCCAGCACCTTGCCATCATCCGACACGCAGACCAAATAAACATCGAGGCCATGCTCCTTGTAATCTCTCACCTCGCAAACCATGCCGAGCCAGGAGTCAAGCTTCATGGAGTTGACGGTGCCGATACTGTCCGGCAAAATCAGTCGGCCGACATAGTCTCCGCCAATGGAATATTTGTATATCACATTCCCGCCCACGCCTATATACACCAGACTCTTTTTCGCGTCATAATTTGCCGAAATGATGTTGCCATGCTCACCATGCCCCTTGCCAAATCGGCCGACCCGGTTAAGGAACCTACCGTCAGCCCCGAAGCGCAGGATGGAGTTGCCCGTCCACAAAAGGATGTTGCTGCTGTCCATGGCAAAGACAGCCCCTCCGCCGACCATGCATTCGGGCCTGGTTTCCAGAGGGATAAACCTGACTGAACGGAACAAGCTGTCTGACGGAAGCACCGCGTCACCGCCGCACACGCCTGTCAGATCTATCATGTTGTCGGCCTCACGGCTGCATGAGGACAACACAAGCAGGGCGCAACAGGCGGCAAGCATCACACGCACCCTATTCGCCACGGCCATGCAAGAACTCACCATAGTTTCTTAATGCTTTTGTCTCTGCCGACTGGTATTCGACACGCACAACACTGCCATTCTCCAGATAAACCACAAGCGGATAATCATTATACCGAAAATCAACCATATAAACATTGCCGGTGTCTACCACGGCATTGAGCTTAGATGCATTTATAGATTTAGCCTCCAAATTTCGCCTCAATAGTTTCCGCGAGACTATATTTGTCAAAACCACCATGTTTTCGCTTTGTCGTATGGAAAATGATTCCTGGTTGTCCCGCAAGAATGACAAGCCAGACGCAATGCAGCCGGAACAGCCGCCGCCTGGAATTATAAGACAACTTTTAAGAGATGGGGCAAACGTCACGTTTTCCTCTTCAAAATATTGTCTTGCGTATTCCGTCACTTCATCTTCCTTATTCGCACAACCAGACAAGGAAAAGCAAACCACAAGAAGAAACAAGCAAGTTTCCGCTATCTCTACAATGTGGAACTTGACACGTAAATAATCCACCATTTCTTTATTTGTTTTTATTTAATTTCCGCATTTTGCCAACACCCACGTGTAGGGACGCACGACCGGTGCGTCCGAAACCACACGGCATGGTTTTAAGCTGAGTTTCATTCGGACGCACCGGTCGTGCGTCCCTACGCGTGGGTGATTGCGGACATTCATTTTTCTTTATTTAGTTTTTATCTCAAAACACGCAAAATACAAATTGTTCTCATCAGCATTTCTCATGGAAACAATCAAGCCTTCCTTGCCGATATGCATGTTTTTGCGATTGAAGAGCAGCCTGTCTTTAACGACAGAACTCTCTGAAATAATCATGCCGTCCTTATCCGCTACTATTATCGAGAATGGTTTGGCAAACGACTCCTTGCCGTCCCAGCCGCTGAAAGCATGCTCAGCTATGCGCAAATACACTTTCCGATACTTGTCGTACATCACGCCTGAATATGTAGGCTGGTTTATGTAATACCGAATTTCCTCATTGGGGTCTGCGTCAAACTCTTCGGGAGATAAATCGCAGGGCACTATGCCCTTGTCGTAACGGCTCTTCATCAGCAATGTGTCACACGAAGAGAAATCCGCCTTATACCTCAAAACCTTATCCAAGGCCGCATAGCTAAAAATCACACGACCGCTGTCGTCTTTCGCGACAGAAAAAGCATTCATGTACTGGCTTCCCAAATTTTCATCGGAATACACTTCAGGATAAAACGCCACGTTACGCCATTGCCCGGTCTCGGTATCAATAGTTTCAGACACCGGCACTCTCAGACCTTTCGCCTGACTCATATTACCCAATATAGGACCGCTCAGCATTATCCGGCCCGCCAAAAGCTCAGGTCTCGTTCCGTTCAAAGCCTCAATAGTGGGAAGAGGGTTCTCCTTAAAGTCATCATACCGGGGAACAAGCCACCGGTCTCTGACTTTCCCAACAGAGTCAAGCATAAAAAGAATGTTCTCCGCACTGTTATACACTAAAATCGTATCAGCGCTTATATATGTAAAACCTGAGTAGTTTTGTAATTTTCCGCAATTCTTTGTCGCAACAGAATCTTCCATTTTGCCTGTTTCCCAGTCAAAAATATAAATGAACCCTCTGTCCATCAAAAGATATTTCTCTTTACCTTTTATCTCTACCAGCTGAGAAGAAACTGGCATATTAGTGATTTCAGAACCCACAAATATCTTGTGCACATGATAATTTGGCACATCCACCATCGTGCTATCATCCGTCTTCACCATACCATCTCCTCCGCTGGAACGTCTTGCATCATTACATGACACAAAAATCATACCGGCAAATATAACAGTCATAAGAAAGCGAACAAAAAGAACTTTATCCATACCGAATCAAAAACAAATGGAATATACAAGAAAAGTCATATTATAACAGAACCCGGTCTGCATAGTAACAAAGCAAAATCAAAACGCGTTTACTCTACTAAAATTATACAGAAAGCGTGGCTAAGCCCGCAGACTTAGCCATTGCTCCCTATTTACAAAAACTAATGCGCCGTGCTTTGACGGCAATTTTTTGACTGCAAAAAACCAGGCGACTTGCAAAAATAATTATTGACATCATCTTTAACGCAATGCCCGTCGTTGGGATAGCCATCTATGGCCTCACAATCTGTACGTGCCTCCACATCTGCCAAAGTTAAAGATGCAAATTCTACCTTTGAATCATCAGTGGACCAAAATCCACTGCAGACAATACAATACACATTGCGGCAAAGCCGACAATATAAAATCTTCTTTTCTTCATAAATTTTTTATATATTTGTTTTCATGTTGCAAAAGTATTACAATATTTTGAAATTACAAAAGCATCATTTGTGTTTTAAACAATTTTAGCCAATCCAAGTGACGCGGGCGAGGAACGGCTAATCCACTGCATATACATAATGCTGGCTTATCGGAAAGTCCTCCTACAAATCTGCCACAATGACGCAATAACATTATATTCTGCATCATTTCGCATTGCCGCCTTTCTTTATGATTCTTTCCGCCTCCCGCTTCATCTCGCGTGTGGCCTCCGACTCCACCTTAACGGCAAACGCAGCCACACGGCGAGCCATGCGCAGGCAGTCGGCCCGTCGGCCTTGCTCGTCGTAGAGTTTCATCAGGCGGTAGAGCGGGTAAATGCGGTTGGGCATCACACTGAACGCGCGGCGGTAGCAACGCTCGGCCTCGGCGGGCAGCCCCATGGCACGGTAGTTGTTGCCCATCACCACGAGAAACATGGGGTCGGCGCTAAGCTCCGCGCCGCGCCGCAGCATGGCGTTGCTGTCGTTGTGGCGTCCGAGGTCGGCCAGTGCCTTGCCGAAGTCGAACAGGAAACGATCGTTGTCGTCCATCAGCGGCAGCAGCTCGTAATAGTCGTCTATGAGGTATGTGGCATCAACACCGGCCATCAGCCGGTAGTCCTCCGAGGCCGCCACGCGCCGCTCCATGTCTGCCCGCACCACGAGAGAAGCGAGAAAAAGCAAAAAGGTAAAAAAGTAGAACGCCCCTCTCCCGTCTCTCCCGTGGGGAGAAGCCGCGATGCCGCATCGGGTCCTCCCCCTCATGGGGAAGTCAGAGGGGGCTGTAGCCGCCCACGCGCACATCACCACAAACAGAATCCTGTAAGGCTGGCAGTGGAGCGGATAGGAGAACATTGAGAACACCACGAGAGCCAGCAGACCGTACATCAGCGGGCGGCACGAGCGGCGCAGCCGCAGCAGAGCCATCACCGTGACGGCGGCCATGGCCGCCATGCCCGGCAGCCCCTGCTCAACGCCGATTGTGAGCAGTTCGTTGTAGGCATTGTCGGTGACGTTGGCTGACTGTAGCAGCCCCTGCGCCCCGCCGTCAGCAAACAGCGATGCCAATCCCCCGGCATACGCCCCGCCAAAGCCACCTATGCCCGCTCCCGTCCATGGGTCGGCGGCTATAGCCTCTATCGAGCCGAGCCACATCACCAACCGCCCGACGGCCGAGCCTTGCTTCAGCAGGTAGGCTGCCGCGCCGCACACCAAGACCACCGCCAAAACCACATATTTATATCTTGCCAGCCGCCGCCAATAGACGCACGCCGCCACCACGGCCACCGCCACCCACGCCGCGCGGCTCCACGCAACAGACAAAAGTAAAAAGGTTAAAAGGTAAAAGGGTAAAAGCCATGCGGAAGAAGTGCGGCGGCCATACGCAGATGACGATGACGCCACTCCAGGCTCACCATTTCTGCCTCCTGAGGCACTGTCTACATCCTTTTCTCCCCGTATTCCGCCTCCAGAACTATTGTCTGAACTCCTGCAACTACTGAACTCCAGAACTTCTGTTCTCCTTCTTCCTACCGCAAGAACTATCGCGATTCCTACCGCGAGATAGGCCGAATAAGGGCCGGGATTGAGAAACGTGCCTGTGACGGGGAAAAGGCCGTGGCGGCCCGTGTCGGTCAGCAGCTGGTGCATGCCGAGCGCCGACTCGCAGAGGCAGCCCGCCACAACCAGCGCCGCCACCCACAGCCCCGGCAGCCGGCCGGCCGAAAGCAGCAGCCGCAAGGCAAAATAGAGGAACACGGCCTCGCTGAAAGCCCAGAACGCACGCGGGGCGAACACGCCACACCCGGCATAGCACAAGGCGGCCTCAGCCGACCACCACACCATGACCACAACATCCATGCCCGCAAGCCTGACACCGCGCCGGGCTGCCACGCACGCCACCGCGCCGACGGCCATAACCACCGGCACGGCACGTGACAGCCACAGCTCGCCGTCGCCAAGGTCGCGCTCCACGTCAACCAGCGTGAGCGCCACCAGCGCGGCCACAGTCAGCACCTGCAGGGCGGTGACGAACTGTTTCAAATCTTTGGATTTTGTGAAAAACATCGGTTCTCTTTTCCTTCATATACTCAAGGTGTGAATTCTCTGTGCAACACAACTGCACATATCAATCCATCAAGACTTTATGGCAATTCTATCAGACCTATAATAACTATCCTACCATACAGTTAAGACGGCCTTGGTCATCTATACCAGACGCAACCGTCTTGTACTTGTCAGGCTGCCTTGTACTTATATATATGATCATCCAAGTCGCATCCATACAATGTCCCGCTTGCACTTATTGATATTCTGGTTATATACTCATTGACAATGATTTTCTTTATGAAATTACCATTCCAATCAAACACATGAATCTCCATAGGCTTTACTTTCTCATATGCGTCATCATGAGACTGGTTCATGTACAGTGCATATATATAATCGCTATTCGCTGTCAAATCGCAATAATATTCCCTACCTTTGCTTTCGTCTTCACAAATTGAAGCATCCTCATACAAACTGACAGATACGCGTTTATTATCTTTCAACGAAAGGAAATTTACCTGGTTCAAAAAACGCATTGCTAAAACAAGTTTGTCTTTGTTTGGACTGATAACGGCAATGTCCGCATAAGCAGAAAACGGATTGTCACATGGTTTGTAGAGATTTACTTTCCTCTTCACAGATTTTGTGTTTCGGTCTGCAACGACAATTCTGTAAGAATCATAAGTCTCTTGTTCAAAAAGCACCTCGTCATCATTAAGATAAAACGATGCCATAGCACGGTTTCCTGTCTTGAATATTTTATTTACAACACATATTGCGGAATCCAACGATAATTGTATATTTATCGCTTTTAATTCATTAAAATTGACGTCATTGACAAACAATTCACCATTAAGATATTGTCCATTCGGCCTCATCCCTCTTGAAAATTCATTTGAAGCCCTGCCAAAACTGCCAAAGCGTCCCAAAAAAGTTCCAGAACTGTCATATACGGCAAAAATACCGTCATTCCGATCATACGAAGTTGCAACAATATAGTTTCCAACACTATATATATAATCTGTACCTGCAGCTGAATCTGGCAAAACCAGCAATTCAGAAATCAACGCAATAGAGTCTTCTGGATTACTTATTACTCGGTGGTTGTCGCAAAAGTAATCACTGTTTTTGTGACATCCCATAAATGACACGGTGAAGAATAAGAATATCAAGATTTTTTTCATATTGTTATTATTGTTTCTGATGTTTAAAGGAAAACAAAAGAAATCTTTATGTATTTGTCATTTCAATTATTCTTTAAAATTTTACCATTTGCAGAATATCTTAAATAACAAATACATAAAGATTTCTTTTATACTACCTACTCATTTTCGACAAATTCCTTCGCCGTCTTTTTTATTCTTATTTGAAAGAAATTCACAAGGATTTCCACATTTCCATGTTCCAGATCCATCTTTCAAATCGCTCCAACAAGGCCATGTATCAGATGAGCCACCCTCTTTTTTTTCAGTTAAGGCTTCCACGTTTTCCATTAACAATTCTGACTCACCCGAATTGTGTGCATTCTTGTAATAAAATACACCTGCCACAACTACTACAAATGCACAAAGTGCCACATAATAATGATTTTTTGAATACATAATTAAATTAAAAAATTAGAAGTTAAACATAGTGGACTTTACAGTCCTATCAAATAGTTCCTTTACTTTTTTATTTACAACAGGATTACCAACGAGCAAAATATTATCTCTTTCATCAATTAAAAACGCATGATATAACTTATCGCCAGGCAAATTCGGATTTTGCTTCTTAAACAACATTGCGGTATCAACATAAATACAATTGTTCAATCCTGACGATTCAGCAGCTAATAAAACGTCCTCAAGAGCAAACTTGCCATGTTTAGGCTCAAAAATAAATATAAATCTTATTCTGTCATTATATTTTTCAGTTTCTTCAATGATATCATTCCACAAATACATTCTGTCAAGCATACATGGCGAACATTCTGAGGAATCAACATACAATACCATTTTCAACAAGGCAGTCCCATTATCTATAACAGTATCCTTTGCACCATACCTACACATCATTCCATCAAGATTTAAATTGACAGATTCCATATGCATCGCATTCAATACTTCCATAACTTTATTATCATTATTATTGTTCACACAACTAATAATAATGAATAATGCAAATAACAATATTGATATTTTTTTCATTCCGATAATGTATTTATGCTCATTCTATACTGATATTAACAATTGTATTTCCATGATGCAAATATAATAAATCTTGAAGAATTATTCAAATTTCAATAGTTCTTTTACCATAATTATCCTCCTGAATCCGTGCATCCACGGATATTCTATTGCGTGCTTAAAGTGCGACCCGCGACCCGACGTATAGAGCAGGGCCATGCCGCCCCCATTGTAAGGATTGGCGCAGGCCGTCAGCGTCACCTCGCCGGGCTTCACCTGCGGCCTGCCCGCCACCACCTCGCGGGCGAACGCCCTCACACGGGGGCAGCCAAAGTCGCCGCCGACGAGGAACACGTTGCAGTCCTCCAACATCCGCCGCGTCACCCTCGTGTCGGGCACAAGCGGCATCTTCACGTCCTTGGCGGTGTCGAGCGGCAGCCGCGAGTAGAGATAGCCCTCATACTCGGCGCGTATGTCGTCCACGAGGCGGCGGTAGACAGCCGTCGTGTCGGCGGCGTTGTACACGTAGATGAACGGGCGGGAGTAGAAGTCGGCCACGGTGGCGCCCTGCGGCGGCATACGGTAGCATCCGCCCCTGAACGGCTTCCGCAGCTTGCCGGCAAAGAACTCTATCGCGTCGCGCCCAAGCACCATGCGGTGGTAGCCGTTGGCGCCATGGGCGGTGTTGCGCCGCAGGGTCAGCGTAAGCTCCACTCCGGCATCCCTCATGTCGTCAAGGAGCGGGGCGTAGCCGCGCAGCGGGCTGTGCGTGTCCACAGGGTCGCCATACACCAGCACCGGCAGGCCGCGCAGGTTGCCCACCATGGCCTCCGGCGGCCACTCTGCGTATATGTTCCCGGCGTCGCTCCGCCTGTAGACCGGGGCGTAGAGAGCCATGGCGGCAAACAGGCCGGGATTCTGGCAGGCCAGGCGCAACGCCCTGTAGGCGCCGCTGCAGTTGGCCGTAACGTATATCCTGTCGGCGTCTATGTTGTAGTGCTCCTGCACGTCGGCCAGGGCGAGCTTCAGCTCCGCCTCGGCGAACGGCGTGAGGTCCTCGTTCTGGAGCATACGCGCTTCGGGGATAATGCAGAACACGCCGTACTCATTGGCCGCCGCCTGCATATCGTTCACCACATACTGGTGGGCTATCTGGGGGCAGGCGAACAGGTGGTGGCGCTTCTCGCCGTTGGGGCGCACCACTACCACCAACGGGTATTTCCTGTTGCGGTCCACGTGGCTCGGGGTCACGAGAATGTAGCGCTGCGGGCATCCGTCGAGCCGCGAGCGGTATGTCAGGAACTTCAGGTTGTACTCGCCGGCGTCGTTGCCATACGTGCCGTCGAGGTGGGCAAAGGTGTGCTCCAGCTGGTATATCACCCACGGCAGCTTGAACGGGAACCACCGGTCCTCGCGCATGGCCCCGGTTGTGGTGCCGAGCTTCCACACCCTGTACAGCAGCTGGTCTATCTCCTGGGCGCGGGGATGGCCGTCGGGCAGCGAGTCGCGCAATGCCCTGAAGTGGGTCTCCGCCTCCTCTATACTGCCCCACGTCATCACCGGCTGGCGCACGGTGTCGCCCGCCATCGCCATGCTGCATATATAGGCATGGCCGCGCTCCAGACCGGCCACGGCATAGCGCAGCGAGTCCTTGCGCAGCAGCACTGCGCCCACCTCGCGGCCATACACGTCGCTGAACGACAGCCTCACCGGCCCGTCGGAAATGTTGGCGTGGGCCTCGGTCAGCGTCACGGTGTCGCCAGCGATTATCGGCTCAACGATGTTGCCCGTGTGCTGCTCTACATACAGGCGGGCGAAAGCCGCGCTGTCGAGCAGCTCCGCCTCATAGAAGTACCGGCGGCGGCACCCCCTGGCCTTTACGAACAGGGTGTTGTCGCCCGCGCGCAAATGGAGCGGGTAGGCCTCCATCGTGCCGACGGCCATCTGGCGCAGAGAGTCGCCGTTGAGAAACGCCGCGCAGTCCATCTCCTGAGCCACAAGCATGAACACATTGCGCTCCGCGTCCGCCCTCAGCGTGCATGAAAGATAGGTCACGAGCGTGTCGAGCACCCGCGTGGTGTCGCCCGCGCCGATGCCGAACACCTCGCACAGGTCGGTGCTGCCGTACTTTGGGTGGTACGGTCCGTTGTGCCACAGCCGCACCGTCGTGTCGGGGTTGGCCGCAAGCGTGGAGCGCTGCGGGTCGGCCATATAGTCGCGCCACCACAGCGAGTCCTGCGCGAGGGTGAACGGCCCCGTAACGTGCCAGTCGTCAAGGCGCATATCCAAGGTGTCGCCGCCCGACTCTATCTCATACGTGCTGCCGCAGTCTCCGGGCGCGCCCGCGCAGGCACAGAACATGAACAGCCATGCCACGACAGCCGCGCGGCGCAAGGCGCGATATGTTTTTATATGTTTCATCTTCATCAACACTTTTATATTTAATGATGGTTATCACGGAATCAAAATGCGCTTGAAGACCCGGTTTACAATTCTTAGTCACTATTTCTCTCCACTTTCGACACTATCCCCACGATATACTCCTCCGGCACTACGCCGAGATAGCGGGAGTCCTGGGAGTT
>CALUGW010000031.1 GCA_944320305.1 uncultured Prevotella sp. | reverse complement strand
GCGCGCCATTCCGCTTGCCGACTACGCAGGCAAGGACGTGCGTCTGGCTTTCGTGGGCACCAGTCCCAGCGACCGCTTTATTCTCGCCATTGACGACATCTTCGTCGGTGAGCCGGCAGACACTGCCTTTGCCACAACAGACACGTCGCGCCGCTTCGCCGGCGCGGCCTCGGCCACGGCGCCGGTCAGCGGCGCCGTGACAAACATCGGCGCGCCGGTGGAGCTTGGGTCGCTGCAGTGCGTCACTGACGGCGGCACGCTTACGCAGGCGGTGGGCCGCGCGTGGACCGCCGGCCAGACCATCGGCTATGCTTTCGACATCCCCGTGGAGCTTGGCAAGGCCGCCCGCTACAGCATCGTGGCGGTGCCCTCGGACGGCGGCGACCCCGTGACAATAGTCACCGACAGCGTGTTCTGCTCGCACTTCCCGCAGACAATGCTCGTGGAGGAGGGAACCGCAACATGGTGCAACAACTGCCCGGTGATGGTGTCAATCCTCAACCGGAACGTGAAGGAGCGCTTCGGCGACGAGGCCATAGTCATTACCGACCACGCCCAGGACAATCTCACCTGCTCCGACTACTATATTGGGCTGTCGCGCTGGGTGCAGACGCTGCCCGGCATAATCTTCAACCGCGACGGAGACACCCGCTGCGAGTGGAACAGCTTCAGCAACAAGTTGCTCAACGGAGTGGTGTCGCGCGAGGTGACGGCTTACGTCGACATGAAGGTTGAGCGCACGGACGACAGGCCCGGAGTGCTCGCCATCAGCACTACCACACAGTTTGCCGCGCCTTACGATAACGCCGACGGCCGCTACCGCATCGGCTTCGGCATAATAGAGAAGCAGATTCCGAGCGGCGCCACCACCATACAGCGCAACAGCACGACGCTCATCTCTTATCCGGAGTATTACTATATGCCGGTATCGGTGCCGCAGAAGTTCCAGATTTACCACAATGTGAGCCGCGAAGGCTCCACGGCCTTCAAGGGCGTCAAGGGCAGCCTGCCCGAGACAATAGCCCAGGGCGGGAGCTACGACTTCAGCTGCGAGCTGGCCGTGCCGGAGGCTGTGGGCGGGGCCGACGACCTGTTCCTCGTGGCTTACGTGCTCGACAGCATCTCCGGGCGGGTGCTCAACGTGGCGCGGGCTGACATCCCGGCCGTCACGACAGGCATCACAGCCGCCCACGGCGGGGCCGGCGGCGGCGCGATCGGCATCGCCGTGTCTGGCGCAGACATCCGCGTGGGCTTCCCCGAGGCTTACGAGCCTTACACGGTCACGGTGTGCGACCTGGCCGGGCGCGTGCTCCGCAGCGTAACTGGCAGCGGAACGGCGGGCGAGGTGACCGTGAGTTGTCCGGCGGCTGCGGGCGGCTGCGTGGTGGTGCGCGCCACTCAGGGGCGCAACGCGGTGACACGAAAGCTGGTCATCGGCTGACATTGGGTGAAGACAAGACAAACAACAGTATCAATACAAATTCAGTAAAAATTCTCTTATGAAAAAAACTTTTCTTACCTGTGCCCTCTTTGTGGCATCACTGCTTGGGGCGGGTGCGAGCGACGGAGACGGAGTGCTGACCTTCCTCGGACTCCAGAACTACTCCGTCTCGTCCATCTCGCCTAACGGCAAGTGGGCTGCGGGCAGCCTTTCGAGCGACGGCATGTCGAGCTACGCCTTCAGGTGGAACCTTGAGACGGGCGAGTGCAAACTGCTCACAACCAATTATGACGTCTCGACCGGCAACGGCGTGGCCAACGACGGCACCGTGGTGGGCGAGTACCGTGACTACACCCTGTCGCCCAACGGCGCTCCGATGACGGCTCTCGGCTATTACCGCGACGGCTCGTGGCACCTGCTCGAGACTATAACCGGCAGTTATGACGAGATTGCCACGGTGGAGTGCATCACCGCCGACGGCCAGTATATCGGCGGCGCCAACTACGACGAGAACGGCGACTGGCGCCCCGTGATCTGGAAGGACGGCAAGATCTACAAGGTGCTCGACGGCGAGGGAACAGTCTTCGACATCACCGAAGACTGCAAGTATGCCACAGGCTGGGGCTACAAGCCGGGCGGCGAGTCGCGTTACAGCGTGATCTGGGACGTAGAGACTGGCGAGGCGACGTATCTGACCACCAAAGGCAGCATCTTCACCCAGGGTCTCAACTTCACCTCCGACGGCAAGTACCTGTTCCACCAGGGTCATGTCGAGGTTACTGAAGGCTCATCGCCACAGTTCCGCGGCAACATTTACGATATCGTGAACAAGACACAGACGTGGCTGCCTTATCTCAGCGGCAGCAACTTTACTGACAACTTGCAGTACCGCTGGATGGACGACAGCCGCAATGTGTACGGACTTGAGACCTTGGGCGGTATGTCGTATGGAACCGTTACCCACGCTGACGGCAAGGTGGAGCGTCTGGACGCTTATCTTAGCAGCATGGGCTTCAACTACACCGACGACCCGAGGATAATGAGGCCGACCATGGTTACGGCAGCGTCTAACGACGGAATGACCCTTGCCGTTGGCGTCATTGACACCGCCATGTATGAGCGTCCGCTCATCATCCGCTTCAACCAGAACCTCACAAACCGCCAGCCGGCGTCTGTCGAGGTGTCGCAGCTCGCGGGTATTCTGGGCGCAAGGATTGAGTGGCAGGCTCCGGTGAACAATCCCGCAAACCTTACGGGTTACAACGTTTACCGCAACGGCGAGAAGATCAACGCACAGCCTGTGACCGCGACACACTATATTGATGCCGGCCTCGCCGAGGGCGACGTCAATTATGCAGTCACGGCAGTCTACGGAACAACCGAGTCGGCCAAGCTCGAGGCGCAGGCTCTGACCGTGAGCCAGCCCCAGGTTTCGGCTCCGCGCCAGCTCTACGCGCGCCAGAAGGGCTTCAACAACGTTGCCCTCACATGGACAGTGCCCTCAACAAACCTTGTGAGCAAGGGATATTATGACAAGGACGCCTCGCTGATAGGCTTCGGCGGCGGCAACAACTCGTTCGAGTTTGCCATCAAGTATGACAAAGACGAGCTTGCCGCTTACGAGGGCTACAGCATCAGCAAGGTGTCTTTCGTTCCGCGTAGCGCACAGCAGAGCTGGACATTAAAGATTTACAACGGCAGCGAGCTGATTTACGAGCAGCCCATCACCCAGGCTCTGAACTACGGCGAGGAGAACATCGTTACGCTCGACAAGCCCGTTGACCTCTCGACCGTCACCGGCGACGTGCTCTGCGCCATTGCCGTGACCGTTGACCCGCTCAACAACACCGACAACGTGGTGGGCATGGTTGAGACCGGCTGCAAGCCCGGTTACAGCGACCTTGTTCACCTTGCCAGCGAGACCGAGTTCTACTCTCTCTCGGAGCAGTCGCAGCTCGGAGGCTACTCGTTCGATATTGCTTTCGCGATGAACATGATCCTCTCAAAGGAAAGCGACGCGGCCAACATCGACCAGGTTACGCTTTACAACATCATCGCCGACGGCAGGTGGATAGGCAACACCAAGGACAACAGCTACCTCGTTGAGAATGTTGCCGACGGCGCACACACCTATCAGGTGTCTGCCCTCTATGTGGACGGACGCCAGTCGTCCAACGTCGCAGCCTCTGTCGATGTCGCTGCCGACCTCAACGTGCTCTCGTCTGTAAGCAACGTGACCTGCTGGGGCGACACCAAGACAGTTACTTTCGGCTGGGAGGCACCCAAGGATGACGACCGCCAGAACATCACTTACAGCGGCGAGACATTCGGCCAGGCCATCAGCTCCACCGAGCAGCTCAAGTGGAAGTACCGCGCACGCTCCATCTATCCCAGCTCGCGCATCCGCGGACTCGACGGCTACGTTGTGAACGCAGTGCGTTTCTACGCTGTCAGCTCAGGCGCGTTGCTCACCATCTACATATATCAGGACGGCAAGGAAGTGGCATACCAGGAGATTGACGAGTACACCGGCGGAATGTGGAACACCATTACGCTCGACAACCCGATTGTTATCAACGAGAACTCCGAGTACACACTCGACATCGACTGCTTCGACATACCCGCAGGCGAGAACAACGGCCCGCTTGCCGTTGACGACTATGTTCAGTACAGCGGCTACTCCAACCTCTCTTCTACCGACGACGGCGTAAGCTTCGCACAGCTGCAGAGCGGCGCACAGTTCGGCGAGCAGGAGCGCGGCAACTGGATGATGGGCATGGTGGCTGTCGATCCCGCAGCCAAGCCGCTGCCCGTTGACGGCTACAAGGTGCGCATAGACAACGAGTCTGTAACGCCGAGCCTCATCACCGACAATTATCTCCAGTACACATTCCCTGACGATGTTGACACCGAGGCAACCCACCGCGTTGCCGTTGACGTTACATACACCGGCTATGGCGAGGTTCGCGGCACCGCAACCTACTTCAATCTCAATGACCTTGCAACGGGCATCGGCAGCACCGTAACCGCCGACCTGCGCGTTTACCCCAACCCCGCAACCAACTATGTTGCCGTTGAGGGTGCCGATGTTGACGAGATCAGCGCCTTCTCGCTCGGCGGAGCGCTCATGGGCCGCACCACGGGCAACCGTCTCGATGTCTCCACTTATGCCAAGGGCCTCTACATCCTCAAGATTAAGGCTGAGGGCAAGGTGCAGACCGTCAAGCTCAATGTGATACGCTAAAGTTCTGAACCGGCTTTGAATCTTAGGCCGGACAAACCTCAGCCCCTGCGGCTGACGGACGCGGCGCACCGACATCGCGCCGCTGAGACCATGGAAAACGTCCCGGGCCGCCCGTGCGGCGGCCCACGGGCGTTTTTCTTTTCCATGCTCACACACATTAAATTATATAACACAACAGACAAAAGATGAAGAAATTTTTCATGTCGCTCAGCCTTATGCTCGCCGTAGCCTCGGCGGCAGTGGCTGCAACTTCAAAGCTCGGAACGTGCATCGGCTACTGCGTCGACAGGTTCGACCGCGGGTCCGGCGTCCGCTTCGGCAGCTCCGAGAACCAGGGACTCGCCATCAAGCTCACCAAAGACAAGCTCGACTTGCTCCGCGGCAAGCAGATCAAGGCCGTGCGCTTTGTTATCGGCACTTCTAATTACGATGCGTTCTCGCTTTTCATCTCAAAAGACCTTGCAGCCGATCCCGTCTATATCCAGGATGCCGAGGGGCGTGCTGCAACATGGAACGAGGTGGCCCTGACCACCCCTTACACCATCGGCGACGAACAGGAGCTTTACATCGGCTACAACCTCACGGCCTCTTCGGCATATTCTCCGCTGATTTTCGACCAGCAGGCAGGCATGGCCGGCAAGGCTTTCTATTACAACGGCTCGGCCTGGACCGACGCCTTCAGCTCTTCCTACGGAATGCCTTCCATCCAGATTGTTGTTGACCAGATGTCGTTAACCGACCTTACCGTCAAGGACTTCAACGTCAACGACTACTACATTGCAGGCAATTCCTACACCTATACGGCCGAGGTGTTCAACTTCGGAACCGAGGCTATAAAGAGCTTCGACGTTACTTTCAGCATCGGCAACGGCCAGGAGCAGAAGCAGTCGTTCACCGGACTCAACATCGCCCAGGCCGGAACATACAGTTTCACTCTGCCCGAGTATCTGTCCAACGAGAGCGGCGACCTGCCCATCGAGCTTGCCGTGAGCAACATCAACGGCTCCACCGACGCCTCAGAGACCGACAACACCGTGAGCAACACCATCTTCATCTATCCCGCCGACGTGCGCAAGTCGGTGCTTCTCGAGGGCTTCACCGGCCAGTCGTGCCCCAACTGCCCGACCGGACACGTTTATATAGAGGGTGCTCTTGAGCGTTTCAGCGGCGATGTGGTTGAGGTGTTCCACCACATCGGCTATTATCCCGACACGCTGACCATGGAAGAGGAGTCTTACTATCTCGGCTTCTACGGCGAAAGCACATACGCTCCAGCCGTTGCCGTGAACCGTCTGTACGGCGAGGGGGAGTCTTCTATAGCCAAGGATGTCAATGGCAATGGAATCGCTGGCGTTCTCAGTTATCTCAATTACGCCAACACCATCCAGCCCTACTTCAACATAGACATTGCCACGAAGTATGACCCGGCCACCCGCCGCGTCAGTGGCGACGTGCTTGTCTATCCCTATGTGATGCCGCAGGCTGACACTCTCATGGTGTCGCTCTTCCTCGTTCAGGACTCCATCCGTATGTTTCAGTCTAGTGGCGGCAGCAAGTATCTGCACCGTTACACCTACCGCGGCAGCCTGTTCGGCACCATCGGTATGCGCGCCAACCTTGAGCGCGGCAAGATAGAGACATATCCTGTGGACTACGTTCTGCCCGAGAAGATAAAGTCAACCTACTTCGGCGCCGCTGCCGACGAGAGGTTCGAGATCCCCACCGACCTCGACAATATGTATCTCGTGGCCTTTGTCAGCAAGTATCAGGTCAACAGCGACGGCTCGCTCGACTGCCCTGTATATAATGTGGCAAAAGTTAAGCTCAGCGCCGACAACACCACGGGCATCAGCGACGTTGAGGCTCAGGCCGCCCCGGCCATCAGTCTCAGCGGAAACCGCGTCAGCGTGAGCGGCGCTTACGACCGTGTCGAGGTCTACGACATGTCGGGCCGCGCGGTCAAGTCGCTCAGCGGCCAGGCTGTTGAGTTCACTCTGCCCGACGGACTCTACATCGTGCGCGCCGCCGGAGCCGCCGGCTCCACCTCGCGCAAGGTGGCCGTCTACTGATCCGCGAGAGAATCAGGCAATATTGCGGGCGGCCCGTCCGCCCGCATCGTTCGTCATTAATTTCATAAAGACAGTCCGCAATTGTCCGTCCGCCAGAATGGAAGCCCGCGCAGCGGGCGCTCCGCGGAGGGCGGTTGCGGACCGTCTGTAAACTTAAAACCAATCATCATGTTCAGATTTTTACTCGTTTTGGCAATGGCCTGCGCAGCCACCCAGCTCAGCGCCCAGAGCAAGCTGTCGCCCGGCGCGCGCCACATTCTGGCCTCGCAAGGGTCGGCCCAGGCCCGCATCGCCCCCTCAGGCATGATTCCCGCCTACATCCATCTGGCCCCCGGCGCCGGTGTCTCGGCTCTTGAGCGTCTCGGCGTTGAGGTCAATCTCCACTGCGGCAGCATCGTCACCGCCCGCATTCCCGCGTCGGCGCTGGCCGCCGTGGCCGCCCTCGACGCCGTGGCCTACGTCCAGACGGCCACCGCCGTGCGCCCGATGATGGACGTGGCGCGCTCCGCCGCCCGCGTGGACCAGGTGCAGAGCGGCGCCGGCCTGCCCCGCGCCTACGACGGCACGGGCATTGTCATCGGCGTCATCGACTCCGGACTCGACTACACCCACCCCAATTTCTACAACGCCGACCGCACCCAGCTGCGCATCAAGCGCGTGTGGGAGCAGGCCTACGAGGGCGGCACTCCGCCCGAGGGCTTCACCTACGGGGCTGAGTTCGCCACGCCCGAAGAGATTCTCGCCGCCGGCGGCGACAACATGACCGCCACCCACGGCACCCACGTCACGGGCATCGCCGCCGGTGCCGACACCTCCCTTGGCGACTACCACGGTGTGGCTCCCGGCGCCGACATCGTGCTTGTGAGCCTCACCGGCGAGGAGTATGCCAACAATGTCAACTTCTCCGACGCCATAGCCTATATCTTCCGCTATGCCGACTCCGTGGGCAAGCCCTGCGTCATCAACATGAGTCTCGGCACGCAGAACGGCCCCCACGACGGCACCTCCACCTTCGACGTCGTCACCGACGCCATGCAGGGGCCGGGCCGTCTGCTCGTCGGAGCCATCGGCAACTTCGGCGGCACGGGCCTTCACGTCTCGAAGACCTTCGGCGGCAGCCGTGCCGACACGCTCCGCACGTTTGTCGACTTCAAGGACCTCACCTCCTACGAGGGCGGCACCGTTGACATCTGGGGCGCCCCCGGCATGGACCTCAAGGTCAACGTGCTCACCTACAACACCCGCCGCGGCGAGCTTGTTGACAGCTTCTCGCTGACCGTTCCCGCCGCAGCCGGCTCCGCAGCCCCCGAGGCTTCAAAGGAGCTTCAGGGCAGCGTAGGTCTCACCTCGGCCTTTGGCGAGGTCAGTCCGCTCAACGGCAAGCCCCACGTGTGGCTCTCGTCGGCCGTCAGCAGCCTGCGCTCCGGCTACGAGCTTGGCTTCGAGGTCATCAGCTCCGCCGCCGGAACGGTTCACGCCTGGGCCGACGGCAACCACACCGGCCTGGCCTCCAACGGCCTTGACGGCTGGGCCGAGGGCGACGACAAGTGCTCGCCGGCCGAGATCGGCGGCACCGGGCGCAATGTCATTTCTGTGGGCGCCTATGTCACCCGCAGCACTTTCGACACCGAAAACAGCGGCCCGATGACCCTTGAGGAGACCGACGGCGACCTCGCCTCGTTCTCCGTCTCGGGGCCCACGGCCGACAACCGCATGAAGCCCGACGTCGTGGCGCCGGGCTGCGCCACCGCCTCGTCGCTCTCGTCGAACTACGCCTCCATCTCGTCGCTCCCCATCGCGGGCTACTACGAGTGGAACGGCACTAACTATTACTACGGCTTTATGAACGGCACGTCCATGTCGGCGCCGTTCGTCACCGGCGTGCTGGCCACGTGGCTTGAGGCCAACCCGAGGCTCGCTCCCGCCGATGTGCGCGCCATTCTGCGCGAGACGTCGGTGACCGACAGCTTCACCGGCGACATCGCCGGCACCGGCAGCAACTCGTGGGGCTACGGCAAGATTGACGCCTGGGCAGGTCTCGTCAAGGCCATCGACCTTGCCACCGCCATCGGCGGCGTGCGGTCGGCCCCGGCGGCGGGTCTCAGCGTTGTGCCGTCGGGAGCCGGCAGCGTGCGCGTTGAGGCCGTCCGCCCGTCGGGCGCGGTCGCTGTGAGCGTTCTCGGCGTCGGCGGCACGCTGTTCATGCGGCGCTCGCTCGACGCCGCCTCCGCCGCGTCGGGCGCTGAGATCGACCTCTCGGGCCTTGCCCCCGGTGTCTACGTGGTCCGCGCGGCGTCCGACACGCAGTCGGCCACGGCCAAGATCACCGTCAGGTAAGTCCTCCCGGCATTCTTCGCAACACGATGGACTCATTTAAACTTTTTCCGAAAAGTTTAAACGGGTTCAGTGCCCGCAGCGGCGCTCCGGCGCCGCCTGCGGGCTTTTTTCGCGCAAAATCGCGCCTTTTGCCGCGTTTTCCCGCCGTTTTTTCGTATCTTTGTGTCCGCGGCACACGCTGTTCTGCCGCAGCGCCCATTCACACAGACACACTCAAACACACATACACCATGCGCCACAACCAGCTCGAACGCGAACTGCAGCTGATGCTCCTGCTGACGGAAAACCGCGGTTTCACCGTGCAGCAGCTGTGCGACAGGCTCTCGCTGTCGCGCCGCAACATTTATTACTATCTTGACTTCTTCCGCCAGGCGGGCTTCGTTGTCGAGAAGCGCGGCACTGTCTACAGTCTCGACAAAACGTCGCCTTTCTTCACAAAACTGTTCAAAACGCTCCATTTCACCGAAGACGAGGCCATAACACTGCGCCGCCTGCTCGACCGCACCGGCGACCAGAGCCTGCAGGTGCGCCACCTGCGCCGCAAGCTCGACAGCCTCTACGACTTCGACATACTCGACAGCGTGGAGCTGCGCGAGCAGGCCGGGCGCAACGTGAGCGTGCTCTACGACGCCATCAAGCAGAAGAACAAGGCCGTGCTCCACAACTATTCCTCGCCCCACAGCAACACCGTGTCGAGCCGGGTGGTGGAGCCGTTCATGTTTCTGGCCGACAACAACGAGGTGCGCTGCTACGAGATAACCTCCGGCATGAACAAGACGTTCAAGGTGGCGCGCATGGAGAGCGTGGAGATGCTGCTCGACCCGTGGGAGCACGAGGCCGCCCACAAGCCCATGTTCACAGACATCTTCATGTTCAGCTCCGAGCGGCAGATGCCCGTCGAGCTGCGGCTGGACCGTCTGGCCTACAGCGTCCTGACCGAGGAATATCCCCGCTCGGCGCGCCACATCGTGCCCGACGGCGACCGCCACTGGCTCCTGCGCCTCATGGTGAGCAGCTATGTGGGCATCGGCCGGTTCGTCCTCGGCCTGTTCGACAGCGTGGAGGTGCTCGGCGACGACGGCTTCCGCCGTTTCATCGCTGATCGCGTGCGCTCCATGGCGGAGCGTGTAAAATAATCGCCCGGGCGCATTTTGTCTTTTCCCGGAGCCTGCGCTTTTGGAAATAATCCGTATCTTTGCAGAGTGCAAACCATCAAGACGCATATGAGATACCCCATTGGCATACAGGATTTCCAGAAGCTCCGTGAGCTTGGCTACGCCTATGTTGACAAGACGGCGCTTGTCTACAAGCTCGCCGACAGCGGCAATTACTATTTTCTGAGCCGTCCGCGGCGCTTCGGCAAGAGTCTTCTGCTCTCCACTTTCGAGGCATATTTCAGCGGCCGCCGCGACCTTTTCGAGGGGCTGGCCATAGAGAAACTGGAGCGGAAGTGGGCCAAGCACCCCATACTGCATCTCGACCTGAACACTGAGAACTACCGCGAGCGGGGCAGTCTGGAGCGGCGCCTTAACAACACGCTGCTGCAGTGGGAGAGTGTTTACGGCTCTTTCCCAGGCGAGACATCGCTGTCACTGCGCTTTGAGGGCATTGTCCGCCGCGCCTGCGGGCAGTCGGGCGAGCGCGTCGTCATACTTGTCGACGAGTATGACAAGCCGCTTCTGCAGGCCATCGGCGACGAAGAACTTCAGGATGAGTACCGCGACACGCTCAAGGCGTTCTATTCCGTGCTCAAGACCCAGGACCGCTACATCCGCTTCGCGTTCCTCACGGGCGTGACGAAGTTTGGCAAGGTGAGCGTATTCAGCGACCTGAACAACCTCAACGACATATCGATGGACCGCCGCTACGCGACGCTCTGCGGCATCACCGAGGCCGAGATACACGCCAACTTCGAGCTTTCGCTCCGCGAGCTGGCCGAAGCCTGCGGCATGACTTACGGAGAGGTGTGCGACAGGCTGCGCCGGATGTACGACGGCTACCACTTCGGCCACGACACGGAGGGCGTCTACAACCCGTTCAGCCTGCTCAACGCTCTGTCGAAGCAGAGCTTCGGCAGCTACTGGTTTGAGACGGGCACTCCCACATTCCTTGTGCGCCTGCTCCAGAACGCAGACTACCGTCTGGACAATCTCCAGCAGGAGCAGGTGTCGGCGGACTTGCTCGGCAGTGTCGATTCGATGTCTGCCGACCCTCTTCCGGTGATATATCAGAGCGGCTACCTTACCGTCAAGGGCTACGACCCACGCTTCAAGGTCTACACCCTTGGCTTCCCCAATGAGGAGGTGGGTGAGGGCTTTATGAAATATCTGCTGCCGTTCTACTCGTCGCAGGACGAGCACAAGACCGACTTCTATATATCCAGGTTTGTCGATGATGTGGAGAAAGGCCGCCCGGACGCCTTTATGGGTCGCCTGCAGTCGATGCTTGCGGACTCAGACTACCGTGTGGCGGGCGACATGGAGAAGTATTTCCAGAATGTGCTCTACATTATTTTCAAGCTCATGGGCTTCTATGTCGAAGTGGAGCGGGCCACGAGCCGCGGCCGCGCTGACATTGTGTTGCAGACAGCCGACTATGTTTATGTGATTGAGCTGAAGCTCGACGGCAGCGCCGCCGAGGCCCTGCGCCAGATTGACGAGCGCGGCTATGCTGCCCCGTTTGCTTCGGGCAGCCGCCGTGTGTGGCGCATCGGCGCCTGCTTCTCGTCGGCCACGCGGGGCATCAGCGAGTGGATTGTGGAATGAGCCGGGGCGGAGAGGAAGTCCCTCTCCCGTCTCCCTTGTGGGGAGAAGCCGCTGCGCCGATACCGCCAGTTGTATATGGAATACGCGAGTTCGGATAAGAATTTCCGTTTATTCGACAAGAGAAGCAAGTCTCCGGCCTGCTGTCTGCCACGTGTAGAGACGCAAAATTTTGCGTCTCTCAGGGGCAATGCCATTAAAAATGGATGCAAATGGTAATGTCAGACGCAAAATTTTGCGTCTCTACATGAGAACTGCCACTGCTTGATCTCATGCTTGCTTATCCCGAACTCGCGTATTCTTGATTTCCACAAAACTATTGTCTGTCTCCAGTCTCCTGCCTTCCGACTCCCGAAATTTAACACTTCGTTTTCGTGTGAAATAGAAAATCCGGCGCGGTTTCCGCCGCCTTTTGTGGCCGGAAACAGCCGCCGGTTTTGCAAAACGGCCCATATTGCGCTGCGATATGGGCCGTTTTGCGTTGCGATATGGCCTATATCGCAGGGCGAAAAGGGTCTTTTTGCGGCGCGTTTTTGGCCGGAAATCACGGTTTTTGGGGCGTTTTGGGCTGTTTCGGGAACTGAAAAAATTGCACAATGAGCCTTATAGGGTGCGTAAGTCCTATAAGACCAACAGGTTACGGCTGCACACGCGAGAATCGCGTATTTGCGCCCCGTTGGTGGTTTCTGCGCAAATACGCGATTCTCGCGAGGCTTTGCCGCCTGATATTTAACAGGTGTGAATTTTTGCAAAGCGGCTTTCTGCCGCGCCGGCCAGCCGGTCAGAACTTGCTCACCCTGGCCGCCATGCGGCGCAGCTTCTTCGGGTCGGCTGTGGTGGCGAGCGTCTGCCGCGCCTCGGCCAGCAGCGCCTTGCGGCTGTCAATCTGTTGCAGCGTCAGGGTGGGGGCGGGGCGCTGCTCAAGGCTGTGCGTGGCGCAGGCCAGCTCCGACCACGCCTCCAGACGGTCGCGCTCGGCTGCCGATATGTGCATCACGGAGCCGTGGCGCGGCGTGAACGTGCCCCTCGTGGGCGTGTTCTGCACGAAGGTGAAGTTCTTCAGGTCGGAGCTGCGGCAGAACTGGTAGAAGCCCTGCGCGTAGCAGTCGTACATCAGGATGTAGTCGCGGCTGCCGATGAGCGGGAACACGCTCGACCCCTCCACCGGATACTGCCCCGGCTTCTGCAGGTGGCGGTACTCGGGGGTGTAGGGGCCGGTGAGTTTCGTGGCCGTGGCCCGCATCACCCCCTGGCGCGTCTTGAAGCCGTTGTTGGTGGTCGGGAGGCCCTCGTCCTTGAAGAAGAGCACATACTCCCCGGTCTTCGGGTCGCGGATGATGTCGCCGTCGATGGCCGCCGTGCCGAAGTCGAAGAGCAGCCGCGGCTCGGAGATGTCGGTGAAGTCGTCGTTGACGTGGCTGTAGAAGAGCTTGAAGTGTGGCTGGAACTTGTCGCCCACGGCGTATTCCCAGTCGTGGCGGCCAATGGAGTAGTAGATCATGTACTTGCCGGCCTGGTCGTCCCAGATGATTTGCGGCGCCCACACGGCGTGCAGGTTCCGGCGGTCGAAGCCCGCCAGGCCCGGGAAGCGCGTGGGGAAGTCGATGGCCGTGTGCTGCCAGTGCAGCAGGTCGGTGCTCTTCATCAGCACCAGGCCGTCGTTGCTCTGCCATCCCTCGTCGGAGCGCATGTCGGTCATCACCATGTAGAAGGTGCGTCCGTCTCTGCCCCGGCAGATGTAGGGGTCGCGTATGCTCTTCTTCAGCGCGATGGTGTCCGACGCCACCACCGGCCTGCCGCCGTTGAGCGAGGTGTAGTTCAGGCCGTCGTCGCTCAGGGCGTAGCGTATCTGCTCGCCGGCGGGCGAGTTGTTGGAGAAGAAGGCGAAGAGGTAGCAGCTGTCGCGGCCGGCGGCCTCCGCCCCGGCGGCTGGCAGGGCGGCCAGCGCCAGCAGTGTGGCGGCGGCCGCGATGAGTCTTGTCTTGATGGTTTTCATATCTGTTTTGGTTATTGGTTTCGTGGTGGGTTTGCCAGGAGCCGCCGCGCGGCTCTGCCCGCCGCGCCGATGAGCCGCAGGCAGGCGCGCTCGTAGGCGCAGGCGGCGTAGCTTATGGCGGTGTTGGCGGCGAACACCAGCAGGGCCATGACCAAGAAGCCCCACAGCCCCGAGGCTCTGGCGTCGAGCCACGGCTCGGTGGCGTGGAGCACCGCGCAGGCGGCGAAAATCTGCCAGAGGTAGATGGTATAGCCGCGCTCGTTCCACAGCGCGACAACGCGCGGCATGGGCAGCCGCGCCCGCCAGAGCAGCAGGGCGAACACGCAGAGCCACGCCAGACCGAACACAAGGAAAAGGATATCGGCCGGAAACTTGTGCCACTGCATGGGCACGGCGGCTCCCGTGGCTATGGACAGAGCCGCCGGCGGCACGCTGACGGCCGCCGCAATCCACACCGTGCGCCGGCTGACGGAGCGGTAGAAGAGGTAGCCTGTGATGAAGAAGAAGTTGTAGACGAAGAGTTCCTTTATCTCATACTCAAAGTGGGGAAGCCTCACAAGCGACAGGGCGCCCACCACAGCGGCGTTGGCCGCCAGCCACAGCCACCCGGGGCAGCGGTTGAGAAGCCGCGCCTGGAGCGGAAAGGAGCAGAGAATGATGAAGTAGATGGAGATGAACCACGTGTAGCCGTAGAACGGAATGTAGACGCTGCCGCCCGTCAGCAGCATATAGACAATGGCGGGGGCGGGGATGTTGCGGATGTCTACAGAGTCAGCCCCCACAACGTAGGTCATAAACAGAATCCATAGGAAGAGCACCGGCAGGAACAGATAGAACGGCAGCAGCACGCGCCGCGCCCGCCCGGCCACAAACCGGCGCAGCGGCGGCAGGGGCTCGCCGCGCCTCAGCGACTGCGCCGCCCCGGCCACGAAGAATATCAGCGGCATCTCGAACAGCAGGACGGAGCGCAGCGGCTCGCTGCCGAGATCGAGCCAGTAGACCACGTGGATGACGCAGACGATGTAGATCATGATGTACGCCCGGCAGGCGTCAAGGCGGAGGTCTCTTTTCTGTTTCTGTTCCATGGGGCGGTCATCTTATCACGTCAACGGTGTCGCCGTGCACGAGCCACACCCGCTCGTAGCCCCACTTGAGGGCGCGGTCGGCCAGGCTGTCAACCATCCAGCGGTCCTCAACGGTGATGGCCGTGTCGAGACATTCCTCGGGCCACTTGTAGCCCGAGGCCGCATAGGCCGCCCCGCCCCACGCGAAGGCGTCGGCGGGCAGCACGCAGAACGACGAGTACTTGCGCTCGTGGCCGCGCACCGAGATGCTGTAGACGCGCTTGACGGGGCGACCCGTCTTCTCGATGGCCTCGCGGCCCATGCGCTGGCCCATCAGCCCCGACTCGTAGGACTTCTGCCAGTGGTGCCAGTCTACATACAGGCAGGAGGCCACAAACAGGGCGAAGAGCGCGCCGAAGGCGCGGCTGTAGCGGAGCTTGTCGGCCAGATAGGCCACGATGAGGGCCGACATGGCCAGGCCGGAGTAGGCGTGCATGGCGGTGAACAGCGTGAGCAGGTGGGGGAGCGCGGCCATGCACATGGCGGCGGCGAGCGCCAGGAAGCGCCTGCCGGCGAGCAGCCTGCGGCCCTTAATGAACAGCATGGCGATGAAGGGCATGGGCAGCAGCAGCGTGAGCGCCAGCGTGAGCCAGTTGCGGCTGGGCGTGTGGATCAGGCTTACGTAGTCGAGCGGAATCCACGTCATGCCGACGAACGTGCCGATGTGCTTGAGCTTGGAGAACAGGGTGTTCTCGAAGTACTCGTCGTTCACCTCGACATGGCTGTTGGTGAGCGCCAGCCGCACGGCGAGATAGGCAATGGCGGCGGCCGCGGCCACGGCAAGGTCGGTGCGCAGGCTGCTCCACCGCGCCCGGCGGAAGCCGTAGGCGATCACCGGCGGGATGAAGAGGAACATGATGCCGTTCTCCTTGCAGAGTGTGGCAACGAGCGCGCAGGCCGCCCAGAGCGTGCGCCTGTGGCGGCGCGCGCCGCCCAGGTGGCACCAGAGGGCGAGCAGCCCCCAGAACTGCGAGTAGGCCTGGTTGAGCGAGTCGATGCCGAGCACGGTGCCGAGTGTGGCCGGCGAGATGAAGAAGAAGATTGTGGCGGTGTTGCGCGCCACGCTGTTGAAGCCCAGCATGGCGCAGAGGCGGAACACAAGCACGGTGCAGCCGAGGTGGGCGGCGTAGACAAAGACGTGGTTGAGGACGGGGAAGAGGCGCGGCTCAAGGCCGAGCAGCCATCCGAACACGGCGTCGAAAGGCCGCCAGTAGCTGGCGTTGGGCAGCAGGCGGTAGGACAGCAGGTCGCCGAACCATGGCGCGGTGTAGTATGTCCAGTCGTCGAACGTGGGCAGAAGCAGCGCGATGGCGTAGAGGATGAACGGCGAGAGGATGAAGATCGCGGCCAGCGGGTGGATGCGTCCGAGCAGGGGTTGTCTGTTGTCGTGGTTCATGTCAGCCTGTGTTGTTGTCAGTTTATGACGGCCACCTTGCACACGGTGCCCCTGCTGCCGTCGCTTTTGGCTGTCACGATGTTATAGACACCCGAGGCCACGCGACGCCCGTTGCTGTCGCGGCCGTCCCAGGTGAAGGTGCCGCCGTTGCTCCGCCCCTGGGCCACGAGGTGGCCTGTGGCCGTCGTGACCTTCACATCGGCGTCGAAGCTCAGCCCGGTGACGGTGATCAGCCCGGTGTAGCCCGGCTCCACGGGGTTGGGATAGGCGTAGACGTTGTCCTTGTCCATCTCGCCGGCGGGCGCGGTGGCGTCGCTCATATAGGAGCAGAGGCCGAACTCGGTGCCGAAGAACACCTCGCCGGTGGCGTCGTCTATGGCAATGTCCATGACGTTGTTGGAGAGCAGCGGGCTGTTGTCTGTCGTGAAATGGTGTATCTGCGTCATGTTGTCGGCGCTGATAAGGTAGACACCGTTGGTCGATGTGCCGAACCATTTGCGGTTTGCCCCATCGATGGCTATGGCCGATATGCCGGTGTTGTTGAGCAGGTAGTCGGCAAGGTTGGAGCCGTCGTTGCGCGGCACTTTGAACTGGTTGAAGACCGTCTGCGAGGCTCCCTCGGCGGCCTGTGCGGCCGTGATGTAGAGCGGGCCGATGCTGGTGCCGAACCACAGGTTGCCGTCGCGGTCTTCGGTGACATCCTTCAGGAAGGTGAGCGTGAGGCCAACGCCGTCCTGGTTTGTAAAGCCGTTCCTGTAGACGGTGAGCGCGTCGGCCGACGGAGCGTAGCGTATCAGCGCCGGGATGTTCCAGTAGTTGTTGCCGAACCACAGCAGTCCGCGGCTGTCGAACATCAGACCGTTCATCTGTTCCATGGAGCGCGTGCCGTTCTCCACCATCAGCCGGCTGTCGTGATGGTCGATCCACTCGCCGCCGGCGGTCAGCTCAAGCAGCGACGTGGAGGGGCTGATGCTGTTGGTGAGCCACAGGTTGCCCGCCGCGTCGAACTTTACCGACGGCACAATGACATAATTCTTGTTGCCGGCGCTTACGGTCGAGGCCACCTTGAGCGGGCTGTTGTCGTAGGTGTACTCCTTGACGAACTTGCCGTCGCGGTATTCGTAGAGTCCGGTCTGGCCTCCGGCAAAGACGTGCCCGGGGGCTTTCGGGTCAACATCGCACGACATCAGGTTGAGGAAACGGTGCCCGATGGCGTCCTCTATGTCGTTTTCATACACTGTCCACTTGCCGTTCTCGAGCACTTGCACGCAGGCCTTGTCATTCTCGCCCGTGCCTCCGTTGACGGTGTAGAGCCTGCCGTTCTTGAACATTGTGAAGCCCATGGAGTTGTAGTGGGGGCCTCCCGGATTCAGCGTCTCCACCAGCTCGTGGTATTTCTCATAGGCGGAGTTGTCAGCGTCGAACAGTCCGGCGGGGGCGTCTGTCACTGTTGACCAGTTGTTCCGGTCTATGAGATTGGACGAGACGGCGCCCGCCCACACCGCTCCGGCGGTGGTGCGCACGTAGACACGGCCTGAGCTGACCGCGACGCGGCTCACCCTGAGGCCCAGGTTGTAGGTCTCGCTGATCTCGGCGCGCTCCATGTTGACCTTTACCGCGCCGAAATTCGTGGCAAGATAGGCGTCGGCACCGCTGACGGTGATGCTGTTGACGGTCTTGTCTTCGGTCATTGACTTTGAGTAGAGGTCTGAGATGTTGGTCACGTTGCCGTCAGTGTCAACGAGATCGATGTTGCTGTTGCTGTAGACTGCGATGAGGCGGCGCGCCGCCCGGCTCCATTCTATGTTGGTGATGTGGGTGTCGCTCAGTCCATTCACCTTGTCGTAGGTCGTTATCGACTGGTCGGCGGTGTTGTACTGGTAGAGGTTGTTCGACGCGAGCACGAACAGATACTTGCCCGCCTCGCGTATCTGCTGCACGTTGTGGTAGGCCATGTAGGCCTTCCACGAGCCGATGGCGGCGCGTGTTACGCCCGCCGGCAGGGCCAGCAGAGCCACGGCCGCTATGATGGCCGCGTTGTTTATGAAGCCTGTGCGTGTCATAATCTTATTGGTGAATAAACTTTTTACCGTCAGAAACATAGACCTCTCCTTTTCTCAGGGCGGCCTTGCTGACGGGCCGGCCCTGCAGGTCGAAGAAGCGTTCGGCTTTGTCCTTATTGGCGGCGCCGATGCTTTCGATTGATGTCGTGTAGGCTTTGAAATAGTCGTCAACGGCGGCAAGCCTGCCGTCAATCCAGCTTTCGATGTACTGCCGCTCCCCCGCGAGGTCCAGCTCCACGCCGTTCACTCCGTTCCACCGCTCTGTCTCGCGCTGTGCCGCGCCTGTCTCGTCAAAGTAATCGAAGTATTTGCGGAACCTGGCCTTTAGCGAGTCGGCTGAGAAGAACGTCTTGCGCAGCTCGAAATACCTGTCGGCCGCAGATTCCATATAGCCGTCCTGTTCAGTCAGGCGGTCCAGAAGCCGGTGCCCGCCATGGAAGAAATCGGGTGCGAGAGTGCTGCCGTCGTAGTTACGGCCCCATGTGGCGTCGAGGTCCCACGGGGCTATTCCCAGCCTGCTGTCCTTTGTCTTGTCGTACAGATAGGCGAAAGTGTTCTTGCCGTGGTTGTCTACCGCGAGCAGAAGCCGTATGAAAATGAAATAGTCTGTCCACACCGGCAGGTCGTAGAGCTGCGCCGCCTGCGCGGCAAACTCGGCACCGGAGGCCTCCAGGGCGAACTTTATCGCGTCGTGCAGAGGCTGCCAGTCGGTTGTCCCGTCGTTCTCCACGTCAGGATATTGCGACTCCCAGCCCATCCATGTGGGCTGCGAGTTGTCATAGTCGGCGTAGGCGTAGAAGTTTGTTCCCTCCCATGTGTCGCCCTTGTAGAGCAGTCCGCGCACCTCGTCTTTGTATTTTTTGAGCTTCAGCTGCTTGCGGTCTATCTTCTCCGTCAGGCAGTATATGCCGTGGTATGAGCCGTTCAGATACAGCTCTACGAAGTGCCCGCGTGTTCCGTTGACCGATTCCGGCTCGTATTCTTTCCTTATGTAAGTATCAGAGGCGAAGTCGTTCCACAGGTCGAAGGACACTCTGTTGCGCATACGGGCCTTGTCGGCCGCCATGGCGTCGAGTATCCAGTTGTTGTCCTCGCGCATTCCGAGCAGCGAGGCGTCCAGGTCATCGCCGCTGTCGTCGAGCAGTTTCACCGCGAAAGCCTTCTTGTCGTACTGTTTTGCGGTGTGTCCGCGCCACTTTGACTTCACGTTGTATTGTGTGGTTTTGCCGTCGGCGTCTGTCAGCGACATCGTTCCCGTGGAATAGTCGTCGCCGAAATTGCCGTTGAGGCGCACCACCGGCATCTGCGCCATGGCGCAGGCCGCAAGGAGCGCGAGTATTGCTGAAAGCCCCAGCCTCTTTGTTTTCATAGCCCGTTTCTGTTGAAGTTTCTTTTGTCAGTCCATATTCTCGCGTCCGCCCAGCAGGTGGGCTGCCAGCTTCCGCACGGCTCTGGCGCGGTGGCTGATGGTGTTTTTCACCTCCATGCCCAGCCCGGCGAAGGTCTCGCCGTAGCCGTCGGGGCGGAAGATGGGGTCGTAGCCGAAGCCATCGGAGCCGGAGCGCGTGCGGGTTATCTCGCCCTCGACCACGCCCTCGAACGTCGAGAGGCGCGGCGCGGCGGCCTCGCCATCCTTCTCTATTAACGCTATGACGGTGCGGAATCGTGCGCGGCGATTGTTATTTTCTCCTAATTCGGCCAGCAGCTTGGCCATGTTGGCCTCGCTGTCGTGGCCCTCGCCGCCGGCGTAGCGCGCGCTGTAGACGCCGGGTGCGCCGCCGAGGGCGTCAACTTCGAGCCCGGTGTCGTCGGCAAAGACGCTAAGCCCGTAGTTGTCGTAGACGTAGCGTGCCTTCATCATGGCGTTCTCCTCGAGCGTATTGCCCGTTTCTGGTATGTCGGCATGGCAGCCGATGTCGGCCAGCGAAAGCACCTCGACGCTCCCGCCGAGTATCTGGCGGATTTCCGAGAGCTTGTGCTCATTGTTCGTCGCGAATACTATTTGCATCTGTCGTTTCCCTTTCTGTCGTTATTTTCTTTGAGTCCGTCTTTACCTTTATGGGGTCGAAGCCCTCGCCGTAGACGCCTATCACGGAGCTTTGGCTCACGAACGCGCGCGGGTCGATCATCTTTATGAGGCGGAAGATGGTGACGCTCTCGCGCTTCTTTGCCAGCAGGCATATCACCTTCATCTCCTTGCCGCTGTACCATCCGTGGCCGTCGAGCAGCGTCATGCTGTGGTCTGTCTTCTTGCTTATGGCCCGGGCAATCTCCTCGTAGTGGCGCGAGAAGATGAGAAACTGCACCGACTGCCGCTGCACGCTCATCACGTAGTCGAGCATGAGGCACTCGATGACCATTGTGCACAGGCCGTAGACCACCATCTGGCAGCGGGCGTAGATGTCGCCGAAGGCCGGTATGAACAGGCTGCTGCCTATGATGCAGAGGTCCACCATGATGAGCACGCGCCCCAGGGTGATGTCGCGGTACTTGTTGACCGCCGCCGCCACGATGTCCGTGCCGCCCGTGCTGCCGTTGTTGAGGAACACTATGGCCAGGGCGGTGCCCGTGAGCATACAGCCGATGACGAGCGACATGAAGTCGTTGCCCTCGCCGAGCAGCTTGTGGAACGTGCCGTCGGGCTGCGCCAGTGCCTGCTGCGCCATCTCCAGCAGGAACGTCAGCATGAACGTGGCATAGATGGTCTTCATCAGGAAGCGCCAGCCCAGAATCTTCAGCGCGGCCACGATGAGCACCGCGTTCACCAGGAAGAAGGTGTACTGCACGGGGAAGCTGGTGGCGTAGAACACGATGGCGCCCAGGCCGGCGATGCCTCCCGTCACTATCTTGTAGGGCAGGAGGAACACCGTGAAGCCGAAGGTGTAGAGCATGAGGCCGAAGGTTATGAACACATAGTCCCTCACCTCGGCGGCCACAACGTTTCTGCTTATCGTCATTTCACCACAACGTTGACAATCTTCTTGGGCACAATGATAACCTTCACCACCTGCTTGCCGTCCAGATACTTCTGCGAGCGCTCCTCGGCGAGCACAGCCTGCTCGATGGTGGCATTGTCTGCATCGGCGGCGAAGTCCATCTGGAAGCGGGCCTTGCCGTTGAACGACACGGTGAGCTGCACCGTGCTCTCCACCAGATACTGCTCGTTCCACTCGGGCCAGCGGGCGTCGCACACGCTGCCCGCGCCTCCGAGGGCTTCCCACAGCTCCTCGGCCACGTGCGGGGCGAACGGCGCTATGAGCGCCACGAGGTCGCTGAGCAGCGCGCGGTTGTGGCATTTGAGCTGCCCAAGCTCGTTGACGCAGATCATGAACGCCGAGATGCTGGTGTTGTAGCTGAACTGCTCGATGTCCTGCGTCACCTTCTTTATGAGCTTGTGCACAGCCTTCAGCTCTGCGGCCGACGGCTCGCGGTCGTCAACGATGAGCCTGTCCTCGCGGCCGTAGAACAGCGCCCAGAACTTCTTCAGGAAGCGGTGGCAGCCGTCAATGCCGTTGGTGTCCCACGGCTTGCTCTGCTCCACGGG
>CALUGW010000030.1 GCA_944320305.1 uncultured Prevotella sp. | reverse complement strand
CGGCAAGGACGGCAAGCGCACCAAGACATTCCTCGACGGCTGCAAGGTGGCCGCGCTGCCCGAGAACGCCGTGGCCGGCGAGCCTGACACCGACGAGGCGGGGCAGTGACGCCTGCCGCAGAGACCTGGCGGCCCGGCCGGGCCGCCGTCTCCGCGCGTCAGTCAATCATTAAGTTCAAACCTTTTTTATTTTTTAAACCATGAAAAGCACAGTTCTGAAAACCGTTCTCAAAGTGATAGTCGCCGTGGCCTCGGCACTGCTGGGCGCGCTCGGCGCCACAGCCGCCCACGGCGCACTCTGAGGGCATCGGCCCGCCGCCCGTCCAATAGCAGAAAGACGGCCCGGCGGGCCGTTATGCTATGAGATTTTGCATATGAGATTTCCATGATTTTAATGACGTCTCGGGGCGCGAGGCCCTGTTATTTCTTCTGAAAAACACCACTTTTTGGAATCAAAAGCATTGGTTTTCGGATATTATTGGTTAATTTTGCGCCTTAGCAAAAACTTTTTCGAAAGATGGTGAAAGTGAAGATAATGAACAAGGGGCGGCAGGAACTGCCCGCCTACGCCACACCGCTGAGCGCGGGCATGGACCTCAGGGCCGACACCGGCGGCCCCGTCACGCTGCGCCCCATGGAGCGCCGGCTCATCGGCACGGGGCTTTACATCGCCCTGCCGGAGGGCTACGAGGCGCAGATACGGCCGCGCAGCGGTCTGGCCCTGCGCCACGGCGTCACCGTGCTCAACTCGCCCGGCACCGTTGACGCCGACTACAGGGGCGAGATCAAGGTGCTGCTGGTGAACCTCTCCGGCGAGGACTTCACACTGAACGACGGCGAACGGATAGCGCAGATGGTGGTGGCGCGCCACGAGCAGGCTCTGCTGGAGCCTGCCGACAGTCTCGACGAGACCGAGCGCGGCGCCGGAGGCTACGGACACACGGGAGTGAAATGAGCACCATGACGCGCAAGATGATGGCCGCCATGG
This sequence comes from uncultured Prevotella sp., assembly GCA_944320305.1. GTDB lineage: Bacteria > Bacteroidota > Bacteroidia > Bacteroidales > Bacteroidaceae > Prevotella. Next base: position 21,297 of record CALUGW010000030.1, on the reverse strand, counting down.
CGCTGCTGCTGGCGGCTGCGGCATCGGCCGCCGCCCGGACCGTGCCCGGGGCTGACGACAACTATGACTACTTCTTCCTCGAGGCCATGGTGCAGCGCGAGATGGAGCGCCGCGACGCGGCCTTCGACCTGCTGCGCCACTGCGTGCGGCTGAGGCCTGACGCGCCGGAGGCCTACTTCTATCTGGCACAATACTACCTCGGCATGAACGACAAGGAGAAGGCGCTGGAGTGCTTCGGCAGGGCCGCCGAGCTTAGTCCTGACAATGCCTACTACCTTGAGACGCTGGCCCAGGCCTACGTGACGGGCAACAAGCCCAAGGATGCCATCGCCGTGCTGGAGAGGCTGGCGGCGGCCCACACCGGGCGGATAGACGTGCTGCAGATGCTCGTGCAGCTCTATCAGAGCCAGAACGACTACGACAACACCCTCAGCACGCTGGAGCGGCTGGAGCGGCTGGAGGGCAAGAACGAGAGACTGTCTTACGCCAAGAGCCAGATCCTGACGCAGAAAGGCGACAGAAAGGCGGCCATAGCCGAGATGAAGGCGCTGGCCGACCAGTATCCTTACGACCTGAACTACCGCGGGATGTATGGCGACGCGCTGCTGATGAACGGCCGCGAGGACGACGCGCTGCGCATCTACCGCGACATTCTGGCCGCCGAGCCGGACAACAACAGGGCGCAGATGTCCATGAGGGCTTATTACAAACAGAAGAAAGACACGCTCATGGCCGACTCGATGACCATGAGCCTGCTGCTCAACAGGAATACCGAAGACAACGCCCGCATCTACGTGATGCGGCAGGAGATAGCCGAGAGCGAGAGCGCCGGAGGCGACAGCACGAAGATTCTGCGCCTTTTTGACGCCATGATGGCGTCGCAGGACGTGGGGGCCGACGTGGCCGTTCTCTACGCCACCTACATGAGCCTGAAGCAGATGCCGCAGCAGGGCATAGAGCGCGTGCTCGACAAGGTGCTCGCCATGGAGCCCGACAACGCCGCCGCGCGCCTGCAGCTGGTGGCCTACGCCTGGCAGCGCGACGACCTGCCGAGGGTGGTCGGCCTGTGCAAGGCCGCGCGGCAGTACAACCCCGACGAGATGGCATTCTATTATTATGAGGGCATGGCGCACTACCGCCAGGACGACGCCGACAGCGCGCTCGACGCGTTCCAGAACGGAATCAGTGTCATTGGCGACGGCAGCGACCCCGACATCGTGTCCGACTTCTACGCCGCCATGGGCGACCTGCTGTTTGAAAAGGGGCGCAAGGCCGAGGCTTACGCCGCATACGACTCCTGCCTGCAGTGGAAGGACGACAATCTGGGCTGTCTGAACAACTATGCCTACTACCTCAGCCTCGACGGCGACAGCCTCGACAAGGCCGAGCGGATGAGCCATGCCACCGTGAAGGCGGAGCCGGAGAACGCCACTTATCTTGACACCTACGCCTGGATTCTGTTCATGCAGAAGCGATATGCCGAGGCCCGTGTCTACATAGACCAGGCGGTGAAGAACGATGCCGACAGCAGCGCGGTGATTCTGGAGCACGCCGGCGACATACACGCCATGGCCGGCGACGCCGAGGAGGCTGTGCGGCTGTGGCGCCAGGCCGCCGCGAAGGATCCCGCCAACAAGCTGCTGGCGCGGAAAATAAGGCTCGGGAAGTATGTTGAGAAATGACGGAAAGGAGTTTTTGAGATGAGGACAACGACAATATTGAAGGCGCTGCTGCCCGCGCTGGTGCTGGCCTTGGCGGCCTGCCGCTCCGCCAGAACGGCAGAGGGCGGGGCTGCGAAAGTTGAGGCCGATGCCTTTGACAAGGCGGCGACGCTGCGCAAGGTGGCCGACGCCGGGCGGCGCGGCCGCCGGTTTGTGACATCGAAAATAAAGGTGACTGTGAGGGTCGGCGGCGAGGACATCTCGCTGTCGGGCAGTCTGCGCATGAAGCGCGACGACGTGATCCGCCTGCAGCTGGTGGCCCTGGGATTCATAGAGGCCGGGCGCATCGAGTTCACTCCCACTTATGTGCTCTTGATGGACCGCATTAACAAGCAATATATAAAGGTGGCCTACAAGGACGTTGACTTTCTGCGCGAGAGCGGGCTGAACTTCCATTCGCTGCAGGCGCTCTTCTGGGACGAGCTTTTCCTGCCGGGGGCGACCGACGTCAGCGATGCGGCCCTGGCCTCGTACAACGCCTACCCCTCGGGCACCGACGTGGCCGTGACCTATGAGCGCGGCCCGCTGGCCTACCGCTGGATGGCCGACAAGGGCAGCGGACTGATAAAGACTGCCAACGTGACATACCGCGACACCCGCCACGGCAACACCACGCTGACGTGGCACTACGGCGCGTTCGCGCCGATGGGTGGCGGCCGCTTCCCCATGAGCAACGACGTGACGGTGAAGACCGGCTCGCGCGAGGTGAGGCTCTCTTACTCTATGAACAGCATCGGCGACGATGGCGACTGGGAAACCCGCACGCAGGTGTCGGGCAGATACAAGGAAGTGAGGATTGACGACATTCTGAGCAAGCTCTCGTCGCTCTGACCAACGGATTACAACCAAATGAGAAGACTGCACATATTATTGCTCATCATCGCCCTGGCCTTTGCCTCCGGCTACGCCCAGACGCGCAAGACCACGGCCAAGAAGAAGGCGCGCACCACCCGCACCGTGAAGAAAAGCACGGCCAAGAAGAAGACTGCCTCAATCTCGGGCCTGAAGAACCAGCGGGCGCAGGTGAAGCGGCAGATACAGGCGCAGCAGCAGAAGCTGCGCACCAACGAGCGCGACGTGAAGAAGCGGCTGCAGAACCTGATGGTCATCAACTCCGAGATTGCCGACAAGCGCAAGAGCATAGACACCATACGCCGCGACATAGGCGCCCTGGACGGCAGCATCGCCGGCCTGAGCCGCCAGCTGGCCACGCTGCAGAAGGAGCTTGACGACCGCAAGGAGAAGTTTGTGAAGTCCATGCGCTATATGCACCGCAACCGCTCGATACAGAACCAGCTGATGTTCATCTTCAGCGCGGAGAGCTTCGCCCAGATGTACCGCCGCATGAGATTCGTGCGCGAGTATGCCGACTTCCAGCGGGCGCAGGGCGAGGCGGTGAGGCAGAAACAGGCCCAGGTTGAGGCCAAGCAGCGGCAGCTCCTTGCCGCCAAAAAGCGGAAGGACGCGCTGCTGAGCCGCGGCGTGGCCGAGCAGCGCAGCCTTGAGGGCAAGCAGGCCGAGCAGGAGAAAGTGGTGGCCACGCTGAAGCGGCAGCAGAAGCAGATACAGGCTGTCATAGCGCAGCAGCAGAAAAAGGACGCCGCCCTCAACGCCGAGATAGACCGCCTGGTGGCCATCGAGGTTGAAAAGGCGCGGCAGCGCGCCATTGCCGAGGCCAAGCGCAAGGCTGCCGAGGAGGCCGAGCGCAAGCGCAAGGCGGAGATTGCGCGCAAGAAAGCGGCTGCCGAGGCCGCCGCGAGAGCCAACGCGCAGCGTATAGCCGAGGCCAGGAAGCGCGAGGAGAAGCTCAAGGAGGCCGCCCGCAAGGCTTCGGCCGACAAGCGGAAGGCCGCCGAGCGCGCCGCCCGCGAGGCTGAGCGTGAGCGCAAGGAGGCCGAGCGCCGGGCCAAAGACGAGGCCAAGGAGCGTGAGCGCGACATCGCAAAGGCCAAAAAGGCTGAGCGCGCCGCCATGGCGCTGAGCAGCGAGGACCGCCGCATCAGCGGCAGCTTTGAGAGCAACCGCGGGCGGCTGCCAATGCCGGTGACGGGCTCTTACAGCATTGTGAGCCGCTACGGACAATACAATGTGGAGGGCCTGAAGAACGTGAGGCTCGACAACAAGGGCATCAGCATCCTTGTGAAGCCCGGCGCGCAGGCCCGCAGCATCTTCGACGGCGAGGTGAGCGCGGTGTTCTCAATACCCGGCACGAGGACGAGCGGCGTCATGGTGCGTCACGGCAAGTACATTTCGGTTTACTTCAACCTCTCGTCCGTGAGTGTGCGCAAGGGCCAGCACGTGAGCACAAGGCAGAGCCTGGGCACTGTGGCGGCCGACAACGTGATGCAGTTCCAGCTAAGGCGCGAGACTGCCAAGCTCAACCCGGAGGTGTGGCTCGGGCGCTGAGGGGCGGCTCCGCCGCGTGCCGCCGGCCTCGGGCAGCCGATATTTTCGGCTGAAACGCTTGCTTTTGGCTTCTTTATTTCGTAACTTTGCAGGTCGATAAGCAAGGCCGGCACGGACGCCGGCAACAGTAAGACGAAGATGATGGAGACGACAGACAACAGACAGAACGAGTTCGTCAGGAAAGTGGCGGAGCAGAAATACGAGTACGGCTTCACCACCGACGTTCACACTGAGATAATAGACAAGGGACTGAATGAGGACGTGGTGCGCCTGATTTCGGAGAAGAAAGGCGAGCCGGACTGGATGCTCGACTTCCGGCTGAAAGCGTTCCGCCACTGGACGACAATGGAGCAGCCCGCCTGGGGCCATGTCCACCTGCCGGAAATAGACTATCAGGACATTTCTTACTATGCGGACCCGATGGCGCAGAAGCAGAAGTCGGAGAAGAAGGAGATAGACCCTGAGCTGATGAAGACGTTCGACAAGCTGGGCATTCCGCTCGAAGAGCGCCTCGCGCTGAGCGGCGTCGCCGTTGATGCCATTATGGACTCCGTCTCGGTCAAGACAACTTATAAGGAGAAGCTGGCCGAAATGGGCATCGTCTTCTGCTCCATCGGCGACGCCGTCAGGCTGCATCCCGAGCTGGTAAGGCGGTATCTGGGCACCGTCGTGCCTTACCGCGACAACTTCTTTGCCGCGCTCAACAGCGCGGTGTTCAGCGACGGCTCGTTTGTCTACATACCCAAGGGCGTGCGCTGCCCGATGGAGCTTAGCTCTTATTTCCGCATCAACGCCCGCAACACGGGGCAGTTTGAGCGCACGCTCATTGTGGCCGACGATGATTCCTATGTGTCTTATCTGGAGGGCTGCACCGCGCCGATGCGCGATGAGAACCAGCTTCACGCCGCTATTGTGGAGATTGTGGTGATGGACAGGGCCGAGGTGAAGTATTCCACCGTGCAGAACTGGTATCCCGGCGACGAGCAGGGGCGCGGCGGCGTGCTCAACCTCGTGACCAAGCGCGGCGAGCTGCGCGGCGAGGGCAGCAAGCTGTCGTGGACACAGGTGGAGACCGGCTCGGCCATAACGTGGAAGTATCCGTCGTGCGTGCTGCGCGGCGACAACTCCGTGGCCGAGTTCTACAGCGTCGCCGTCACCAACCACCGTCAGGAAGCCGACACCGGCACCAAGATGATACACCTCGGGCGCAACACCAAGAGCACCATCATCAGCAAGGGCATATCGGCGGGCCGCAGCCAGAACTCCTATCGCGGACTGGTGCGCGTGGCGCCGGGAGCCGACGGGGCGCGCAACTATTCTTCGTGCGACTCGCTCCTGCTGGGCAGCGACTGCGGGGCGCACACCTTCCCATATATGGACATTCACAACGACACGGCGGTGGTGGAGCACGAGGCCACGACAAGCAAGATAAGCGAGGACCAGCTCTTCTACTGCAACCAGCGCGGCATTCCCACCGAGCAGGCCGTTGGACTTATCGTCAACGGCTACGCCAAGGAAGTGCTCAACAAGCTGCCCATGGAGTTTGCCGTCGAGGCGCAGAAGCTGCTCAGCGTGTCGCTTGAAGGCACGGTGGGGTGACGGGATTTTTTAATTGAGAATTGAAAATTAAAAGAAATAGCATGAGTTGGATATGGAATTTGTCCTCAATGGGACTGAATTTATGCAGAGCATATTTTCTTGATTCTTAATCCTTAACTCTTAATTTAATATAAGGTTATGTTGCAAGTAAAAGACCTTCACGCCCGGATAGGCGACAAAGAGATATTAAGGGGCATAAGCCTTACGGTAAAGGACGGCGAGACCCATGCCATCATGGGTCCCAACGGCTCGGGCAAATCGACGCTCAGTGCCGTGCTGGTCGGCAATCCGCTCTACGAGGTGACCGCCGGGGAGGTGACGTTCAACGGCAAGAACCTGCTGGAGATGAAGCCCGAGGACAGGGCGCACGAGGGGCTGTTCCTGTCGTTTCAGTATCCGGTGGAGATTCCCGGAGTGTCGATGACCAACTTCATGCGCGCCGCCGTCAACGAGAAGCGCAAGTACGAGGGCAAGGAACCGCTCAGTGCCGGTGACTTTCTTAAGCTGTCGCGCGAGAAGCGCAAGATTGTGGAGCTTGACAGCAAGCTGGCCAGCCGCTCTGTGAACGAGGGCTTCAGCGGCGGCGAGAAGAAGCGCAACGAGATTTTCCAGATGGCCATGCTTGAGCCGCGGCTGTCTATTCTCGACGAGACCGACTCCGGCCTTGATGTGGATGCGCTGCGCATTGTGGCCGAGGGCGTCAACAAGCTGAAGACGCCGGAGACCAGCTGCATCGTCATCACCCACTACCAGCGGTTGCTCGACATTTTGAAGCCCGATGTGGTGCATGTGCTCTACAGGGGGCGGATAGTGAAGACGGCCGGCCCCGACCTGGCCCGCGAGATTGAGGAGCGCGGCTTCGACTGGATTAAAGCAGAGGTGGGGGAGGACTGAACATGGACCGCAACGCTACCGCAAAACTCCGTCTGACAGATGCCGCAAGGCAGTATGCTGACGTGTATGAGTCATGCCGCGAGGCAATAATGGCGCATGGCGCGGATGTGATGAACGCTGTCCGCGACGCCGCCTGCGCCGACTTCTGCCGGCAGGACTTCCCGACGCGCAAGGTTGAGCGCTACAAATACACTGACATCGGCGCGCTGTTCGCGCCCGATTACGGCCTTAACATCAACCGGCTCGACATTCCTGTCGATCCCTACGAGGCTTTCCGCTGCGACGTTCCCAATTTGAGCACGTCGCTTTATTTCGTTGTGAACGACGCTTTCTACTCAAAACTGCAGCCCAAAGGGCATCTTCCGGAAGGCGTCATTATCGGCTCTTTGGCCGAAGAAGCCCGAAAAAATCCCGATTTCATCGAAAAATACTACGCCCGGATGGCCTGTACGGCCGACGACGCCGTGACGGCTCTCAACACCATGCTCGCCCAGGACGGCCTGTTGGTCTATGTTCCGCGTGGCGTCAAGGTGGACCGTGCCGTGCAGGTGATCAACATCCTGCGCTCCGATGTTGACCTCATGGCCAACCGCAGAGTGCTTGTCGTTGTCGAGCCGGGGGCGGAGGTCAAGCTGCTCTTCTGCGACCATGCCGCCGATGACCGCCGCTTCCTGACCACTCAGGTCATCGAGGCATACGTCGGCGACAATGCCGCGCTCGACCTTTACTGTCTTGAGGAGACCCACGCTAAGAATGTGCGGGTGAGCAACCTTTATATTGAGCAGCAGGCCGGCAGCCGTGTCAACCACAACATCATCACGCTGCACAACGGTGTGACCCGCAACAGGACAGACCTTGCGTTCCTCGGCGAGGGCGCGGAGTGCAATCTGTGCGGCTGTGTCATTGCCGACAAGCGGCAGCACGTTGACAACAACACGCTCATCGACCACCGCGTGCCCCGTTGCACCAGCCGCGAGCTTTACAAATATGTGCTCGACGGTCAGGCCACCGGTGCCTTTGCCGGCCGGGTGCTTGTGCGTCACGGAGCGCAGAAAACCGTCTCGCAGGAGACCAACCAGAACCTCTGCGCCACCCGCGAGGCCCGTATGTTCACCCAGCCCATGCTTGAGATCTATGCTGACGACGTGAAGTGCTCCCACGGCTCCACGGTGGGGCAGCTCAACGATGCCGCGCTCTTCTATATGCGCCAGCGCGGAATTCCGCTCCAGGAGGCCCGTTTGCTGCTCGAGTTCGCTTTCATCAACGAGGTCATCGACAATATCCGGCTTGTGCCGCTGCGCGACAGGCTGCATTATCTTGTCGAGAAGCGCTTCCGCGGCGAGTTGAGCAAGTGCGAGGGCTGCAAGCTCTGCAAGTGACGGCCCGCCCTGTGGCCAATTAGTCTTATTAAGTTCAATTAGTCCAATTTGTTATGTATGATATAGCAAAAATACGCGCCGACTTCCCCATTCTCTCACGGACGGTCTACGGCAAGCCGCTGGTTTATCTCGACAATGCGGCCACGACGCAGAAGCCTCTGTGTGTGCTCGACGCCATGCGCGACGAGTATCTCAACGCCAATGCCAACGTTCACCGCGGCGTTCACTATCTGTCGCAGCAGGCCACAGACCTGCACGAGGCCGCCCGCGAGACCGTGCGGCGTTTTATAAACGCGGGCAGCACGGGCGAGATTGTCTTCACCCGCGGCACCACCGAGAGCATCAACCTTGTTGCCTCTTCTTTCTGCGACGCTTTCATGCAGCCCGGCGACGAGGTGATTCTCACCGTCATGGAGCACCACTCCAACATTGTGCCGTGGCAGCTGCAGGCCGCCAGGCGCGGCATTGCGCTCCGTGTGGTGCCGGTCGACAGCCGCGGAGACCTGTGCCTCGATGAAATGGAGCGTTTGTTCAGCAAGAAGACCAAAATCGTCTCGGTGGCCCATGTCAGCAATGTGCTCGGAACGGTCAATCCCGTCGGCGAGATTGTCCGCATGGCCCATGCCCACGGTGTGCCCGTGCTCGTTGACGGAGCGCAGAGTGCTCCCCATTTCAAGGTTGATGTCCGCTCGATGGATTGTGACTTTTTTGTGCTTAGTGGGCACAAAATGTACGGTCCCACCGGCATCGGCGTGCTTTACGGCAAGGAAGACTGGCTCGACCGCCTGCCGCCATACCAGGGCGGGGGCGAGATGATAGAGAGCGTGAGCTTCGAGAAGACCGTGTTTGAGAAGCTGCCTTTCAAGTTTGAGGCCGGCACCCCCGACTACATCGCCACCCGCGGGCTGGCCAAGGCCATCGAGTATATCGAGGCTCTGGGGCTCGACAGCATTGCCGCCCACGAGCGCGAGCTTACCCGCTACTGCATGGAGCGGCTCCGCACCGTCGATGGAATCAGGCTTTTTGGAGAGTCGGAGCATAAGGATGCCGTGGTGTCGTTTCTTGTCGGCGACATTCACCACCTCGACATGGGCACGCTGCTCGACCGTCTCGGCATTGCCGTGCGCACCGGCCACCACTGCGCCCAGCCGCTCATGGACCGTCTCGGCATACTCGGCACGGTGCGCGCCTCGTTCGCTCTCTACAACACGAAAGAGGAAATCGACGCGCTTGTCGATGGCGTCAGCCGCGTCAGCAAGATGTTCTGAGCAGGCTGCGGCGGCATTTCAGCAGGGCCGACACCAGCCAGACGGCGCACGCCGCCCGCGCCGGCAGCGGACAGTCTGCGGGGAACACGGTCATAAAGAACGCCGCCTGCGCGTTGGCCAGCAGCAGCGTCTGCTTCAGGCTCACCTCGCGTCCGAGCGCTTTCGAGTAATAGTCGGCCACGGCCGTCAGCATTCTGCGTACTGTTCCCCTTGCTGTGCAAGCCGGTCGTGCCTCTGTTCCCGCCGTGCTTCTTCCGGCGTCGATTGTCAGTTCACTTTTCATAATATTGAATTTTTAGTTTTGCATTCATTGTTTACTTCTGCAAAGAAACGTCCTTTTCGTGCACAAAAGGTTCAATCGCGGATTATTTCTGTTAATGATGCGAAACGGTTAACACCCATTTACAATTCCAGTCATGCTTAAAGACCATTATTTCGAGAATCTTGTTGAGGCCGGATGCGACGAGGCCGGGCGCGGCTGTCTGGCCGGAAGCGTGTATGCCGCCGCCGTCATTCTGCCTCCCGGCTACCGCAACGAGCTTCTCAACGACTCCAAGCAGCTGTCGGCCCGCCGCCGCTACGCGCTGCGGGCTGACATCGAGCGCGACGCCGTGGCCTGGGCCGTCGGCATTGTGACGCCTGAGGAGATAGACCGCATGAACATCCTCAACGCCAGCATTCTGGCCATGCACCGCGCTCTCGACGCCCTCGCGGTGCGTCCGCAGGCCGTCATTGTCGACGGCAACCGCTTCAAGCCCTACCGCGACCTGCCCTCAGCCACAATCGTAAAAGGTGACGGCAAGTACCTGTCAATCGCCGCCGCCAGCATTTTGGCCAAGACATACCGCGACGACTACATGGACGAGCTCGCCCTCCGCTATCCCCAGTACGACTGGCAGAGCAACAAGGGCTACCCCACGAAAAAGCACCGCGAGGCCATCCGCGCTTGCGGAATCAGCCCGTTTCATCGGCGCTCGTTCCGCCTTCTGGGCGACGGCCAGCTCAGTCTGTGGGAATGATACTCGTTGTTTCTGTCTGCAATTGTCAAAGAGAGTCTTCTTATTAAATAATTTACAACTCATCATTTTGTGTCAGTCATGTTCACGTCCAGCGTTCCTGCGAAAAAGTGGAACCCGCAATGCCGCACGTTGTGCCTCGCACATATAAGTTTGTCTGTTACACTGTGCGTTTTGCTGACCAATATTTGTCGAAAAATAATTTGACGGTTGGATATGTTTTATTATCTTTGCATCCAAGCAGCGGCAATACTTGAAAATTGTGGTTGCTTGATTGAGATGGTTGCACTGTGAGGCTTTGCCGTTGCGGTGCAAAAGTTTAACTTTAAAAAAGGAGGTCGTCACTCGGAAACAAATAAACGGAACCAGAAAATGCTCTGTCGACGTCAGAGGTCTCTGGCCATGCTGTCGCAAGTGAGAGACATCAATTTACTAACGAAGTCTACAACAGAACGTTCTTCCGTCCGTCTTTTTTACATTAAATATAAAATACAGAGCTTTCGCTCTTGTTCTCTAATCTTGAATACCGCCAATATTCGTTGTACAGGAACAAGCAGTGTGGAAGTTCACGCTCATAGGCGTGGACAAGTCCTATTGTTTGTTGTACAGCAGGTCACTTGGCGGTAACCTAAGATTAGGCAGGCAACGGACGGTGCACGCCTTTTTTTTTTATTCTTATGATTCACATTGGTAAACTTATTGAGGCAGAACTTCGCCGCCAAGAACGTTCTGTTGCCTGGTTCGCAAGAAAATTGTGTTGCGAGCGCACCAATGTGTACTCTATCTTCAAACGTGAAAGCATCGACACTTCTCTTCTGTTAAGAATAAGCATTGTGCTGCATCGCAATTTTTTTACGCATTACGTGAAAGAGTTTGAAATGCGTGATTTTTCTTCGACAGAAAGGTGAATTCTACAAACGTCTTTTCGTTTTGCCGCGTTTGTTTCTTTTGTACTTTTGCCATCAAAAAAACATAAAGTATGTATAGATGTGCTTTTCTTATCTCCATTTTGTGCTTTACGCTTTTTGCGTGTTCTGCGGTTTCGACAATTAGCTTGCTTTGTGATGAACAGCAGGTTGAACTGTTTGTTGATGATGAGTATGTTGGTCGTGGTGTTGTTCAATTGACCGTGCCGCGTGATAAGGAAAATATAAGAGTGTCTTGTAGAGAAAATGGAGTTGAAATTTATAGTCGGACTTTTTATATAAAAGGAAAGAAGAATCAGTTGTTTGAGTTGGCAATTCCTAAAGATTATCGTTATTCGTCAAATCCAACTATTATTAAATCGAAATAAAATATTAAAACTATGACTGCAAAAAAATTATTTCTTGTATTAGGCATTTGCTTTTCTTTCGCTGTCACAATTTATGGGGCAAAGATTCCGAAGATAGTGAAAATAACTGTCGAACCGAAAGAAACCGCAATTTATATCAACAACACGCTTGCTGGTTATGGGTATGCAGAGTTTACTCGTCCTAAAAAGAAGAATGAAGTAGTGATAATAAGATGTGAGTGCGAAGAGTATAAGCCTATACTGACAAAATTTTATGGTGGAGACAAGCGCTCTTCGTTATCGTTTGCACTAATGCAAGATGGATTTTACCGGGCGTCTGCTGCTTCCGGTATTGTCAATAAGTTTTTTACCATAGATATAGATTCGATGTATTACGAAATAAAGGATGGTAAGGTTGACGTGAGTGCAGCTTGGAAATTATTACACCAAATTCTTCTGAATTATTTTGATGAAATCTCGACAACAGATTTTTATGGAGGGTATGTCCAGACTCCTTGGCAATATAAGACTTTTACAATGTCTGATAGACAGATACGTAACAGAGTGACAATCAGAGACATTTCCACTCCGCTAAAACCGGCCTTTCAGATTAAGGTGTCGTCAGAAGTGGCGGGGAGTAATGCCGCCAGACATGGAGAATTTACAGAGGTAGACAGAATTCCTAAAGAATTTGAGCCAATTATACAAGAGTTGCAGACTCGTATTGGCAAAGTCAGCAGTTTGTGAGAATTCTCAAGATACAATCAATTAACAATTAAAAATTCAAATTATGCTTAAATCAGTTATTACAATGGTTGCATTATTGGGGGTGACATCCATAAATGCCCAAACATTTAAAGAGACGTTTGATGCTAATTCGCTTGAATGGACGGAGTGTGCTTATGAAAGCAATTCTGGATCTGCTGTTATTGATGGTGGCTACATGAAGATTACCTCAAAAGGAGAGAATAAAGGAATGAGTATTTTCCTTACGGCCATGTCGGGGGTAAGCACAAAAGTCGGTGAGAACACATTCTTTGAGACACACTGTTACGCTCCGCTTGATGTTCAGAAGCCTTTCAAGATTAGGACACATGTCAATATTGAGAAGCTTGCCAATGACAGGATGACGGGGCTTGTGTTTAATTATAAAGATGGAGGAAACTTTTATTGTTTTGCTTTCAATGATGAAATGATTACATTCAACAGATATGTGGACAATGTTGTGGTTGGTAGGATACAACAAGGCGTCAAATGGGCGGATAAAAAGAAAGTTGACCAGGAGTGGGAACTAATTTATGATGGCCAAGTATTGACATTTATTGTAGACGGAATGCAGATAATGAAGGTGCGTTATATGCCGTTGGAATATTCCGGCTTTGGTTTTTATACATTCGGCAAGCAGGAACTTCTTGTGGATGATGTTGAATTTGTGCAATTATAAGACGAATTTTATATGTTTTTATAAAATATGTCCGCAAAGTTAAGAAATAGCGCTTTGCGGACATTTGTTATTTCCTGTTTTATTTCTGTCGTTTTGCTGGAGCAGGCGTATGTTTTTCTTTAACAATTCCTTTGTTAAAAGTGTTAATCTGTGCCGACTGACTTAACCGCCTGACAGTCACTGCATTGCGAGACGGGTCATTTTGCTTTGCGAAATGGCCCTTTTTGCTTTCCGTTTTGGGCCGTTTCGGGCTGCGATATGGCCTTTTTCGCAACGCAAGGCGGCGGGTGGCGCGAGACCGCTCCGGCTGAGTCTGTTTTTAGTTGCATATTTGCAAGTAAGTAGGTGTTCAAAATTAATTGCCATCAAATTGTGTGCTATTTCGGAGATGCATGCCAAAGTACGAAGAGGAAGCGTAGCGGGCTACGCGACCGATGAGACTTTGGCATGCAGCCCGGAAGAGCGCACAAGATGGCGGCAAAGATAAAGAGAATATCTACAAAGTTATTATATCGGTTAATTTTGAACAGCTACTTATCGTGCGCCCGTTGTTTTTGCAACCCGGTTGCAGTGCTTTCTCGTTACCTTTGCCGACGCTATGGCTCAACTGCAAGTGGGCTGTGGCCGACAGCAAGACGGCAACGGACTTTATGACAAACAAAAAACAATACAGATTTATGACCAGGAGATTATATGTTTTAGGAACCTTCGCGGTGGCCCTGCTGGCCTCTTGCGGCGGCGGAGATGCCGGCGGCGACGGTCTGCACGCCCCTGACGAGGAGAAAAAGGAGGCCCGCCAGGCATCCTCCGGCGAGATTGTGCTGAGCCATGACGCGGCCCGCGAGGCCGGGGTCATGGTCAGCCGGGTGGCGGCTGGCGACTTCAGCGGCGTCATTCCCGCCGCCGGCATGATCATGGAGGCCGCCGGCGACGAGTCAGCCGTGGTCTCGCCGGTGGCGGGCACGGTGAGCTTCAGCCGCCCGCTCACCGAGGGTGCGCGCGTGGCCAAGGGCGCGGCCATGTTCGTCATTTCCGGCGGCCGCATACAGGACGGCGACCCGTCGGAGCGCGCCCGCGTGGCCTACGAGGCCGCCCGGCGTGAGTACGACCGCCTGAAGGGGCTGGCCGCCGACCGTCTTGTGACCGAGAGTGAGCTTAACGCTGCCCGCTCCGAGTATGAGCGCGCCCGTCTGGCCTACCGGGCGACGGGCGGACGCCGCGGCGGGGGCACGGCTGTGGCGGCGCCGCTCACCGGCTATGTCAAGGCATGCCTTGTCAAGGAGGGCGACTATGTCGGCGTGGGCCAGCCTCTGGCCAGCGTCACACGCAACAGCCGCCTGTATCTGCGCGCCGACGTGCCGCAGCGCCATTACGCCGCTCTGGCGTCTGTCCGCTCGGCCAGGTTCCGCCCGGCTTACAGCGACAGCGTCTACGATGTGTCGCGCCTTGACGGGCGCCTGCTGTCCGTGGGCAGGGCGTCGGCGGCAGGCTCGGCCTACATTCCCGTGACCTTTGAGCTTCGCAATGCCGCCGGACTGCTGCCCGGCGCCTATGCCGAGGTCAGTCTGCTCACGGCGCCGCGCCGCGGCGTGCTCACGCTGCCGCTCCGCGCCGTGACAGAGGAGCAGGGGCTGCACTTCGTCTACATACAGGAGGACGCCGACTGCTACCGCAAGCGCGAGGTGCGCCTGGGCCAGAGCGACGGCGAGCGCGTGGAGATTCTGGCCGGGCTGAAGCCCGGCGAGCGCGTGGTCACGGCCGGAGCCGTGCACGTGCGCCTGGCGGCGGCCTCGGGCGCCATACCCGGTCACAACCACAACCACTGAAACCGTTGACGCCATGCTGAACAAGATAATACACTTTTCGCTCCACAACCGCCTGCTGGTGCTTGTGGCCGCCGTGCTGCTCATGGCCGGCGGAGTGTGGACAACGCTGCGCACTGAGGTCGATGTCTTTCCCGACCTCAACGCGCCCACCGTGGTCGTGATGACCGAGGCCGGCGGCATGGCCGCCGAGGAGGTGGAGCAGCTCGTCACGTTTCCCATCGAGACAGCCGTCAACGGCGCCACCGGCGTGCGCCGCGTGCGCTCGTCGTCGGCGGCAGGCTTCTCTGTGGTGTGGGTCGAGTTCGACTGGGACACCGACATCTACCTTGCCCGCCAGATAGTGTCCGAGAAGCTCGCCGAGGCCGAAGGCTCGCTGCCGGCGGGCGTCGGCAGGCCCACGCTCGGCCCGCAGTCGTCAATTCTGGGCGAGGTGATGATAGTGGGCCTCACGGCCGACAGCACCTCGCTGCTCGACCTGCGCACCCTGGCCGACTGGACTGTGCGCCCCCGCCTGCTCTCAACGGGCGGCGTGGCCCAGGTGTCGGTCATCGGAGGCGACGTCAAGGAGTACCAGATTCTGCTTCACCCCGGGCGCATGCGCCACTACGGCGTGACTCTCTCCGAGGTGCTCGCCGTCACCGCCGGCATGGCGCAGAATGTCACCGGCGGCGTGGCCAGCGAGTATGGCAACGAGTATATCGTGCGCGGCGTGGTCTCCACGGCCAATGTGGGTGAGCTGGCGCAGGCCGTGGTGAAGACCGCCGCCGGCGGTCCCGTGACGCTGGCCGACGTGGCCGACGTGCGCGTGGGGGCTCGGCAGCCCCGCCTCGGCGTGGCCTCCGAGCGCGGCCGGCCCGCCGTGCTGCTCACCGTCACCAAGCAGCCCGGCACCGGCACCATCGAGCTGACAGAGCGGCTTGAGGCCGCGCTGGACGACCTGCGCCGCGACCTGCCGGCCGATGTGCGCGTGTCCACCGACACGTTCCGCCAGTCGCGCTTCATCGAGGCCTCCATCGACAACGTGCGCCAGTCGCTCCTCGAGGGGGCGCTCTTTGTGGTTGTGGTGCTGTTTCTGTTTCTGGCCAATGTCCGCACCACAGCCATCTCGCTGGTCACGCTGCCCCTGTCGCTGCTCGTCACGCTCATTGTGCTCCACCTGATGGACCTCAGCGTCAACACGATGAGCCTCGGAGGCATGGCCATAGCCATCGGCTCGCTGGTTGACGACGCCATCGTTGACGTGGAAAACGTGTGGAAGCGGCTGCGCGAGAACCGCCAGATGCCGCCGGAGCGGCGCCGGACGGCGCTTGCCGTGGTCTTCGACGCCTCGCGCGAGGTGCGCATGCCCATTCTCAACTCCACATTAATAATAATAGTGAGCTTCCTGCCGCTGTTCTGTCTGAGCGGCATGGAGGGGCGCATGCTCATTCCGCTGGGCGTGGCTTTCATTGTCTCGCTGCTCGCCTCCACGGTGGTGGCGCTCACGCTCACCCCCGTGCTGTGCAGTCTGCTGCTGAGCGGCGGCGGCAGGGGCGGCGGTCTGCCGCGCGAGGCACCGCTGGCCGTCTGGCTGAAGCGCCGCTACGGCGGCTGGCTGCTCTGGGCCTTGGCCCGCAAGCGGGGCGTCGTGGGCGCGGCGGTGGCGCTCTTTGCCGTTGCGCTGGGGCTGTTCTTCACCCTGGGGCGCAGCTTCCTGCCCCCGTTCAACGAGGGGTCTTTCACAGT
This sequence comes from uncultured Prevotella sp., assembly GCA_944320305.1. Taxonomy (GTDB): domain Bacteria; phylum Bacteroidota; class Bacteroidia; order Bacteroidales; family Bacteroidaceae; genus Prevotella. The sequence goes on along the minus strand of CALUGW010000030.1, from coordinate 4,746 downwards.
CAACGTGAGCGCTATGCCCGGCGTGTCGCTCGAAGAGTCCGACTGCATAGGCCGCCAGGCCGAGCGGCTGCTGCTCTCGGTGCCTGAGATCAAGACCGTGGCGCGCAAGACCGGGCGCGCCGAGCTTGACGAGCACGCCCTGGGCGTCAACGTGTCGGAGCTTGAGGCGCCGTTCGAGCTGTCGGAGCGCAGCCACGCCGAGCTGCTCGACGACGTGCGCCGCAGGCTGTCGGCCATCGCCGGCGCCAACATCGAGATAGGCCAGCCCATAAGCCACCGCATAGACGCCATGCTCAGCGGCACGCAGGCCAGCATCGCCATAAAGCTCTTCGGCGACGACCTGGGCTGCATGTATGCCACTGCCAACAGCATAAAGGAGGCGATAAGCACCGTTGAGGGCATTGCCGACCTGAACGTGGAGCAGCAGGTGGAGCGGCCTGAGCTGAAGATTGTGCCGCGCCGCGAGCTGCTGGCCCGCTACGGCATACCGCTGTCTGACTTCAGCGAGTTTGTGCGCGTGAGCATGGGAGGCGAGGTGGTCTCGCAGGTCTACGAGGGGCGGCGCAGCTTCAACCTCGTGGTGAGGGCCGCCGACGGCAGCCGCAGCGGTATGGAGCGCATACGCGACCTGATGGTCGACTGCCCCGACGGCACCAAGGTGCCGCTGTCGGCCGTGGCCGACGTGGTCTCGTCGACAGGCCCCAATACCATCAGCCGCGAGAACGTTGAGCGCAAGATTGTCATCTCGGCCAACGCCAGCGGGCGCGACCTGCGCGGCGTCGTCAACGACATCCGCTCGCGCATAGACTCGCAGGTGCGCCTGCCCGAGGGCTTCCGCGTGGAGTATGGCGGACAGTTCGAGAGCGAGCGGAGTGCCAGCCGCACGCTGATGCTCGCCTCCGCGCTCAGCCTTGTGCTGATCTTCCTGCTGCTCTACGTGCAGTTCCGCAGCGCCTTCGAGAGCGGCGTCATACTCATCAACCTGCCGCTGGCGCTTATCGGAGGCGTGTTCGCCCTCGTGCTGACCACGGGCGAGGTGAGCATACCGGCCGTCATCGGCTTCATCTCGCTCTTCGGCATCGCCACACGCAACGGAATGCTGCTCGTCAACCGCTACAACACGCTGCGCGCCGAGGGCGTGCCGCTGCGCGAGTGCGTTGTCAGGGGCTCGCTCGACCGGCTCAACCCCATCCTCATGACGGCCCTGTGCTCGGCGCTGGCCCTGGTGCCGCTGGCCCTGCGCGGCGGTCTGCCGGGCAACGAGATACAAAGCCCCATGGCAAAGGTGATTCTTGGCGGACTGCTCACGTCAACCTGTCTGAACGCCTTCGTCATCCCCATAGTCTACGAGTGGATATGCCGCCGCGAGGAGCGGCGGAGCGAAAGTCGCCGGACGCCCTGCCCCCAATAGTCTCCGCCCCATGCCTCCTATAAGATTCCTAAGGCTCCTAAGCCTCCTATGATTCCTATAACTCCTAATTAAGCATAATACAATGAAGAGAAAAACAATTGTCCTCATATCGGTCCTCGCGGCTTTTACCAGTGCCGGGGCGCAGACCATCAGCAGCGTGCTCGGCAGCGTCGAGCGCAACAACATGGCCCTGAAGGCGCAGCGCACAGACGCCGTGGCGGCTGTGGAGGAACTCAAGGCGGACAACTCGCTTGAGGGCCTGTCGGTGGAATACAGCCCGTTCTTCCGCAAGGGGGCGGGCGGAGTGGCCAGCTCTGAGCTGGTGGTGAGCCAGGGCTTCGACTTCCCCACGCTCTATGCCGCCCGCGGCAAGGCCGCCCGCCTGCGCGGCGACGCTCTCTACCGGCAGTATGCCGTGGCGCGGCGCGACATGCTTCTGGCCGCCAAGAACCTGTGCCTCGACCTCGTGTGCCAGGCGCAGACGCTGGAGCTGCTCGCCACGCGGCAGCGCAACTCGGAAGAGCTTCTGGCTCTTTTCACAAAAAAAATGGCCGCCGGCGAGGCCACGGCCATTGAGGTGAACAAGATAAAGATGGACTTGATGGGGCTGAAGACTGAGGTGGCGCAGGCCGAGGCGGCCCGGCAGACGGCTATGGAGTCGCTTGCCGCCCTCAACGGCGGCGGCGTTCCCGCCGTAGACTCGCTTGCTTATGAGCAGTCGGAGCTGCCCGCCGACAGCGCGGCGCTGTTTGCAGCCGCAGTGGCCTCAGACCGCGACGTGATGGCGGCGGAGGCCGCAGCAGCCGCAGAGGCGCAGCAGCTGAAGGTCAGCAGGCAGGGGTGGATACCCAAGCTCGAGGTTGGGTACCGCCGCAACACCGACGGCAGCGAGGCCAGCAACGGCTTCCTTGTCGGCGCGACAATTCCGCTGTTCTCAGCTGCCAGAGGAACAAAGGCTGCCAAGGCGCGCCACGCCGGGGCGCGGCTGCAGGCCGCCGAGGCCAGAATCGCGGCCGAAAGCCGGGCGCGGTCGCTGCTCGGCGAGCTGCAAAAGCTGCGCCGGGCACGCGCGGCCTACGACATGGACTTGATGCGCCAGACGCTCGCGCTGCTGCGCCGGGCCGTGGAGAGCGGCCAGATTTCTGTCACCGACTACTACGTGGAGGCCGACGCCGTCTATACCACCATGCAGGCCGCTATGCTCCTTGAGCGCCAGTATCAGGGCGTTCTGGCCGAAATCACAAGGAACAGCCTCTGACACTGCCCGGCAGAGGCACTCAGGAATCCGGTAGCCGTGCGGCGGTCTGACGGCTGGGGTGGGGAATAATGTAAAAGCGTGTCCGGCATTCTGCAATCCCGCATCAGGGCGGAGAATCGCAGAATGCCGGACACGCTTCATGTGTATGTGGGCAGCCGGGCGGACCGTATCCGTCCGGCTGCCAGACGCGGAAAGAGCTTTGGGATTATTTCATCTGCATATGCTTCATGGGGTGTCCGCCCCACACGTTGGAGCCTACCACCTTGAAACCCACCGACTTGTAGAGTCGCTCGGCGTTGGGATTGTTGGTGTCCACAAGCAGTCCGGCTGGGCCGGCGCCGGTGGCGCGGGCCTTGGCCACAGCGGCGCGCAGCAGGCTCTTGGCAATGCCCTGCCCCCTGTGGGCCGGCTCCACGGCCAGCGAGTCGAGATAAAGCTCGCCGGAGGCGGTCTCGTCGGCCAGGTCGCTGAAGTCGCGCCCGAACACGCGCTTGACGCTGTCGATGAACGGGCGGCGCAGGCGGTGCAGGTCGGCGCCGTCGTAGCAAACCACCACGCCCACCGTGCGGTCGTTCTCGTCGGCGGCGCAGATGGAGTTGAGGTAACTGTACTGGGTGTCCTGGCGCGCCACCAGGTCGCACATCAGTCGGTGGAAATCATTGGCGGTGTATTCGTCGCCATAGAAATAGCGGCAGCAATCTTCCGACATGGCCTGCATTATCAGTGTGGCTATCTCTGGGGCGTCGGAAGGGCGTCCCGGACGTATTGTTATGTTGTTTTGCATATTTTCCGGGCCTGCGGCACTTATGCTTTGGCCCGATTCTGCAAAATTAACCTTATTTGCGCGGTTTTCCAAACTTTTTATCCTTTTTTATGTAATATGTTGCCAAAGGAGGCGGTTTTTATGCTTAACTTTGCGCCCTGGAGTCGTGATGGCGCGGCTCTGCAATTATGTCTGACAGATAAGGCGTTTTGCCCCTGCGGGCGGTACGCCGTTAAAGTATTAACAGCAAGAAAGGAAAACTTATGAATTACAACAACAGTGATTATGAAATCAGGCAACTGACGCGCGACGAGGAGTTGCGCCTGTCGCGCTCGTTCCCGGTGCTTATGCGCAAGGTCTACGTATGGATGGCGCTTGCGCTTGTGATAACGGGCCTCACGGCCTATGGCGTGGCAACCTCGCCCGCCCTGATCACGGCCGTGGCCACCAACGGCGGGCTGGTGCTCGGGCTTGTTGTGGCGGAGCTGGCTCTGGTGTGGGGCGTCTCGGCCGCCATCAACAGGCTGTCGCTGGCCACCGCCACGCTGATGTTTGTAGCCTATTCGGTGCTCAACGGAGTCACTCTGTCGGTGATTTTCCTCGCTTACACCATGTCGTCGATAACCAGCGTGTTCTTCATCACTGCGGGAACGTTCGCGGCCATGGCCTTTGTGGGGTTCGTCACTAAGAAAGACCTCTCGTCGATGGGGCGCATTCTGTTCATGGCGCTTGTCGGGCTGATCATAGCCACGGTGGTGAATATGTTCATGCGCAGCACCGGGCTGATGATGATTCTTAATTATGTGGGTGTGCTGGTGTTCGTCGGTCTGACGGCATACGACTCGCAGAAAATCAAGCAGATGCTCCTCATGGCAGACAATACGGGGGAGGGTGCGCAGAAGCTGGCCCTGCTGGGGTCGCTCACGCTTTATCTCGACTTCATAAACCTGTTCCTCTATCTGCTCAGGATTTTCGGCACAAGGCGTGAGTGACGCCACGTGGCGAGTCCGGCTTTATATCGGGCAGTCCGCAGTATTCCGCTCCGGCACGAACCGTCCGGCGCATGAATCCTGCGGGCTGCCCGTTTTTTTTTGCGGCCTTCTCTGTTGTCTGGACGTCTTGTTTTGCGCCTTAATATATTAATGTGTGCGCCCACAGGGTGCCGTATTTTCGCCCCTGTTCTGTTAAAGACAATTAAAAACCGAAACTTTTTTGTCTGAAAGTTTGTTTTGTGCCGTGTAAGTTCGTACCTTTGCATCCGCTTTCGGGAAGCAATCCGGGAGCAGGCAAAACGAAGAGAGATCTTTGACAGAC
>CALUGW010000029.1 GCA_944320305.1 uncultured Prevotella sp. | reverse complement strand
TGCCTGAAGCGGTGGCGGCGCAGTGGCCTGCCGTCGGCTGTCACCGCCCCGGTGCTGTCAACCGCTATCCGCCTGCCTGTCTCCCACTCCAATATCGCACGGTGCGCCTGCGCCAGCGCGGGCGTCACCTCCACCACGTCGCCGCGCCTCGGAATGTACAGCGGGCCGAAGTCGTGTATTGTCCACGGCTCGGACTCTTTGTAGCGCATCACCCGGCGGCACAGACGCTCCACACCGCTCGTCGGTGTGCGGGCGAGCCTGTCCTGCTGACTTTTCACGCCAAGTGTGCCGTCGTAATTGTTGTTCCGGTAATGGCCGCCAACCACGCTCACAGTGTCGCCCGGCAGGCCAACCACCCGCTTGCAGTACACGTAGTTTATCACGAACTTTATCCTGCCCCGGTGGTTGGCGCGGTTGAACACCACTATGTCGTTGTATGTTATCGGCCTCAGGCCGCGCGTGCGGAAGCAGTGCAGAGGGCCGCCCCTCCTGTCGAAGTGGAAGTCGGTGTATATCCTCGCGCCCGTCAGCAGCTTGTTTACCCACACCTCGTCGCCCGGCACGAGCGTAGGCCGCATCGAATCCGACGGGATTATGAACTTGTCCGCCACGAACGCCCGACGCAGCAGGTGCAGGCCGTAAAGACCGAACACTAACGACAGCGCAACAGCGATGGCGTACAACGCCTTTGTCAAGATGCTATTCATTGCAACCAAACACTAAGCATTCTTTTCCGGGCGACGTCTCCCTGCCCTTATCAACACCAGCGCAAACGCCACATGGCCGAGCAGGAACAGCGGCAGAATCATCGTCTGCACGGCGGCAGAGGCTGTTATGCTTTTGGCCGAGGCGAGCGGCATGGTAAGCGTGTTCCACTTGCCTATGACGCGCCCGCCGCGCAGCAGCACCGCGCCGTTGTCGGCGCGGAGCAGTTGGCGCAGCTCCGTCCTGTCCATGAGATAGTGAGATGCGTCCACAGGGGCGTTGCCGCCGGAGCTTACTGACACCACGGGCACTCCGTCCTTGCGGCACCGGTCGGACAACGCCGCAAACATGGATGCAGTCCGCTCCGTCCGCTCTCCGTTGGCCACTATCACCATGGTATAGCCTCGGCACGACAGCACGCTGTCCGCGTCCACTACCGAGAGCGTGCCGTCTGACGCCTCCTTGCCCATGACCATCCCTGCCGTGTTGTCGGCAATGCTTGTGCCGCGGTTGTATGGCAGGAAGTCCACGGCGGGCAGGAACAGCCACGACGACAGCGGCACCGCCAGCGCGAACGCCGCGCACAGCGCAAGGCGGCGCGTTCCGCCTTTCCCCACACACAGCCGTGCCCTCCACGCCATGCGGCAATTCCATGCCGCCAAGGCCAGCAGCACAACGTTCTTAAGAAACGTGGGCAGCGGCGGCAGGCTCACCAGCTCGCCGAAGCATCCGCACGTCTCTATCGCGCCCTCCGGGAGCACCGCCATGGCCGCCGTCAGCGCAGTGAAGCCCGCCATGAGCAGCAGCGTCACAACGCTCACAACGCGAACGCGGAGCCTGCACACAAGGCACAATCCGAGCAGCAGCTCAAACGAGCTCACGGCCACGCACGCCGCCTGCGCCAGCCCCGCCGGAACGCCAAGCCCGAAAGCGTCGGCTATGGCTGCGGTACGGAGGCCGCAGCCATACACGTCAACACCTTTCAGCCAGCCGGAAAGGAGGAATGCTATGCCGAGCACACAAGCCATATACGCCCTCAAACTCATTGTATCACTCTTACGTATTCTCCAATCGGCTATTCATCACCAATTCCCAAAACATCTTATTGATTTCTATATTTCTCACAGGGTCTCCCACCAATAAGACATTACCATCCTCGTCCAACAAGAACGTATGATATAAAACATCATTCGGCACATGTGGATTTTGGCGGGCAAACACATTTGAACTGTCCAGATAAATCTGACTTGACAGTTTCAATGTTCCGGCAGTACACATGAAAGCCCCCATATCTCTTCTGGATGGAGAAAAGATAAATCTGAAGCCAACATTATCTGTACCGTTCTTCACCTTATGGATAAAATCACCCCACTGCAATAAATTTGTCAATCTACAAGTAGAACAATCTACAGAATCGGAATATACGACCCAATAAAACTGTTTCGGAATTGTATCAATCATATTCTCACATGCAATAAGCCGCATCGAATTACACGACAAAGTCACAGGTCGTGATGTCAACTGAACAATATTGTCACGAACAACTCTTTCCCTGTTGCATGATGAAATACAAACCAACGCCAATATTGCAAGAGTCACGTCCGATATCAATTTACTCATTACTCTCAATGCCTCAGCCTGTAAAACACTATCACGCGGTAGCCGTCCTCAAGGTGTTTCACGACATCCTGTGGCAGCGTGCCCTTGTCAGCAAACCTGTCGAGGCAGTAATCCTCCAAATAGCCCACAACACAGCCATTGTACATACATTTCGGAATTATAATGTCCGTAAGAGATAGGTCGCGGTCGATGTCCTTATTCCCGCCTGTGCGTTTGTACATGTCATAATACATGACGGTCCTTATCTTCCGATTGCACAAGAGCATGATTAACTTCGAGCCATATATCAAAGGGCAGGTGGCCATATAAACGTATTTATCTTCCGGCAACCTGTCTGCGTCATAGCGTGCCTCCAGCGGGGGAGCGTCATTACCGAAGTCATACACATAAGAGTGGGTCAGTTCGCCTCTTGACGTGAACACATGCGTTGTGTCGGACATATCGTCGGTATAATAAATGCTGTCGCCAATTTTCTGGAACAGAGAATAACCCGAATAGTTATCCTGGTCACGGCTGTCGAACTTTTCTATCACCCGCGTAATGTTAAACAATGAGTCCGTCATGCAGAGCCTGACACCTGAATCGCCTGGCTTCAACGAGAACAAGAACGAGCCACCGTCAAGAGCAACGAAATCCTCGCCCCAAAACGGAGTCTTCACTTTTTTTACGAACCGCCCGTCATGGGTGAACATAAGCATCTTCTCGCCGGAATCGTCATACAGATAGACATTACGCGGGTCAACATCGAAAGAATTGACCCGCACGTATTCAGACTCTGAACGTCCGCGCTCTCCATAGTACGTTATGAATTTTCCATGTTTGTCGAACGACATCATCACGGACAGTCTCTCATCTAATATATAAATGGTGTCGTTATATACTTTCAGCTTGTTTATGTTTCTGAACGTGCGTTGCGGCTCTTGCAGCTTGACAAAGATTACGGAGTCTATAAAAGAAGAACTTATTCCCGGCACTTCGTCCAGAGGAACGTCAACCGCTGTCTGCGGAACATCACGGACGGAAGCCGGTCTGTCCTGCTTGCAGGCGGCAAACAATGACAGACACAAAACGCAATATAAAATATTTTTCATACAAATTACTTTAAAACGAAAAAACGCAATACCATAAATATTATGAATATCTTACACATCACGGAATTGCGTTTTACAAAATCAGTACTAACACCGACATCAATGGTAGCAGCCACACAAATTTGGCGTACAAGGATGAAAGTTCTTACACTCACAAATTTTAACCCTAACCCCACAGTGCTCGCATTTGAAAGTATCGCCGGGACCAGTGTCAGTAACAGGCTCACCATCTGTCAACGCCTCCACATTTGCAAGAAGCAAATCTGATGCCTCGTCATTCGTAGCCTCACGATAGCCGACATAAGCTGCCGACCCAAGCATTACTGCACTTAGTGCAATAAGCGCATTCTTTTTAAATTTTACCATAAAACAGTTTTTAGTTATTGTTGTATTATTTACCACTCGCAAAAATAAGTATATTTTCACAAGCCGCCAAATGTTCAAAGCATTTTTTATGATTTTCCTATACTATAAAGTAACTTGCCGGTAATAATTACAGACAGCCTTGTCTTTTTTGTTTTTCCACCCCGACAAACGCACGATTGAATGCTTTTAGCCCGAAATTCCTTTCAGGCGACCGGTCATGCGTCCCTACGGCTGAGCGATTGCGTATCTCCTCTTTGCGTAACATTCAGTTGCTACGGCTCCCACGCAGTTTCCATACAACAAGCACGGGGTTGCCCTTGCCGTCACACCGCGCCGAGGCCTCAACGAGCGACTGCGCCACAGGCTTGCCGCGCTCTTGCCTGCGCCTCACATAGCCGGTGAGGTCGTCCTGTTTCAGACCGTAGACAACACACCCTTTCACGCCTTGCGCAGGCAGCATGAGCGACGTGGAGAACGGGAAACGCTCATTGACGAAGGTCATGGCCGTGCGGCAGCTGCTGGCTGTCAGGTCCACCACGTAGACATAGTGCGAGTTTGTGTTGAACAGCATGAGCGAGTCGGAGCAGGCCATGTTGTGTATTATCCAGTCGCTCTTTTTGTTCCGGGAAAGGAATGCGTCGTAACGCAGTCCGTCGAGAAGCCCCTCGGGATTGCGCGAGCCGAAATCCACGCCGAACGCCCCGACCTCCTTGCCGTCATGCAGCATATACACGATGTTGTCGTGCGGCAGGCAGGCCAGCACGGTGTCGCCAAAGTTGGTCAGCGACTTTCCGGCAGTGGTCAGCACACCCATTACCCCCTTTTCCGTCTGCACCACTGTGCGCGGCGCGGATTCAGGCCTGCGCTTGTCTATGGCCACAATGCGGCTGCCGGTCTTGCCATCGCCCGAACGCTGCAGCCCGTAGACATAGCGGCTGTCTTGCGCCACCTCTGACAGGTAGAAGCCGAGGTCTGTCTTCCGTTTGAGGCGCAGGTTGAAGTCGAGAACCATCACGCAGTAGGGAGCGTCGCAGAAAGCGTAGACCAGACCGCTGTCACAGTCCACTGCGGCGTCGATCACGCGGATGCACTCGTTGTGGCCGCGCCCCATGAGCGGCGCGGTCGAGGCGACGAACCGGCCCGAGCCGTCGAACGCAAGCACCTTGTTGCCCCTGCGGTCCATGACGAAGATTCTGTCACGGGCGAACATCACGCGCTCCACCTCGCGTATCTGGGCATCGGCTGTTGGCGCCGAAAGCGGAATAATGCGGTACTCGCCGGTGAATATTGACGAGCCAAGCAGCTGCCCGTCGGCGTATGTCACGCCAATGGTCTCGACTCCCGCCAAATCTTTCCCCGAGCCACATGCGACGAGAGCAAAAGTGGCCAGTAAGCAAAATAATTTCATCATAACTACAATTTCTTTTATGAATGTCCGAAAGTTACCAAATGGATGTTTATTTGCAATGATTCGCGCCTCTTCCAGTCACCCCGCGCGCCCAACGCGGGGTCCAGACTGTCGGGGGGAAATACGGGAAAAGCGTTCTTTTTTGGACCCCGCGTCGGTGCGCGGGGTGACTGGAAGAAACGTGGCACATCTATAGCAAACATCAGCTTGGCAATATGCGGACATTCAAATTATTTTTTTATGACAATAATGCGAATTTACAAAGACACCACTCTACCGCAGACGGTACAGCACAAGTGCGGGATTGCCGACGTCGCTGCTGTCAGTGTTGAGTCTATACTGTGTCTCGCTGATACGCTTGTCGATTGTTCCGATTTTTTTAATATAATGAGCCGCTGCTTTTTGCGGAAGGACCTGTGCGGTCATGCCGAACGGGCCGCTGACGGGAACCCACTGCGAGCTTGAGAAAGGAAGCCTGTCTGAGGCCAGCCGCCGATAAGAGTCGCAACTCCGCGCCTCCTTGTCAACGACGAACGTCTGCCCGGTGTTCGTCGCGAACATCATTATCGAGTCAGAGGCGGCAATGTTGACAATCATCCAGTTCTTGTCGCCGTTGCGCCTTGAGAACACCCGCTCCTCAGGAAATTCCGCAAGCTCGGACTCCGAGGCTCCCCATTCGCCGAAGTCCACCGTGTACACTTCCTTTATCTTGCCGCCTCCGAGCCTGCAGATTCTGTTGTCGAACGGCAGGCACACGTAGACGTCAGCGCCGGCTGACGACATCGGCTCGCCGAACGTGCGCAGCCCCCTCACGCCTTTGTCTGACGAGAGGATGGTGACGGGGGCGCCCGACAGGTCCTTGCGCAGGGCCACCACCCGTTTCCGCCACAGCGCACCCGGCTCGTTCACGAGGCAGTAGATGAAGTCCTCGTCGGCCGCCACGCTCAATGCGTAGAAATCTGTCTTGGTGTATGACAGGACGCGCAGGTCAAAATCGAGGGTGATGACGCAATACGGGGCGTCGCAGAACATATACACCACCCGCCTGGCCGTGTCCGCCACGGCGTCGGTCATGCTTATGTACTCGTTATGCCCATGCCCGACCATGCGTCGCGTTGACGCGATGAACTCGCCGTCTTGGGTGAAGACCTTCAGCGTATTGTCCTTTCGGTCAACAATGAACAGCCGTCCGCCGGCCATCAGCACGCGGTCTATCATTCCCACACGTGCCTCCGGCGTGGGGCAGCCGAGGGGCACAAGCATGAAGTCGTCCGACAGAAACGAGCTTAGCTGCACCGGCTCGTCCCGGTCGTGATAATCCACACTGACTGTCAAGCCGCTTTCGGCATATTCCACTGTGGAACACGACACAAAAAACAATGCTGCCGGCAACAGCACGGACAGCAAGGCGCGGTACACCATTCTCATCGCCTGCAATATCCTTTGCATGGAACCTCTGTAGAGCCGAGAGGCTCCACTGACAAAACATAACTATCATTACCCTCCAAAGTGCCGTAACCGCAAGCATAACAACGCTCCACATTCTCACTGCTCTCTATGTCTGTAGTGTCATTAATGTGTGTATACGTTGTAACAGTTATCTTATCCACACCAACGTCTTCATATATTCTCCGGCCTGGACATTGGGAATTTCCACCAGAAGCCCAATCAAGCCGTGCCAACGCCTCCACATTCTCAAGCAACAGGGCATCACCCCCTGACTGCGAACGGCATGCTCCATAACCCACGTAGCCTGCGGCTACGAACAATGCCACAATTACAAGTGACAAAATAAATCTCTTGTTCATAAATGGTATATTTAAATTGCTAATAGATATTCGACCTTATGGCCTTGTTGAATAGCTTTTTCAAGCTTTCACCACTAAGCGGATTCCCGACGAACAACACATTCCCCTCCGCGTCTATCAGAAACGAGTGATACTCGTTGCCGTCGGGCAAATGAGGGTTAGCAGACCTCATGGCATACGCCGTGTCAACATACACGGGGCTGTCGAGCTGCGAGTCGTCTATGGAGAAGTATGTGTCCTCGGTCTGCTCCGGCCTCGGCGCGGCGATGAACACATACCGCAAACGCCCCTTGTACCGTGCAGCGTCGGCAATAAGCCCGTTCCACTGCCTCATCCTGTCGAGCGCGCACGGCGTGCAATAAGCTGAATCAAGATAAACAACCATCCGCAGCACAGGCGTCACTCTGTCGCGCACCACCGTGTCCCTGCCGCCATAGCGGCACTGCATCCTGTCGAGAGGCAACGCAACTGGATGCTCCCGCATTTCCGCAATCGTGTCTTTAATTCGGGTCAGTTCGAAAAACCGGTTGCATTAGGTCGTGCCGTTTCCTTTATCATATACACAATTCTGAGAGTGAGGACGGATGGCCCTCCACGGCTTCTCCCCATATTTACCCCAACGTTCGCACCCACGTCATCCCGCGCTTGACGCGGAAGTCACCCCACACTGCGATGCGGGGCAGAACAGCCCTGTTTCCCCCTTGCTGGACCCTGCGTCAAGCGCGGGGTGACGTGGATGGCTTGGGGCTGAGCCTGAAAACCACAGACAGCCTTACGTCTGCAAATATAACAATCTTTTTCAGAATCGCAAAAAAACTTTCAGACATTTATTTTTACGAATATTCACAATCATATAGCCGTGAAAAAACAATACAGCCCGCCAACTGCGACAAAACGCAGAAGCGCGGGCTGTAGTATTTAACCCAAATCGTCAGACCGCATTGTTATGTTTTTACGGTCAATTTGTCATGCCCCAAAGCGGCAATCAGGCCGTGGCCGCGAGGATGGCTCAGGCCTCGCCCTTGCCCACATTGAAGGGGGCGATGGTGCGCGGCCCGGCCTCTTTCTGGTTGGGCAGCTTTATCTGGCCGAACTCGCGCTCATAGCGCACGATGTTCTCCTGCAGGGCCATGAGCAGGCGTTTGGCGTGCTCGGGGGCGAGGATAACGCGGCTCTTAACCTGCGCCTTGGGCACACCGGGCAGTATGCGGGCGAAGTCGAGCACGAAGTCGCTGCTGGAATGGGTGATGATGGCGAAGTTGGCATATTCGCCCTGGGCTGTCTCCTGGGGCAGCTCTATCTGGAGCTGGCCCTGCTTGTTTTCGTTTTCGTTCATTTCTGTTTTAAGTATTTTTGGTTCAAATTAAGTTGAAGTGTGTACGCAATGTGGCGGAGCAAAAACCGTGCCAGCGGCAGACGGCACGGCCGACTGACAGACTGGCTCACTCCGCCAGGATGAATCTGCCGTTGGGGGTCAGACACCGGCAAGGACTGCGAGGCGGACGTGGCTACTCCACAAGCACAGTGAGTGGCGGATTGGCGGCGGCACCGGCCGAAACCACATAGGCGCCGGAGGGCACACTGACCTCACGGCTGCCGCTCACCGTAACGTCGGCCACACGCGCTCCGGCGGCGTTGTGGACCACGACACGCACGGGCACGGTTGAGCTAAGCCTGATGCCGCCACGCACGGCCTTGACGCCGAGGGCGCCAGGCGCCTGCGCGGAGCTGACGCCTGTGGCAGCGCCGCCGGAGGGCACGCGCCTCACGACCTGCGTCATGCAGTGGGCTGCGCCGTAGCCCCGCGTGAGATTGTAGAGCGGCACCCACGTGACGTCCACGCCGTGGGCGGCGAGCGCCTGCTGAAGCTCGGCCGACTGCCCGGCCACCATGGCTATCTTGCGCGCGCTGACGGTCAGGAAGTTGTTGGCGTAGTTAAGCTCGTCGGCCTTGCCGATGGGTATGATGCTGATGCCGCGGGCGGTGAGGAAGTCGGTGAAAGGCACGCCCGACGACACCTTGGCGAACCGTCCCGTTCCGTCTTTGGCGTAGACGTCGGCGGTGAGATAGTCCTTGTCGCCCGGCTTGGCCTCCACCCTGTTGGCGCAAAGCGTCACCAGGTCGCGGTCGATGATGTTGAAATAGGTGTCGAGGTGCATCTGGTCCTGCGACTTCCAGCTGTCGCGCACGACCACAAGCGTGTCCTTGCCGATGAGGTCGTTGTCGAGCAGCTGGTCTATGGCTTCCTGGGTGGTGCGCAGGCCGCAGCCGATGAACGACAGCGAGCCGAAGGGCAGATAGTCGCCGCCCTCAAGATAGGCGTCCTCGCCACTGATGCGGTAGACGGGCGTCTCGCCCAGCTTGCGGTAGCAGAACTCGGCTATGTCGGTCTCCGCCGCGCGCTGCGACGAGTTCATGCGCCCGATGACCACGCCCTTTGAGGTGGTGATGGCCTGGTCGCGCATGAAGAAGAGGTTCATCACGGGGTGGAGCGTGTACGACGCCTCAAGGCCGGTGTTGATGCCTGTGCCGCTAAGCACGACCTCCGGCTGCAGCAGGATGATGTCAACGAGGTCGCCCGGCGTGAACTTGGCGAGCATGGCGCTGCGGTATTCGGCCTGCTCCGCCGAGTCAACGCCCTCGCCGCAGGTGTACTTGAGATAGCGCGAGGCGAAGTCGCGCAGCTCGTCGAGCGCCTGCCCCTCAACGGTGTTGCCCTCGGCGTCTGTGCAGCCGCTGAGCAGAATGTCGCGCACGGTAACGACCTCGGCGCCCATGTCGGCCAGAGCCTGGCGGTAGCCGCGGTGCTCGCCGGCGGCCTTGTCGGCGTCGAAATAGTCCATGAAGAGCGCGGCGGCGGGGTGCATCGTGCCGACGAACAGCTCTTTGTTTGGCTCGTGCATCACAATCTTGGCCGCGCGGTCGTACTCCGCCCTGGGGTGGACGGCCTCGGCTGTCTCCTGCGCAGCTGTGCCCAACGGCAGCAGCAAAGCCGCGGCGAGCAGCAGCGGCATGGTGGCAAGTCTCTGTCTCATAAGAATTTTAATCTTGATTATTACTGTTGCAAAGTTAGCAAAAATATTGAACAAACAAACATCAACTGCAAAAACAATACGCGAGTTCGGGATAAGGATTTTCGTTTGTCCGACAAGAAATATAAGCCTCTGTTCCGCTGTCTGCCACGTGTAGAGACGCAAAATTTTGCGTCTCACAGGGGCAATGCCTTAAAAAATGGATGCAAATGGCAATGGCAGACGCAAAATTTTGCGTCTCTACACAAGAACTCCCACTGCTTAATCCCAATGCTTGCTTATCCCGAACTCGCGTAAAACAATGGCAGGAGCAAGAGGCACAACCGCCCCACAGTCCGGAGCAGCGGCCTCTCCCCACAGGGGAGACGGGAGAGGTCTTTCAGACTCGTTCACCATTGTTAAAAAACGGCGAGAATCAGGCCGCCATTTTCAGCGAATTTGAAAACAAAAAGACTTTTGGCGGAAATACGCGCGGCACGGGTGTGCAACCGTAACCTATTGGTCCTACAGGACTTATAAGTATTACAAGACCTATTGTGCAATAAAATCGGCCTCTGAAACAGCCCTTTTCAGCCCCAAAACGGCCTTTTCAGCCCGCCGGGAAAGGTCTTTTCGCACTGCGATATGGCCTATATCGCAGGGCGAAATGGGTCATATTGCAATGCGATATAGGCCATATTGCAAAACAGGGAGGCAGAAACGCCCCCGAAAAGGCCGCCACACAGCCCCGAGAAACTCTATTTCAGGGGGTTGGGAAGTGTTAAAAACCGAATCGGCCGTTAGACCGTTTGCGGCTGATTTACAGCCCGAATGAAGCAGGCTGTCTCGTTTTATTTTTCTGCCGATTGGCAGAATTAAGCAGATGTATTTCTTGTTTTCACGCCTTTATCGGCAAGAAAATGCGTATCTTTGCACAGAAAACAAAGAGTTTTATGCCGATGGATTTTGTTTCAGTAAAGGAATACGCTGCGGCGCACGGGCTTGCAGAACGGACAGTGCGCAACTATTGCGTGCAGGGCAAGATGCCCGGAGCGCGGCTTGTAGGCAAGAGCTGGAGTTTGCCGGCTGATGCGGCGTTGCCGCAAAGGAAGAACGCGCGCAACAGGGTTTCGCCCCTTCTTGAAAGCCTGCGCAGGGAGAAAGAGGCGAAAGTCAAGGGTGGCATTTATCACAAAACCCAGATAGACCTTACGTATAACTCGAACCATATCGAGGGCAGCCGCCTGACAAAGGAACAGACCCGGTATATCTATGAGACGAACACCGTAGGCGTAACGGATGAAGCGGTGAGAGTGGACGACATCATCGAGACCACAAACCATTTCCGTTGTATTGACTACATCATAGACCATGCCACCGAACCTCTTACGGAAAGCATGATAAAGCAGTTGCACGGGTTACTGAAGTCTGGCACTTCCGATGCGTCAAAGTCATGGTTTGCCGTCGGCGAATACAAGCGTCTGCCCAATGAGGTGGGCGGTCTCGAAACTGTTACGCCGGAGAATGTCAGTGCCGCAATCCGGGCTTTGCTGAAGGAATACAGGGCGAAAAAGCCCGTGAGGCTGGACGACATCCTCGACTTTCACCAGCGTTTTGAGCTGATACATCCGTTTCAGGACGGCAACGGGCGTGTCGGAAGGCTCATCATGTTCAAGGAGTGCCTGAAAAACAGCATTGTGCCTTTCATCATAACGGACGAACTGAAGATGTTTTATTACCGAGGCTTGCATGAATGGCCGCACGTACCGGGCTTTCTGACGGACACGTGCCTTACAGCGCAGGACAATTACAAGCGTGTGCTTGACTATTTCAAAATAAAATACTGACGAGTGTTTTTATCTGCGTTTTGGTGAATTTGCATCGTTTTCATTCCATCGTTTCGGAATATTGCATTTGTTTCGTGCAAAATCCGTATAAGTTTCCAGAAAACAAAAAAGCCGCGCGGCGAAACGGCCGCGCGGCTTTTATTATCTAATCAAAGGAAATCCGTGTTATGCCTCCTGAGACTCTGTGACGGCAGTTGCCGCGGGAGCCTCCGCTGCATCGGCCGACGGAGCGGCCTCACCGTCATCCTCGCCGAAGTCGAGCACGTTCTTGCGGTTGGCCTGAATGCGCTCGTGCTCCTCCTTGGAGCCGACGATGAGCTTGTCGAACTCGCGCAGACCGGTGCCTGCGGGGATGAGGTGGCCGCAGATGACGTTCTCCTTCATGCCCTCAAGGTAATCGACCTTGCCGCGGATGGCTGCCTCGTTGAGCACCTTGGTGGTCTCCTGGAACGAGGCGGCAGACATGAAGCTCTTGGTCTGAAGGGCGGCGCGGGTGATTCCCTGGAGAATCTGGGTGGACGTGGCGGGCACGGCGTCGCGCACCTGGACGAGCTTGAGGTCGCGGCGCTTGAGCGAAGAGTTCTCGTCGCGCAGCTTGCGCACGGTGACAATCTGGCCCCTCTGGAGGTTCTCGCTGTCGCCGGCGTCGATGACAACCTTCTTGCCCCAGATGCGGTCGTTCTCCTCGGCGAAGTCGAGCTTGTCGACAATCTCCTGCTCGAGGAACGATGTGTCGCCCGGATCGTTAATCTGAACCTTGCGCATCATCTGGCGCACGATAATCTCGAAGTGCTTGTCGTTGATCTTCACACCCTGCAGGCGGTAAACGTCCTGCACCTCGTTGACGATGTACTCCTGAACGGCAGTTGGACCCTTGATGGCCAGAATGTCGGCCGGGGTGACAACGCCGTCGGACAGCGGTGTGCCGGCGCGCACGGCATCGTGCTCCTGCACAAGAATCTGCTTGGAGAGCGACACGAGGTACTTGCGCTGCTCGCCGGTCTTGGACGTGACGATAATCTCGCGGTTGCCTCGCTTGACCTTGCCCATGGTGACCTCGCCGTCAATCTCGCTGACGACAGCAGGGTTGGACGGGTTGCGGGCCTCGAACAGCTCGGTGACACGGGGAAGACCTCCGGTGATGTCGCCGGCCTTGCCGACGGCACGAGGTATCTTGACGAGGGTCTCGCCGGTCCTGACGGTCTGGCCGTCCTCAACGACCACGTGGCCGCCCACGGGGAAGTTGTAAGTGCCGACTTTCTCGCCGTTGGCGTCGATAACGTCGCAGGTGGGAACCTTCGACTTGTCCTTAGACTCGGTGATGATTTTCTCGGTGAGTCCGGTGGTCTCGTCGGTCTCGGCGCGGTATGTCACGCCCTCGATGACGTCGTTGAACTTGAGCGTTCCGGCGTATTCGGTCACGATGACGGCGTTGAACGGGTCCCACTGTGCAATCTTCTCGCCCTTGGCGACAACGTCGCCCGACTTGTGGTAGAGTGACGAACCGTAGGGAACGTTCATCGTGGAGAGCACTATCTTGGTGTTGGGATCGACGAAGCGCACCTCACCCAGACGGCTGACAACCATCTCACACTTGCGTCCGTCCTCGTCGAACGGAACAGTGCGAAGCTCCTCGAACTCAAGGCGGCTGTCGTTCTTGGCAACGATGGTGGCGTTGGCGGCGGCGTTGGCAGCCACACCTCCGGCGTGGAACGTGCGGAGCGTGAGCTGCGTACCCGGCTCACCGATGGCCTGGGCGGCGATGACGCCGACGGCCTCGCCCTTCTGCACCATGCGGCGCGTGGCCAGGTTGCGGCCGTAGCACTTCATGCAGACGCCGTGCTTGCTCTCGCAGGTGAGCACCGAGCGTATCTCGACGCTCTCGATGGGCGAGTCCTCGATGATCTGGGCTATCGGCTCGGTTATCTCCTCGCCGGCGGCAACGATAAGCTCGCCTGTTGTGGGATGGATGATGTCGTGCACGGAAACGCGGCCGAGGATGCGCTCATAGAGCGTGGAGATGACCTCGTCGCCGTTCTTGAGAGCCGTGCAGACGAGCCCGCGGAGCGTTCCGCAGTCCTCTTCCGTAATAATCACGTCGTGCGACACGTCAACGAGACGGCGGGTGAGGTAACCGGCGTCGGCCGTCTTCATGGCCGTGTCGGCAAGACCCTTGCGCGCACCGTGGGTGGAGATGAAGTACTCCAGCACCGACATTCCCTCCTTGAAGTTGGAGAGGATGGGGTTCTCGATGATCTGCGCACCCTCGGCACCGGCCTTCTGGGGCTTGGCCATAAGTCCGCGCATACCTGAGAGCTGGCGGATCTGGTCCTTAGATCCACGGGCGCCGGAGTCGAGCATCATGAACACGGCGTTGAAGCCCTGGTCGGCCTCGGTCATCTCCTTCATAAGAACGTTGCCGAGGTCGTTGTTGATGTGGGTCCAGGTGTCGATAACCTGATTGTAGCGCTCGGTGTCGGTGATGAAGCCCATGTTGTAGTTCTCGGTGATCTGGCGCACCTCCTCGTTGCCCTTCTCAACGAGAGCTGCCTTTTCTGGCGGTATGATGATGTCGTCGAGGTTGAACGACAGACCGGCGAGGTAGGCCATGCGGTAGCCGAGGTTCTTGATTCCGTCGAGGAACTCGCACGCCTCTGCGAAGCCCACGGTCTTGATCACGTCGGCAATGATGTCGCGGAGGCTCTTCTTAGAGATGACCTTGTTGACAAAGCCGACCTCATCGGGGATGATGCCGTTGACGATGACACGCCCGACGGAGGTCTCGACCATGCGGTTGACAAAGTTGCCCTGCTCGTCAACATCCTTGACAACAACCTTCACCTGTGCGTGGAGGTCGCACTTGCCCTCGTTGTGGGCGATGATGGCCTCCTCGGGGCCATAGAACGTAAGCCCCTCGCCCTTTGCTCCGGGACGGATCTTGGTGATATAATAGAGTCCGAGCACCATGTCCTGCGACGGCACGGTGATAGGGGCGCCGTTGGCCGGGTTGAGGATGTTGTGGCTCTGGAGCATCAATATCTGCGCCTCCAGGATGGCCTCGTTGCTCAAAGGAAGGTGTACGGCCATCTGGTCGCCGTCGAAGTCGGCGTTGAACGCCGTACAAGCGAGCGGGTGCAGCTGGATGGCCTTGCCCTCGATGAGCTTGGGCTGGAAGGCCTGGATGCCGAGACGGTGAAGCGTGGGGGCACGGTTGAGGAGCACGGGGTGGCCCTTCATCACGTTCTCAAGGATGTCCCAGATTACCGGCTCGCGGCGGTCAACAATCTTCTTGGCGCTCTTGACGGTCTTGACAATGCCGCGCTCGATGAGCTTGCGGATGATGAACGGCTTGTAAAGCTCGGCAGCCATCAGCTTGGGCAGACCGCACTCGCCCATCTTCAGCTCCGGCCCGACAACAATAACCGAACGGGCAGAGTAATCGACACGCTTACCGAGAAGGTTCTGGCGGAAGCGGCCCTGCTTGCCTTTCAACGAGTCTGACAGCGACTTGAGCGGGCGGTTGCTGTCGCTCTTGACGGCGCTGCTCTTGCGCGAGTTGTCGAAGAGGCTGTCAACGGCCTCCTGGAGCATACGCTTCTCGTTGCGGAGAATCACCTCGGGAGCCTTGATTTCTATGAGGCGCTTCAGGCGGTTGTTGCGGATGATCACGCGGCGGTAGAGGTCGTTGAGGTCTGAGGTGGCGAAGCGTCCGCCGTCAAGCGGCACCAGCGGGCGCAGCTCTGGCGGAATGACTGGAATGATCTTCATGATCATCCACTCAGGACGGTTGATCTCGCGGCTGCTGCGGAATGACTCCACAACCTGGAGACGCTTGAGAGCCTCATTCTTGCGCTGCACCGAAGAGTCGCTGTTGGCACGGTCGCGAAGCTCATATGACAACGAATCGAGGTCAAGACGCACGAGGAGGTCGTAGATGGCCTCGGCGCCCATCTTCGCTATGAACTTGTTGGGGTCGCTGTCGTCGAGATATTCGTTGTCGGGAGAAATGTAATTGTCGAGGATGTCGTTGTACTCGTCTTCCGAAAGCAGGTCGTACATATTGGAGCCAACGGCATCGTTGCCCTCGGCGTCCTTTTTGCCAGCCATGGCTCCGGGCTGTATCACGACGTAGCGCTCATAATAAATTATGGCATCGAGCTTCTTTGTGGGAAGGCCGAGCAGATAACCAATCTTATTGGGCAGCGAGCGGAAATACCAAATATGGGCGACGGGCACCACCAACTCGATATGGCCGGTGCGCTCACGACGCACTTTCTTCTCGGTAACCTCTACGCCGCAACGGTCGCAGACAATGCCCTTGTAACGGATGCGCTTGTATTTTCCGCAGGCACACTCATAATCCTTAGTAGGACCGAAGATGCGCTCGCAGAACAGTCCGTCGCGCTCGGGCTTGTATGTGCGGTAGTTGATGGTCTCGGGTTTGGTCACCTCGCCATAAGAGCTCTCCAATATTTCCTCGGGAGAAGCGAGCCCAATGGTTATCTTGGTGAAATTACTCTTTATCTTTGAATCTTTCTTGAAAGCCATATTTACTTTGTTGTATGTTATTTAAAGAGTTGCTTGATTAATCGAGCGTAACGCTCAGACCCAAGCCCTTCAGCTCATGCAACAACACATTGAGCGACTCGGGAATTCCAGGCGTGGGCATCGGCTCGCCCTTGACAATGGCCTCGTAGGCCTTGCTCCGGCCCACAACATCGTCAGACTTGATGGTAAGTATCTCCTGAAGCACATGACTTGCGCCGAATGCCTCAAGCGCCCAGACCTCCATCTCTCCGAAACGCTGGCCGCCGAACTGTGCCTTACCGCCCAGAGGCTGCTGCGTGATGAGAGAGTACGGGCCGATGGAACGGGCGTGCATCTTGTCCTCAACCATGTGGCCGAGTTTGAGGAAGTAAGTGATGCCCACCGTGGCCGGCTGGTCGAAACGCTCGCCCGTCTCACCGTCGTAAAGGTAAGTCGAGCAGAGATGAGGCAGGCCCGCCTTGTCTGTCCACTCTGCAAGGTCGTCGAGCTTTGCGCCGTCAAAGATCGGCGTGGCGAACTTCACGCCCAGACGCTTGCCTGCCGCGCCGAGAATGGCCTCGAATATCTGGCCCAAGTTCATGCGCGAAGGCACACCCAGCGGGTTGAGCACAAGGTCTACGGGGCGTCCGTCCTCGAGGAACGGCATGTCTTCCTGCCGCACGACCTTTGAGACAATACCCTTGTTTCCGTGACGTCCGGCCAGCTTGTCGCCGACGCTTATCTTGCGCTTCTTGGCCACATAGACCTTGGCCATCTGCAGAATGCCAGAAGGAAGCTCGTCACCGATGGTGATGGCAAATTTCTTGCGCTTCATCTCGGCGTCAAGCAGCTTGTACTTCTTCATGAAGTTGATGATGAGCTTGGAGATAAGCTCATTCTTGTGGTCATCGTCGGTCCAGTTGCTGATCTGAATGTCACCGTACTCCAGATTCTTGAGATTGGTCACGGTGAACTTGCTGCCTTTGGTAATTATCTCTGCGCCGGTGTAGTCCTTTACGCCCTGCGAAGTCTTGCCTTCTGTGAGAATCAGCAGCTTGTCAACAAGGATGTCCTTCAGGTCGTCAACCTTTGCCTCGTACTCCTCGTCAATCTTGGCCAGCTGTATCTTGTCCTGCTGCTTTGTCTGGCGGGTCTTGATCGCGCGGGCAAAGAGCTTCTTGTCAATGACGACACCGGTCAGCGAAGGATTTGCCTTGAGCGAAGAGTCCTTGACATCGCCGGCCTTGTCGCCGAAGATGGCACGGAGCAGCTTCTCCTCCGGCGACGGGTCGCTCTCGCCCTTCGGCGAGATCTTACCGATAAGAATGTCGCCCGGCTCCACACGCGCTCCCACGCGGATGATTCCGTTGTCGTCAAGATCCTTGGTCGCCTCCTCGCTCACATTCGGTATATCGCTTGTGAACTCCTCTACTCCACGCTTTGTCTCGCGCACGTCAAGCGAGTATTCATCAACGTGCACAGAAGTGAGGATGTCCTCACGCACCACACGCTCATTGAGCACAATGGCGTCCTCGTAGTTGTAGCCCTTCCACGGCATGTAAGCCACAAGAAGATTGCGCCCGAGGGCCAGCTCGCCATTCTCGGTGGCATATCCTTCTGTAAGTATATCGCCTTTCTTCACCCTCTGGCCCTTGTCGCAAATAGGACGCAGGTCGATGGTCATGTTCTGGTTGGTGCGGCGGAACTTGGGAATGCGGTATTCCTTCATGGCCGGCTCGAAACTTACGAACTCCTCGTCTTCGGTACGGTCGTAGAGAATGCGGATTGTGGTGGCGTCAACATACTCCACGACACCATCGCCCTCGGCAGTGATCATCGTGCGCGAGTTCTCGCAGACCTGCTTCTCTATGCCTGTTCCAACAATCGGAGCCTCGTTGTGGAGCAGCGGCACAGCCTGGCGCATCATGTTGGATCCCATGAGCGCACGGTGAGCGTCGTCATGCTCAAGGAACGGTATGAGCGAGGCGGCGATTGACGCGATCTGCTGCGGAGAGACATCCATAAGGTCCACCTGCTCGGGCGGCACAACGGGGAAGTCGGCGTCCTGACGGCACTTCACCACCTCGCGGATAAACGTTCCGTCGTCATTAAGCGGAGCGTTGCCCTGACCGATCACATGGTTCTCCTCCTCCTCTGCGGTAAGATAGACCACGTCCTCGTTCTTCAGGTCTGCCACACCATTGACCACCTTGCGGTAGGGAGTCTCGATGAATCCAAGCTCATTGATCTTGGCGTAAACGCAAAGCGACGAGATCAGACCGATATTCGGGCCTTCAGGGCTTTCAATAGGACACAGGCGGCCATAATGGGTGTAATGAACGTCACGCACCTCGAATCCGGCACGCTCACGCGACAGTCCGCCGGGGCCGAGGGCTGAAAGACGGCGCTTGTGGGTCACCTCCGCAAGCGGGTTGGTCTGGTCCATGAACTGAGACAGCGGGTTGGTGCCGAAGAACGAGTTGATAACGCTCGATATTGTCTTTGCGTTGATAAGGTCTGTCGGAGTGAACACCTCATTGTCACGCACGTTCATACGCTCGCGGATGGTGCGGCTCATGCGGGCCAGTCCGATGGAGAACTGGTTGCTGAGCTGCTCGCCCACAGTGCGCACACGACGGTTTGACAGGTGGTCGATATCATCGACAGTGGCCTTGGAGTTGATCAGCTGTATGAGATATTTTATAATCTCTATTATGTCTTCTTTCGTAAGCACACGCACACTCATGTCTGTGTCCAGCCCGAGCTTGCGGTTTATGCGGTAGCGGCCCACATCGCCGAGGTCATAGCGCTTGTCGGAGAAGAACAGGTTCTGTATGACCTCACGCGCGCTGGCGTCATCTGCCGGATCGGCATTGCGCAGCTGGCGGTAGATATAGAGCACCGCCTCTTTCTCAGAGTTGCTGGGATCCTTCTGCAGTGTGTTGAAGATTATCGAATAGTCCTGGGCGACCGTCTCGTCCTTGTGTACAAGGATGGTCTGCGCTCCGCTCTCGAGAATCTCCAGCAGATTATCCTCCGTGATTTCCGTCTCGCGCTCCATGATCACCTCGTTGCGCTCGATAGAAACCACCTCGCCGGTGTCCTCGTCCACAAAGTCTTCATTCCAGCTTTTCAGGACTCTGGCGGCCAACTTTCGGCCTATGGCTTTCTTCAAGCTCGACTTGTTGATTTTGATTTCCTCCGCCAGGTCGAAGATGTGCAGAATATCCTTGTCGGTTTCAAATCCGATAGCACGCAACAGAGTGGTTACAGGCAACTTCTTCTTGCGGTCAATATAAGCATACATCACGTTGTTGATGTCTGTGGCAAACTCGATCCAAGAGCCCTTGAACGGGATGATGCGCGCAGAATAAAGCAACGTGCCGTTGGCGTGGACGCTCTGGCCGAAGAACACACCGGGTGAGCGGTGCAGCTGCGACACGACAACACGCTCGGCGCCATTGATGACAAAGGTGCCATTGTCCGTCATGTAGGGAATCGGCCCCAGGAACACGTCCTGGATGACTGTTCCAAAGTCCTCATGGTCAGGATCAGTGCAGTAAAGCTTAAGCTTTGCCTTCAAAGGTACGCTATAAGTCAGGCCGCGCTCAAGACACTCGTCAATGGTGTAGCGCGGCGGATCAATATAGTAATCCAGGAACTCAAGAACGAAATTGTTTCGAGTGTCGGTTATAGGGAAGTTCTCGGCGAACACCTTATACAAACCGTCATTCTTGCGTTCCTCAGGCGGTGTGTCCAACTGCAGAAAATCCTTGAATGACTTTAATTGCACGTCAAGGAAATCCGGAAACGGCATCGGATTCTTGACGCTACCAAAGTTTACTCTGTTGTCTACTATTTTTGAAGCCATATAAAAATGATTGTTCTATGATTGTGGAAGCCACAAAGCAACCCGCTTAAGGGTTTGTATCCCAAAAAGACACAAAAGGTTAAGAACCTCCTACTGAGAGATTCTTAACCCTTAAAATATGCTGTATGCAAAATTATTTGAGCTCAACAACAGCTCCTGCAGCCTCGATGGTCTTCTTCAGGTTCTCTGCCTCGTCCTTAGCCAGGCCTTCCTTCAGTGTTGAAGGAGCGCCGTCTACGAGATCCTTAGCCTCTTTCAGACCAAGACCGCAAGCCTCCTTAACGGCCTTCACAACCTGCAGTTTTGCAGCGCCAACCTCTTTCAGAACTACATCGAAAGAAGACTTCTCCTCTGCTGCAGCGGCAGCGCCAGCTGCAGCGGGACCAGCAGCAACAGCAACAGCTGCAGCGGCGGGCTCAATTCCATACTCGTCCTTCAGGACCGTTGCCAACTCGTTTACTTCCTTTACTGTAAGATTTACCAACTCTTCAGCAATAGCTTTGATATCTGCCATTTTTATTCTAAATTTTTATTGTTTTTGTTTTTTATTTATGACTTTAATTATTCAGGACGCTCGCCTAAAGTCTTCAGCACACCATGAATGGTGTTCGCGCCCGACTGGAGAGCAGAAACAACGTTCTTTGCAGGCGACTGCAGCAGAGCCACGACATCTGCAATAAGCTCGTTCTTGCTCTTGAGGGCAGCCAGCTCGTCAAGTTTGTCCGCTCCGACGAAGATGCTCTCTTCCGCGTATGCGCCCTTGAGTGCGGGAATGCCTTCCTTTGTATAGTCCTTAAGGAGCTTGGCGGGAACATTGGCCGTATTTGTGAACATAACGGCTGTACTGCCTTTCAAGCAACCATAAAGAGGCTCGAAATCAATCTCTGAATTCTCGAAAGCCTTGTGCAGAAGGGTGTTCTTCACAACGACCATCTTGATTTCACTCTTGAAGCACTTGCGGCGCAGGTCACTTGTCTTCTCGGCGTTCATGCCGCTGATGTCAACAAGATAGAAATGCGGGTAAGCCTTCAGCTTCTCTCCAAGTTCTACGATTATAGTATCCTTTACTTCCTTTTTCATTTTACTAAACTTTTAACGAGTCATTCAACTGATTTAGGATCAATCTTGATACCCTTACTCATAGTGCTTGAAATAAAGATACTCTTGATATAAGTGCCCTTTGCGGCAGCCGGCTTCAGTTTGATTATGGTCTGCACAAACTCCCTTGCGTTCTCATAAATCTTCTCAGGGGCGAAAGACACCTTACCGATAGAGGCATGAACGATACCGGCCTTGTCAACCTTGAAGTCAATCTTACCAGACTTGACCTCCTTGACAGCCTTTGCCACGTCCATGGTCACAGTGCCGCTCTTAGGGTTAGGCATCAGGCCACGCGGACCGAGCACACGGCCAAGAGGTCCGATCTTACCCATGCACGAAGGCATTGTGATGATAACATCAATATCAGTCCAACCGCCCTTGATCTTCTCGATATACTCGTCAAGACCAACATAATCGGCACCGGCCTCTTTGGCGGCAGCCTCAGCGTCGGGAGTGCAAAGACAGAGCACACGCACGGTCTTACCCGTTCCGTTCGGCAGAGTCACCACGCCACGCACCATCTGGTTTGCCTTGCGCGGGTCAACACCAAGACGGATGTCCATATCGACAGAAGAGTCGAACTTGGTCGTAGTGATCTCCTTGACAAGCTCTGCAGCTTCTTTCAAAGAATAAGCCTTCCCTGCTTCAACCTTATCAGCCACCAACTTTTGATTTTTTGTCAGTTTACTCATAGTTCTAATTGAAGTTAAAATTATTTACCAGGGAAGTCCCCCTCAACGGTGATGCCCATGCTTCGAGCCGTTCCGGCAACAAGTTTCATGGCAGACTCGACCGTAAAGCAATTCAAGTCGTTCATCTTGTCCTCGGCAATAGCCCTTACCTGCTCCCACGTCACGGTTGCAACCTTTTTGCGGTTAGGCTGGGCAGAGCCAGACTTCACCTTGGCGGCCTCTTTGAGCTGCACTGCGGCGGGAGGCGTCTTGATGACGAAGCTGAATGACTTGTCAGTATAATAGGTGATAACGACAGGAAGAATCTTGCCTGCCTTATCCTGGGTCCTGGCGTTGAACTCTTTGCAGAATCCCATAATGTTGATTCCTTTCGAACCAAGAGCCGGTCCTACGGGAGGTGAGGGATTCGCAGCGCCACCTTTAATCTGCAATTTGATTAATCCAGCAACTTCTTTAGCCATTTCTTAATTAATAATTGATTGATTGTAATTTAAGCGCTGCCGCGCGAGCGGCACCACTCAGTATAAAGAGTTCGGCCAACCGTAACATATTGAGCCTCACTCTTTCTCGACCTGCGTAAAGGCAAGCTCCAGCGGAGTTTTCCGCCCGAAGATCTTGACCATAACCTTCAGTTTGCGCTTCTCGGCGTTCACCTCTTCGATGACGCCGCTGAAGCCACTGAACGGGCCGTCCGTAACCTTAACTGTCTCGTCAACGGCATAAGGAATGTTTATCTCCACATTCTCAATAGCCGTCTCCTCCGCAGTTCCGAGTATGCGGTTCACATCAGCCTGGCGCAGCGGAGTAGGATTATCCAGTCCTCCGAGAAATCCAAGAACGTTAGGCATAAAGCGCAGAGTGTGGGCAACCTCTCCCTGAAGATTGGCCTCAACGAGAACATAGCCCGGCAGGAAGAGTTTCTCTTTGATGACACGCTTGCCGTTACGGAGCATTGCGTATTTCTCCGTAGGCAGCAAGACCTGCCCCACATGAGAAGACAGAACCTCATCATGCTTGACAGCGGCCTCAAGATACTCCTTTACTTTTGCTTCCTTTCCACTCACGGCACGCAGAACGTACCACTTCATTCCTGATTCAGACATCTCGAATAATCAAATAAAAAGATTAAATGATTAATTTGGATAAATCGAACTCATCACAAACTTGAAGACCACGTCCATGGCCCAAACCAACAGCGCAATGACAAGGGAAGCAGATAAAACAACCACTGCGCTGTGTGTCAGCTCTGAACGGCTTGGCCAAGTAGTCTTATGCGCAAGTTCGTCGTAACATGCTTTGCAATAGTTTATGAATCTCTTAAACATGACTTATTTCTTTTTTGCACGGGATGAGAGGCTCGAACTCCCGACACCTGGTTTTGGAGACCAGTGCTCTACCGACTGAGCTAATCCCGTAAAAGAGGTTCCCGTCAGTCACCCAGCGGGAACCTTTGGTTTATTGGAAACTTAGCAATTAGTCTTCAATAATCTCTGTGATCTGACCTGCACCCACTGTGCGGCCACCCTCACGGATAGCGAAGCGCAGACCAACGTTCAGAGCGACTGCGTAGATAAGCTCAACAGTGATTGTCACGTTGTCGCCGGGCATCACCATCTCTACGCCCTCGGGAAGAGTGATCTCACCCGTGCAGTCCATGGTGCGGAGATAGAACTGAGGACGGTACTTGTTTCCGAACGGAGTGTGACGGCCACCCTCCTCTTTCTTCAGAACATAGATCTGAGCCTTGAACTTCTTGTAAGGCTTGATCTGTCCCGGATGGCAGAGCACCATACCGCGCTTAATCTCCTTCTTGTCGATACCGCGGAGCAGCAGACCCACGTTATCGCCAGCCTCGCCCTCGTCAAGAATCTTGCGGAACATCTCGACACCGGTAACAACCGACTTCTTGTCCTCGCCAAGACCGAGCAGCTCAACCTCATCGCCGACCTTAACCTTACCGGTCTCGATACGGCCTGTAGCAACAGTACCACGGCCAGTGATTGAGAACACGTCCTCAACAGGCATCAGGAAAGGTTTGTCAGTGTCACGCGGAGGCAGCGGAATCCACTCGTCAACAGCTTTCATCAGCTCAAGAACCTTGTCCTCCCACTTAGCAACGCCGTTGAGCGCGCCAAGAGCAGAGCCGCGGATAATAGGAGTGTTGTCGCCGTCGTACTCGTACTGGTCGAGCAGCTCACGCATCTCCATCTCTACAAGCTCGAGCATCTCCTCGTCCTCAACCATATCGCACTTGTTCAGGAACACAACCAGACGGGGAACGTTCACCTGGCGGGCGAGCAGCACGTGCTCACGTGTCTGAGGCATAGGACCGTCAGTTGCGGCAACCACGATAATAGCACCATCCATCTGGGCAGCACCAGTAACCATGTTCTTCACATAGTCGGCGTGTCCCGGGCAGTCCACGTGAGCATAGTGACGGGTTTCTGTCTCGTACTCAACGTGAGAGGTGTTAATGGTGATACCACGCTCTTTCTCCTCGGGTGCGTTGTCAATCTGATCGAAAGACTTCACCTTGTCAGCGTTGCCGGCAATCTTCTCAGCGAGCACCTTTGTGATGGCAGCGGTCAGAGTAGTCTTACCGTGGTCAACGTGACCGATTGTACCAATGTTTACATGCGGTTTGGTACGGACGAATGTCTCTTTAGCCATAGCTTTTCTTCTTTATTTATTTTAACGAATAATTCTGATTAAATTTTGTTTTTGAGCTGTAACTGAGAGTTGAACTCAGGACCTCTTCCTTACCAAGGAAGTGCTCTACCACTGAGCTATTACAGCGAAAGAGCGGAAAACGGGGCTCAAACCCGCGACCCCCAGCTTGGAAGGCTAGTGCTCTATCAACTGAGCTATTTCCGCAAAAACTTTCTGAGAGTGGGTGGTGATGGATTCGAACCACCGAAGTCGAAAGACAGCAGATTTACAGTCTGCCCCATTTGGCCACTCTGGTAACCACCCTTTTGTCTTCATCCCGGCAAACACCTTTGCCGTTCTTCCCCTTTCGCCGCTGGCGGCCGGTCGAGCCTCTTGTCGGATTCGAACCAACGACCCCGAGATTACAAATCACGTGCTCTGGCCAACTGAGCTAAAGAGG
>CALUGW010000028.1 GCA_944320305.1 uncultured Prevotella sp. | reverse complement strand
ATTCAAATATACAAATTGTTCAGCGGTTTTCTTCTT
Organism: uncultured Prevotella sp.; assembly: GCA_944320305.1. Lineage (GTDB taxonomy): Bacteria > Bacteroidota > Bacteroidia > Bacteroidales > Bacteroidaceae > Prevotella. The sequence goes on along the minus strand of CALUGW010000028.1, from coordinate 25,882 downwards.
TATGACTATGAAATCACTCCAAATTTCGGATGAACCAGAAATAATTGGACATCGTTTATATGGGATGCTTCCGCACTTACCGCTATCCTTGAAGAAGTAGGCCGGAAGCGGGGATTGTTGTACGGCAGGCTTGCCTCGCTTGGCTTTGGCAGCAAGCTGAAGGCTATGGCGGAAAACCTGACATTCGATGTTGTGTATTCGTCTGAGATTGAAGGTGTCCGCTTGAATGTAGACGAGGTGCGGTCGTCCATTGCCCGCAAATTGGGTATTGAGAATATGAAATACACGGCATCGTCTCATTATGTTGATTCTGTCGTGGCGGTCATGCTCGATGCTGTGAGGCACTACGACCAGCCGCTTACCAAGGCGAAACTCTGTGCATGGCAGGCTGCATTCTTTCCGTCTGGTTACAGTGAGGGGGCACGGATAGAGGTCGGGCGGTATCGCACTCACGATGAACATATTGTTTCCGGAATGTTTGGAAGGGAAAAAATACATTATGTGGCGCCGTCACCGGATAGGGTGGATGAGGAAATGGCAAAGTTTCTTGACTGGTTCAACAGCCGTGAGGATGTGAGTTCTGTAGTCCGTTCAGCCATTGCCCATTTCTGGTTTGTCAGCATTCATCCCTTTGAGGATGGCAACGGACGGCTTGCCCGGATTCTCTCGGATATGATATTGGCACGTGCCGACAAGAGCGAGTACCGCTTCTATAACATTTCAGCCCAGATAAACAAAGATAAAAAGCGCTATTACGACATTCTGGAAATGATGCAGCATGGTGACGGAGAAATTACCGAATGGATATCCTGGTATGCCCATACTTTGTCTTTGGCACTCGACGAGTCGGTAAGCAGTGTCAGTACCATCTTGAACAAGAGCTTCTTTTGGCAGAAGGCTTCTTCCGTGGCATTGAGCCAAAGGCAGGCGGACGTGCTGAATCAGTTTCTTGACGGCTACGAGGCAAAGATAACCACCAAGACATGGGCGGCATTGGCAAAGTGTTCCAAGGATACCGCCCAGCGTGACATTCAGGACCTTGTGGATAAAAATATTCTCCGCAAGGAAATTCCTGATGCCAAACGGCCAAGCTATTCCATCATTTATGATCCGGAGAACATAACTGAATTCTTTTCTAAAGTTCGTATTGAAGAGGAAAAAGGTGGCTTTTATCTGAAAGCGTTATATAAAGGTACGGCACTGGTATGTGAAAGGGTATTGCCATTGGATGCGGAACGTTTCAACAAAGGTGACCTTTCCATGGATAGCCTGCTTGCCAAATACTGTTCTTATCTTAGAACCAGTGCTGTCTGACGGTTTGGGTTAATCAGCCCGTAAAGCATACAGAGAGTGGGCGGAACACGGCTATATCCGGCTGCATGGTATAATGACAGATTGGGGATTCACCCTCAATGGGAGCGTAATTTATATTTTGTATAAATAACAGGCTGGCTCCGTCTGATGCCTCCGCAATCTCCGCAACAGCTTGATACAAGCCGCTTTCGCCCCGTTTGCCTTTTTCTTTTCCGCCGTTTCCGCCGTTTCCGCCGTGCGTTTCTAACGCTTTGGCTCTCAGGAAGTTCCAGATAGGCAACAGCCTGTTTTTGTTGTTTTGTCGCCTTTTCGTCATAACTGTCCGAAAATTAGCGTGTTACGTGTTTCATAGCTGTTACGGATAAAAAACGCACATTTGCAGGTTTGAAAAATATTTCCGATATTTGCACCTTGAAAAGAATCCGTTCGCACACATAAATTCAATCAGTGAATAACGCCAGATGGTAGACAGTCATAAGGCACTTTGGGACAAATGCCTTGCCCTGATCAAGGAGAATGTCACGGAGCAGCAATATAAAACATGGTTCGCGCCAATAGTCTTCGAGTCGTTCGACGCCTCGTCCAGGACGCTCTTGCTCCAGGTGCAGAGCTATTACGCCTACGAGTATCTTGAGCAGTACTACGTCAGCCTGCTCAACAAGGTGCTTGCCCGCTGCTTCGGCACGAGTGTGGTGCTGCGCTACCGCATCGTCACCGACCGCGAGCACCACCTCACCCAGGAGGTCGATGCCGAGGAGCGTGCCGACATCGAGGAGCGGCCGCGCACGGCTCGCGCCAACCAGTCGCCCACGGCTCTCGACGCCGCCCCCGCCCACCAGGGGCTCAACCCGCAGCTCGACTCCAAGCACACCTTCTCCAATTTCATCGAGGGCGACAGCAACAAGCTGCCGCGCACCGTCGGGCTGTCCATTGCCGAGCATCCCGGCAAGACCACCTTCAACCCCTTCTTCATCTTCGGCCCGTCGGGCTGCGGCAAGACCCACCTTGTCAACGCCATCGGCGTGCGCTGCAAGGAGCTTTATCCGCAGAAGCGCGTGCTCTACGTCAGCGCCCGCCTCTTCCAGGTGCAGTTCACCGACGCCGTGCGCCAGAACCGCGTCAACGACTTCATCAATTTCTACCAGACCATCGACATGCTCATTGTCGACGACATACAGGAGTGGGCCACCGCCACGAAGACTCTCGACACCTTCTTCCACATCTTCAACCACCTCTTCCGCAACGGGCGCCAGATAATCCTTGCCAGCGACCGCCCGCCGGTAGACCTGCAGGGCATGAAGGACCGCCTGCTCACGCGCTTCAGCTGCGGACTCATAGCCGAGCTTGAGAAGCCTAACGTGCAGCTCTGCATAGACATTCTCAACTCCAAGTGCCGCCGCGACGGCCTGAAGATACCCGCCGACGTCATTGCCTTCATTGCCACGACGGCCAGCGGCAGCGTGCGCGACCTTGAGGGCGTCATCAACTCGCTCCTGGCATATTCCGTGGTCTACAACTGCAACATCGACATGCGGCTGGCCGAGCGCGTCATGCGCCGCGCCGTCAAGATAGACAACCGCCCGCTCACCGTCGACGACATCCTGGAGAAGGTCTGCGCCCACTTCAACGTCACCACCCAGAACGTCTTCAGCCGCAGCCGCAAGCGCGACTACGTGCTCACGCGCCAGGTGTCGATGTATTTCGCCCAGAAGTACACCAAGATGCCTGCCTCGCGCATAGGCCAGCTCATAGGCAACCGCGACCACTCCACTGTCATCCACAGCTGCTCCACCATCGAGCAGCGCCTCAAGGTGGACAAAGCCTTTGCAGAAGAGATAGGCAGCATCGAAAACTCCTTAAGGATAAAAGGGTGAGTTAAAGGTAAAAAGGTAAAAGGGTAAAAAAAGCCTGCGGCATGGAGCGTGGCAGGGTGGGGTTGCCTCTGAGGTCTTATTGGCCTTATTTGTCTTATAGGCCTTATTTGTCTTATTGGTCTTATTTGTCTTATAGGACTCTTAGGACTCTTAGGACTCCTAAGCCTCTTGCCCCCGCAATCATCCGCGCCACAGCGCTTCCCGCATTTGTCTGAACTCCTGTCTCCTGTCTCCTGTCTCCTGAACTCCTGTCTCCCGTCTCCTAACAACCCCAAAATATGTATAAGCACCAATCTTTTTTCAGGCGCGAGGTCCTTGTGTTCCGCCGTTTCGGGCGCAAGGGCTACAGCCTCTTTGCCTGTCTTGGCCGCGAGGTGGTCATCGGCACGCTCAGCGTGTTCACGCTCACCCACGCCCGTGCCGACGGAGTGAGCGTCAGGCCGCTGCCCGCCGACATCGTGGCCGCCGCCACCGGCAGAGAGGTCGTGCTCGGTGAGGTCAGTGTCACCGGGTCCATGGCGCCGCCGGCCTCAGGCCGCACCGTGAGAATGGTTAGTGTGCTGACGCGGGCCGACATTGCGGCCGCGCCGGCGCAGAGTGTCAACGACTTGCTGAAGCTCGCCGCCGGCGTAGACGTCAGACAGCGGGGGCCGCTGGGCGCCCAGACCGACGTCAGCATCCGAGGCGGCAATTATGAGCAGGTGGCCGTGCTTCTCGACGGCATCAACATCTGCGACCCCCAGACAGGCCACAACGCTTTCGATTTCCCAGTAGACATTTCCGAAATCGAACGCATCGAAGTGCTCGAAGGGCCTGCCGGGCGCATCTACGGCACTTCATCACTCTCAGGAGCAATCAACATCGTCACCCGTCGCCCCGATTCCACCGCCGTCACCGTCCGCGCCGGCGCGGGCAGCTATGGCTACGCCTCGGCGGCGGCGCGTGCCGCCGTGGCCTCCGGCCCGTGGGGCAACAGCCTGTCGGCGTCCTGCACGCGCTCCGACGGCCACAGCCGCTGCCGGGCGGGTTCTCTCAACGCCGACTTCGGCGGCCTGCGCGCCTTCTACCGGGGCGGCTACGCCCGCGGTGCCATCCGTGCCGACTGGCACGCCGGACTGAGCCTCAAGGGCTTCGGTTCCAACACGTTCTACGGGGCGCAGTGGGACGACCAGTACGAGCGCACCCTAAAGACTTTCACCGCCATGCGTGCCGTGGCCCGTGCCGGCATCCTGAGGCTGCGCGCGGCCCTATGGTGGAACCACACCGCCGACCGCTTCGAGCTTTATCGCGGCACGGAGGCGCAGACGCCGTTCAACTACCACCGCTCCAACGTCGTCGGACTCGGCGTCTCCGCCTTCTTCGACTGGGCGGCGGGGCGCACTGCCCTGGGAGCCTCGCTGCGCAATGAAGACCTGGTGAGCACCACGCTCGGCGAGCCGCTGCCGCGCCCCCACCACATCAGCGGCACGCGGCGCGACTATCTCTACGGACTCAACCGCACCGACATAAGCCTCACCATTGAGCACAACGTCACGCTGGGCCCGCTCGACCTCTCGGCCGGACTCGTGGCCGCCCGCAACTCCTGGGCCGATATGCCCGTGCGCGTCTATCCGGGGTTCGACGCCAGCCTCCGTCTGGGGCGCGGCTTCACGCTCTACACCTCATGCAACACCTCGCTCCGAATGCCCTCGGCCACCGAGCTTTACTATTCCGTAGGCGGCCATAAGGCCGACAGCCACCTCAGCCCAGAGGAGCTGGCCTCTGCCGAGGGCGGCCTGCGCTACCGCCACGGCGGCGTGGTGGCCTCGGCCTCGGTTTATTACAACCATTACTCCAACCTCATCGACTGGGTGCGCCGCACTGCCGACGGTCCCGACGCCCCCTGGCAGTCGGTCAATCTCACCACCATACGCGCCCTGGGCGTGCAGGCCTCCGCCGCGCTCGACCTCGCCCGGCTGCTGCCCGGCCAGCGCCTGCTGCGCTCGCTCAGCGCCGACTATGCCTACATCAGCCAGAGCAAGGGCGGCACCGACGGTCTGGAGAGCAAATACTCGCTCGAATACCTGCGCCACAAGCTCGTGACGCGCCTCGGCCTGCGCCTGGGGCGCGGGCTGACGCTCGACGCCGGCTGCCGCTGGCACTGCCGCACCGGCACCTATACCGACACCGGCGGCAACACCCGCAGCTATGAGCCTTATGCCGTGGCCGACGCCCGCCTGATGTATGGTCTCTCCCCACGCTCTCTCCCGTGGAGAGGGGGGTGCTCCGCCCGGCGGCGTGCCTTGTCTGTCAGCGGCATTGTGCTTCACATCGATGCCAACAACATCCTCAACACCACCTATGTCGATTATGGCAACGTGCCCCAGCCCGGATTCTGGTTTGCCGCAGGAGCGACGGTGAAGATGGAGTGATTGCGAGTTACGAATTGCGAATTGGGGCTGCCGGGCTTCCCATGAGTCCTATGGTTCCTAAGATTCCTAAGTCTCCTAAGATTCCTGATTTTTTAGGCCTCTTAGGCCTCTTAGGCCTCTTAGGACTCCTAACTCCCACTGTCGTCACCAGCGGCAGCGCTTCCCGCATTTGTCTGAACTCCTGCCTCCTGTCTCCTGTCTCCTGCCTCCTGTCTCCTTTGTTTAACATCTCTTAATACCCCCCCCATTTGGCTTAATAAAACCTAATTAGACTGCAAAAATATTGCAAAATCAGAAACGGATTAATATCTTTGCAGAAATAATTCAGTCAATGAGGTGGGCACCTGTGAAATCCGATTTTTAGCAAACAAGCCTGCCGCCGATCAGGAATACCACCGGCCCGGGCTGTTGCGTCAATCGGGCTGCGTGCAGACACAGTGATTGCAGAAGTGCCGTTCTACCCCCATCCGCAAGACGTTGCGGCAGTCGGCACGCGCCGGTTCTGGCCGGGGGCGTCGCGCCAGAGGGAAAAATGGGGCGGCAAACAGAAGAGATAGGTATATATTATTAACAGCAATGTTGCACATCCTTAACTAAGATGATTAGTAACAGAAAAATACAGCTTGTCATCATGACGGTGGTGATGATGGTCATGGGAGCGCAGTGCGCCGCCGCGCAGACCGTGGCCCTGAAGACCAATGCCCTCTACTGGGCCACCACCACGCCGAACATCGGCGCCGAGGTGCGCCTCGCGCCGCGATGGACAATAGGTCTCACGGCCGGATACAATCCTTTCACTTACTCCGACAACACCAAGCTCAAGCACGTGCTCGTGGAGCCTGAGGCCCGCTACTGGCTCTGCTCCACTTATGCCGGCCACTTCGTCGGGGCAAACCTCATCTACTCCCACTACAACGCGGGCAACATCAGCCTGCCCTTCGGCGTCTTCCCCGAGCTCGATGACCACCGCTTCCAGGGCGACATCGGTGCCGTGGGCCTGCTCTACGGCTACAGCTGGATGCTCTCGCCCCGCTGGAGCCTTGAGGCCGTGGTGGGACTGGGCGTCGGCGTCACACATTATAAGAAATATATGTGCGAGGTCTGCGGCTCGCAGGTGGACGAAGACACCCGCTGGCTCTTCATGCCCACCAAGCTCGCCCTCTCTGTGGTGTACTATTTGAAATGAAGAATTACGAATTACGAGTTACGAATTACGAGTTACGAGTTATGAGTTACGAATTACGAGTGAGGAATTAAGAATTAAGTGCCGGCTCCTACGACTCCTACGACTCCCAGGCCTACTATGAGTCTCCCACGCACTCCCGCCGCCCAATGCTTAAGGCATATGTCCGAACTCCTGAACTCCCGAACTCCCAAAAAATAAAAAAACGATGAATCACGAAATATCCATACAGACCCTCTGCCGCAGGCTGCGGCCCGCCGCGCTCGCCGTGGCTCTGCTGCTTGCCGTGGGCGCCGCCGCCGACGGGGTGTCGGTGCAGTGGCAGGACAGCACCAGCCTGCGCCTGGCGTTCACCGTCACCGACGGCAAGGGCATCGGCAGCAACTACTCCGTGTGGGCCACGCCCATGCTCACCAACGGGCGCGGCGACACCCTGCGCCTGGGCTCCACCGTCTTCCGCGGCAAGCGCAACGCGCGTCTCACCGACCGCGCCCGCTACTACGGCGAGCCGGTGCCGCAGCCATCGGGCTACGAGCTGCCCGCCGGCGCCACCGCCGACTATGCCGTGACCATTAGCAGGGCCGACGCCCCGTGGCTCTGGCAGGGGCGCGTCAGCCTCGACACCCAGCGCGAGCGCGAGGGCTGCTGCGACGTGGAGCCGCAGCCCTCGGCCCACATCGGCCACTTTGCCTACGTGCCGCCGCTGCGCCCGGCACTGGCGCTCGTGCCCGAGCGGGGCAAGGCCGGCGAGCTGCAGCGCGACAACCCCGTGCTGCGCCACATCTCGCAGTACCGCCCCTACGACGGCACACATCTTGAGGGGGCGCTCTTCGTCCACTTCCCCCTCGACAAGCACACCCTGCTGCACGACTTCCGCGACAACGGCCCCACGCTCGACCGCATCATCGACATCACACGCGCCATCATGGCCGACACCACCTCCACCGTCAAGATAATACAGATTGTGGGCCTGGCGTCCATCGACGGCCCCGTGGCCCACAACACACGGCTGGCCGGACGCCGCGCCGACGTGCTCAAAGACTACGTGATGGGCCGCGCCGCCACGCCCGACTCGCTCTTTGAGACAGTCAACGGCGGCGAGGGATGGCGTGAGCTGCGCGCGCAGCTCGCCGCCGGAGGCTCGCCCTGGCGCGACCGCCTGCTCGCCATCATCGACAGCGAGGAGAGCGCCGACCGCCGCGAGCGGCTCATCAAGCGCCTCGACGGAGGCCGCGCCTGGCGCTGGCTGCGCGACAGCGTGCTGGCCGACCAGCGCAACTCGGGCTACCTGCGCATCTACTACGACTACAAGCCCGACTCCGCAGCCATTACCATCAACCGCGCCATCGGCCTGCTCCGTCAGGGGCGACACGCAGAGGCCCTCGCCCTGCTGCGCACCGTCAGCCACGACGACCGCGCGCAGAACGCCCTCGGAGTGGCCTGCTTCTATGCCGGCAACCGCGAAGAGGCGCTCAGCCGCCTCACCCGAGCCGCCGACAGCGGCGACGCCTGCGCCCGCGAGAACCTCCGCCAGCTGCGCCTCATAGCCGAGGCCGAGCGGCTCAACGACTGAAGCATCCGGCGGACGCCTGTTGGGGCTGTTGGCCCCATTAATTGGCCTTATTAGTCCTATTGGTCTTATTAGCCCTATTGGTCTTATTAGTCCTATGGCTCTCTCAAAGAAAGAAAAAAGAAAATACAATATAACCAACCAATAAATTAAAGAATTATGAGAAATCTGAATTATTTCGCCCTGATGGGCGCAGCGCTGCTCACAGGCGCAGTGGCTTTCACCTCCTGCTCGTCAGACGACGAGGTGGCTGGCGACGGCGGAACCGGCGCTACCGGTGAAGTTGTGAAGACACAGTTTGCAATCAACATTCCATATGGCAATGGTAGCACACGTATGAGCGACGAAACAGTGCAGGACAATAAGCCGTTCCGCGGGATGCAAAACATTTATCTCATTCCTCTGACTGCAGCAGGTTCAGAAAGTTCAGCATTTACTAACGTCATTCCTTTAAAAACTTTTTCGGACTTTGATGGGTCTAGTAGTAACTACAAGTTGTACAATGACGTAAATGTTCCTGTCGGAACGACCAATTTCTTGTTCTATGGAATTGGTGGTACGACTATTCCTTCAAATGCTACAGGTAAATTCACCAATGGCATTCTTAGCTCAACATTGCCATCTACTGCCTCAACTGCAGATGTAAAGTTCGCTCTTGAGCAAATACTTACTGGTAGTGATTTTGAAGCACCACAGTCAACATTGTTGGGCGTTCTCAATGGTATTGCAAATGTTACAGACTGGTCAGCTCAAACAGCTGACACACCTTTGAATGATCTTTATGATGCTTATATCACGCTCAAAGGTGGATCGGCACATTCCATTCTTTTGGCTTTGCAAGACTTGTACAATGCAGTGAACACCATAGCAACAGCAAGCGGCGACTCTCCTGAAAAGACAATAGCGTTAGCAATTCAAACCGAGATAGCAAAATCATTTACAGTCAGTGCGGATGCTCCGTACACTTTGACTTGGAATGTTAGTGGAGTAGATGCAAATTATCCTACAAACCTCAATGTCCCTGAGGGAACTGCACAGTTGACATGGAGCGACGGCACTGGCTTTGCTTATGTTAATGCCAATGCTGTTGTTGGAACAGGTATTAATGTTGTGAATGTTTACAATCTTTGCTATCCGGCATCCCTTGCTTACTTTGTGAACACTCCGCTGAAGGCAACAACCGAGACGAATGTCACATGGCCTAACGGTGCGGAGAATTGGATTGCAGAAAACGCTTTCTCTGGTTGGGGTAACACTGTACAGGCAACAACGCGTACAATCGCTCTGCAAAACAATATCCAATATGGTGTGGCCAATCTTAAGACAACGGTTAAGTGTAAAACAACAACGCTTGAAGACAATGCTGCGGAAGTGGCTGGACTTCCTTCTAACCAGAGCATAATTGTTCCTTCAGCTGGTTTCCCTGTTACAGGTTTGCTGGTTGGGGGGCAGCCCTCTGCTGCTTCATGGGATATGACCCCGGCAGGCAGTGTACTGTTTGATCGGACCGTGTATGACAACGCTTTAACTGATATCTATGCAAAGTATAATACTCCGAGCTCTGCCAATTATACATTGTTGCTGGACAATACAGATGAAACCCCTAAGGCAGTGAACATAGCAATAGAGTTGACGAACAATACCGGCACAGACTTCTATGGCGTTGATGGTATCATTGCTAACGGTGCTAAGTTTTATCTTGTTGCACGTCTTGACCCTGCAGGAACAACAGGCGTGACTAAGCCCGGTGGCGTAACCGATGTGTTCCAGCAGGATTATACCACAACGGCAAATCTTACCATTACTTCTTTGGAGAATGCTTATGTGACCATTCCTGATCTTCGTGCTTCGGAATTGACTCTTGGCCTCTCGGTTGATCTTACTTGGCAGGCCGGCATGAGCTTCGATGTTGAGATTGGCGGTAACTAAGCAGCTATAGTGGCACCCTTCTTAGGCTTGCAATAGGCTTCTTATGTTGCCTATGATGCCTACCCCTCATGTTCCATCCTGCTTAGTGCTCCCTAATGGGGGAATGAAGGATGGAGGGGCTTACGGGAACAGGGGCTATTTCTTTTAACTCCCTGCCTCAGCCTGCAGGCTGAGGCAGGGAGTCCGGGCGGAGAGCCGTTGGCTCGGTCTCCGCTCACTAACGAAACCATACGCTGAGTATGACGATGATGATGAGAAAGAAGAAGATAGAAACATACGTGCCGCGGATGGGTTGCCGCATGGCGGTAGCGTTGGCCGCGCTGTCTCTGGCCTCGTGCATAAACGAGGACCTGTCGGACTGCGGCGCCGACTACGGCATCACCTACACGCTGCGCCTGCAGACCAACCTGCGCGCCATGCTCGGCGACGAGTTGCCGCTGCCCGAGGATCAGGCCATCGCCGACAGGCTTGAGCAGGCACTTGGCGGCGTGTTCACCGACCGCGCCGCCGACATAGACCTGTCGTTCTTCACCGGAGGTGCCGTGGCCCACCACGAGGCCCACCAGATGGACGCCTCGTCGGCCTCGTACACAATATATCTGCCCGTGGCCGACTATGACCACGCGGCAGTGGCCAACGCTCAGGCCGAGCCGCTCGTGACCATCGGCGGCGCCGGCGCCTACACCACGCTGCGCCTCGACCAGCAGCAGGCCGACACCATCGGCAGCCACACCGCCGGACTCTTCACCGCCACGCGCGGCATCGTCGTGGCCGATGGCACCGACCAGCACTTCAACGTGAACCTCTATATGCAGAACTGCGCCGCCGCCGTGGTCATCGACCTCAACGGCCACACGCCCACAGCCGTCACCGGCTGCCTCAGCGGACTGGCCTGCGGCTTCAGCGTGGCCGACAGCACGTTCGACTTCTCGCGCCAGACCGTGGTGCGCGCCTCGCGCACCGACGACGGCGCCGGGCGCATAGCCCTCTACGCGGCGGGATTTCCAAGCCCCTCTCCACAGGGGAGGGCGGGGGAAGAGACCTCTCCCCTCTGGCTCTTCCGCATCTACGTCACTGAGAACGGCACCACCACCGAGAGCACCTTCAGCGTGAGCGAGCCGCTGCCCGCCGGCGGACTGAAGATCATCAAGGCCCGCATCGGCGACGGCGGCCAGGTGGTGACCGACGCCCCCGAGGTGGGCGTGAGCGTCAAGCTCGACTGGAAACCCGGCGGCAGCCACGATGTGGAAATGTAGAGAGTTAAAAGTTAAAAATTAAAAATTAAAAGTTAAGGCTGCGCCATGGGCGTGGCAGGGAATGTAAGAAATATGGCAAAGGTATTATATGCGGCGGTTGCGGTGGCCGCGCTGCTTGTCGCCTGCTCGTCGGACGATGAGGGCGGTCGGCCGGCACCGCCTGTCGAGACGGTGAGGTTCTATATCTCCGTGCCTGAGGCACAGGGCACGCGCGTCGGCGACCCGGGCCAGTCTACCGGCGAGGGCGTCGACTGGAACGCCCTCGCGCTGATGCTCGAATACACTGGCACGGATGTTCCCGCCGACCCGCGCATCCTCAAGACGTTCACCAAGGCCGAGTTCGACGCCATGCCCCGCATGGTGAGCGACACCGCCGTGCGCATCCTTTCGCTTGATGTGCCTGAGGGCCGTGCCTATATTTATGGCGTTACCTACAGCAGCGAGGCCGGTGATGACGCCAATGCCATTAAAGAGGCTCTTTCAGGTTGGGATGCCAATAACGGCGGCGTTTCCGACCTGACCATCTCCAACAGCTACGCTTCCGGCGACGCCAACCGCGTGGCGAAGTTCCTCAGCGTGGCCACGGGATATTACAGAGATGCAACGACAGGCAAACGCGCCGCTTATGACATCAGCGGCAGCGCCGAGAGCGAAGTGGGGCAGCTGCCTCGTGTGTGCCTTGTGCGCTTGGCGGCAAAGATAGACATACAGTGGGACGCGCAGGCGGCCTACGACAACACCTCGCACAGCTATACGCAGGTGGATGTCACCGGCTTCACCTTTAATGGCGGGGCGGAAAATCCACAGCCAGACAGCACCGGCTGCGGACGCCTCTTCCCCGACTTGGTTTCTGATGATGATGCAGCTCCTCTCGGCGGCTCCACAACATTCTATAACACCACGGAGATAAGCCGGCGCAACGGCCGCGTCTATCACTATGTGTTCCCCGACGGCGCAAGCAAGCCGACGATAAAGTTCAAGCTTGCGGAGGGGGAAGACAATGTTGGAACGGATTATACATTCAGCTTCGCCGACAAACTCCGCCAGGCCACTTGGTACAAGGTGAACACCACCATCAAGGGGTGGAACGGAAGCAACAACACCATAGTGCTGACGCCTGGCAACACGTTGGGAAATTAAGAATAATAGGGGAAGCCCCTCTCCAGTTCTCCCCAGTGGGGGAGGGCTGCCACGCCTCTTCCCGTCACCCCGCGCTCCGCCGCGGGGCCCAGGAAGGGCTGTTGGACCGCCGGACGCCGGGCACGCCGTTGCTGCTGGATCCCGCGTCGAGCGCGGGATGACGTGGCAAGCGGGATGACGTGGCGGGGCTTGCCAACATATGTCAGAACATCTGTCTCCAGAACTAAAGAAGAACATCTGTCTCCAGAACTAAAGATATACAATATATGAACAAGGTTTTTCGTTTTTTGTGTGTCATGATTATGGCGGCCCTGCTCCCTGTTGGGGCGCAGGCCACGAGATATTATGTAACATTAGATGCCGATACCGCAGGCACAGGCGCGTCGTGGGCTGGCCCCATGCCGCTGGCCAATGCGATAAACAAAGCCGTGGCGGGCGACGAGATCTGGATCCATGGCTACGACACCCCGGGCGGCGGCTACGTTTACCGCGTGCCGGATAAAAACGGTTTCACCGTCAAGTCGGGCGTGAAGATCTATGGCGGCTTCGCCGGAACGGAGACCTCAATCGACGATCGCGAGATAGTGGAGAGCAAGGCATACCGCATGAAGTACCGCACCGTGATCAGCGGCGACGTCAAAAGCAACGACGTGGTGGACGCCACAAACCTTATCTTCCCTGCCAACACGTCGCGCGACGACAACGCCACGCACGTGCTCACACTCAATCTGAGCCGCGCCAGCGGCGGCAACCAGAACCAGCAGCCCACCGTCATCAACGGCGTCACCATAGCCCGCGGCCATGCCACAGGGGGCGTGGATGAGGCCGGCGACCACGGCGGCGGCATCCTCGTGACGGCTAACGGACAGACCGATGTCGTTTCCTACAGCATCGAGCGGTGCTTCTTCATAGCCAACTACGCCACCCGGGGCGGCGCGCTCTACGTGGAGCCGGGCTGCGAAGGCACTGTGAGTCTCAGCGGCTTTTTCAACAACGCGGCTGGCGAGCGCAGCGGCATGGAGAACTCCGGCGGCGCCATCTGGCTGGCCGGAGAGGGCACGGTGGTCAACACCGCCGTGTTCAACAATGAGAACGGAGGCATTATGCTGGTCGGCAGTGGTGCCCGCGTGCTCAACAGCACCGTGACGCGCAACACCGGCGCGGGCATCGACGGCTTCGACCGTGCCGTGGACAATACCGTGGTGTGGGGCAACTCGCTGCTCTCCATGAGCGACGCCTCGCGCCCCGCCTTCCGCTATTCGGCCTATCCTGAGGCCAACCCCGGCGGCACCGACAGCAACGACAATGTCTATCTGGCCGACAAGAACAACGAGGCCCAGGGCCCGCACTTCAGCGCGCCGTCGCTGAAGATAGGCTTCGACACCGACTACGACATGACCACCCAGCTCTATCCGCTCTGGACGTGGAAGCCGGTGGAGGCCACGCCGCTTGTCGACGCGGGCGACGACACATATTATTACACCGACCAGACAAACCTCACGACCACTTTCGGCTCGCTCGACCTCGGGCTTAACCCACGCCACGCCGGGGCACGCATAGACATCGGCGCGTTCGAGTTCCAGCCCGTGGCAGCCGGGCGCATCCGCTACGTGCGCCCCAATGGCACTGGCGACGGCTCGTCGTGGGCCGACGCCTCCGGCGACATACAGCAAATGATTGACTATCTGGCCGACAACAACCCGCAAGGGCTGCCCGGCGAGGTGTGGGTGGCCGCGGGCGAGTATGAGCCGCGCGCCCAGCTCATCACCGGCACGGCCTATTCGGCCTCGTTCCGCATGCGCGACGGCATCAGCGTCTACGGAGGCTTTGCCGACGATGACGACGAGACCAAGACCAAGGCCGGCCGCGCTAAGGGCACTATGCCCTGGCAATACGACAACGAGACCATCCTCTCGGCGGCCAACTACAGCCACTCCAACCTGAGCTTCAACACCTCCACCAACCGCTGGAGCACGCAGAGCGACTCGCGCCACGTGGTGTGGTTCGCACCGCTCGGCCAGGACGCGCCCGCCTTCAGCCGCGTCACCGTGCTCGACGGCTTCACCATCCGCGGCGGCTACGCCCAGGGCAACACCGGACTCACTGACTTCCTCACCGACCGCGGCGCCGGCGTCTACATCGACGGCGAGAACGCCTACCTGCAGAACTGCGTCGTCAAGGAGAACAACGCCACCGGCGACGGCGGCGGAGTGTATCTCAAGGAGGGGCGCGTGCAAGGCTCGCTCATCTACAACAACAACGCCGGGGGCAACGGCGGAGCCGTCTACGTGAGCGACCGCGGACTGGTGCACCGCTCCATGCTCACCAACAACTCGGCGCGCAACGGCGCCGGCGTCTACCTGCACAACGCTCCCGCCGACACCGACGACCACCCGGAGTATCTCATCCTCTCCACCTGCGTCGTGTCCAACAACACCGCCATTGGCAACGGCGCCGTCTACTGCGACGGCGGCGGAGTGCTCCTGCAGAACACCATCACCAACAACTGGACGCCCACATCCACCGACCTGACCGACCCCAACGCCTCGCAGACCGGCGGACTCTACATCGACACCTACGCCCTTGTGGCCAACTCCGTCATCTGGAACAACCGCATCGGCGGAGGCACCACTCCCGCCAACGGCACCAACGTGCCCATGTTCGCCCGCAACCAGTCGGCGCAGACGGTGCGCTTCCTCTACAACGCCATCTCGGGCACCGACAACGCCGTGTGGAACAGCACCCTGCAGGAGCAGACCCTGAAGCTCGTGGACACCAACCGGGGGGAGGAGGGCAGCAACACCGCCATCGGCCCGCGCTTTGAGATAGACACTAACACGCCCCACTCCACCAACATAAGCAACAATCCTGATATTGAAATAAACAAAATCGGAGTGCAGAGTGGCTGGAACACCGCCGACGGCACCGCCATCGACTACTACTGGAAGCCCATTGCCGGCTCCAACCTCTGGGCGCGAGGCATGGCCATAGGTCAGTTGCCCGCAGAGGTGGTGCTCGCCCCCGAGATTGACATCGAGGGCGGCCTCTTCGACCAGAAGCCCGCCGTGGGCGCGTTCCATGTGGAAGGCTCTGAGATTGTGCCCGCCCTTGAGGATGGCGACACCCTCGTGGTCTACGTTGACGCCGAGTGTACCGAGCCTGAGCACAAAGGCACATCGTGGGGCACGGCCTACCGCTCGCTCAACGACGCCATCAAGTTCTTTGCCGGACTGACGAACGGCTCGATGATTAAAACTGGCGATCAGGCAAAACCTGAAACAGAAGTTACGTCCGGCCACAAGTTCGAGATCCGCGTTCTGGAGGGCAACCTCTGGCCGCGCTACGCCTTTGTAAACGACGACCCGAAGACCGCCACGCTCGACATCCTCGCCATGCAGAGCGGCAAGCCACTGCGCATCGTAGGCGGCTACCACCGCAACGATGCTGAGAGCCGCAGCGTGGTGCGCGACCCTCTGACCTACCGCTCGCAGCTCAACGGCAACAGCTCCGGCTCGCAGCTTGAGGACGGGCTCTACCACGTGGTGACCGTCGAGCCGGGCGCCATTGTTGAGCTTGACGGCTTCCACGTCATCAACGGCTACGCCGCCGGGTCGGCCTCGCTCCAGTATGGCGCGGGAATGCTCGTGCGCGACGGTGCCGACGTGACCCTCACCAACTGCATCTTCGAGAACAACACGGCTGCAGAGGGCGCCGCCATCGACGCCCGCAACGCCACGCTCACCATGCAGAACTGCGTGGTGAACAACAATACGAACACCGACGAGAACGCACCAATCATCAACTGCCCCGCAGACAAGCTCACCATGCACCACGTAACCATAATAAATAATGAGGGTGCGGCGGTTACTGACGAAAGTGTTCTTGCCGGAACATCGTTCTCAAAGGGCAACACCCGCCGCAACTCCATCGACGATGAGCTTGCCACCACCGGTGCCGACGGCGCGAAGAACTTCGCCAACCCCACAAACAAGCAGGGTGCCACACTCGGCTTCGACACCTACCTCGGAGGCTACTCCTCGTTCCGCCCCCTCACAAGCTCTGCCAAAGCCGCCAACCTCATTATTAATAAAGGTGGCTCTTCATCCCTCAAACACGACATAATGGGCAACGAGCGCAACCTCGGCGGCGTTCCCGACCTCGGTGCTTATGAGGCCGACCTGCCGCGAGCTGGCAAGGTGATTTATGTCCGCTCGTACAACACCGTGTGGGATGGCGACCGCGAGGAAATCGACGGTTCGCCGAGCATGGATATCTCCACTGCGGGCGACGGCTCGTCGTGGGAGAACGCAATTAATGGCAATGCAATATGCAACTTGAAAAGTAATGGCGACGGAAATGACTTTTACATCGTGAGAGACGGTGTGCTGAAACCTTCTTCTTATGATTATGACCTTTACAGAAGCAGTACTTACGGTCCAACAGCTGGACATTACGGCACATTTTTGGACGGAACTCACAATTATGGAGGAAATAATAACAACGTAATAACCAACAACCGTGATGAGCAATACGTCAGTGGTCTTCAGTATGCCATTGAGAAAGCGTCTGAATGGAACAAGACCCATCCTGTAAGTGAAAGAATAGACGTGTGGGTCGGAGCAGGTATTTACACGGATTACAAAGGTTTTGTAATCCGCGACAGCGTTCGAGTCTACGGCGGATTCCCAAATGACGGTACTCCTGGTGAGGACGACCGTATGGCTTTGTTGTCTGGTTATATTCCATCGCGCAATAACACATTGAAGGCACGTGATTATGAGACAATACTACAGATTCGCAAAGAATCACCGGTGACGTGGACAAATAACAATACGGGTAAAGTTGTCAGTGACAGTTGGATGCCTGGCTCTTCTACCGTACGTCATTATGTATTGTATCAGCCGGATGTCTGTGTTCCTACTTGGGCTGTTGAAAATAACAATGCCGATAAGTGGGGTGCTAACCGTTACCGTTACAACGAAGACCCACGGCATTACGTTGAATATACCCGCGCATTGTGGGACGGCTTCACTGTAAGGCATGGATATATTAAGAATTACACAGCAAACCGTGATGGCGGTGCAGGTGTTCGTGCCTTTCGTGGCGTCACACTCCAGAACTTGGTTGTTGTGAACAACTATACCCATGGTAGTCGTTCTCGTGGTGGCGGGCTTTATATGGATGGTTTGAACAGTGTTATAAACAACAGCTTCCTTGTTAATAATCTGAGTAGTGGAGCCGAGTCTTATGGCGGTGGGGCTTATATGATTGTCGGTACAGGCTTTAATATGGTTGTTGCCAACAATCATGCAGAAGTCGCAGGTGGTGGTCTCTTTATTGAGAGTGCAACTTTTTATAACAATACAGTTGCTTTCAATCGTACAGGTGACAGAAAACCGTTAGACGCAGGTAATGGCAGTGGCATTTTCCAATATGCTGAAGACAATATGACTCGTCCTTCAAAATTAGGGTTGTATAATTGTATTATTTACGGAAATGTAGGTGTAGCATATGTAGATGGCGCACGTTATACAAATTATCAAATAACGTCTTCCGCTCCAAAAACATTCGATGAGCCTTACAATTGTTATGTCAGTGGACGTATTGGTGATAATATCAGAGCTAAATTTGTTACTAATGATAATGTTTACAGAAATCAAGTAGGAGAAAATCTTCCAAATCCTTTTGCAAGAGGCAATTCTGCTCAATCAGAAAATAATTATCGACTCGCAGCGGGAAGCACCTGTCTTAATAGTGGAACTGAAAATCTTGGCAAAGGCGTGAGTGTGCCGTCCACCGACATGGACTACACCAACCGCATAAAGGATTGCGCGATAGACATCGGTGCCTACGAGCTTGACAACGAGGAGAACATAAAATACACCCGGACAGGTACAGAGGGCAATTATGTCGGCACATATTATGTCTCGCAGAACGGCGTAGGGTCTCGCAGCGGAGAGAACGCTGCCAACGCGGCCTGTGCCATGAAGCTCCAGGACATACTTACGGATGCTGGTGAAGAAGTGAAAAACGGCACTTTGGATTCTGCTGTTGTCAGGCTTGCCGGTTATGAGGCTGATAATGCCGGTGCTTCTTTTGTTTACCACGCCAACACTCTTGCTGACAAGAACAATCCGCAGAGCTACACTTTTGTTGTTCCCGCCGGCGTGACGCTTGAGGGCGGCTATTACGAGGGAACAACCACCAATGGCAATTACAATGGCGACGGATGGGAGGATGTACCGCAGGACAGTGACCACGTGCGCAACGTGATGCGCTTCCGCACGGTGCTCAGCGCGGTGGCTGTGCCCACGCAAGGCTCAACAGTCACTCAGGAGGTTAACGGCTATCATGTCGTCACCTTTGGCGGCGGCGACGGCACGGCGGCTCTCGACAAGCCTGCCGTCATCGACGGCCTGTGGCTCACCGACGGGTCGGCCACGTCGATGGCCGGGGCCGGCAGCGCCGACACGCGGGGCGGCGGCGCCATTGTGCCCGCCGGGGCGCACGTTAGGAACTGCGTGGTGGAGAACTGCGCGGCCATTGAGGGCGGCGGGCTCTACCTGCTGCCCGGCGCCACCGTCAGCGGCACGGCCGTGCTGCGCAACACCGCCAGCTATGGCGGCGGCATCTTTGCCGACGGCACCAATGCCGCTGCCGACAGCCGCGCCCACATCATCTCCTGCACCGTGGCCGACAATGAGGCCGATGTCTCCGGCGGCGGCATCAGCATGGAGGAGGGCGCGGCCATGGCCGTCAACACCGTCGTGTGGGGCAACGAGGCCCAGGCCGACAAGAACGTCAGCGGAGTGACCCACGAGCGCTTTGCCGACACGAGGCTGGCCGAGGTGTTCGACGATGTTAACGAGGGCAGCTATTACCCCTTCAACGACTGCTTCGTGGAGACGCAGGAGCTGCCGTCCGACTTCGAGAACGCCTCGATGGTGAGCGACTCCACCGTCTATTTCGACACGTCAGACCACTACCGCACGCTCAAGGAGTTCTCGCCGCTCATCAAGCACGGCGTCAAGGCCGCTTATCACGGCGGGCTTGAGCGTGTGTTCGGCGTGGCTGTGGCTGACATGCAGAACATCGCGCGCAGCCAGGAGTTCGAGCGCACCGACGCCGGCGCCTTTGCCTACGCCGGCGGCGTTCTGCCCACGGCGCTGTTCACCCGCATCTTCGTCTCGCCCACCAGCAATGTGAAGCTGGCCGACGGCGAAGACATCAACGACTATCTGGGCCGCTCGTTCTTCACCTCGTTCACCACGCTCGACGACGCGCTGAGCTACATAAAGACCAAGCGCGACGGTGATGATGCCAACGACGACACCCATTTCGAGATTCTCATGGCCGCCGGAACCTACAAGCCCACCACGGCCCGCACGACGACAGCCGCGGGCGTCACCCACGACCAGCGGCTCTACTCGTTTGTGGTGCCCCACAATGTGAGCATCTACGGCGGCTTCAGCGGCACGGAGACAATTTCTTGTGGCATTGATATAATTCCTGCTTCAGATGGTGATATAGCTGTTACTAATGGCGGCGAGATAAGCGCCATCCTCGCCGACCGCGCTTTCTCCGACTTCAACCAGAACGGCATCGAGGAGGCGTGGGAGCTGGCCAACCAGACCATCCTCTCCGGCAACATCAACGTATCGGCCACGGCGAGCAACGTCTACCACGTGGTATATGCCGAGGCCGGCGGCGTCAGCGACCCGCAGCCCATTGTGCTCGACGGCCTGACGGTGATGAACGGTCAGACCTCTGGCGTGCTCTCAGAGGTGACTGCGAATAACGAGCAGGGCCGTGGCGGCGGACTCTATTCCGACGGCGTGGCCGTGACGCTCAACCGCTGCCGCTTCACCAATAACTTCGGCGTGCGCGGCGGAGCCGTCTTCGTGCGCGACGCCCGGCTCAGCATCGCAGGCTCCATCTTCGCCGGCAACGGCTGGACGGAGAACTCCACCACACCGGAACATCAGCCTGCCCGCGGCGGTGCCGTCTTCGTCTCCGGCAAGAACAAGGAGGCATACCTCTACGCCGTCAACACGCTCTTCGTAAACAACGAGACGGTGGGGCAGGGCGGCGCCATAGGCACCAACTATGCCGAGGGCATAACCGGCACCAACGACCCGCAGCTCGACATTATGAACTGCACCTTCGCCCGCAACAAGGCCGCGACGAACGCCGTCATCTACAACCACAACGGCAAGAGCCTGCTCACCAACACCCTCATCTGGGGCAACGAGAGCCAGTCGTATAACGACCAGACCAACGTGACAGAGATGCAGATAAGCCACTCCGCCAGCGACTACAATTACGGAGGCAAGTTCAGTGGCGCCGGCAATACCGACAGCAACGTTCTGCTCTCTGCCGACAACAGCGCCACCAACGGCCCGCGCTTCATCGCGCCGGCCACTGTGGCGGGCGTCAGCGGCAACGACGCCACCAACCTGTGGAACCCGGCGGCCATCTCCGTGGCCACTGACGCTGGAGCCGGAACGCTGAGCGCGGACGAAAGCACACTTGTCGATGACACTTACAGCAGCTGGTTTGATCAGGACAAAGGCATGACCGCCTACCAAAGCCAGTATATGGGCAAGTATATGGGCACGGCGGACTACGCCCGCTATTCCGGCCCGACAGACGAAGAAAACAAACCTATGCCCAAGCCCATCGACATCGGCGTCTATGAGTACCAGTACATCTCAAACTTCAGCACCATGCTGGAGATCTATGTTGACACCGTGCAGGCGGGCGACGGCAGCGGCAACAGCTGGGAGAACGCCACCGCCGACCTGCGCGGCGCGATAGTGGGCGCGTCGAATCCGACTCAGGAAACCGGCGCGCGCACCGTCTACGTGCGCGACGGCGACTATATGCTGCCCCGCGCGTCCGCCGGCTCTGTCTTTGTCCTGAACATGAGCGGCAGCGACTTGTCTGACTCGCTTATTGTCAAAGGCTCATGCACGGGCGTGGGCGACGCCCAGGACTTCGACCGCCAGACCGTGCTTCGCGACCACCCGCAGGCAACGTCGGCGCAAACGACGCTGCTCTCCGTCAATGCCAACAGCAAGGACGTGGTGATTGAGGGCTTCAGCTTCATCAACAAAACCACCGGCACCACCGACACCGACAGAGGCCAAGGCGTTGTGGCCAATGCCCACAAAGGAGGCTCGCTGCGCATGAGGAACTGCGCCTTCAGGATGAACCAAGGCACTGGCATGAAGGTTGAGAACAGTGGCTCCAACAACGGCCCGGTGCTCATCTACAACACGCTCTTTGCCGACGGCGGCATAGGACTCGCCGACAACGGCATGACAACAGTTGTGAACGCCACGTTTGCCAACAACGAGACAGACTTTAGCGGAACTCTTAAAGAAATCTACAACTCCGTGGCATGGAACAACACGAAGCAGAACTTGAATTTGAATAATGTCGGTGGAGAGGCTGGGCAAACTCCCGGCAGTGGAAATAGTTCCATCATTGTGGATGAGGGCGCAGACCCGGCGGAGAACAACGCCGACATACACGGCGGCCCGAACTTCGTCGATCCGCTGAACGCGGACAAGGAGCTTCGCGACTACCACATCCGTCCGAGTGTGACTCTGCTGAACGCGGGCGACAGTACAGAATACGCGACCCATGTGGGGACAGCCCCCTCCAACGACGTAGACCTCGGCAGCGGCAGCCGCCTCGTGGACGGGAAGATTGACGTCGGCGCCTATGAGTATGAGGCTCCGCTGCGCCCGATTGTATATGTTAAGGCAGGCGTCGTGGCCGCCGACGCCGACGGTAGCAGCTGGGACAAGCCGCTGGCCGACCTGCAGGGCGCGGTCGACCTCGTGGGCATCTATGCTCACAACAACAAGGACAAGACAGGCTATGCGTTTGTTCACAACAACGTTGAAGGCCAGCCGCTGCGCCTCTCGCTCGACAATGTAAAGGTCTACGGCGGCATGAGCGACGAGACCTCGACGACTGAGGTTTCTCAAGACGAAGGCACCGGCGAGTGGAGGGGCGTCGATGCGAAGGTGAACGAGCTGCTTGCCGCCCGCAAGGGTCTGCTCGAGAGCGCCGGCCACACGGAGCTGAGTTCAGTCACTGTGGATGTCATTGATTTCAAAGACAGCTATAATGCCGTGGCCGACGGATTCATTGTCAACGACCCGGCCACGGTCAACAGGGGCACGCTGTCCACATCGGTTGTGCGCGGTTATGTGAAAATGACACGCACAAAAGACACGGGAAAAGGCCTGCTCTACAACACCCTCGTCTATGGCGGCGTCAGCGGCGGCGTTAAGGCCGTCAACGTTACCGCCACCGGAGAGATAAGCGGCGCGGCGGGCAGCGCCAACAACCGCAGCGGCGCCACCGAGACAAACGCCTACGTCACTGATGACGACTGGAAATACCAGCTCATGGAGACATCAGCCGACATTGACCACGAGGGCAATGATAACCAGATTACCGAGGCCTGCACCAACATGGTGGGCCACAGCCGCGACATAGCCGGAAACGAGCGCGTCCGCCAGACGGTGGACAACGGTTGCTTCGAGACGTGGAACATCGATTACGACAGCGCGGAGGTTACCGGTCAAGACTACCCGCGCGGCAAGTCGGTGGTCTACGTCCGCAAGGACAAGGAGCTGCAGCTCAACCGCGCCTATGCCGCCGACGCCCCGTTCTGCCCCGGCGTGCTGCTGCTGGAGCACCGGGCCGGCCTGCGCGGCAACGGCAACAATGTGGGCCTGAGCCACGTCATCATGGAGCGCGACGTTCCCGCGGACAGCATCGACATGACGGGCGTGCCCTTCCGCGTTACGGGCTTTGAGAAGCGGAGCGGCGACCGTCTCGCCGTGAAATATTACGACGGCAGCGTCCGCGCCGCCTACGACTACGCCTTCGACGGCACTGACGGCAAGGCCTGGTCGGAGGATATTTCGGCAGAACCCGTCGAGACAATCGACAGTCACCGCTCCGGCCTGCTGCTCGACAACACCGGCGGCACGGCAGACGCCACGGTGCGCTTCATCGGGAAGGGGCTGAACGTCTACAAAGAGGGCTCCGGCATGGGCGCAGCCAAGGAGGTGAGGCTGAGCTACTTCAACTTCAGCGCGCCGTGGACAAGCCCGACGCAGCAGAGCAACCGCTTCACCCACAAGGAGAACATGAGCTGGAACCTCTTCGGCTCGCCCTATCTCTGCGCCATGAACTACAGCGAAATGGAGTACGGGCGCGTCATCTACGGCTACTCAGACGGAACATACCGCACGGTGAACACATCCGACGACGGCATCTGGTCTCAGGGCTACATCCCCGCCGGCGACGCCGTGTTCACCCAGACGGCCACGCTCAACATCAATGGTGAGACGTTCGCAGTGAAGCAGCCGACAGAAGCCAACGCCAAGACCGGCGACGCCTACAAGGGCATGGCCGACCTGCAGGTGGCCATAGCTGGCGGCGGCACGCGGGCCGACAGCGCAGCCGCCTATGACGTGCTGCAGCTCAGCGCCGTTGACGCGGCGGGCAGCCGCTCCGACTTCGACATGAGCGCCGACGGCGTGAAGTGGATGGCCGCCGGAGCACCGCAGATCTACGCCACACGCGGCGGCGCGCGCTACTCGCTGCTGTCGGCGGTGAGCCGCGACGGCGAGGTGGGCGTGGGCCTGACGCTGCCCTCGGCCGGCACCTACACCATAGGCATTCCCGAGGACTGCGCCGCCGAGGGCTACGAGACGGTGCTGCTGAAGGACGCCGCCACGGGCCGCACGGTGGACCTGCTTGAGGACGCCTACGACTTCAGCGCCGACGCCGCGGGCGACGTGGCGGGCCGCTTCACCATCAGCTTCAACCGCACGGGCACCGGCCGCTTCAGCAGCGGCATCAGCATCAGCTCGCCCGCCCCGGCCACGGTGGCCGTGAGCGGACTGGAGCGCGGCGACGTGGTGCGCGTCTACTCCGCCTCGGGCGTGATGGCCGCCCAGGCCGTGGCCTCGGCGCAGTCGGTGCGCATGGCCGTGCGCCTCTCCGGCATCGCCGTGGTTGAGGTGGTGCGCGGCGGCAAGACGGTGAAGGCGGGGAAGGTGAGAGTAAATTAAAAGTTAAAAGTTAAAAGTTAAAAATTAAAAGAATTACCCCGGTGGCTGCTCTTGGTGCGGCCATCGGGGATTTTTTTTTAGTTTAATAGGGCTGATAGGACCAATAGGACCAATAGGACCAATAAGACCAATAAGAAGCCACAAGGCCGGTGGCCTCTGGCTCCTAATTAGTAATTCCTTCCAGTCATCCCGCGTCGGAGCGCGGGATGACGTGGATGCGCCCGGTAGAGGCTTTGTGGGTAGGCGGGAGATAATTCCAAATGCGCAACTAAAAACGCTCGGTTTGGTGGCTTTTTGCGGTGGAGGCCGTTTCGCGTTGCAATATGGCCCATATTGCAACGCGAAACGGCCTGTATTGCATTGCAAAACGGCCTGTATTGCAGGGCGGAACGGCGGGTGGCGCAATGCGTTGGCTGCCAGTAGGTTGGCGAAAAGGCGGGTTTTAACAGTTTTAAGTTAAAAAGTGAAGCCCGTCCCCAGAAGCCCCTCCCCCATGGAGAGGGAGCTGGCAAGTCCTTCAACAGGGGTGTGGAGTGCCAGTGTCACAGGCAGAGCGGCTTCCTCCCCACGGGGGAGGGACTGCTTCTTCTGTATTAAATTATCTTTAAAATGCGGTGTGTTTCATTGTGTAACCGTGAAATATCCATATCTTTGCAGGGTGTAAGCCGCTGGGGCTGTTTTATTGCAGTTTTTTTTCTTTCTGCGGAGGTATATATCATCGGCAGGCATATTACGACAGTGATGGAACGGCGCGAGCCGTTCGACGCAAATCAGAAATATTAAAAAAAAATACAGATACAAAAGAGAAAATGATGAAGGCAAAGCTAATTGTTCCGGTGGTGGCATCGTGCCTGATGGCGGCCGGATGCTCTCACGCCGACAAGGCGCAGCCGCAGGCTCCGCAGCGCAGTGACGACGGCATGGCGGTGAGGGGCGGCGTGGCGGCTCTTCCCCGCGCGGTGGTCTACCGCACCGACCGCGACTACAGCGGGCTGGTGGCCGTGACGCTCGACGCCACGGGCCGGCGCATAGTGTCGTTTCCCGATCCCGCCGACCTGCGCGGCGCCGACCCGCGCCCGCTGCCGCTGCGCGACGGCTGGC
>CALUGW010000027.1 GCA_944320305.1 uncultured Prevotella sp. | reverse complement strand
GAGAGTAGGAAGCCGCCGTTTTTTGTTTATGTGGGTTCCCCGTAGGCCTGGCGGCCTTTCGGGGAACTCTTTTTTTTTGCCCCGCCGCCGCCGGCGCGCCGGACGGCAATTTTATGTTATGTAAAGATGTTGGTATATGTCTGACAATGTGATTGTTGAAACGCAGGAACAGTTAGAGCGGTTAATTCAAGAGTGGGGCTTCTTGCCATTCTTCAAGAATGCTGTCAATGGCTTTTCTATTGAAGAGATTATGCCGCCTGATTTGATTTTTGGTGAGCATGGAGAAGAAGGGGCATGGCAGTGGAAGGACCCATAATCAGTCATTGGCAGTGTGCATACGGAAAATTTTTTGCAGGCAAAGCCGGCTTTGTCAGTCTTGATTGGCTGCCTGATTTCATGAATTGGCGCAGATATCTGTTCCCTTTGCGCAAGTTTGGGGCTGATGCGCATCGGATATTGAAGGTTCTGGCTGATAATGACTCGATGCTTTCAAAGGAGTTGAAGATTGCGAGTGGGTTTACTTTAAGTCGCAAGCGCACTGTCTTCAATCCTGAAAATCCGCAGCATCCGGTTTTAAACCGTCACAACGGCATGGTGTTTGACTCCATGATCGCGTCACTCCAGATGGGAGTGTATGTCTGCATAGCAGATTTTGAGTACCAAATATCGAGGAACGGCGAGCCATACGGCTGGGGTATTGCCCGATACAGCACACCGGAAGCCATGTATGAGCTTGATGTCAGGTCTGCTGTATGTGGCCGCTCGCCGCGCCAGTCGCGTTGCCGTATTGTTGAGAAAATCAGCAGCCTGTTTCCTGAGGCTGATGTGAAAAACATAGATAAAATAGTTGGATTATGATAATTGATGCGGAATTGCAAGGGCTGGATATGAATCCGGAGAATATGGACATTCCAGAATTCTGGAATTTGTATTCCGCTGCGTTTCCCGAGACGGAGCGCATACCGGAAGATGATTTGAGATCATTGGCTTCTGTGCTGCCTCTCACGATTACGTCTTGGTATGCTGGAGGCACGTTTGTTGGAATGACGATTGTTTACGAGCGCCCGGAAGTTTGCTGGTTTTGGTATTTTGCTGTGTGTGAGAGCTTGCGCGGCCGTGGTTACGGCACAATGATTCTGGAGCGGATAAAGAGCCGCTATAAAGACATTGGCCTCATTCTGGATATGGAATCTCCGCGTCAGGAGGCCGACAATGATGAACAGCGCCGGCGCAGATATGCGTTCTACTTGCGTAATGGTTTTAGTGACACAAGGATTGAACGCACGTTCTGCGGGGTGACTTATGTGATTCTGCAGTTGGACGGAGCTTGTTTCACACCGCACGATTATGACCGTTTGCTCGGTGAGCTGCGTTCTTGTTGGGGCAGTATGCCTGCTGAAAGCAGGTAAATGCAGGAACGCTGCGGAATCTTCCTGTTGCAGGTTTCCGCAGCGCTTTCCTTGTGGCTTGGTCATTCTTTCCCCATCTCGTCCGCTTCGTTTTCTGGCGCGGCTTCTTTTTTGTCGCCAGCGTGCTTGAGCACTTCGGCATCGATGTAGAATATTATTTCCTCGGCCAGATTTGTTATGTGGTCTCCGGCGCGCTCAAGGCGCAGGAACACACTTTTCAGGTCTATGCAGTAAGCTGCGCGGTCGGGATTGGCGGCGGCGTAGCTGGCGAGGTGTTCTGTGGCGGCGCGGTTTATCTCGTCCACAACGCTGTCTTTCTCGAAGAGGCTCCGGGCCAGGGTTATGTCTTCCTTTTCAAGGGCCAGGCGCGATGTGAGCAGCATATCGAGCACGGCGCGGGCCATTTCCTCAAGGCGCGTGTCGGCGAGCAGCCCCGGGTCGGCGGGCCGGCTGTCCTGCCGTATCACGAAACGGGCGATGCCTTCTGCGAAGTCGCCAATGCGTTCGAGGTCAGTGTTGATTTTCAGCATGGCCAGGGCGAAGCGCAGGTCTACGGCCACAGGAGTGTAGAGGGCGAGAAAGTCCTCTACGTCGCAGTCGAGTTTGAGTTCGGACGCATTGACGCGCCTCTCGCGGATCAGCACATCCCAAGCCCGCTCTTTGTCTGATGTGGGCAGGGCCGCGCACACGTTCTTAAGCTGTTCATAGACCAGGGTCCACATATCGAGCACCTCTTTGCGTATCTTCAAGAGCTCTTCGTCTACAAATTTTACCATTGCGTATATATGTTTTTTTGATGTGTTATGACAAGGGTTTGTCATCCGAACCTGCCGGTGATGTAGTTCTGGGTCTCCTCCCGGGCGGGATTGGTGAATATCTTTGTTGTTCGGTCGTACTCAATGAGCTGGCCAAGATAGAAGAACGCCGTCTTGTCGCTCACACGGGTGGCCTGCTGCATATTGTGTGTGACGATGACGATGGTGTAGTCTTTCTTTATGTCGTGGATAAGCTCCTCTACTTTGGCTGTTGATATGGGGTCGAGAGCGGAGGCCGGCTCGTCCATCAGCAGTACGGAGGGGCGCACGGCCATGGCGCGTGCTATGCAGAGGCGCTGCTGCTGGCCTCCGGAGAGGGCATAGGCCGACTTGCGGAGCTTGTCTTTGACCTCGTTCCACAGGGCGGCGCCGCGCAGCGAGTCCTCCACGCGCTCGGCTATGAGCGCCTCGTCGCGCACGCCGTTGACTCTGAGTCCGTAGGCGACGTTCTCGTAGATGCTTTTTGGAAACGGATTGGGGCGTTGGAACACCATGCCCACGTTCTTGCGCAGTTCGTCCACATTGACCGAGCGGTCGTATATGTCGCGCCCGTCGATGGTTATGCTGCCGTCGAGGCGTGTGCCCGGTATGAGGTCGTTCATGCGGTTGAACAGCCGCAGAAAGGTGGACTTGCCGCAGCCGGAGGGGCCGATGAAGGCCACCACCTCGTGCTTGCCGATGCTCATGCTGATGTCTTTCAGCGCGTGGAACTGTCCGTAGTGGAAGTCCACGTGGTTTGCTTCTATCTTGCTCATTGGTGTTGTGATTGTGTGCGGTTGTTGTTTAGTTTGCGTCGAGCTTCTTCTGGAAGTGGCTGCGCAGGGCATTGGCCAGCAGGTTGGCCAGCAGGATGATGATCACGAGCACGAGCGCCGTGCCGTAGGCGATGGGCATCTGCCTGTCCATGTCGGTGCCGCTGGTGGCAAGCACATAGAGGTGGTAGGGCAGCGCCATGCACTGGTCGAAAACGCTCTGCGGCAGCTGCGGCAGGAAATAGGCCGCGCAGGTGAAGAGAATCGGCGCCGTCTCGCCCGACACGCGCCCCAGGGCGAGAATCAGGCCTGTCGTGATGTTGGGCATGGCCATGGGCAGGATGACATGCCATATGGTCTGCAGCTTTGTGGCCCCGAGGGCGAGACTGCCCTCGCGGAAGCTGTCGGGGATGGCCTTGAGAGCCTCTTCCGTGGTGCGGATGACGAGCGGCAGGGCGAGCAGCCCGAGCGTGAGCGAGCCGGCGAGGATGCTGTCGCCGAAGCCGAAGAAGCCGACGAAGAGCGACATACCGAACAGTCCGAACACTATTGAGGGTATGCCGGCAAGGTTGTTCGTCATCATGCGGATGAACCCGACCACCTTTCCCTTGGGGGCGTACTCGTTCATGTAGATGCCGCTCATTATGCCCAGCGGAAATGAGAACAGCGCGCTGCCGGCCATGAGATAGAACGTGCCGACGATGGCGGGCCATATTCCGCCGCTTTTCATGCCGTCGGCGGGCGGGGTTGTAATGAACTCCCAGCTGAGCGCCCGCGCCCCCTTGACGATTATGAACGCAAGAATCACGAGCAGTATCGCGACAATGACCCCGCTGAGAATCCTGAACAGGGCGAAGGCCGCGTTCTGGGCGAGCGTCTTGCGGCGGTGGTTGTCAGGCATTGTGATGTTGTTTTCCATGACTTATCTGTTTTTTGATGATATGTATTCCACGCACGAGTTGATGGCCAGCGTGATGAAGAAGAGCACCACGCCGAGCAGGAACAGCGACTGGTAGTGGGCTCCGCCGGCGGGCGCCTCGCCCAGCTCGGCGGCTATGGTGGCGGGAATCGTGCGCAGCGGGTCGGTGATGGCGAGCGGAATGACGGCGGCGTTGCCCGTTACCATGAGCACAGCCATGGTCTCGCCGAAGGCGCGGCCGATGCCCAGCACCACGGCGGAGGTGATGCCGGAGATGGAGTAGGGCATCACCACCCTGTAGATGGTCTGCCATCTGGACGCCCCCAGGGCCAGGCTCGCCTCGCGCTGCGAGCGCGGGCAGTTCTGCATGGCGTCCTGGCTGACGGTTATTATCGTGGGCAGAGCCATGACAGCCAGCACTATGGCTCCCGCCAGCCCGCTCTCGCCGACGGGCAGGCCGAACACGTTCTGCAGCAGCGGCACCACGACGATGAGTCCGAAGAAGCCGTAGACCACCGACGGTATGCCGCTAAGAAGCTCGATCACCGGCTTCAGCACGTTCCTCATGCGGGCGGACGCCACCTCCGACATGTAGATGGCCACCGACAGGCCGAACGGCAGGGCGAACAGTATGGCGAAGACCGTCACCCACACAGTGCCGAGCACGAGCGGCAGAAAGCCGAACTGCGCGGCCGGCGTGGCCGTGGGGAACCACTCGCTCCCGCCGAGCACCTCGCCCGGGGAAATCCTGTGCGCCCTGAGCGCCTTGCCGGCGCTGCCGCCGGCGAACTCCTCGGGCACGAAGGCTATGATACCCCTGTTGGCGCCCACGATGGAGTCGATGCAGGCTGCGGCGTTCTCGTAGCCGGGGCCGAGCCGCTCCCCGCTGACGTGCCTCGGCAGGTCCTCAAAGCGGAAGACCATGATTGGCCCAGCCTCTCCGCCCACCTGCCGCCAGTTGATGACGTCCTCGTCGAACACCTCCTTGATCTGCCTGGCGTCAAGCTCGTCCACCGGGTTGCCCTTGTTGACCACAAGGGCATAGCCCTCCTCTATTGTCTTCTGGGAGAAAAGCCCGAGTCCCTCCGAGAACAGGAACACGACGATGAGCAGAATCGCCACGCTGGTGACGAACCCGCTGCAGGCAATGGCTCCGCTGACAATCTTCTCCGTTACTTTTTTCACTGACATGGCTGTTTTCCTTTTTTGCCCGCAAAGTTAAGTTCCCAAGATGAACAAACCGTGTCACGCGGGTTACAATTGTGTTACGCCGTCCTTTTTCCGCCGTGTAACGGAATTGTAGCCTGCGCGTAAGCCCCGTGTAACAAGAATGTTGTTATTTCGCGGCGTGCAAAAACCAATATGACATGATGACCAACAAAATGAAACGAACGTACAAGAGACTGTTAGCGCTGGCCGCCGTGCTCGCGGCCGTAGCCGCCCAGCCGGCCGTGGCGCAGAGGATAAAGGGCAGCGACACGGTGCTGCCCGTGTCGCAGGAGGCCGCCGAGGCGTTCATGGCCGCCGGCGGCCGGGCGCGCGTCACGGTCACGGGCGGAGGCACCGGCGTGGGCATATCGGCCCTGCTCGACGGCACCACCGACATAGCCATGGCGTCGCGCCCGGTGAAGTTCAGTGAGAGGATGAAGCTCGCCAGGGCCGGCAAGGAGCTGCGCCAGACCGTAGTGGCCCGCGACGCGCTCGCCGTCGTGGTGAACCCTCGGAACCCCGTGTCGCACCTCACGCGCGGGCAGCTGGAGGACATCTTCAGGGGCAAGGTCACCAACTGGAGCCAGGTGAGAGACCCCGTGACGGGCCGCCGTGGCGACGACCTGAAGATCATCGTCTATTCGCGCGAGACCTCCTCGGGCACCTACGAGTTCTTCAAGACCAGCGTGCTCCGCGAGAAGAACTACATGGCCGGAGTGCTGTCGATGCCCGCCACCGGAGCCGTCATACAGTCCGTCAGCCAGACGCGTGGCGCCATTGGCTACGTGGGCATGGCCTATGTCAACCCCAGGGTCAAGGCCCTGAGGGTGTCCTACGACAACCGCAACTTCGTCTATCCGAGCATGGCCACGGGCAGAAGCCGCGCCTATCCAATCGTCCGCGAGCTGTACTACTACTACACGGCCGACCGCGAGGCCGCCGTCAGGCCCTTTGTCAGCTACCTGCTCTCGCCCGCCGGGCAGAAAATCGTGATGAGGAGCGGCTACGTGCCCGTGCGCTGACGCCCCGCCCCGGGCGGTGGCGTCACAGGCCGGTGCCCGGGGCGGGCCCAGGGGGAGGCGTCCGTCTCAGCTCGTCGGCCAGCTCCTCCACGAGCCTGTTGCGCCTGTGGGCGGAGCGTTCCGACGCGCGGGTAACGCTTTCTTTTTCAAAAGATATTACAAGAAGACGTTTGCCGGCCATCGCCGTCTCCAACATTTTGGGCAACTTGCGATACATTCCCCGGGCAAGAACGACAATGATGCCGCACGTGCCCCTGAGCAGAAACTTCAGCACGTCCTTTTCAAGGCGGGAATGGAAGCCGCTCACCACCGCCACGTCCGCCCGCTTGCTCGTTTCCACAGCCCAATCGAGCGTGGGCAACACAGCGGAAAAGGGAATCTTGCGCGAGGCAAGAAAGCCTATCTTCCGCTTGCTCAGCAGTTCTTTATTTCCAAGGCAGGTGCATTCCATCATTTTTCGTTTAGTTCGTCACCCATGCGGTATTTGATGTCGTAGTTGATGATGAAGTCGAGTTCTTCCTCGGTGAAGCCGTAATGACCGGCAAGCATTTTGTCGATTTCGTCAATGATGGGCTTTGAATATCTTTTCTTGTAAACAAAAGAAGAAACAATTCCACGTGTCGCGCTTTTGACAACCAACTCTTGCTTATTCTTTTCAAGGTCTTGTTCTAATTCCTTAGCTAATTTATTCACCTCATTGTCAAGAACAAAATTCAATCTAAATCCAAATATCATATAGTCTTTAAGATTGAACATATCGAAGTTTAACGCATAATACCACCAAAACAAATTTGAATTCAAGGCAGCCATATAAAACAAAGCTTCATCGGAAGAACCCAAATAAGCGACTTTATTGCTTAGGGATTCTGTTCCAAAGCCATTATTTAAAAATATTATCCAATACCGAATACCTGCTGTTCTGTAATATAACTGATTTGCATTCCTATAATCACTACATAAATGTAACGAGACTTTAGAATGATGATTAAATTTATCTATAATACCCAGTTCTACAATTGATGAAGTACGCCAAATGCTACCATTACTAAATGATGGTGTATAGTATATTGACTGAAACAATAAATTTCGATTCTCGTTTTTCCAACGTAGGATTGCTGTGCTATAAATACACTTCGTTTTTATGCGATTTCTTACAATAAAAATAGTCAATCGTTGTTCTACTCCATCAAACAAACGTGCTGGCCTGATTTCAAAATGTGAAAAGTATGTATCATTCTTTGAGCATAAATAATCACGAAGAATTTGCATATTATTATTCGAAGCGATTGTTAGGGGTACAATAAATCCAATGTTATTGTTATCCTTAACAATAGAAAAGCTACGTTCTATAACGAATGCATACAGGTTTGAACAACTAATTGTCTTAAAATTACGCAACTTATATATATCAGAAATTGACTTCCCTGTAGCTTTATTTTTCCTTGTATATTCCACATACGGCGGATTGCCTATAATCACATCAAACCCTCCGTTATCATGGATAATCTGATAGAACTCCGCAAGCCAGTGGAACGGTTGGTGCGAGGCAAGCCACTCATCATATTGCAGCTCTGTGGCGGCGTGCATACGGCGATTAAGCAATTCGTTGAGCGCGGCGAGCCGTTCATTCAACCCTTGCTTTGCCTGCTTGAATGCCGTCATGTCCTCGCTTTGTGTGAACTGCACGTGCTTGAACGTTTCGTATGCCGTGGCGACGAGTTGCATCTCGGTTTCCACTTTTGCCTTGAATTCTTGGTTTGCGAACATATCGCCATAGGTGAGGTCGTTGTTCAGTTCCTCCTCCGTGGCATAGCCAACCAACGTGTTGCCGCAACGGATGTTGAAGTCGATGTCGGGCAGAGGGTCAAGCCCCATGTTCGGGGCACGGAAGTCCACCTCCACCACAGCCATCATCTTCAGAAACAGGCGAAGCTTGGCAATCTCCGTAGCCTCCACCATGATGTCCACGCCGTAGAGGTTGCGCAGGATGATGCTCTTGTAGATGAAGTACTGGATGTTGCTGCGGTACTTGTGGGCAATCTCCTCCAGCTCAGGTTTGAACCAGTTGGGATTCTGCGCGTTGAACTCCTGCATCCGCTCGATGCAGACCTCATAGAGCGGCTCAAGGATGTTCATGGCGGCGAAAAGGAAAGCACCGGAACCGCAGGTGGGGTCAAGGACAGTGACCCGCTGCAATGCCTTGTAGAAATGGAGAATGAAGAGGCGGTCGTCCGCCTGCCCGAGCAGGTCGTAGGCAAACGAGCGGATGTCGAGGTTATAGGTGATGAAGTCGTTGATGTGCGTGATTTCACCTCCTTTGATTTTGGCAAGAATGTTTTCGCAGCGTTGCAGCCGCTCCACCGTCTCCCGCCAGATTTCCGTAGGCAGGGCAAACGCCTCTGGCGTCCGGGTGTTCCAGTCTTTGCGGCGTTCCAACAAATTGGGCTTTGTGGTGTCAAGCCCCACGGCGATGTTTTCGGGAATGCGGCTTTGCCAGTCTGCCGTGTAACCTTTCTTCACCGCGTCATACACATAGCGGTCGCCGCTTTCGCGTAACGTGCGCCATACATATCCGTCTGCCTTGAACGTTTCGGGTGAAGTTTCCGCCGCCTTGTCCATCAGGAAGGGAATGATGCAGTTCTTGCCGATGTATTCGGTGATGTCCTCCTTGGTATAGTAGGCCCCCATCTGCGCCCGGTCGTTGATGTACTGCTCGAAGATGTAGCCCAGCACGTCGGGGTTGATGTCCTTGCCTGTGGCCGTGATGCGCGTGTCCAGATGCCACCGCCACGTGTCGAAGAACCTGAACAAGCGTACAAACGCCTCGTCGGCAATGTCGATGTCGGCATAGTCGCGTTCCAGCTGGTGCCGCTCGAACATTCCGCCGTTGAGGTAAGGGATGCGCCCGTACACGTTCTCGAACTCGTCGCTGTGACGGGGCGAGTTCAGCCCGCCGTGGAACAGTTCCGAAAGGAAGCCACGGTAGAAGGTCTTGAAGAAGCGGTTCTCGCCGCGCTCCCGCTGCACCCACTCCAGCTTTTCCTGCAGGTAGTCGAAGTTGCCGTCGAGGAAGCCTTTCTTCTGGATGAAGTAGCAGAACATAAGGCGGTTGAGCATGACGGATGTGTACCACTGCTTGTCGCGGTTCTTCGATGCCGGTATCTGGTCGTCAATGCCCGTGATGAATTCGGCAAAGGCATTGTGCTCCTTGCGGAATCCGCTGTAGAAGTCCTTTGTGATTTTCTCCGAGTTCACGGCAAACGCTCCCTGTATGCGCTCTTTCACGTCCACGATGGTGGTCTGTTCGTCCACGCCAAACGACAAGTCGGGGAGCTTTGAGAACAGGAAGTCCGCCTTGTCCGCCGTTTCGTATTCGATGGTCACGATGTCGCGTTTCTCCACGGTCTTTATGGGAGCAATCCATTGCTGGTGCTCTGTGCCGGGAATGTGGAACACACAGACGTAGTCGTTGGCGTTGCGCCGCAGCTTGCTGTCAATCCTGCGGCAAATAGTGGTGTTGGGGATGCTGTCCACCGGGCACGTTAGCACTTGGAAACCGTTGCGCTCGGCAATGGTTGTGAAGCGGTATTCGGTATTGTCTATGACAATCGGCGCAAGCTCCGCCTGTCCGTGAAAACGGTTCCAGCCCATCTCGGTGATGAACAGTTCCTTGAAAGCGGCATCCTTGATATACTGGTTGAATAAGGCTCTTCTCATGATTCAAATGTTTTTTAGGGTTCCTGTTTCAGCCCCATCGAACAGATTATGGCAGGGTCTTTATGTTCGCTTCTGTCCTCGTCTATGCGGCAGAGGGTCATGTTCTTGCGCATCTCAAGCACATAGTCCACAATCTCGTCGCTGGTGTTGGTGCGCAGCATTCGTCCCAGCGTGAGCTTGGCTCCCTCCAGCAGCGGGTAGTTGTAGATGTCGTCAATGGCCAGCTTCAGCAAGTCCTTGCTCTCCTGCGAAAAGAAGAGAGTGGGCGGATTGTTGTAATAGCTTTCCAGCAAGGTGATGATGCGGTAGCGTGTGCTGAAGCGGTTGCCCAATATGCCGCCTACGGTGGTCGTCTCGTTCCCGATGGATTCAACAGCCTTTGCCACTAATTCATGGTGGTTGGGCAGCGGCTCCGCGGCAGGCGTGTCAGCCCCGCAAGCCAAGGCGCCAAGGATGCGCTTCTGCGACTGGCTCACGATGTTGCCGTCGGCGTCGAGCCATGTCAGCACGTCGAAATCATTGTAAGTTTTGGCGTAGGTGATGACCCCGCCCCGCTGCCCGTCCGTGGCGGCTTTCGTGGAATATATGACATTGCTCAGTGCAGGGATGACGGCTTTCAGTTTCGGGTCGGCATCCGTGGCGTTCTTCCATATCTGGTAAGCCTGCGACGACAGGTCAACATCATTGTCGTCCTCATCGTCCAGCGTGCCGCTTTTCTCGTTGAACATATCCCTAAGGTTTTTCTCGTTGCCCTCAAAGAACACCTCGTCACTGCCCACGATTTGGGCGTTTTCGTTGATTCGGGCGTTCAGCCGTGAGCGCAGTCGGATGATTTCCTCCACGCCTTCAGCCGGGAAGAAAGAATAGCAGTGGATTTCGTTCGCTTCCTGCCCGATGCGGTCTACACGCCCGGCACGCTGGATGAGGCGGATGATGGCCCACGGCAGGTCGAAGTTCACGATGACGTGCGCGTCCTGCAGGTTCTGACCCTCGCTCAGCACGTCGGTGGCAATGAGCACCCTGAACTGTTCCGCCTGCGGATAGTCCTTGTCGTTGCTCCTGGGGGAGAAGTGTTCCACTATGTCTGTCGGATTCTTGCTTCCGCCTGTGGCACAGGCGATTTGTTGCATTCCCCGCCTTTTCAATTGCTGACAGACATAACGCGCCGTGTCGGAGAATTGGGTGAACACGATGACCTTGTCCGCCGCGTGGCTTCCCTGCAGCAAGGCCTCCAGCTCGTTCAGCTTCGGGTCGGCATCCGGCTGCCACACGCCGCAAAGCGCGATCATCCTCAGCAGGGTGTCGCAGTCGTGCCTGAGTTGCTGCTTCAAGGTGCGCTTGAAATATCGGGAGGAAACCCACGAGCAGGCGTTGCGGTTCTCAATGATGGTGTAGCACTCTTTCGCCTTTTCCATATAGTAATCGAAGTCTGTCGGGATGGCAGTCTGTTTGCTGCCGCCGTCTTGTTTCCCCTCATCGTCCTTATCGCCAAAGATATTCTCTCCGTCTTCGTCCTCAATGTAGTCATCAGGGAGCGCGTTCTCGTCTCCGATGGGCAACGGAAGCTTGTTGTCTATTGCATATATGAAGATGGCATTGCGCAGAATGTGACGATAGAGGGTCAGCAGGAAGGCGAAGCCGCTGCTGTCAATACGCTTGAAGAACGTGCTGCGGCAGAAGCCCATCATGCGTCTGCCCGCCCGCGACAGGTTCTCTATCACCTGCTGTTCGTGCGGCTGGATGCCGGCGGCTTTGTTGTCGTCATAGAAATTGATCAAGCCGTAGCGGGGCAGTTTCAGCTCTTCCATCAGGCTTATCATTTCAGACGAATACAGGCGGCTGTACTGGTCGCCAGGCTTTGTGGCAAACTTGACGGCACGGGGTATCCTGTCGGGAAAGTACGACTTTTTGCCATCCGGGAAGAGCAGGTATTTCCGTCCGGTCTCCTTGTCTTCGTTTGCTTCGTTCTTTATAAAAGTTCTTGTGCGGCGGATGAGGAACAGCTTCATCAGTTCGTTCCAGTCGTCGGCAAAAGGACTTCTCTCAAACGCGCGGATGGAGCGGATGTGTATGTCGCTGTGCCTGCGCCGGAACTCCCTCTCGCCGCCGATGGAGCGGATGTATTCCTCCGGGCGGACGCCCAAGTCCTGGTCTTCGCCTATGAACAGGCGGAGCTGGTTGCCCAAGTCGGAGAAGTCCTTGTTATAGGGCGTGGCCGTGAGGAGCAACACCTTGCTGTCTTGACGCTCTATCAGGTTGCGTATGTTGCGGTAGCGTATGCCGCCCGAGTTGCGGAGGTTGTGGCTCTCGTCCACGATGATCAGGCGGTAATAGCGGGCGGAGTCCACGTCGATGGAACGCGCCATCGACCATACCTCCGCCTTGAGGTCGTACTTTCTGATGTATTTACTCCACATATCCTGAAGGTTCGCCGGACAGATGATAAGCGTGCGTCCGCCATTGTTCAGCTCGAACAGTTTGGCGATGGCGCAGGCCGTGATGGTTTTTCCCAGACCCACCACATCGCCAATCATGGCCCCGCCAAGTTTGTCGTTGTTGAGCTTCTTGGCCGCTATTTTCACGGCGTTCTGCTGGAAGTCGAAGAGGTCGCGCCTGAACTCCGGCGGAAGCGTGAACTCCTTGATGCCGCTGCGCGCTTCCTGGCTCAGGTGATAAGCCGTTTTCAGATAAATGTAATAGGGCGGTATCGTCCTGTCGCCCGCCCAGCTTTCGTCAATGATCCTGGCCAGTTCTTGGGTGATGTCAAGACAGAACCGCTCGTTCCAGCGGTCGTCAAACCAGCGGGCCAGCTTCTCCGCGCTGTCGCTGTCGGCAAACTCCGCGTTCAGCTCGCCCTGCCCGGTCAGTCCGGCATACGTGAGGTTGCTGCTGCCCATGATGGCCTGTATCTTGTTGAAGTTGTCGTCGGGGCGGTGGGCCAGATAGAGCTTGGCATGGAGCGGCTCTTTCAGATAGAGCTTCACGCACACCTTGCCTTCTTTCAACTGCGCGGACAGCCGGCGCAATGTCTGTTCGTCCGCGCCCGTGGGCAAGCCCAGCAGGAGCTGGTTACGGAAATCCTGTGCTATCTGCCGCTTGCAACGCTGCGCGTATTCGGAATCGGGCATATTCTCCCGGTGTGAATAAAGGCTGCGTATCAAGTCCTCCTCAGGCCGATGCATACCGATCAGCAGGCGGCAATACCTCAACTTGCGCTTGTCGTCCTCATACACATAGCCGCCGGGCAGCCCGTCCACTTGTTTCACTATCAGGTTCCAGCCGCGCAGGTTGAAGTAGCCTACGCAGAAATCCACACGCTTCACCCCGGCGTTCTCTATGATGCCGCGGAGCCCGTCTGTAAACTTTATGTCAATGTTGTCGTATATTCTCGCCATTTTCTTTTGCCGGGAGTTATGGTCATGCTACAAAGTTAGTCAAAATATTGCAAATTCGATGAGCTCATTTAAACTTTCCCCGGTCTGAAGTCGGAAAAAGCTAAATGAATGCCCGCAAGTTGCCAAATGTTATAGTGTTCGTAGGGCGTGTCTCCGCATACCGTTATCCCACGCTCCGACGCGGGAACCAGCACCCAGGGGTGAGCGAGTTCGGGATAAGCAAGCATTGAGATTAGGCAGTGATAGTTCTCATGCTGGATCCCGCGGCGGAGCGCGGGATGACGAGGCAGGAATTGGGAGTTACGAATTATGAGTTTGGAGTTAAGGGGTAGGAGGCCATCATGGAAACTGCCACACAACCTACAACATGAAGTGCCGGGTGCACCCACGTCATCCCGCGCTCCGACGCGGGATCCAGCAAGCAACCGGGTATTCTGGATTCAGCGTCGGAATGACGGTATGCGAGACACGCCCCTCATGGAGCACACAATTTGGCAGATTGCGGACAATCAATAAAGTTTTGAATAGGTTCAGTAATGAATTCCTCTCGTGAATAAAAACGGGAAAAGGGGCTGATGGCCTTTGTCGGGTTTTTAACGTTTTCGTGTTAAAAACGTTAAAATGCCACAATGCGGCCAACGGTCTGGTTTTCAACGGATTGCGCCACCTGCCGTTTTGCCACGCGAAACGGCCTGTCTTGCACTGCGAAAAGGGCTGTTTCGTGCTGCGAAATGGCCTATATTGCGGCGCGAAACGGCTCCGGCGGGAAGAGGGCGCCGGCGGGGCGTTTTTTAGTTGCGTATTTGCAACTAACCCTGCGGCGGCCCGCCGCCGGCGGAAGCCTGCGGACGCTCTCTTGCCGGGGCGGGATGGAGAAAATCGAATGTCCGCAATTTGCGGAATATGTGTGCGAGATGGCGGGAGAGGCCGAAAACGAAAAAGCAGGAAGAAAACGAGGCGGTTTTCTTCCTGCTGCGGGTTGTGGCGTTTGACAATGAATTCCTGCGGGAGTGTTCTCTTTGCTCACTTTGTGATGCGGATCCAGTCTATGTCGAGGAATCCCGCCGGAGCCTTGCCCGCCGGTTCCTGGGCCACGAAGCCGAGCTTGGCGCCGATCCACTTGCCCTCGCGCATCTTGGAGCGCGGGCCGGCGCCGGTGAAGTTCTTCCCGTCGGTGCTGTAGGAGAACGTGAGCGTGGCGTCGGGTCTCACGGTCAGGCGCAGGTATATCTCGCGGTATATGGCGGGCTCGTAGTCGATTTCGTCTCTGCCGCTTGGTTCCAGCTCGGCAATGAGGCTTGCCGTCTCCTTGCCGCCCTTGTCGGCCCTGCGGCAGTCTGTCCGCAGCAGCTGGAACTTGTCGCCCGCCCGTTTCACGACGATCGCGCTGTAGTCCGCCCCCATCATTATCAGCCCGGCGCACTGCCCGTCGGCCTTTGCGGCGAAGGTGGCCTTTGCGGTTGCGGTGAAGGCGTCGGCGGGGGTCTTCTGCAGCAGCATGTTGGGCGCGTCCCATAGGTTGGGGCTGGCGGCGGGGCGCTTGTTTGTGTAGAGCCTGAGGAAGCCGAGCGACGTGGGCTGGCCGAAGCGGCTGTCGTAGTTGGCGGGCCACTGCCACTGCGGGCCGAGCACGGGCAAGTTGAACTCGTCGCTCTCCACGGGGTTCTGCACCGGGGCGGCGCCGTCTGTGCGGGGCTTGCGGTGGGTCGCCACAGGCTCGCCGCAGAGGTCGCCGTCGGCGTCGGCCCCGATTACGGGCCATCCGTCTGTCCACGTCACGGGCTGGAGGTGGACAACCCGCCCGTATGGGCCTTTATCCTGGAAGTGCAGAAACCAGTCCTCGCCCGCCGCCGTGGTGACGAGCGCTCCCTGGTGGGGACCGTTGACGGCGGTGCCGCCCTGCGCCATCACTGTCCTGCATTCGTAGGGACCCCACGGGCTGCGCGACCGCATGGCGAGCTGCCATCCGGTGGCGACGCCTCCGGCGGGCGCCAATATCCAGTACCAGCCGCCGCGCTTGTAGAATTTCGGACCCTCGACGGTGCGGTTGGCGTTGTTTCCGTCGAAGACGATGGCTGGGCGGCCTATGGCTCTTGTGCCGTCGGGCGACAGCTCGCGCACGGACAGCACGCTCTTGAAGCCCGCCCGGCTGCCGGCCCATGCGTGCGCAAGATAGCAGCGCCCGTCGTCGTCCCACAGCGGCGTGGGGTCTATCATGCCCTTGCCGCCGACGACGAGCAGCGGCTCGCTCCACGCTCCCTCGGGGTTCTTGGTCTTGACCATATAGATGCCGCGGTCGGGGTCGCCCCAGTAGATGTAGTACTCGCCGTTGTGGAGCCTGATGCTGGGCGCCCAGACGCCTTTGCCGTGGGCGGCCTGGTCGAACACTGACTTGGGGGCCAGCTCCTGCAGCGCGTGGCCCGCGATTCTCCAGTTCACGAGGTCTTTGGAGTGGAGGATGGGCAGGCCCGGAACGCAGTTGAAGGAGCTGGCCGTCAGATAGAAGTTCGTGCCTGTCGAGTCGGCGCAGACGTCAGGGTCGCTGTAGTCGGCGTTTATCACCGGGTTGGTGTAGGTGCCGTCGCCGTTGTCGGGGCACCATACCTCCGACCGGTATTGGGGCATCGCGGCGGCGGGCAGCAGTGCCAATAAGAGTGTGAGAGATGTCTTCATGTGTGAGTTATTTTTATTTTGCAGTTGTCTTTTGCGTCGATTTCCATGTGGCATGGGGCGGGGCCGCAGTGCGCGGCCAGCGCCAGCGCTGCGTGTCCCATTGTGCGCCTCAGGTTTATCTCCACGCAGGGGTGCAGCGCCGCTGCGGCGCTGCCGTCTTGTCTTGCCACCATCATGTCGATGCCGAACGGCCCAGCGTATTTGTGCTTGAAGGCGGATGACAGCAGTGACATTGCCCGTTGCCTCACGGCGGAAAGGGTCTGCCCGGGAATGTACTGCCCTATGAGTCTGCTCTTCTCATCTTCTCCGGCCAGCATATTGCCGGTGTATCCGCTGCCGTCGGTTTTGAAGACCGACAGGCCGAGATAGCGTATGTTGCCGTTTCCGTCGCTGTGGAACTCCATCCCGCAGTCAATGATCTTGCGGTATAGCGGTTCCACCATGACTGCCCCTTGCCGCGCGATGACGTTTCTGACCCACCCGCCGACGCTCATGGGCGTGTCTTTGCCGGAAACGAAGCGCACACCGCGCCCGCTGCTGCTCCACGGCGCTTTCAGTACGGCCTGACCCATTGATGACAGAAGTGAAACCACTGCGCGCTCGTCATGGCAGGCTGTTGCCTCGCCGACGGTTCCCGGCAATCGCAGGTGGGGAAGGATTGTGGCTGCAAACTGGCGTGAGGACAGCGTTCTGATTGTCTCCAGGCTTTCCCCCGACGGCAAAACGTCGCCGGAGACGCCAAGACGCAAGAGCCTTGAGACAATCGCACGGTCCCATCCCCACGGCTCCACTGTGCTGATGGGCAATCTTTTTACTTCTGGCGCTGTAACGAAAAGAGGTCGTGGACGGTGCGCGGCTGTGCTTTCTGAAAGCATGGCATAGCGTTTCCACGCTTCCTGCACATTGTCAACGAGTATCGCATCGCCGCCAGACGCCCACAGTGCCGGCAGAAAGGACAGCGCGGACGCCAGGCGGCGGGCGGCTTCAGGAGGAGTAAAGTTGCTCAGGTTGAGTCCGAGCGCGATGTCGTGCTCAGGGTTGAAAACGTGCAGTGTCATATATGTGCTGGGTGAGGATGGGGCAAATCAGGCGTCAGACCGCGCATGGCAATTCACCATTATAGAAACCTATAAAAAGAGAAAGGGCTGTCTTTTAGCCCTTTCTCCTTGCTGTTTATCAAGCTATGTTGAATAAAAATGTTCGAGTTGAAAAGGTGTTATTCACCTTTTTCCATCTTCTCTTTCAACTGTGCCAGCACGTCGATGTCGCCAAGCGTTGTAGCGGCAGGCTGGTTGTCTATCTTCACAGCCTCTTCTTTCTTGGCGCGGGCTTTCTTCGCCACGCGCTTCTCGTCGCGCTGTGCGTCCTCGAATGTGCGGCTGTGGGAAAGAATGATGCGCTTGCTGTCCTTGTTGAACTCAATGACCTTGAACGGAAGTTCCTCGCCCAAAGCGGCTTGCGTGCCGTCTTCCTTAACCAGATGCTTCGGTGTGGCAAAGCCCTCAACGCCCTTGTCAAGAGATATCACGGCTCCTTTCTCCAGCAGTTCCGTGATCTTTCCTGTGTGGATGCTTCCAACTGTATAGATGGTTTCGAACACATCCCACGGGTTGTCCTCCAGCTGCTTGTGGCCGAGACTGAGGCGGCGGT
Source organism: uncultured Prevotella sp. (assembly GCA_944320305.1). GTDB lineage: Bacteria > Bacteroidota > Bacteroidia > Bacteroidales > Bacteroidaceae > Prevotella. The sequence goes on along the minus strand of CALUGW010000027.1, from coordinate 9,278 downwards.
TCTCTTTGTCAATCTCAAGAACAACGACATCAATGTCTGCGCCAACTTGTGTGAACTCAGACGGATGCTTAATCTTCTTCGTCCAAGACAGGTCGCTGATATGTATCAGGCCGTCAACGCCCTCTTCAAGCTCTACGAACACGCCGAAGTTGGTGAAGTTGCGCACCTTTGCCGTGTGCTTGCTGCCAACAGGATATTTAACCTCAATGGTCTCCCACGGATCCTCTTTCAGCTGCTTGATGCCAAGACTCATCTTGCGCTCGTTGCGGTCAAGAGTGAGAATGACGGCCTCAACCTCGTCTCCGACTTTGAGGAATTCCTGTGCTGAGCGCAGATGCTGGCTCCACGACATTTCTGAAACGTGGATGAGTCCTTCAACTCCTGGCTGTATTTCAACGAAAGCGCCGTAGTCAGCGATGACAACAACCTTGCCCTTCACGTGGTCGCCCACTTTGAGGTTGGCGTCGAGAGCATCCCAAGGATGGGGTGTCAGCTGCTTCAGACCCAGAGCGATGCGCTTCTTCTCGTCGTCGAAGTCGAGAATGACAACGTTGATTTTCTGGTCAAGCTCAACAACCTTGTGCGGATCGTCAACGCGGCCCCAAGACAAATCGGTGATATGGATGAGTCCGTCTACGCCGCCGAGGTCAACGAATACGCCGTATGATGTGATATTCTTGACAGTACCTTCAAGTATCTGGCCTTTTTCAAGTTTGGAGATAATCTCTTTCTTCTGAGCCTCAAGCTCGGCTTCGATAAGTGCCTTGTGAGATACAACCACGTTGCGGAACTCCTGGTTGATCTTGACAACCTTGAACTCCATTGTCTTGCCGACGAACTGGTCGTAGTCTCGTATCGGGTGAACGTCAATCTGGCTGCCAGGCAGGAATGCCTCAATTCCAAACACATCGACAATCATACCGCCTTTGGTGCGGCACTTGATGTAGCCCTGGATAATCTCCTGGTTTTCAAGAGCAGCGTTGATGTGCTCCCAGCTCTTGCTGAGGCGTGCCTTCTTGTGCGAAAGAATGAGCTGGCCCTTCTTGTCCTCCTGGTTCTCAACATAGACCTCGACGACATCGCCGAGTTTCAGATCCGGATTGTAGCGGAACTCGCTGGCAGGAATGATACCGTCGCTTTTGTAGCCGATGTTTACTACGACCTCTTTCTTGTCGATAGAAATTACAGTACCCTCTACAACCTGGTGTTCGCTTACTTTGTTGAGAGTTTCATTGTAGGCCTTGTCAAGCTCTTCCTTGCTGACGTTGGCCTGCGAGCCATTTTCAAACTCATCCCAATTGAAGTCATCCAATGGCTTGACGTTTTTTGTTAATTCTGACATATAAAATTGATAAATTGAAAATTAATAAAGTTAGACTTTATGTGAATTGTCTCAAATCGGCTGCAAAGTTACACTTTTTATCTTATCCTTTGAATTATTTGTCGTAAGCGACCATTTGTTTTAAGTATATTTAACCCATTGCACCTTCTGTATTATGGCATTGAATAAGTTTTACACTTCACAAAGTGTGCCGTGATTTTGTGCGGCTCGTTTGTCTCAGATTAGAAATATGCTTTCACCCCCGGAATGACACCTCTTTTTTAAATATCGTCATTGAGCAGTGCGGAAGTCCTGACTCTGCTTAATGTTTCGGGAGTCATCTGCAAATAGCTTGCTATATACACCAGCGGCGCCCTGAGCACCAGCTGCGGCTGAAGCTTGACGAGCTTTGCATATTTGCTCTGGGCGGACTCAAAACGCATCATGTCAGCGTGAATCTGGCTTTGGATTAAGGATTCTTCAAGTATTTTGCGGTACAGAATCTGGATGTTCAGGCTTTTCATGGCCACTTTTTCCAGCTGCTGTCTTGGCATGGCGTAAATCACGCTTGGCTCAAGCGCCACAATCTGCAGGTGGGACGGCTTTTCCTTGAACAGGCTTTCAATGCACATGACAATGCTGTTTTCAACGGCCATGTGCTCGGTCAGCTCTTTGTTGTTCTTATAGTAAAACTGCCTGACCAGGCCTTTGACCACCCAATAAATGTTTGTGCACACCTCGCCCTCGTTCAGTATCTTCTCGCCTTTCTGATATTTCAGTGGCACAAGAATACTTTCCAGCAGGTCCAGCTCGTCGTGGCTCATTGTGCTGTATCGACGGGCAAGCTCGCGCGCAACGTCTCTTGATGTCAGACTTACACCCACCATAATGTTTCTCCTTTCGTTTTTTTTGCTAATCAAGTTTTAGTACGGCCAGAAATGCTTTCTGCGGCACTTCGACATTGCCGATTTGCTTCATGCGCTTTTTCCCTCTTTTCTGCTTTTCAAGCAGTTTTCTCTTGCGGCTGACATCACCACCATAACATTTGGCCGTGACGTCTTTTCTAACACATTTTATTGTCTCGCGTGCCACTATTTTTGCACCTATTGCAGCCTGAATCGCAATGTCAAATTGCTGTCTTGGTATCAGTTCCTTGAGCTTTTCGCACATTCTACGGCCAAAAGTCACTGCATTGTCCTGATGGGTCAGTGTGGACAGTGCGTCCACGGGCTCGCCGTTGAGAAGTATGTCCAGTTTCACAAGCTTTGACGGACGGAATGAATCCACATGGTAGTCGAATGAGGCGTATCCCTTGGAGATGCTTTTCAACTTGTCGTAGAAATCAATCACAATCTCGCCCAAAGGAAGCATGAAGTGAAGCTCTACACGATTGCCGCTAACATACTGCTGGTCAATAAGTTCTCCGCGCTTGTCAAGACAGAGCTTCATGATTGGTCCGATGTAGTCGCTTGATGTTATGATGGAGGCTCTGATATATGGTTCTTCGATGTGGTCTATCATTGTAGGCTCAGGGAGTCCTGACGGGTTGTGAACCTCTTTTGCGCCGCCCTGTTTGTCGTAGCACATATATGACACATTCGGCACGGTTGTTATCACATCCATGTTGAATTCGCGGTCCAGTCTTTCCTGCACGATCTCCATGTGCAACAGGCCGAGGAAGCCGCATCTGAAGCCGAATCCCAATGCGACTGACGACTCCGGCGTGAACGTCAAAGAGGCGTCGTTAAGCTGAAGTTTCTCGAGCGAGGCTCGCAGGTTCTCGTATTCCGACGGGTCGATAGGGTAGACGCCGGCAAAGACCATCGGCTTGACTTCCTGGAATCCGTCGATGGCTTTAGCGCATGGATTGGCCACGTGAGTTATTGTGTCGCCAACTTTCACCTCCTTGCTGTCCTTTATGCCGCTGATGATGTAGCCCACATTGCCTGCGCTTAGCTGCTGCCGGGGAATCATGTCCATCTTCAGAACGCCGATCTCGTCGGCCTCGTATTCCATTCCGGTGTTGAAGAATTTCACCTTGTCGCCTTGGTGCAGTGTGCCGTTTTCAATCTTGAAATATGCGATAATGCCTCTGAACGAATTGAAGACGGAGTCGAATATCAGTGCCTGCAGCGGGGCGCTGCTGTCGCCTGTGGGGCATGGTATCCGCTCTACCACAGCCGCGAGAATGTCTTCCACGCCCTCGCCGGTCTTTCCGCTGGCTCTGATTATTTCGCGCTTGCAGCCTATCAGGTCGATTATCTCGTCCTCCACCTCGTCCGGCATCGCGTTTGGCATATCGATTTTGTTTATTACCGGTATTATTTCCAAGTTGTGGTCAATAGCCAGATAAAGGTTCGATATGGTCTGTGCCTGCACTCCCTGGGTGGCGTCTACGACAAGGAGGGCTCCCTCACAGGCCGCGATGCTGCGCGACACCTCGTAAGAGAAGTCCACATGCCCCGGAGTGTCGATGAGGTTGAGGGTATATTTCTCATCATTGTGCACGTATTCCATCTGTATTGCGTGGCTTTTTATGGTTATGCCCCGCTCACGTTCCAAATCCATGTCGTCCAGCATTTGGCCATTTGTGATTTGTATGGTCTTCGTGTGCTCAAGCATTCTGTCCGCAAGGGTGGATTTTCCGTGGTCGATGTGTGCAATGATGCAAAAGTTTCTGATATGGTCCATTTATAAGATTGTTCAACAAATTAAAGCACAAAGATAGTCATTGTTTTTCAAAAAACAAAATAATTGGCGAGGTTTTTTCTCGCAAAAGAATTTAAGAATAATTAAGAGCTGGCGTTTCTCCCTCAAACGGGGCAATGGGGCGGGGCGTTACTCTTCAATAGCGGACCGTGTTTATGCATTCTCGTGTCTTCGTCGGTGCGTCCATACGCGGGTAGCGTCAGTCGGTTGCCGCTTCACGGTTGGCCTGCCGCTTTATGGTTGCTTGGCTGGTTCTATTTGCCGTGGCGGGTAGGCCGTGCTTTGCTTGAATATTAAAAAACGTCAACGTTTTATGTTGCGCAGTGTAGAAGAAATTGTGCCGGTTGTCTATATAAAATGAGCAATGGCTGAATCACCCATACGGTTCAGCCATTGCTTGATTGTGATGTGTCAAATACTTTAACAGCAAATGGTTACGCGCAACTGTTGCGGTAAACCTTTATGTCAGCCTATAGTAATCTGGCGGGCCACCTTTGTCTTTGTCTCCTCAACCTTTGGCAGGTCAACGGTGAGCACCCCGTGTTCTACTTTTGCTGATATTCTGTCTTTGTCAACGTCGTCGGGAAGAATCAGCGTCTGCTCATATTTTGAATAAGAGAACTCGTGGCGCAGATAGCGTGTGTTGCGGTCTTCTTCTTTGTTCTCGCGCTTGCTTTCCATCTTTATTGTCAGGTTGCCATCGTCATTGATGTGCACTAAGAAGTCTTCTTTCTTCAGTCCGGGTGCGGCCAGTTCCACAATGTATGCCTTGTCGTTTTCCTTCACGTTGATTGCCGGCGCTGTTGCGTTGGCTTTGGGCATGAAGTCTGTGTCGAAAAAGTCGTTGAACACGTCTGGCAACCATCCTGTGTTTCTTCTGCTCGGTGTCATAATGTAATCTCCTATCATTTAAAGTTGTTGTTAATTGTCTGTTGATTGTGACAGCCTTTGTTTTGCTCCGGCTCTCATCTGACAATTTGCAACAAGCGTACCAATGGCCGCCGTGTGCCATTTTGGCGCGAAAACGAGACAGAATGGCGCATTAGTAGGCGTTATTTTGTTCGGCACGATGTGCTGATTGATGATTCCTGGCGGTGGACAAGCCGCATTCTTTCATTGGGGAGGCTTTGCGGGCTTTTGCCTGTTCACGTGTTTCCGCACATCTCGCGCAGCACGCTGACTCCTTCTTCCACGGTCTTGACACCGGCCACAACCATTGACCGTTTCCCGTTCTGCTCGCGCAGGTTACAGCGGCGCGGGTTTGCCGCAATGTAGTTGAGCACACGGTCAAAAGCCCTGCTGCGGTAGTAAGCGCTTTTTGTGTTGCTTACGAAGAACATGGCCATGCGCCCCTGTTTTAGAATTAGTTTCTCGCAACCCAGGCTCTTGCCCATGCGCCGCAGCGGAACCACTTGCATCAGTTCGTCACCAACGGCCGGCACCGGGCCGAAACGGTCTGTTAGCCGTTCGCGATAGCGCTTCAGCTCGTCGTCGGTTTTCAGTCCGTCAAGCTCGCGGTAAAGCAGCATGCGCTCGCTGTCGCTTGGAACGTATTGGTCGGGGAAGTACATCTCGATGTCGCTTTCGAGCGCGCAATCGTCCACAAAGGCGTCGCCGGCCGCAGTGTCTGCCTCTGCCTCCTCGCTGTAAAGGTCGGCAAACTCGTCGTTCTTAAGCTCTGTGACGGCCTGGTTCAGGATCTTCTGGTATGTCTCATATCCCAGGTCGGCAATAAAGCCGCTCTGCTCGGCGCCCAACAGGTTGCCCGCTCCGCGGATGTCGAGGTCCTGCATGGCGATGTTTATGCCGGAGCCGAGGTCGGAGAAGTTTTCGAGCGCTTCCAGACGTCGGCGCGACTCAGGGTTGAGGTCGGCCAGCGGCGGTGCCAGCAGATAGCAGAATGCCTTGCGGTTGCCGCGCCCCACGCGGCCGCGCATCTGGTGGAGGTCGCTCAGGCCGAAGTTCTGCGCACCGTTGATGATTATTGTGTTGGCGTTGGGAATGTCGATGCCGTTTTCCACAATGGTTGTAGACAGCAGCACGTCATAGTCGTAATTGGCAAAATCCATGATGATGTGCTCAAGGTCTTCGGGCTTCATCTGCCCGTGGCCGATGGCTATGCGCACGTCAGGTATGTACTTGCGGATCATTTCCGCTATGCGCGCGAGGTCGCTGATGCGGTTGTTGACGAAATACACCTGGCCGTTGCGGCTCATCTCGAAGTTGATGGCGTCTGTTATTATCTCAGGCCCGAAGGTGTGTATCTCTGTCTGTATGGGGTAGCGGTTGGGCGGCGGGGTCTGTATTATGCTCATGTCGCGCGCTCCCACGAGCGAGAACTGCAGTGTGCGCGGAATGGGCGTGGCCGACATTGTGAGCGTGTCCACGTTGACCTTCATCTGGCGCAGTTTTTCTTTTGTGGCCACTCCGAATTTCTGTTCCTCGTCGATGATAAGCAGGCCGAGGTCGTGGAATTTCACAGACTTGCCAATCAGTTTGTGCGTTCCGATGATGATGTCAGTCTTTCCGGCCTCAAGGTCTGCCAGTACGGCTTTTGTCTGCTTGGCCGAGCGGGCGCGTGTGAGGTAGTCCACGCGCACGGGGAAGTCTTTCAGACGCTTGCAGAACGTCTGGTAGTGCTGGTATGCCAGCACAGTTGTGGGCACAAGCACCGCCACCTGCTTCGAGTCGCAGGCCGCCTTGAACGCAGCCCTCACGGCCACCTCAGTCTTTCCGAAGCCCACGTCGCCGCACACCAGGCGGTCCATGGGGCGCTGCCGCTCCATGTCGGCTTTCACGTCGTTGGTGGCCTTCAGCTGGTCGGGCGTGTCTTCATAAAGAAAGCTGGCCTCAAGCTCGTGCTGCATGAACGTGTCGGCGCTGAACGCGAAGCCTTTCTCATGCCGCCTTTTGGCATAGAGCTTTATCAGGTCGCGGGCAATGTCCTTTATCTTTTTCTTCGTGCGCTCCTTCAGCCGTTCCCACTGGCCTGTGCCCAGATGGCTCAGGCGCGGCGGCTCGCCGTTGTCCTGCCCCTTGTATTTTGCCACCTTATATAAAGAATGTATGGAGACGTAAATCGAATCGCCGTTCTGATACATTATCTTTATCATCTCCTGGTAGCTGTCGCCCTGCGGCATCCGCACCAGCCCGCCGAAGCGGCCGATGCCGTGGTCAACGTGGACCACATAGTCGCCGACCTCGAACTGCTGTATTTCCTTAAGCGTCAGGGCTACCTTCCCGCTGCGTGCCCTGTCGGAACGCAGACAGTACTTGTGGAAGCGGTCGAAAATCTGATGGTCTGTAAACAGGCATACACGCAGGTCGTTGTCGGCAAACCCCTCGTGGATGGTGCGGTCTACAGGCGTGAACACAATGCCCGCCTGCGGCGATCGTGTGGCAAATATTTCCCTCAGGCGCTCGTTCTGCTTGCCGCTGTCAGCCAGAATGTATAGGCGATAGCCTTTGAGCGTGTAGTCCTCAAGCGACTGCTGGAGCAGGTCGAAATTCTTGTGAAACAGCGGCTGGGGCGATATGTTGAACTTTACGGTCACATCCGGCTGCCTGACGTGGCGACGCCCCATCTCCACGAGGCGGAAGGCCGAGGCCTCTTTGGCAAACTGCGACGCGCTCACCAGCTGCACCTCCTTGCACATCTGCTCGCGGATGGCCTGCTGCTCCATCTCCGTAGCGCCCTCCATGCGCTCTGCCAGCGCCTGCCGCGAAAAGCCGTCATCGTAGATTTTCCCGATCGTGTCATAAATGTAAACATAGTCTTTGACAACCAGCACTGTGTCAGCAGGCATGAATGACAGCAGCGGCACGCGCTCTTCCGTCAGTCCGGCAAGCTCGGGCACAATCTCAATGCTGTCGCGACGGTCGCGCGAGAGCTGTGTCTCCACCTCAAACGTGCGTATGGAGTCGATGTCGTCGCCGAAGAAATCGATGCGGAACGGATATTCGCAGCTGTATGAGAACACGTCGAATATGCTGCCGCGCATGGCGAATTGCCCCGGCTCGTAGACGTAGTCTACCTCGCGGAAGCCAAACTCGCGAAGTCTTGCGGCCAGCTGCGGCACGTTCACTGCCTGGTCTGTGGACAGCTCGATGCGCCTGCTGTCGAGTTTCCGGCGCGACACCACAAGCTCGGCAATGGCCTCAGGGCAAGACACGATATACAGTTGCCGGTTCCCGCCTCCGGATTCTTTGCCGCCGGCCGCAACGCCATCCCTCGTTTCCGTGCCGCCGTAAGGGGCTTCAGCCCCGGCGTTTCCGGCCTGTCTTCCGGCCACGCGGGCCAGCACCTCTGTGCGCAGAATCTCGCTGGCCGGGTCGCGCTGGCCGTACTTCACGGCGCGCTTGTAGGACGACGGGAAGAAAAGCACATCGCCGTCGCCCAAGATTTGCGTCAGGTCGTGATAGAAATATCCGGCCTCGTCGGCATCCTGGAGAATGAACAGAAGCGGCGCTGTCGTCCTGCCGGCAACCGACGCGAACGCCACCGGTGCCGACGAGGCCACAAGCCCGTCAAGAAACACTGTGCGGACGGACTGGTCGTTGAGTGCGTCAGCCAGTTCTCCGGCTTGCGGCAAACCGGCGTACAGATCTTTTATTTCCTTGATTTCCATTGCTAAACGGCCACAAAGTTACTGCAAATCAAGTAAACGGCAAAACTATTTATGGCCAAATGGAATGTCTGCGGCAAAAGTCGTTGTGGCTGTGGGTATTGAGAATGTAATTAATAAATGTGACAAGTAGCAGTCTTTTGCACGGATTTGCTACTGGATTCGTCCGTCCGTTGCCATACTTGAAAATATGCAACTAAAAATAACCCTGTGCCGCTCCGTTTTAACACACCTGCCGTATCGCTTTGCAATATAGGCCGTTTCAGTCTGTAATATGACCCTTTTCGCCTTGCAATACAGGCCATTTCGCACTCCAAAATGGCCTGTATTGCAACATGTTGACTATCAGAGGGATGCGCCGCTCGAACCATATGCGGGGCTTTTAAGTTAAAAGTGTTAATTCTTTTAGGGCGCACAGGGCAGTGCGTTTTTGGAGACTGTGAGCTTGGCTTTGCGTCTTGATTGACTTTTGCCCGACCTGCCAGACACGGTGTTCTGTTGGCTTTTGTATGAAAATAATAGGATAAAACGCAGAATAAAGCGAACTTGAGCATTCTCACTGACGGTCAGAGGGTTTGGCTTCGGGTGGCACGGAATGACATAAGGGCGGAAAAACGGATTTG
>CALUGW010000026.1 GCA_944320305.1 uncultured Prevotella sp. | reverse complement strand
AGGGACGAACGATATTTCAAACTGAGGCTATATGCTCTACATGATTCTCGTATCACTCTAAATGTCGGATGAACCAATTTTTTTGCCAAAACGTTGCAAAAAACGAAAAGAATGTTTACCTTTGCAAATGTTCTGTGGCACTGGCTCGTTGTGAGACATTACGATGCCAAAAGCCGCGGGGCGGCATATTAGGAAAAGGCGTTTACTTGACGCTTGTTCTTGCTGACTGGAAATCTCGCAAATTTCTCTGACTCAGGCAAGGATGAGACAGCGGTAGATGCCCATGTGGATACCAATATCCGCACTTGAACACCTCGGTGTACCTGTTGCAGGGGCACGGAGGTGTCTTGTGGCAGTATATATTCCGCGTGGGAGGTCTGCGTTGTCCGTTCTGCTGAGTCGGGCAATGCGAGAGCCTCCAGTTGCGGATCGGGCAATGGTACAGTCTCCCACGTTTTTTGCTTTATGTCCACCGACAATTAAAATTACAGTATGAACAAGCCGGGTTCGGGGAGTCTGTCGGCGCAAAGCGAACAAAAATGAAAAAGTTTTTAATGAGTGTTTTGCCATTATTCCTGATGGCTTTGTGTGTGACCTCGTTCACTGCGTGCAGCGATGACGACGGTGATGGGGGCGGAGGTAATCCTTTGGTCGGGACGTGGGAAGAGTCTTTTTTTAACGACAATTTAGACGAGACAATCATTACAACCTTTGTCTTTAATTCAGATGGGACGGGAGTTATGACCGTTCGTTTGGATGAGGCCGGAATAACACAAGATCCGCAAAGTTTTTCATATACGTATAATGCAGAGACCGAGGTTTTTAGAATTAGATTCGAAAATGATGCTACGCTTTATTCCGGCACGGCATCTCTTACTGGCAGTACGCTTGTGCTGCGATATGCAGACACTTATTATTCTTTAATCAGAAAGTAAGACAATGTGTCTTAAATAAGTTGAAGCGGTTTTAATGAAGATTGGGGCAATGGGGGCATGATGAATAACCGGCTCCCATTGTCTTTTTGTTGATTATTAATCTGCTTGGACTTTTTGTGCGGGGCAGATGAAAAAAGACAGTCCGCGCGGCGTTAGATAGTCGGCTGCGCGGGCTGTCTTTTTGTGGTTTTGCTTTTTGTGAAAGCTCTGTCGCGGCTTTTACACAAGGTGGGCGATATGCTGCTCGCGGTCGCCGGGGAGCATATCCACCACAGGAATCTCAATCATTGTGTAGCATCCGGGCTGCAGGCGCATGGATGCGCGGGCCACGTTGACAAGCACCTGAGCCGTGAGGGCGGGGTTGTTGATGCTCATCGAGAACTCGAAGCGCTGGTTCTGGGTCTTGCCGCTCACGCCCTTGCGCACCATGTGGACGCCGTGGCCCATGTCGCGCACGTCGTCGACAGACGGAACGGCGAACACGTGGGTCTCGTCGCTGGCGAAGTAGGGGTCGGCCTTTATGGCCTTTGTCACCTCATCGAGGCTTGCGCCGTCCTCAAGCTCTACGTAAACCATGCGGCGGTGTATGCCCTCGCCAAGGGGAATGGTGACGGAGAGGGCGTTCTTCACGCCGGCTTTTGAGCGCACGCACACACTGTGGCCCATAGACATTCCTGGGCCGAAGTTAGTGTATGACAGCCCCTTGGGGGCGAGACCCTCAAGCAGTGTGCGCACGATGGAGTCAGACCCCGGATCCCAGCCGGCGGCGATCACAGACACGCGGCCGTGCTCCTTGCAGATGGGCATCATGTCGGCGCGGTACTGGCTGATCAGTCCGTGTATGTCAAAGCTGTCAACGGTGTTGATTCCCAGCGGTATTATCTGGCGCGCGTGCTCCTCGCAGCTGCGCGTCGGGGTGGCCAGTATGGCCACGTCAACGTCTTTAAGCTCCCTGATGTCCTTAACCACGTCGTATGCCGCAAGCTCTGCAGGCTTGTTCTCTGCACCGTTGCGGCGCACGATGCCCGCAATCTCGAAGTCGGGCGCGGCCTCCAGCGCCTGTACTGTGTAATGTCCGATGTTGCCGTAACCGACTACGGCTGCTCTGATTTTTTTCATCTTTCTATCTCTCTTAATTGTTTGATGCTTTTGTTTTCGGTTGCAAAAATACACTTTTTGCGCGGATGGCGTGACATAAAGGCGTTTAAAATTAGTAAAAAACTGCGCAGTGTAATAATCGGCCATGTTTTGTTCCTTTGATACAATAATTCATAACCAAAAGCGTTTATAACATGGACACATAATTAAAACGACAACCAACACCAGCGATGATAGAATACATAAGGGGCGAACTGGCCGAGCTTACGCCCGCACTGGCCACAGTCGAGACCGGCGGCGTGGGCTATGGCCTGAACATTTCGCTCAACACATACACTGCCATTCAGGGCAAAAAAGAAGTGAAACTTTATGTCCACGAGGCCATACGGGAGGACGCCTACGCCCTTTACGGCTTTGCCGACAGGAAGGAGCGCGAGCTGTTCGAGCTGCTGATAAGTGTCTCGGGCGTGGGGACGAACACGGCGCGGATGGTGCTTTCGTCGATGAGTCCTGCCGAGCTGTGCGACAGCATATCCACCGGCAATGAGCGGCTGATAAAGAGTGTGAAGGGAATAGGGCTGAAAACGGCCCAGCGCATAATTGTGGATCTGCGCGACAAGATAGTGGCATTGGGCATTGCAGACGAGATTCCTGCGGGCGGCACAATGACGGCGCCGGTTGACAACAAGGTGAAGGACGAGGCTGTGAGCGCGCTCACGATGCTCGGTTTCGCTCCTGCTCCGTCGCAAAAGGTGGTGGTGCAGATATTGCAGCAGCAGCCTGACGCGCCTGTAGAGCAGGTGGTGAAGCTTGCCTTGAAGCAGATAAAATGAAACGAACGGGGGTGTGGATGGCTGGAATACAGCCTGCCGCAGGCTTAAAGCAGATGAAAGTGACTCGAACCAAACTCAACATAATGGAAAAAAGCAGTGCCGTCACAGTTTTTGTGACCTGCGCCCTGACCGCAGACTGCTGTTGTGCTGAAGATAAAACAATGATGCAGGCCGGCCTATGAAGAAGAGAATTGTCTACTTCATGGTGTCGCTGCTGAGCGTATGCGCCCTGGCCATGCCGCCGCAGGACGACAACACCGCCAGAAGAAGGCCTGCGCCAAAAGCCCAGCCGGTCATTGCCGCTGAGGACGAGGCCATTCCCGACTCCCTGCTGCACCCGCGGTGGCCGGTGAAGAAGACGGCTCCGATGGTCGTCGAGGATCTTGACTCGTCGGCGGTGGACCTGAGAATGCCAGACAATATTGCGCAGGACGTTGAGTACAATGACTCGCTCGATGTTTATTTTATCGGGTCTAAAATCGGCGACACTTACATTAACGCGCCGGTGATGATGACCCCGGAGGAGTACCGCAAGTGGAGCGAGCGCCGCGCCATGCAGCAGTTCTTCCGGCAGAAAGACGCTGAGAACGTGGCCACACAGGGCAAGGAAAAGTTCTCGTTCACCGACATGAAGTTCGACCTTGGGCCTGCCGAGAAGATTTTCGGCCCCGGCGGGGTGCGCATCAAGACCCAGGGAACTGCCGAGCTGAAGCTGGGCATGACCATGAAGAACATCGACAACCCGTCGTTGCCGATCCGCAACAGAAAGACAAAGGCGTTTGACTTTGAGGAGAAGATAAACCTGAACATGACCGGAAGCGTTGGCGACAAGGTGAACATGAACCTTAACTACAACACCGACGCCACCTTCGACATGGACACAAAGAACATCAAACTGCGCTATGAGGGCAAGGAAGACGAGATTATAAAGCTCGTGGAGGCCGGCAATGTGACATTTCCGTCTAACTCGTCGCTGATAAAAGGCGCAAGCTCGCTGTTCGGCGTGCGCACCGATATGCAGTTTGGCAAGCTCAAGCTGCAGACGGTCATCTCGCAGAAAAACTCAACGACAAAGAGCGTCTCCTCGAAAGGCGGCACGCAGACGACGCCGTTTGAAATCGATGTGGCCGACTACGAGGAGAACCGCCACTTCTTCCTCTCGCACTATTTCCGCCAGCGTTACGACCAGGCCATGTCCACCCTGCCCAACGTTATGAGCGGCGTGAACATCACCCGGATAGAGGTGTGGGTGACCAACAAGACAGGAACGACCAGCAACACGCGCAACATCATTGCGTTCACAGATCTTGGCGAGGGCAGCAACGTGTCCAACCAGATCTGGGGAGGCATGGGCAATGTGCCGCCGCAGAACGCGGCAAACTCGGAGTATCAGGCCATGACCACCCAATATTCCGCCGCACGCGACATCGACCAGGCCAATTCCGTGCTTGACGCCATCAGCGGCTTTACCGGCGGTGTTGACTATGAGAAGGTGCAGAGCGCGCGCCTGCTGACGTCGTCGGAGTACACGCTGAACCAGGCCATGGGCTACATCTCGCTGCGCACCACGCTGCAGAGCGACCAGGTGCTGGCCGTGGCATACGAGTACACGATGAACGGTGTGACCTATCAGGTGGGCGAGTTCGCCTCTGACAATACAGACACCAACCAGGCCATCTTCGTCAAGGCGCTGAAAAACACCAACAACAACCCTGAAATGGGCAACTGGCGGCTGATGATGAAGAACGTCTATTACCTCGCCTCGAATGTGGAGAAGACGAAATTCCGCCTCGATGTCAAGTATCAGAGCGACACAACGGGCGTTTATCTCTCATACATCCCGGAGCAGCAGGTCAAGGACAACATCATAATAAGGGTGCTCGGAGCCGACCGTCTGGACAACAACAACGAGGCGCACCCCAACGGCTACTTCGATTATGTCGACGGCTACACCGTGAGCAACGGCCGTGTGTTCTTCCCGAAGGCCGAGCCGTTCGGCTCTTATCTCTACGATTATCTTGTGAGGGCAGGCATTCCGGCGGACAGGGCGGAGCATTATGCCTTTACAGAGCTTTACGACCAGACAAAGACTTCGGCCAAACAGATAGCCGAAAAGAACAAATACATTCTCACAGGACAGTACAAGGGCACGTCTGCCAATGTCATTTCGCTTGGCGCATACAACGTTCCGCCCGGCTCCGTGGTTGTTACGGCGGGCGGGGTGGTGCTCACTGAAGGCTCTGATTACAGCGTTGACTATTCGACAGGTGAGGTAACCATACTTAACCAGAGCATTATTGACGCCGGAACTTCTGTGAACGTTAGCCTTGAGAGCAACACCGACTACGGCATGACGCGCAAGACCATGTTCGGTCTGAACTTCGAGTACGACTTCTCGAAAGATTTTTTCATCGGCGGTACGTTCCAGAGACTGCACGAGCAGCCGCTGACCTCGAAGGTCGCCATGGGGTCGGAGCCTCTGAACAACATCCTCTGGGGACTCAACATCAACTGGAAGAAGGAGAGCCAGTGGCTCACCAATATGCTTGACAAGCTGCCGTTCCTCCATCTTACGCAGCCGTCGCAGATTTCATTCACCGGCGAATTCGCGCAGCTTATTGCCGGGCAGGCCAGCGGCACGCAGGACGACGCCTCGTATATTGACGACTTTGAGAACACTAAGAACGGCATCGACGTGTCCGATCCGCATGAGTGGATCTTGTCCAGCACACCGTCACTCTTTCCAGAACATGACGACAAGGATGGACTGACAAGCGGTTTCAACCGCGCGCGGCTGGCGTGGTACAACATCGACCCGCTTTTCACCTATCAGAGCAGCTCGCTCACTCCGTCGCACATCAAGGGTGATCTCGAACAGCTTTCAAACCATTATGTGCGCGAGATTTATGTCAGCGAGCTTTATCCCAACCGCGACCAAAGCTCCTACAGCGGCGCCACATCCACGCTCGATGTGCTCAACCTGGCATATTATCCCACTGAGCGCGGCCCCTACAACTTCACGACCGGCATCAATCCCGACGGCACTCTTCAGAATCCGGCGGCCAAGTGGGGCGGAATGATGCGCAAGCTCGACACCAACGACTTCGAGACGGCCAACATAGAATACATCGAGTTCTGGCTGCTTGACCCGTTCATCTACACCAGAGGCAATGCGGACGCCTCGTCTTATGGCGGCGACCTATATATAAATCTGGGCGAGGTGAGCGAGGATGTGCTCCACGACGGAAAGAAGTTCTACGAGAGCGGAATGCCTGTCGACGGAACCGGCAGCTTCACCACCACCCAGTGGGGAAAGATTCCGGTGCAGGCCACGCAGACCTACGCCTTTGCCACGTCGTCGGGGTCGCGCCTCTTGCAGGACGTTGGACTCAACGGACTCACTGACGAAGAGGAGCGTGCGTTTGAGTCCTACTCCGAGTTCAACAACTTTGTGCAGACCCTTGCCAACGACAGCATACGCCAGGCATGGACCAACGACCCCGCCAACGACAACTACCACTACTTCCGAGGGTCTGACTTTGACGCCGAGCAGACATCAATACTTGACCGCTACAAGCGCATCAACAACCCGCAGGGCAACTCGCCGGACAACGACAACAACAGTGAGAGCTACGACACCTCTTACAAGACAATGCCCGACGTTGAGGACATCAACCAGGACTACACCCTCAATGAGTACGAGCGCTATTACCAATACAAGGTGAGCATCAGGCCTGAAGACCTCAGCGAGAACAACATCGGCCGCAATTATCTTACCGATATCCGCGAGGTGGAGGCTCATCTGCGCAACGGCAACCGTGAGCGCGTGCACTGGTACAAGTTCCGCATACCGCTCAATTCGGCCGACGCGGAGCGCATTGGGTCAATCAGCGACTTCACGTCAATCCGATTCATGCGTATGTTCCTCACGGGATTCCAGCGCCCTGTCGTCCTGCGCTTTGGCAATCTCGACCTTGTCCGCGGCGAATGGCGCACGTATGAGCAGAATCTCAGCAACACCGCGAGCAACAGCGGAACACTCGAGACCAGCGCCGTCAACATTGAGGAGCACAACGACAAGCAGCCTGTTAACTATGTCTTGCCGCCGGGCATATCGCGTGTCACGGACCCGTCGCAGTCACAGCTTGTCGAGAGCAACGAGCAGGCACTCAACATGACGGTCAACAATCTTTCTAAGAATGAGTCGAAGGCTGTCTACAAGAACACCAACCTGGACCTGCGGCAGTACAAGCGCATCCAGATGTTTGTTCATGCCAATGCGTTCCAGCAGAACACGACAGGTCTGCAGAACGACCAGCTTGCCGTTTTCATCCGTCTCGGAAGCGACTACAAGAACAATTACTATGAGTACGAAATACCGCTCAAGCTGACCCCTGCAGGCCAGTACGACAGGCGTTCGTATGAGGACTGCCGTGCCGTATGGCCCGAGGAGAACATGCTCGACATCGATCTCAGCGTGTTCACAGCCATTAAGAAGGCGCGAAACTCTGCCCGTGCTGGCGGCGGGGCGTCCTTTACGACAGTCTTTTCTGATTATGACGCGGCGCATCCCAGCAACAAGGTGAGCGTTATGGGCAACCCGTCGCTCGGCGAGGTCAAGACAATGATGATCGGCGTGCGCAACCTTTCGGCCTCGCCCAAGTCTGGCGAGGTGTGGGTCAACGAGCTGCGCCTGCTCGAATACAACAACAAGGGCGGCTGGGCGGCATCCGGCGCGCTCAATATGCAGCTTTCTGATTTCGGCACGATCAATCTCACCGGAAAGATGATGACCGACGGCTTCGGCGGACTGGAAGAGGGCGTGGCGGAACGTTCCAACGACGACTACAAGACCTACAGCTTCACGGCAAACCTTGAGTTGGGCAAGTTCTTCCCCGACAAGGCGCAGGTGACCATACCTTTCTATTATTCTGTCACAAAGGAGGAGACAAGGCCGCGCTACAATCCTCTCGACACCGACATGGAGCTTGACGACGCCCTCGAGTCGGCCGCGAGCGACCATGAGCGCGATTCTATAGAGTCTATTGCCGTCACCAAGACCACAAACACCAATCTCTCGTTCTCCAATGTGCGTGTCGGCATCAAGAACAAGCGCCACCCCATGCCCTACGACCCGGCCAACTTCTCTTTCAGCTACAGCCATTCGCACAGCTATACCTCCGGCGAGACCACTGTCTATGAGAAAGAAGACCAGTGGAGCGGCTCCATGAACTACAGCTACACGCCGGTCTACAAGGCATTTGAGCCTTTCAAGAAACTGAAGGGAAAGAGCAAGTGGCTCAACTTCCCCAAGGCCATCGGCTTCAACTATCTGCCGCAGAACATCTCGTTCAACACCGAGATCACCCGCAACTACTACGAGCTGCAGGAGCGCGACCTCGAAAGCTCCGGCGGGTCGCGGCTCCCGCTGAACTTCAGCTCGCAGTTCCTCTGGAACCGCGACTTCTCGCTGCGCTGGGACCTGACGAAGAACCTGCACATGAATTTCCAGTCGGCCACCCACGCACAGATTGAGGAGCCTTACACCCCGGTCAACAAGGACCTGTATCCCGACCAGTACCGCGTATGGAAAGACTCTGTCAAGCAGAGCCTCAAGGAGTTTGGAACGCCGCTCGACTACCAGCAGTCGTTTACAGCCTCCTACCAGCTGCCGCTCAACAAGCTGCCCATATTCGACTGGCTCAATGCCGACGCCACCTATACCGCCACCTACTCATGGGTGCGCGGCACCGAGCTTGACGACGGCACGTCGCTCGGCAACACCATCTCCAACAACCGCAACCTCAACATCAACTCCACTTTCAACATGGAGACGCTCTACAACCACGTGCCTTTCCTCAAGAAGGCCAACGAGGTTTTCAGCAAGAACAGCTCGGCCCAGCGCCGCCAGCCGATACGTCCGAGGGCAAGGGCAAACACGGCAAAGACAGCCCGCGACAGCCTGCAGACCAGGACAAAAGACGACCTTAAGCAGGCCGGGCGGCTGCCGCGCAACAAGAACACATATCAGCGCGAGATAACCCTGAAGCCCGACACCACCCTGACCGTGGCCCACGGCAAGAAGAGCCGCCGCCTGCGCGTGCAGGCCCGCACCAAGGACGGCCGTCTCTACAAGCTGAAGTACAAGGTGATCGACGACAACAGCATTCTCATCAAGAATCTCGACACAGTGCAGCTCAAGCTCAGCATCACTCCCAAGGAGCCGCTCGACAAGCAGTGGTGGTACAAGCCAGCGCAGTATGCGGCGCGCTTCCTCATGATGGTGCGCAGCGTCGGCATCTCCTACCGCAACCAGTACTCCATGTCGCTGCCGGGCTTCCTGCCCAATGTGGGCGACATGCTCGGCCAGCGCACCGGCGGTGTGATGTCGCCGGGTCTCGATTTTGCCTTTGGCTTCGTCGGCGACAGCTATCTGCAGAAGGCCTACGACAACGGCTGGCTGCTCTGCAACGACAGTGTGGCCACCCCCGCCACCACCAACAGCAGCGAGGATTTGCAGATCCGCATGACCCTTGAGCCTGTGCGCGACCTGAAGATCGACCTCAACGCCAGCCGCACAGTCAACCGCTCGCGCAGCATCCAGTATATGTACGAGGGGATGCCCACCACCCAGAGCGGCACGTTCACCATGACCACCATCAGCCTTAAAGGCGCGTTCGAGAGCATGGGCGATGCCAGCAACGGCTACGCCTCGAAGACCTTCGAGCGCTTCTGCGCCTCCATCGACGGCTTCCGCGACCGCGTGCAGGCCCGCTACGCCAACGCCCGCTACCCCGAGGGGCTGCGCGACGCCAACAACATCGACCTCGGCGGCTCGCTCTACAATCCCGAGCTGGGGCAGGTCAACCGCTACAGTGCCGACGTGCTTATCCCGGCGTTCCTTTCCGCCTACACTTCAGGCGCAGGCTCGTCGCTCGACATCTTCCCAACGCTCAAGCGGCTGCTGCCCAACTGGACCGTCAAGTACAGCGGACTGTCGCGCCTGCCCTGGCTCCGCGACCACTTCAAGAGCATCAACCTCAACCACTCTTATAAGAGCGTCTACGCCGTGGGCAGCTATGCCACCTACAGCACCTTCCATGAATACATGAACGGTCTGGGCTTCATCACCGACGCAACCACCGGCAACCCCATACCGAACAGTATGTACAATGTCAGCACGGTGAGCATCAACGAGGCTTTCTCGCCGCTCTTCGGCATCGACGTCACGCTCAACAACAACCTCACCTGCAAGCTCGAGTACCGCACCACCCGCGTGCTCAGCCTCAGCATGACCAGCATACAGATCAACGAGGCTCTCAGCAAGGACTGGGTTCTGGGCGTGGGCTACAAGATAAGCAACTTCAACCTCTTCGGCAGCGGCGCCTCGCGCAAGATCAGGAAAACGCAGCGCGGCAAGTCCAGAACGCAAGACAACAGCCGCACCACTGCCACAACCAATATGCGCGGCTCTGGTGTCAACCACGACCTCAACCTCCGTCTCGACGTGTCGTTCCGCAAGCAGGCCTCCATCACCCGCGACATTGCCACCGTCACCAGCGCGGCCAGCAGCGGCAACTCGGCTTTCAGAATGTCGTTCTCGGCCGATTACACGCTGTCGCGCCTGCTCACCCTCTCGGCCTATTACGACCGCCAGACCAACACCCCGCTGCTCTCCAGCAGCAGCTATCCCACCACCACGCAGGACTTCGGACTCAGCCTTAGGTTCTCGCTCACAAGGTGAGGCTCTGCGGCACGATTCTGATTTGGCGGCCTGCAACGGAAAGCGGGCGCGGATGAACTCCATCCGCGCCCGCTTTCCGTTGCAGGTCTTGGCCGTCGTCTTTCTCTCCTTTTTTTTTATTTGGTTGGCTGTTAAGAATCATGTAGCGGGCGGCCTGCCGCTCACTTCTTGTCGTAGGCGTGCACGGGGTAGTCAATCGTGAAGTGCAGTCCGCGGCACTCCTTGCGCTCAATGGCGGCGCGTGTGATCAGGTAGCCCACGTTGATCATGTTGCGCAGCTCGCAGATGTCGCGGCTGGCCTTCACGCGCTTGAACAGCCTCTCTGTCTCCTCGTAGAGCATGTCGAGGCGGTCCCAGGCGCGGTGCAGGCGCAGGTCGGAGCGCACAATGCCCACGTAGTTGCTCATTATCTGGCCCACCTCCTTCACGCTCTGCGTTATGAGCACCTTCTCCTCGTTGGTCATGGTGCCCTCGTCGTTCCACTCGGGCACCTGGCTGTTGAAGTCGTACTCGTCAACGTGCGCCAGCGAGTGGCGCGCGGCGGCGTCGGCGTAGACCACAGCCTCTATCAGCGAGTTGCTGGCCAGACGGTTGCCGCCGTGCAGGCCGGTGCACGAGCACTCGCCCACGGCATAGAGCCGCTCTATGCTCGACTCTCCGTTGAGGTCCACCTTTATGCCGCCGCACATATAGTGGGCCGCCGGGCGCACGGGAATGTAGTCGGTCGTGATGTCGATGCCTATCGACTTGCACTTGGCGTAGATGTTGGGGAAGTGGCGGCGCGTCTCCTCCGCGTTCTTGTGCGTCACGTCCAGATACACGTGGTCAATGCCGTGGATTTTCATCTCCTTGTCTATGGCGCGGGCCACGATGTCGCGCGGGGCGAGCGACAGCCGCTTGTCATACTTCTCCATGAACGAGCTGCCGTCGGGCAGGCGCAGCACGCCGCCGTAGCCTCGCATGGCCTCGGTGATGAGGAATGCCGGGTGGGTCTCGCCGGGGTGGTAGAGCGCGGTGGGGTGGAACTGCACGAACTCCATGCCCTCCACCGTTCCCTTGGCGCGGTAGACCATGGCCTCGCCGTCGCCCGTGGCAATCACGGGGTTGGTCGTGGCCTGGTAGACGGCTCCGCAGCCGCCGGTGCACATCAGCGTCACCTTGCTCAGGTAGGTGTCCACCTTCTGCGTGTCGGGGTTGAGCACGTAGGCGCCGTAGCACTGGATGTGGGGCGAGCGGCGCGTCACCCTCACTCCGAGGTGGTGCTGGGTGATTATCTCCACGGCAAAGTGGTTCTCCTTTATCTCAATGTCGGGGCAGGCGCGCACGGCCTCCATCAGCCCGCGCTGTATCTCGGCGCCGGTGTCGTCGGCGTGGTGCAGTATGCGGAACTCCGAGTGGCCGCCCTCGCGGTGCAGGTCGTAGGCGCCGTCGGCCTTCTTGTCGAAGTTCACGCCCCAGCCCACAAGCTCCTTTATTTGCTCAGGCGCGTTCCTCACCACCTGCTCCACGGCGCGGCGGTCGCTGATATAGTCTCCGGCGATGATGGTGTCCTCTATGTGCTTTTCAAAGTTGTCCACCTCAAGATTTGTCACCGAGGCCACTCCGCCCTGGGCGAAGGAGGTGTTGGCCTCGTCGAGCGAGGTCTTGCAGATCATGCAGATCTTGCCTTTGTGCGCCCGTGCTATCTTCAGGGCGTAGCTCATACCGGCGACTCCCGCGCCGATAATCAGGAAATCGTATTTGAAAACCATACGTTTTAATTTATTATGTCGGCTGCAAAAATACACAAAAAAAACGATACTGACGAATGTGCCGCCCCACTATCATACGCAAAATCGGCGCCTCGCGGCCGCGCGGAGGCTGACGGCAGCCTTCGCCGCCGCTTTTGCCATACTTGCTCGGGGCCACGCCGTAGTGGCTCTTGAAGCAGCGGTTAGAAGTATGAAGGGTCGTCCATTCCCACACTCATGCCCACCTCGCTCACGTTCAGCGTGCCCATAAACCTTGCCGAGAATCGCGTATTTGCGCCAGTGCGTTGCTCCGGGCGCAAATACGTGATTTCTGCGTGTGCAGCCGCAAGCGGCTGACAGTGTGCGGTTTATGCCGCCCGTGGGTGTTTTGTGCAATTCCGGGGCTTTGATTTTTGGCCGGAAAACAGCCCGAAACATTGATTTTTGGCAGAAAAAGCGCTGCAAAACAGCCCTTCTTGCAGCGCGAAACCACCCTTCTGGCTCTGCGATATGGCCTATATCGCATTGCAAAATGGCCCATATTGCAGGCTGGGCGGGCTGGGGCAGACGCCGAAGCGGCCCGAAACGGCCTGAAGAAGACCTGCTTGAGCACTTCGGTTTGTCAAGATTTGTTACCTTGGTTTTTGTGTAACCCGCGATCATGGGGTGCGGAAACGCCCGGCGGGCCGTCCTTGTGAGAGCGGCCCGCCGGGCGTGCGTTGTGGCGTCAGTCGGCGTGCGTGAGCACTTCGGTGGCACCGCCGGCCGGCGGTATTCTGGCCGATGTCTCGCGTATCACGAGCTTCTGCGGCACCACCTCGCGCCTCACGGTGGGGTCGCCGCCGATGCTCTGCAGCAGCATGCGGCAGGCCGTGCTGCCCATGAGGTGCGACTGGTCCACAATGGCCGACATCCGGGGCGTCACGTAGGCGGCGTGGGCGTCGTCGGTGAAGCCTATCAGGGCCACGTCCTCAGGTATTCTAAGGCCCGACTGCTTGATGGCGGTGAAGGCGGCAAAGGTGATGGTGTCGTTGAAGGCCAGTATGGCGTCGGGGCGGTCGGGGCGCGCGAGCATCTCGCTGACGGCGCGGTGGGCCACGTCGTAGTCAATGCGGCCGCAGGCCACGAGCGTGCGGTCGATGGCTATGCGGTTGTC
Organism: uncultured Prevotella sp.; assembly: GCA_944320305.1. Classification (GTDB taxonomy): domain Bacteria; phylum Bacteroidota; class Bacteroidia; order Bacteroidales; family Bacteroidaceae; genus Prevotella. The sequence continues at coordinate 14,229 of CALUGW010000026.1, read as the reverse complement.
GCGCAGCGCCTCAAGATAGCCGTGCTTGCGCCTTGCGACCATATCGAGGTGGTTGGGGCCGCCGATGAAGGCCACCCGGCGGCTGCCGGTGTCTATCAGGTGCTGCGTGGCGGCGCGGGCGGCCTCGTCGCCGTTGGCCGTTACCGACGAGAAGCGGTCCGTCAGGCAGGTGCGCCCGCAGAACACGAGCGGTATGCCCATGTCGGCGATGGTGACGAAGTGGGAGTAGTCGGTGGTGCTCTGCGCCAGGCAGGCCACAATGCCCTCCACGTGCAGGCTGATGAAGTTGTCCACGGCGCGGGCCTCGGCCTCAAAGTCCTCGTGGCTGTTGGCGCTGATCACGGAGTAGCCGGCCTTGGCCGCCTCGTCCTCTATGCCGTCGAGCACGGCGGCATAATAGTGCGACACGAGATTGGGCATGACCACGCCGATGACCCTCGGTGCCTCGCGCCTGAGGCTGCGCGCGAACGGGTTGGGGCGGTAGTTGAGCCGCTTGGCCAGCTCCTTGACCTTCTGCTGCATGTCCTTGCCTATCTCGGGGCTGTTGCGCAGGGCGCGGCTCACGGTGGCGATGCTCACGCCAAGCTCCTGGGCCAGGTCTTTGAGTGATGTGCGTCGTTTGTAGTCTGCCATTATAGTTTTTGTCTGTCGGTGTTTGCTTGGTTGCGCATAATCGTTGCAAAAATAATCAAAGTAGGCTGAACGGCAAAGTGTTCGCGGCTGTTTTTGCAAACGTTTACGTGAGTTTTTTGCGGAAACAGCTTGCGGGCAGACCTTTTTTATGCTTAACTTTGCAGCGTGATCAGGCAGTGGGGGCCGCCGGGCGCGCCTGCGGCGCGTGGCAGAGGCGGCCTGGCCGTCACGCAGTGGAGTAGAATATGAGTAATGAATAGTTGATAATAAAGTAGTTAGTTCTAATGTGGGTTAAGACTGTCGTGAGACACTCTTAACCTTTTTTTGTGCCCTGAGGCCGGCGCCGTGTGCCGCTGCGGTTCGTGCACGCGCGGCATTTGTCACAAAAAAATTTGGCGGTTGGGCAGCTTTTTGCTACCTTTGCAGCAGACCGCCGTCCGGCGGTCTGCCGCGCCATGGAGCCTGTCGGCGGAGGCGCGGCGGTGTAACGCTAAAAAGAGGGAGGTGACGCACAGACACAGAAAAACGGAATGAAACGCTACGGAGGCGGCGCCGTGCCAGGCACGGCAGCCGCCGGGTGAGAGACATTTTTTATCAAGCAAACCAGCGCAGAGCGTTCTTCCGCCCGTATTTTACATCGATGATACAGAGCTTTCGCTCTTGTCCTCCAATCTTGAATACCGCCAATATTCGTTGCACGGGGGCAAGCAGTATGGAAGTTCACGCCCATGGGTGTGGACAGTCCTATTGTTTGTTGTGCAAAAGGTCACTTGGCGGTAACCTAAGATTGGACAGGCAACGGACGGTGCACGCCTGTTTTTTTTTATCTTAGCAATGACAAGTATCTATCAAAAATCATCAGCCGGACCGCAGCCGGAGCGACACGGCCGGCTCGCCCACATCCTGCAGGCCGGCGCCGCCCGGCCATCGCGTGTGGCGGCGGCCGTCGCTTTGTGGGCAGCGGCGGCCGCAGGAGCCCCGGTGTCGGCCCAGACGCTTCAGAGCTTCGCTGTCGAAGAGCGTCCGAGCATATTGCCCGCAGAGTTTTCTTACGACGGCAAGCCGCGCCTTGTGACGACCAGCAGCAATGTCAACAACGGCAGTCTCGTGTACAGTTTGTGGCTTTATGACGACAATTTCCAAGTGTCAAAGAGCTTCTCTTTCCCGTCGAGAAACATGACGTACACCCACACGACACGTATGCGCGAGCCGGTTTACAGAATAGTTGACGACGGCGAGGGTCACACGGAAGAGGTGTTTGAGGGCTACGTCGGAGAGTGGACGGAGAAGAAGGAGGACTACGACTATGAGGCGGGCAGCGCCATCGGCTTTGTTTTGGACAATTCCGGCGTGGATTACACCAGCCGCAGCGACATGGTTGTCACCCAGACGCTTTTCAACAGCGACGGGCTTTATGAGCACATTGTGCCAATTTATGAAAAGGTTACAACATCAACGCGCGAGGAAGACCGCGACGGAAACGGCGAGGTTGATTATACGGAGACGAACGAGAGCATTTGCAGAATCGGCTACGACATTGTTTCCGAAGACGGAACGGTGCTTTATTCCATCCGCCTCGATGACAGACACCAGACGACAAGCTCGCCCCGTGTGATGAAGATAGGCGACAAGCTGCTGTTCTGCACCGACGAATACCCTGTCGACAGGTCGGGCGAATACAAGTACTTGTGCTTTGTGCTCAATCCGGGCGGCAGCCTGACGGCGGTCAAAGCACCGGAACACATGGCCGGCATAAGCGTCAGTCCGAGAGTGCCCGGAGCCGGCGAGAGCATAAGAGTGGACATTGGCGAGCCTGACGGCGTTATGCGCGAGGTGATTGTAAACAACGCCGCGGGGCAGGCTGTATTCCGTACGGCCATTCCTGCAGGCCGTTCGTCAGTGGAAATAGACGCCACCAGACTCTGCAAGGGCGTCAATGTGCTGACCGTGCGCGGCGGCAGCCGTCGCGCCGGCGGCGTCAAGGTGATTGTGAGATGAAGTCCGGCGTCACTGCGTGACAGGCGGCGTATGAGCCTCGCTCACTCCTGCGGCTGCCCTCCGTCCTCGGTGTGGCAGCCGCTGAAGCCCATCTGCCGCGCCTTTTCGGCGTCGAACGTGAAGTATGTGGCCTCGCCCTCGGCGCACACGTGGCCGCGCCCATCCTCTATCGCCACGTCTATCACGGCCAGATTGCGCCTCAGCTCGCGCAGGCGTCCGCGTATGGTGAGCTGCGTGTCGGTGGTCATCAGGGGCTTGCGGTAGCGCACTTCGAGGCGGCTGGTCACTCCGGTGGTCTGCAGCTTGCGCGACACCACCCACCCGGCGCACTCGTCGATGAGTGTGGCCTGTATGCCGCCGTGCAGCGTGTCTATCCATCCCTGATAGTGCTCCTGCGGCTTCCAGAAGCACACGATGTCGTCGCCGTCTTCGAAGAACTCCATCCTGACGCCCAGCGGGTTGTCGGGACAGCAGCCGAAGCAGTCGTAGCCGGGCTTGTCGAGCCACGGGTTCTTTATCTTTTTCATGTCGGTGGTTGTTTGGTTTATGCCGCAAAAGTAATAAAAATGCGGCATAAGGCCCTGCGTGGCGCGGAGTTTTTTGGGCAGAAAAGGGGAAAACTCTCAGAACTTGAGGCTGAACTTGAACCTCACGCCGTGCTTTGTGGCCGTGGGCAGGTCGAGGTAAGTGAGGCGGCGGACGTACTCCACGTGGAAGAAGCGGAACACGTTGTGGACGCCTACGGCCACCTCGACGTAGGGCGTGGAGGGATCCATGGCGGACGACCCCTCGGGGAAGCGCATCAGCACGGGGCTGCCCGCGTTGCGCGCCAGATAGGGGTTGTTCTTGTCGGTGAGGTCGCCCCAGAGGGCGCGCACGGCCAGAAACTCGCGCCACTTGAGGCGCTTGATGAGCGGCAGGCGGTTGAAGAGCTTGCCGTTCATGTCCCACGACAGGTCGATGCTGGCGTAGCGGTCGTTGAGAAACTCCATGTTGTTGATCAGCTCGAACGTTCCGCGCTGCACGATGTACGACAGGTTGGCCGCCGGCATGATGAGCAGCGGGAAGGGCACCTGGCTCCACTGGGCCCCGGCGCGCACGTCGAGGTCTATCTTTCCCCAGCTCTTGGCCCAGAAGCGGTTGAAGAACGTGGCCTCGGTGAAGTTGTAGGCGTACTCGCCGCCGAGCGCTCCGCTCAGGCCGAACGAGTGGCTCAGCGTGAGCACGGGCACGTCGCGGTTTATCGGGCGGCTGCGCTGCTTGGTGTTGACGAGCTTCTCGCCCGGGGCGTAGCGCAGCTCGGCGCGCACCTCGGTGGTGCGTATCCTCCTCGACATGGCCGCCTCGGGCACTCCGGCGGCCGCAGCGGCGGCAGCGTCGGCCAGCGTGATGAAGCGCAGCCGGCCGCAAGGCTCGTTCTCCTCGGCTGTCAGCGTGAGCGTGGAGCGCAGCCCCCAGTACTCCTCGCGCTCCAGGCGGAGCTGCTGGCGGTTGTAGAACATCATCTTGTCCACGGTGGTCCACTTGAGCGATGTGAACACGTTGTCCTTGTCTGTTGACAGGAACTTGTCCGTTGGGGCGCACACGTCGTAGGTGGAAGAGAGCGTGACGTTGCGCAGGAGCTGCTCGTGGGGCATGTATTCCTTCTTGTTGAAGGAGTAGGTAAGCTCGCCCTTGTAGTAGTTCTTGCGGCTTTTCCAGCCGCGGGCGTAGTAGCCGCTGAGGAAGAGGTGGGGGTTGAGGTTGGCCGTGGTCTGCGCGCTCACTCGGGTGCGCAGGCCGTCTATGAAGTTGGAGGTGAGCATGGTGTTCACCGGCCCGATGTCAACCTTGCTGGGCCTGCCCTTGACTCCCGTCTCGACGAAGTTCTCGACAAGCAGCTTCAGGCCCAGCATCACGTAGCGGAAGGCGCTGCCCCGCTCCAGGCCGGAGAGGAAGCCGTCCATGCCGCTCTCGCCCCTGGTAAGCTCTACGCGGCGGTTTGACTGCCAGAAAGTGTCGTCGCGGCTGGCGGCGCCGTCCTCCTTGCTGAAGGCGGCGCGGCCCTGGAACTCCTCCGGCGGGATGGGGCCGAAGGCGTAGTCGCCCAGGCGGGTGTTGCGGATCACCACCCCCTTCTGGATGAAGTCGAAGAGCACAAGCTCCACAATCATGTCGTCGGTGGTGAGAAGCCAGTCGCCAGAGGGCATGCGGGTGAACTCCTGCACGACCATCATGCCGTCTACGAAGTTGACGTCGCTGCGCTGCGGTATGGACAGCTCGCACCGCTTGACCTGGTAGGTGGAGTCCTTGAGGATGTAAATGTCGCCGCGGAAGCCGAAGTCCTGCTGGTTGTTGGGCAGGAAGTGCAGGTGGATGCAGCTGTCGCCGGCCACGGAGAGCGTGTCCTGGATGTAGAAGCGGTAGAAGCGTATGGCGTCTTTGCCGATGGGTGATGTGAACGGATGCTGTAGCAGGCGTATCTGGTCGTCGTAGATGTTGACGTCGGTGAAGAAGTCTTTCAGCGCCGACGTGAGGATGTCGCCCGACTGGAAGAACTGCTCTATGCCCGCCGAGCGCTCGCCCTCCACTATCTCGCGCTCTGCCTTGGGGCGCCGGCGGTATATCTTGCGGGTCACGGTCTCGTTCACCGTGACGGGCAGTATCAGCTTGTTGTTGTAGGGGCACAGCTCCACCTGGCCGTAGAGGCCGGGTATCTTGCCGAGGATGCCGCGCTGAAGGTCGGCCGGCTCGACATCGTTGGCGGCGAAAGTGATTTTCTGGTACTTGCGGAACCGGTAGTAGTCGCGGTTGTCAAGGTCTGTCTTCTTCTTCGCCGCGATTACCTTCTTCATCAGTTCCACTGCCGGGTTGTTCTTGCGGCTGTAGCGCGAGCGCTTCGACCGCACGGTGATCTCGCTGACACGGTGGGTGCGGTTGAACCACTTGCTCGTGTCGCGGCTCACGTCGGAGTTGATTTGGGCGCGCGCCCCGGCGGCCCAGAGCCACAGTGTGACAACCAGCAGCAGCCCTCTCAGTCCCATCAGCAGTACTTTTCGGTGAGGCGGAGGCACAGCGCCTCGTGTTCGGAACGCATATGGCGGTAGAGCGGCGAGAACGCGGCGATCTCCACAAGAGGGTAGACAAACGGCACGCCGAGCAGGCACGTGGCGTAGATGAGGATGGCGCGCGAGTTGAACGTGAGCAGGTTGGCATACTTCATCAGCGGGAGCGAGCCGCTGCGGAAGTCGTCGCGCAGCTGCCGGGGCATGTCGGCGGGCGACTTGTACTTCTCGCGCAGCGCGGCGCGGAAGCGCTGGAAGGCCGGCGTGCGGCGCTCCTGGCTGCGGCAGTAGTTGGCGTAGTTGTAGTAGAAGGCGTGCGCCCAGAACGCCCTGCGGCGCGGTAGCGAGTCGTAGATGGCGCGCTGCGAGCGGCTGTCGTCAAGCTCGCTGCCCTCGCTGCCCAGCAGGAAGTAGAGGTGAATCTGGCGGTAGTAGTCGGCCAGCGAGCTTTGGGGCGAGTGGCAGAGTATGCCCGCCACGCCGCAGAGCACGAAGCCGAGCGGTCCCCACTGCGTTCCTGCGAGCGGTATCTCCTGCGGCCAGAGGCGCAGGGCGATGGCCAGATAGACGGCGAAGAACCACAGGTCGCCCGAGAAACCGTCCAGAACGCGGCCCACGAGGGTCTTCTGCCCGGTGAGGCGTGCCAGCTGTCCGTCGGTGGAGTCGCAGAAGTTGGCCAGCATCAGCAGCCCCACTCCGGCGAGATTGTGCCACAGGTCGGTGTGATAGAACATCCAGCCGGCCCCCAGGCCGAGGAATATCGACAGCACGGTGATGGCGTTGGGGTGGACGTGCAGCCGCTCCCACAGCAGCGCGAAGGCCAGTCCGACGGGCCGGGTGAAGTGCACGTCGAGCCACTCCTCGGTGTCTTCCGACTTGAACGAGGCGTGGAGCAGCTCCTTGAAACTTCTTTTCTCTCTTTTCATTCGCTCACAAACTCCTCCGCTTTCTTTATGTCTTCAACGTGGTCAACGTCGAGAACCTTTGAGAACGGCCATGCTTTCAGCCTGAAGCCATCGGCCACCAGGGCGCGCTGGAAGTTGCGCATGCGGCTCTCGCCGCGCCTCAGGCAGCCGTCGAGCGTGGTCAGCGAGGCCGGGGTGAGGCCGTAGATGCCGCCTGAGATGTAGCGGCAGGAGCCGGGGCTGTCGAGGAATCCGGTGATGTTCAGGTCGGCGTCGGTCTCGACGTAGAGCGGCCTTTCGTCGTCGATGTAGTCAGTCACGCCCATCATGCCTTTGCATTCGCCCGCAGCCACGGCCCCGGTGAATGCCTTGACATAGCTTGTGAACTCGTCGGCGCGGAATATAGTATCGACCGTTGTCATGCAGAACGGCCCGCCGCCCAGATAGCGGCTGATCTCGAAAAAGCTGTGCATGGAGCTTGGCGTGCTCTTGACCACATAGCGAAGCGGCACTGCGCGGCCGTCGAGACCGCCGCGCTGGATTTCCTTGAGGTGGGCGGCCACGCCGGGCATACGGTCGTTGCAAATCACAACAATGCTCTCTGCGTCGTTATCCATGAACACTTTCAGCAGGCGGTCTATCAGCGGCTCGCCTCCGATGCGCACCAGCGGCTTGGGCACCGCCAGCCCCTCGGCGGCCAGGCGGCTGCCGTCGCCGGCTGCAATGATTGCGTATTTCATTCCTTAAATCTGTATTTTTGTGTAAGCGGCAGCAAAATTACACATTATTGTTGAGACCCGAAAACGAATCGGGTTATTTTATCTGAACGGGCGCGGCTGCCGTCTCCGGCCGCAGGGGGCGTGGTGGAGGCCGCGCGTCAGAACGTCATGCGGAACATGAAGCGCACCCCGTGCTTCTCGGCCGTGGGCAGCTCGAGGTAGTTGAACCTGTGGACATATTCCACGTGCAGTATCTTGAAGATGTTGTGAATGCCGAAGGCCATCTCGACGTAGGGCTTCTTCGGGTCCATCACATGGCAGCCCTCGGGGAACTGCATGAGCACCGGGTCGCCGGCGTTCTGCGCCAGATAGGGGTTGTTCTTGTCCGACAGGTCGCCCCAGAGCACTTTCACGGCGACGTACTCGCGCCACTTGAGCTTCTTGATGAGCGGTATGCGGTTGAAGATCTTGCCGTTGAGGTCCCACGATATGTCGGCGCTGACGAAGCGGTCGTTGAGAAACTCCATGTTGTTTATGAGCTGGAACGTCTGGTCCTGGATGATGTACGACAGGTTGGTGGCGGGCATCGAGAGCAGCGGGAACGGCACTTTGTTCCACTGCACGCCGCCGCGCACGTAGCAGTCCACCTTGCCCCAGCTGTTGAGCCAGAAGCGCTTGTAGACGCTCGCCTCCGTGTAGTTGTAGCTGTAGTCGCCTCCGAGCACGTCTTTCAGGCCCACTGTGTGGCCGATGGTGAACACCGGGGCGTCCAGGTTTATCTTCAGCCGGCGCTGCTTGGTGTTGATGTAGGTCTCGCCGGGGGCGAAGCGCAGCTCGGCGCGCAGCTCGGTGGTGCGTATGCGTGTGTCGCGCAGCGTGTTGAGGGGCAGGAAGCGCAGGTAGCCGCAGGCCTCGTTCTCCTCAGTCTTCACCGCCACAGTGGTCTTGAAGCCCCAGTCTTCCTCGCGCTCGAAGGTCAGTTCCTGGCGGTTGTAGAACATCATCTTGTCCACCTTTGTCCATTTCAGGGCGGTGAACACGTTGTCCTTGTCGGTGTGCATGAACTTGTCAGACGGCGAGCAGACGTCGTAGGTCGACGAGAACGTCAGTGTGCGCTTTGGAAACTCGCGCGGCAGATACTCCTTTTTGTTGAACGAGTAGGTCACTTCGCCCTTGTAGTAGTTCTTGTGGCTGTCCCATCCGCGGGCGTAGTAGCCGCTGAGGAACAGGTGCGGGTTGAGCTTGGCCGTGGTCTGCGCGCTCAGTCGGGTTCGCACGCCGTCGATGAAGTTGCTCGAGATCATGGTGTTTATCGGCCCGATGTCAACGTAGCACGGGTCGCTTGTCTCCACAAAGTTCTCTATCAGCGCCTTGGCGCCGAAGATGATATACTTGAATCCCTTTATCTGCTCGAGGTTATGCACGAAGGCGTCCATCTTGCTCTCGCTCTGGGTGAGGTGAACCTGGCGGTACTTGTTCCAGAAGTCGTCGTCGCGCATCATGGCGTCGGCCTCCTTCACCTCGCGCGCCTTGCCCTTGAAGAGCTGCCTGGGCAGCTCGTCAAAGGCGTAGTCGCTCATCCGCGTGGTGCGTATCACGATGGCCTTGGCGATGAAGTCGGTCACCTTCAGCTCCGCCACCATGTCGTCCTGGGTCAGCACCCACGTGCTGTCGGGCAGCATGGTGAACTGCTGGAGCACGCGCAGGTTCTCGACGAAGTTCACGTCGCTGCGCCTGGGGATGGTCAGCTCGCAGCGTTTCACCTGAAACGACGAGTCGGCCATGATGTAGATGTCGCCGCGGAAGCCGAAGTCCTGCTGGTTGTTGGGCAGAAACTGCAGGTGGAAGCACTTGTCGCGGTCCACGAAGACGGTGTCCTCGATGTAGAAGCGGTAGAAGCCGATGGCGTCTTTGCCTATCGGCGATGTGAACGGATACTGCAGCAGGCGCACCTGGTCGTCGTAGATGTTGACGTCGGTGAACACGTCCTTGAGCGTCGTGGTGAGTATGTCGCCTGTCTGGAAGAGGTCGTTTATGCCGCTGGAGTTCTGCCCCTTGATGATGTTCTTCTCGCTGTGGGGGTCGCGGCGGTATATTTTCTGCGTCACGGTCTCGTCTACCGAGATGGGCAGGATCAGCTTTCCGTTGTACTGGCACTTCTCCACCTGGTCCTTGAGCCACGGCATTTTCTTCAGCTTCGGCGTCTCCAGCTTCTCGGGGGTGATGTCGTTGACGGCCAGTGTTATCTTCTGGTACTTGTTGTACTGGTAGAAGTCGCGGTTCTTCAGGTCCGTGCGCTTCTTCGCGGCGATGACTTTCTTCATCAGTTCCACCGCCGGATTGTTCTTGCGGCTGTAGCGTCCGCGCTTTGAGCGCACCGTGACCTCTTTCAGCGCGCGCGTGTCGGGCTTCAGCCTTATGTCGAGCCGCGCCTTGGTCTTTGGCCCCACGGTGACGGTCTGCGGGATGTAGCCCACGGAGCTGAACGTGAGCTGCCAGCCGTCGTGGCGCTCAATGACGTAGCGGCCGCTCAGGTTGGAGGCCACGGCTACGTTGTGGCCGCGGTAGATTACGCTGGCGTAGGGGATGCTGTCGCCCGTGGCGTCGTCAATGATGTAGCCCTGAATCTGCGCTTTCAGCGGCAGCGCCGCCAGCAGGAGCAGCAACAGCAAGAGTGTTATTCTGTTTTTTCCCAAATCTTTTCAGCTCAAATGGCACAGTTAAATATATAGAAGCGGAAGCCGGAAATCCGTGCCGTCGCGCGTGCGTACAGCCCTGCCGCCACAGTGGGGCGGCAGGCTGTGCGCCTGTGTCCGGCACGGTTTTCCGGCCGTTGCAGCCTTGCGGCGGCGCGGCAGGATGCCGCGCCGCCCTGCGTTTGTCAGTCTATCTCCTCGTCGGCCTCGTATCCGCCCATCTCGCGGATGGCGTTCTTCAGCATTGTGTACTGCTGGTAGAGGTTGTTCACGGCCTCCTCGCCCTTGGTGTAGTCGTGCATGGGGCTCTTCAGGAAGAAGCTCAGGAAGCGCTGTATGCCCCAGCGTCCGGCGCGGGCGGCAAGGTCGCTGAGCAGCGTGAGGTCGAGCAGCAGCGGGGCGGCCAGTATGGAGTCGCGGCAGAGGAAGTTGATCTTGATCTGCATCGGGTAGCCCATCCAGCCGAAGATGTCGATGTTGTCCCATCCCTCCTTGTTGTCATTGCGCGGCGGATAGTAGTTGATGCGCACCTTGTGGTAGTAGTCCGTGTAGAGGTCGGGCTGCACCTCGGGCTTCAGTATGGTCTCAAGCGTGGAGAGCTTGCTCACCTCCTTGGTGTGGAAGTTGGCCGGCTCGTCGAGCACGAGGCCGTCGCGGTTGCCCAGTATGTTGGTGGAGAACCATCCGCTCAGCCCCAGGCAGCGCGTGCCGATGATGGGTGCGAAGCCGCTCTTCACGAGCGTCTGGCCCGTCTTGAAGTCCTTGCCGGCGATGGGCATCCGCGTCTTCTCGGCCAGCTCCCACATGGCCGGAATGTCAACGGTGGTGTTCGGCGCGCCCATGATGAACGGCGCGCCCTCGGCCAGGGCGGCGTAGGCGTAGCACATCGACGGGGCCACGCGCTCGCGGTCGTCGGCTTTCATGGCCGCCTCAAGGGCGGCGAGCGTGCCGTGCGCCTGTTCGTCCACCGGAACGTAAATCTCTGTGGACGCCGCCCAGATGACAACGATGCGCGAGCAACCGTTCTTCTGCTTGAAGTCGCGTATGTCCTGGCGTATCTGCTCAACCATGTCCCAGCGTGTCTTGCAGTCTTTCACGTTGTCGCCGTCGAGGCGCTTGGCGTAGTTGCGGTCGAAGGCGGCCTTCATCGGCACGATTTTCTCCAGCTCGTCCTTTACGGGGTTGATGTCCTTCTCCTGCAGCACCTCGGCATACATGGCTGCCTGGTAGGCGTTCTGCGGGTAGACATCCCATGTTCCGAAGACAATGTCGTCGAGCTTTGCCAGCGGAACAATGTCGCCATAATGCAAATACTGCTTGTCGGCACCGCGCCCCACGCGGATCTTGTCGTACTGTGTCATTGAGCCGATGGGCTTTGCCAGTCCGCGGCGGGCCATGAACACGCCTGTCATGAAGGTCGTGGCAACGGCGCCGTTGCCCACGATCATAATTCCTAACTTGCCGTCAGCCGGCTTCACATCAGTTTGTTTCATTACAATTTAATATTAAAATGTATCTGTTGTTTTTGTCTTCACGCTTATGTGCTGCGGCGCGGGCGCACCGCCCGGCGGGTCTCAGAGCAGCTCGCCGAGGCTGCCGATTGTGGCGTCGGCGGCCGAGGTGTCGGCCGGGCCGCCGTCTGTCCAGCCCTCGCCGCGCAGCCACACCGTGCGGCATCCGGCCTTCCGCGCGGGCACGATGTCCTTGTCGTAGCTGTCGCCCACCACCGCCACGCAGGCCGCGTCGAGGCCCAGCGCCTCGGCGCCCAGGGCGAATATGCGCGGGTCGGGCTTGCGCACGCCCACCACCGCCGACTCCACCACGCTGCCGAACAGGCCGTCAAGCCCGAACTCGGCGAGCACCGTGCTGATGTTGCCGTAGAAGTTGCTCACCAGCGCCAGCGGACGCCGCTCCGCGACTTGCTCCAGCACGAGGCGGCTGCGGGCCGTCTCGGCCCGCACTCCGTCGTAGAGGTCGTCGAGCACGGCCTTGTGCCACCGCGCGGGGTCGAAGCCGGCGCGGCGCTCCGCGATGTGTTCCATCTCGATGCGCAGCTTCACCGAGAGCGTTTTCAGGAATGTGTATGAGGGCTGGATTATGGGGTTGCGCCCCAGCTCGCGCTCTGCGTAGACGTAGGCCTCGCGGAAGAGCTGCTCCTCCACGGGCACCTGCTGCCGGCGGTAGGCGTGCCAGATGGCGCGCCCCCAGTGGCATCCGCCGGTGTCGAGTGTGCCGCCGTAGTCGAAGACGCACCCCTTTGTCTGCTCCAGAATATCAATCATAGTGCTCTTTTCTTTAATAATGTGCCGCTGAGCCGCTCCGCCACCATGGCGGCTATGGCCCGGGCGGCCTCGGCGCGGCAGCGCGAGAAGCTGGGCCAGTCGTTGAAGTCGATTATGCACAGGCTGCCGTCGGGGCGCACGATGCAGTCGCCGCCATAGACGGCGGTGCCGGCCGTGCGGGCCGCAAGCCGTGCGGCGGAGCGCAGCGCAGCCTCGCTGAAAGCGTAGTGGCGGGGGCGGCCGTTGCGCCGCTCGTCGCCGAACTTGGTCATGCCGTCGTCGCCGGGGTAGAAGAATCGGAAGAAGTCTGTGCCGCCCACGCCGTAGAACTTGACGAGGTCGCCCGGAACATGGGCGCACCGCATCACCTCCGTCACGCCGTGGCGGCGCATCTCGGCCTCCACGGCCACGGCCCGGCTGTCGTCGTCGGCGTAGCGCACGTCCCACTCGCTCTCGGCCACGCCGTGCGCCCGCTTGAGCCACACGCCGTGCGCCCCGCTCTCGGGCGGCACTGGCACTCCGGCGCGGCCGAGAGCGGCCGTGAGCCGCTGCCTGTCGCAGCACAGGGCGATGCCCTCGGGGCTGTTCACCACCGGCTCGCCCAGGCTCTGGCGCGAGGCCAGAAAGCCGAGCGCCGACGGCAGGCGGCCCATGGTGAGCCAGGCGTCGGCGCGGATGCCGGGCGCCAGGTCTGTCTCGCTGACGCGCCCCACGCTGAATCCCATGCGCTCAAGCTCGCCGCAGACGCCGCCAAGTATGGCTGCGTCCTTGTCTGCCGAGTTTGGTGAGAAGCGCTCTGCCCTGCCTACTGCCAGTATCATTGTCCGGAAACGGTTATATTCCGGGTGGCAAAGTTACATCAAATATGCATAAGGTCAGAAAACCCTTGGGTTGTTTTAAGTTTTCTTAGCAATATATTAAGCGTTGTCTGTTCCAAATATCCCGAATTGTAATCTTTATTCCATCTGGATGCATTTTGTGCCATAGCGTGTGCCGGTTGCGCGGGGCAGGCTCGCTCACGACTGGCCGCAGCCCCGCGGCGGCGTTTTCCCCCGGGCCTCCGCCGCTGCGGGCGGGCACCGGCGGGAGGGGCGGCCTTTTGGTTAATGCGCATTCACACTTGTTAAAAACGTGCCGTGTCTGCCCCCTCAAATTTCGCGAATTTGAAAACAAAAAACATCTGGCCGCAAATACGCGAAATATGAGTGTGCAATTGTAAGTTACTGGACTAATTAGACTTATTAGTCCAATTGGCCTGGCTGTGCAATTTTTTCAGCCCCCGAAACCACCCTTTCCAGCCCCAAAACGGCCTTTTTCACTCTATGAAAAGGGTCATATCGGCCTCCAATATAGGCCATATCGCAATGCAAAACGGCCTATATCGCATTGCAATATAGCCCTTTTCGCAAAATAGGCCACTGTTTTTGGCAAAACAAGTGGGCAAAAACCGCCGTAAATTTTCTATTTCGAGGGAAAATGAAGTGTTAAATTCAGGAGACAGGGGGCAGGAGGCGGGAGACAGACGACAGCCCCGCGGAAATTAAGAATGAAGAGTTAAGAATGAAGAAAGACAGCCCATGGTGCTATTTTTCTTAACTCTTAATTCTTCATTCTTAATTGTTTCGTGGGGAGAGGCCGCCGCGCCGAAAGGTGGCCGCAGGTCTAACAGCAGCCACAGAGGCAATTCTTTTGTGGGTAGAGTCCGCCGCGCTGAAAGGTGACGCAGGGCTAACAGCAGCCACAGAGGCAATTCTTTTAATCTTTAATTTTTATCTTTTAATCGCTCACGGCAGCCCATGGTGCTATTTTTTCTTAACTCTTAATTCTTCATTGATAAAACTCCTCCTGCTCCTTTGTTTTTACATATTTTTTCACTAAATCTGTATAAGGAATATACCTCTTTGAAATCAAGAGAGTTAGAAGAATTACCTCGTTTTCGGGTAATGAGTTGG
>CALUGW010000025.1 GCA_944320305.1 uncultured Prevotella sp. | reverse complement strand
CACCTCGCCAAACAATTCTTAATTAAACAATTCCGCAATCGGGCGCAGCCCGACAATTCAAAACTCAAAAATCAAAACTCAAAACTATGAAAATATTAGTCTTAAACTGCGGTTCATCGTCAATCAAGTACGCCCTCTACAACATGGACGACAAGACGGTGATGACATCGGGCGGCGCCGAGCGCGTCGGCCTGGACGGCGCCTTCGTGAAGGTGAAGATGCCGAACGGAGAGAAAAAACAGATTATGCACGACATCCCGGAGCACACCGAGGGAGTGAAGTTCATCTTCAGCCTGCTCACCGACCCTGAGATAGGCGTCATCAAGGATCTCAGCGAGATTGGCGCCGTGGGCCACCGCATGGTGCACGGAGGCGAGAAGTTCAACAAGAGCGTGCTCCTCACGGAGGATGTGCTCAAGACTTTCGAGGAGTGCAGCGACCTGGCACCGCTCCACAACCCCGCCAACCTCAAGGGCGTGCGCGCCGTGCAGGAGCTGATGCCCGGCCTGCCACAGGTGGGAGTGTTCGACACGGCCTTCCACCAGACCATGCCCGACTATGCCTATATGTACGCCATTCCCTACGAACTGTATGAGAAGTACGGCATACGCCGCTACGGCTTCCACGGCACGAGCCACCGCTACGTGTCAAAGCGCGTGTGCGACTTCCTCGGCGTGAAGCCCGAGGAGCAGCGCGTCATCACCTGCCACATAGGCAACGGCGGCAGCGTGGCCGCCGTGAAGCACGGCAAGTGCATGGACACCTCGATGGGCCTCACGCCGCTCGAGGGCGTGATGATGGGCACCCGCAGCGGCGACATCGACGGCGGCGCCGTGTCGTTCATCGAGAAGAAGCTCGGGCTCGACGCCGACGGCATATCCAACCTGCTCAACAAGAAGAGCGGCGTGCTCGGCATCACCGGCATATCGTCTGACATGCGCGAGGTGGAGGCTGCCGAGAAGGCCGGCGACCCGAAGGCCATCCTGGCCCAGAAGATGTACAACTACCGCATCAAGAAGTACATCGGCGCCTACGCCGCGGCCATGGGCGGCGTTGACATCATCGTGTTCACCGCCGGTGTGGGCGAGAACCAGAGCGGAATGCGCGCCGGAGTGTGCGAGGGCATGGAGTGGATGGGCGTGAAGCTCGACGCCGAGGCCAACCTGAGGACACACGGCGAGGAGGCCGTAATCTCTGCCCCCGACTCAAGGGTGAAGGTGGTTGTCATCCCCACAGACGAGGAGCTGATGATCGCCACAGACACGATGAACCTGCTGTAAGCCTCAGACCGATTGCTGAGAGCACCAATGCAAAGCGCCCTGCCGACGGCTGTCGGCAGGGCGCTTTGTGCTATTGAATATCCGCAAGTTACCAAGTTGTGTGCTCCATAAGGGGCGTGTCTCGCATACCGTCATTCCGTGCGCCGGCGCGCGGGGCTGAGGCTCAGTCGTCGCCGCGCTTTGCCGCCCGGCGGGCGTAGACGCGCAGCGTCAGCGCGTAGAGGGCCACGAAGGCCACGGCGCCGGCGGCGCACACCGCCACGGCGGAGAGACCCGCGAACTTGTCGAGGATGTAGAGCAGCAGCGACACGATGACCATGGCCGAGGCTATGGCCGCGCTGCGCGGAATGAGCCGCCCCGTGCGCGGCACGAGAGCCGCCAGCAGGAACGCGGCGGCCGCCGCGGCCACGACGCCCGACACGGCAGGCCCCGGCAGAAACCTGCGCAGCGCCCACAGCGACACTATGCAGGAGCCCACGGTGACAAGAATGTCTTTTGTGGTCTCGCGGTGCTGGCCCATGTTGTGGAACCAGCCGTAGAGCAGCAGAGCGGCAACGGCCGCCCAAAGAATCAGTGAAATCCAGAATCCCATAACACTTGCTTGTTGTTTCGTCAGGCTGCAAAGGTAGCTCAAAAAGCAGACACGCCCAAACGCCGCGCCGCTTTTCTCGCTCTGATGCCGCCGCAGGGGCCTCCGCCGCCCGGCTCAGGGCTGCGACTCGCCCTCCACATACTCCTCGAGGAACAGGTGCCCGCCGTCGAACACCACGTAGGTGAACTGCGTTATCCAGTCGCCGATGATCATCATGCGCACCTTCTTCGACAGCTGCAGGTCAAGCTCTATGTGGCGGTGGCCGTAGATGAAGTAGTCCACATTGCCGTGGGTCTTCATATAGTCCTTGGTGAAGAGCACCAGCGGCTCGCGCCGCTCGCCCATGTAGGGCGGCTCCTGGCCGTCCTTGCGCTTCAGGCGGCTGCGCCTGGCCCACTCCATTCCGAAGGCCACGCCCCAGCGGGGGTGCAGCGCCGAGAACATCACCTGGCAGAGGCGGTTGTGGAACACGGCCCTGAGCAGCTTGAACTTGCCGTCGGGGTCGCCCAGCCCGTCGCCGTGGGCCAGGAAGAACACCTTGCCGTAGATCTCGGTGGTGAGCGGCTGCTTGTGCAGAATCACGCCGCACTCGGACTCCAGATAGTTGTAGGCCCAGATGTCGTGGTTGCCGGTGAAGTAGTGGATCTCCACGCCCATGTCGGCCAGCTCCGACAGCTTGCCGAGAAAGCGCGTGTAGCCCCGGGGCACCACGCAGCGGTACTCATACCAGAAGTCGAACATGTCGCCCAGCAGATATATGGCCGCCGCCTTGTGCTTGATGCTGTCGAGAAAGCGCACGAGGCGCCGCTCGTGCATGCGGCCGTGGTCGATGGCGAGCGACCCGAGGTGGGCGTCGGAAAGGAAGTAGACGTTTTTCATAATCCGTTGTTTTTAGGGTTGGCGCGACAGAGGCGCGGCGCCGCGGGCGGCTGTCAGTCGAAGCCCAGCTCCACGCGGGCCTCCTCGGTCATCATGCTCTGGTCCCACACCGGCTCGAACACCAGGTTGACCGTGGCCGAGGCCACGCCCTCCACGGTGTCAACCTTCTGGCGGACGTCCTCCAGGATGAAGTCGGCGGCGGGGCACGAGGGGGCGGTGAACGTCATGTCGATGTCAACGTCGCCCGAGTCCTTGACATCGACCTTGTAGATCAGGCCGAGGTCGTAGATGTTGACAGGTATCTCGGGGTCGTAGACCGTGCGCAGCACATCGACGATGCGCTCCTCTATAGCTGTTTTCTCTTCTTGTGTCATAGTCATTGAGTGTTTGTTGCGGCTGCTTACCGATACGCAAAGATAAGACAAAAACCAGAGAACACAAAATGAACTCATTTAAACTTTTTCCGAAAAGTCTTTTTTTGCTTCATTCCGAGGTTCTTTTCGGTCTGTTTCTTCGCCGTCATTCGTCACGTGGCCCGCCACGCTCCTCTTTCCGGCAAATAAACAGCCACGAAAACATTACTCGGGCTGAAGTCGCAAAAAGTTTGAATGAGTTCAATAAAACTGCCGCGATTGTGAGAAAAAGTGGCGCCGCAGAGCCGTTAAGACAAATTCACAACGGTTAAAAATCCGGCCTTTCCACCCCCGAGATTTCGCGTTTTTTGAAAACAATCCGCCGCCGGGCGCAAATTCGCGGAATATGAGTGTGCAACTGGTAATTTATTGGTCTTATAGGACTTATAAGCCTTATAAGCCCTATTGTGCAATAAAGCCAGCCCCCGAAACCACCCTTTCCAGCCCCCAAAACGGCCTTTTTTGCCCTCTGAAAAGGGTCATTCCGGCCTCCGATATGGCCTGTTTTGCAATGCAATATGGCCTATATCGCCGCGCGATACAGGCCATATTGAAGAGCCGGAGACGTTTTCCGGCCCCGAAAGGCGGCAAAACCGCCCGGAAATTTTCTATTTCGGCGGAAAACGAAGTGTTAATTTTCGGGAGACAGGAGACGGGAGACAGACAATAGCCCATGTGGAAATTAAGAATGAAGAAAAGCCGTTCCCACTGACAGTATTTTTCTTAATGAATGTCCGCAATTTGCCAAATGTGCAAATATCAGTAGAGGGCACAACTTGGCAAATTGCGGACATTCATATTTTCTTAACTCTTAATTCTTCATTTCCCTATGATGGCATGGGGCTTGGCCGCCACAGAGGGTGACTCTTTTAACTTTTAATTTTTAACTTTTAATTGTTTTCAGCCCGCAGACATACTCCCAGAGCTTGCGGTAGAAGGGGTGGCGGGTCATGGTGGGCACGTCGCCGAGGATGATCAGCTTCATGCGGGCGCGTGTGATGGCCACGTTCATGCGGCGCAGGTCGCGCAGGAAGCCTATCTCGCCGCCGTCGTTGGAGCGCACGAGCGAGATCAGGATGACGTCGCGTTCCTGGCCCTGGAAGCCGTCCACGGTGTTCACGGTGATGCTGCGGCGCAGCGGCTTGAGGCTCTCGCTGGCCGAGACGAGGCGCCGCAGGTACTGCACCTGGGCGCGGTAGGGCGAGATGACGCCCACGTCGATGCGCTCGTCGATTATCCGCTGCCGGCCTATGCGGGCGAAGTAGCTCTCGAGCACGGCCAGCGTAAGCTCCGCCTCGGCCTTGTTCACGCGGCCGAAGCTCTCGCCCACGAACTCCTCGCGGAAGCCGGCGGGCTCCGCGCCGCCGTCGCCGCTGCCGCCACCGGCCATCTGCGAGGTGTCTATCCACTCCATGGGAATGTCGAGGTCGAGTATGCCGCGGTGCCTCACCTCGGGCGCCGACTCCACCCGGCCGCCGTAGAACCAGCGGCTGGAGAAGCGCATGATGTCGTCGTTCATGCGGTACTGCACGCGCAGCAGCGTCACCGCCCCGGGGTGAAGCTCCACGATGCGCTCCATGAGCGTGCGCCCCAGTCCGCCGCGCAGGGCCTCCAGGCTCTTCACCGTGGGCGGCAGCTGGCAGTGGTCGCCGGCCAGCACCACGCGCCCGGCCCGCCTGATGGCAATCCAGCAGGCGGCCTCGAGGGCCTGCGCGGCCTCGTCGATGAAGAGCGTGGTGAAGCGCTTGCCCTCCAGCAGGCGGCTGGCGGCCCCGGTCAGCGTGCAGGCCACTACGCGGGCCTGGCCGAACAGCTCGGCGTTGATGCGCAGCTCAAGCTCCGTGGCGCGGGCCTTGAGGCTCTCTATCTTCTGGCGCACGGACTGCGAGCCGCGCCGGCGGCCGGCGCGCAGCTCGCGGATGGCCCTGCGCATGGCCCAGAGCTGCGGGTAGTCGGGGTGGTCGGCAAAGCGCCTCTCGTAGGTGAAGGAGAGCATCTTGTCGTCAACGCGCGTGGGATTGCCCAGGCGCAGCACGGCCACGCCGCGGTCCACGAGCTTCTCCGAGATCCAGTCCACGGCCATGTTGCTCTGGGCGCACACCATCACCTGGGGCTCGCGCAGCAGCGTCTCGTGTATGGCCTCGACGAGCGTGGTGGTCTTGCCCGTGCCGGGCGGGCCGTGCACCACTGCCACGTCCTTGGCCCTGAGCACCTCGTTGACGGCCTCCTCCTGGGTGGCGTTGAGATAGGGGAAGCGCATCGGGGGCAGCGACAGCCGCGCGGCCTCGGCCCGCGAGTAGAACAGGTCGCGCAGCTGGGCCAGCCGCCCCTTGGCCCTCATGGTGCGGTCGAGGGCGTCGAACATCAGGCGGTAGCTCGTCTCGTCGAACGAGAGCTGCACGCCCAGGCCCGCCGTGCGCTGCAGCTCCAGGAGGTCGGCGCCGTCGGGCACAGCCACCACCATGCGGTCGCCGTCGGCAAAGCTCACGGTGCCGGTGAAGCCGAAGTAGGCCAGTGGCGAAGACCGCCTGCCCCCGGCGGCGCCGGCGTCGGCGGTGCGGAAGAACACCACGGGGCGGCCGTACTCAAAATTGTGCTCGATGCCGCTGTCGGCGGTGCGGAACACCTCCACGCACAGCTGGTTCAGCGAGTTGTAGTAGCTGCGACCCACGCGCAGCGGCCACCAGGCGTCACCGCGCTTCACCTTGCGGGCCATGCCGGCGGCCTCCGTCTGGCGGCGGAACTCCTCCTTCTCAGCGTTGTATTCCGTCTCGAGCAGGGCGCGCTGCCGCTGCAGCTCGAGTATGGGCGATGTTATGTTTTCTGCCATTGTCGTTTGTTTTTTGCCGCGCGGCGTATGGTAGGCCGCCGCGAAAAGCCATAGCAAAGGTAGTGCTTTTGCCGCTAACGGCCAAATATAAGAGCGGATAAGGATGCCTTTCAGCGGCCGACGGGCCGCCGGCGCGGGCATAAACAAAGGCGGGAGCCACCGCACCCTGATGAGGATGCGCGGCTCCCGCCACTATTGTTTCCCGCGTTCTGCCTGGCCTACTTCACCGGGCCAACGATGATCACGCAGCGGTTGCGGTCGTTGTCGGAGAAGGGCTGCACGGTGTCGCCCTTGGCCTCGGTGAGAATCCGGGCGGCGTCAGCTCCGTAGCTCTTCACAAGCTCGGCCTTGAACTCGTCGGCGCGCTTCTGCGAGTACTCCATGTTGACGCGTGCGTTGCCGGTGTTCTTGTCGGCGTAGCCCGTGATGCGGATCTTGGCCTCGGGGTTGCGCTTCATGTAGTCGGCCACCTGCCTCAGCTCGTTTGCAGCGTGCTTCGGGTCCGACTCGCGTATCTGGAAGAACACCTCCTGCTTCAGCGTCTCGGGCTTGGGCTCGGGCTGCGGCTTTGGCTCGGGCTTCGGCTCGGGCTTGGGCTCCGGGGCGGGAGCGGGGGCCGGAGCTGGCTCTGGCGCGGGCTGCGGCTTTGCCTTGTACTTGTGGCCGAAGCGCACGCTCACGCCGAGCATGGCCGTGATCATCCAGTCGTCGCGGTTGCTGTACTTGGAGTTGAAGCGGTCATCAAGGCTGTTGGCCGTCACCTCGAGCGACACGCCCACGGGCTTCGTCACGTCGGTCTCCAGGCGCACTCCGGCGCGTATGTTGTGGCTCAGGCGCGTGTCGTCCCATGCGAAGGGCATATTGAGGTCGGGGTTGGCCGCAGCCAGCTTGCAGGCCTCGTCGTTGCCCCAGGCCGTGTTGAGTCCGACACCGCCCAGGAGCATCACGTTCACCGGGTGGTTCTTCTTGCTGAAGAGCCTGTTGAGGTTCAGAAGCACGTCAATGTCGGTGGTGATGTAGTTCCACTTGTAGTAGGTGCTCGCGCCCTGGAACTCGTAGCCGCTCTTCGCCTGCCAGCCGTTCACGTGGATGCGCGCGCCGACCGCCGGCGTGAAGAAGCGTCCGAACGACAGCGCTCCGACCGGTGTTATCAACTTGCTGTTCTTTGCGTCGGTGGGGGTGAACTGCATACCGCCCTGCGCTTCTACAAAGTTGTAGGACTTCAGACCGTCGCCTTCGCTCTCCTGTGCCATGGCGGCCGATGAGAAAGCAAGGCCCAAAGCCAGCGCGATAAAAGTCTTGTTATTCATTGCTTTTGGTTTTAATGAAAATTGGTTTCGAGTCATTGAATGCCACAAAAATAGTCTAAAATGTTGAAATTAGCAAATATTTCTTTCTGTTTTTGATTTTTATGCCTACCTTTGCAGAAACAGCCCCTGCGCAGAATGCGGCACGAAGCCGCCACGCACGGGCACGGACACGGCGCGGAACGGGGCGGCGCGGATGCCGCCCGGCCTGCCGTTGGCCTTAATTTTATCACCGACCAGAAATGTCATCAGTAAAGATTGTAAAGGTTTCCGACCGAAAGGGTCTTGAGGATTTCATACAGTTCCACTACGACTTGTACAGGGGCGACCCCTACGACGTGCCCAACCTGCGCTCCGACGAGGTGGCCACGCTCAGCAGGGAGCGCAACGCCGCCTTCGAGTTCTGCGAGGCCGACTACTTCCTGGCCTACAAGGACGGCCGCGTGGCGGGCCGCGTGGCAGCCATAATCAACCGCCACGCCAACGAGCGGTGGGGCCGCCGGAGCGTGCGCTTCGGGTGGATAGACTTCATCGACGACGCCGAGGTGTCGGCCGCCCTGCTCGGGGCCGTGGAGCAGTGGGGGCGCGAGCGCGGCATGACAGAGATCGTGGGGCCGCTGGGCTTCACCGACATGGACCCCGAGGGAATGCTCACCTGGGGCTTCGACCAGCTCGGCACGCAGGCCACAATATACAATTACCCCTACTACCCGGAGCACATCGAGCGCATGGGCGGATGGCAGAAGGACAACGACTACGTGGAGTTCAAGCTCTTCGTGCCTGAGAAGATTCCCGAGAAATACGTCAAGATAGCCGAGATGGTGGAGCGGCGCTACAACCTGCACGTCAAGAAGCTGACGCGCCGCGAGGTGACACGCGGGGGCTACGGGCAGAAAATCTTCGAGGTGATCAACGAGACTTTCAAAGACCTCTACGGCTACTCGCAGCTCACCCCGAGGCAGATAGACCAGTACGTGGCCATGTACCTGCCCATGGCCGACCTCAACCTGATAACCCTCGTGGAGGACTGGAACGCCGGGCGCAAGCTCGTGGGCGTGGGCATAACCATCCCGTCGCTATCGCGCGCGCTCCAGAAGTGCCGCGACGGGCGGCTCCTGCCCTTCGGCTGGTGGCACGTGCTGCGCGCCCTGAAGGCGCACAAGACCGAGGGCGTGGACCTGCTGCTCATGGGCGTGCTGCCCGAATACCGCATGAAGGGGGCCAACGCGCTGATGTTCGCCGACCTGATCCCGTGGTACCAGAAGTACGGCTTCAAGTGGGGCGAGAGCCAGGTGGAGATGGAGACCAACGAGAACGTGCAGAGCCAGTGGCAGTATCTGGAGACCGTCAACCACAAGCGCCGCCGCTGCTACCGCAAGGACATCGGCTGAAAGCCGCGCCTCCCCCCGCAGGAATCCCATGGCTCCTAAGCCTCCCATCCCCCACCCCAAAAACAAAAGACAATGAACGAAGAAGAGACAACCGCCGGGCGGCAGCCCGTTGAATACACCGACGACAACATACGCCACCTCTCCGACATGGAGCACGTGCGCACCCGCCCCGGAATGTACATCGGAAGGCTGGGCGACGGCTCCCTGCCCGAGGACGGCATATACGTGCTCCTGAAGGAGGTTATAGACAACTCCATCGACGAGTTCAAGATGAACGCGGGCGACAGGATAGAGGTTGACATCGACGAGAACCTGCGCGTCAGCGTGCGCGACTACGGCCGAGGCATACCCCAGGGCAAGCTCATCGAGGCCGTCAGCGTGCTCAACACCGGCGGAAAGTATGACTCCAAGGCGTTCAAGAAGAGCGTCGGACTCAACGGCGTGGGCGTGAAGGCCGTCAACGCCCTCAGCTCGCGCTTCGAGGTGCGCTCCTACCGCGACGGCCACGTGCGCCGCGCCACCTTCGAGCGCGGCCGGCTCACGGGCGACACCACCGAGGAGACGCAGGACGAGAACGGCACCTACATCTTCTTCGAGCCTGACGACACGCTCTTCACGGGCTACTCGTTCCACGCCGACATCGTGGAGACCATGCTCCGCAACTACACCTACCTCAACACGGGGCTGGCCATAATGTACAACGGCCGCCGCATACTGAGCCGCCACGGGCTTAAGGACCTGCTCAACGACACCATGACCACCGACGGCATATACCCCATAATACACCTCAAGGGCGAGGACATCGAGATTGCCTTCACCCACACCAACCAGTACGGTGAGGAGTACCACTCGTTCGTCAACGGCCAGCACACCACGCAGGGCGGCACCCACCAGAGCGCGTTCAAGGAGCACATAGCCAAGACGATAAAGGACTTCTACAACAAGAACTTCGAGTACACCGACATACGCAACGGCCTCGTGGCCGCCATCGCGGTCAATGTGGAGGAGCCGATGTTCGAGAGCCAGACAAAGATAAAGCTCGGCTCGCTCACCATGGCGCCCGGCGGAGGCGTCAGCATCAACAAGTATGTGGGCGACTTCGTCAAGACCGAGGTTGACAACTACCTGCACAAGCACGCCGACGTGGCCGAGGTGATGCTCCAGAAGATACAGGAGAGCGAGAAGGAGCGCAAGGCCATGGCCGGCGTCACCAAGCTGGCGCGCGAGCGGGCGAAGAAGGCCAGCCTGCACAACCGCAAGCTGCGCGACTGCCGCATACACTTCAGCGACGTGAAGAACGACCGCAAGGAGGAGAGCTGCATCTTCATAACCGAGGGCGACTCGGCCAGCGGCAGCATCACCAAGAGCCGCGACGTGAACACGCAGGCCGTATTCTCGCTGCGCGGAAAGCCCCTCAACTCGTTCGGACTGACCAAGAAGGTGGTCTACGAGAACGAGGAGTTCAACCTGCTGCAGGCCGCGCTCGACATCGAGGAGGGCCTCGACACGCTGCGATACAACAAGGTGATCGTGGCCACCGACGCCGACGTGGACGGTATGCACATCCGCCTGCTCATCATAACGTTCTTCCTGCAGTTCTTCCCGGAACTGATAAAGAAGGGCCATGTCTACGTGCTGCAGACGCCGCTCTTCCGCGTGCGCAACCGGCGCACCAAGATAAAGAACCGCGACGTGGTGGCCGTGGCCGACGCCAAGGCCGCCGACGGACGGCGGGGCGACTTCATCACGCGCTACTGCTACAGCGAGGACGAGCGCCTCAAGGCCATCAGCGACCTGGGCCCCGAGCCTGAGATAACGCGCTTCAAGGGTCTGGGCGAAATCTCGCCCGACGAGTTCAAGCACTTCATCGGGCCCGACATGCGCCTTGAGCAGGTGACGCTCCACAAGACGGACCAGGTGCAGAAGCTGCTTGAATACTACATGGGCAAGAACACCCCGGAGCGCCAGAACTTCATAATCGACAACCTCGTGATAGAGGAGGACCGCCCGGAGGAGGAGGAAAAGTAAAAAAGTAAAAAGGTAAATGGGTAAAAAGGGCTACGCCGATGGCTCTCCTGATTTCCCTTAGGCCTCCTACGACTCCTAAGCCTCCTATAGATTCCCACCCCAGACAAAGCGAAACCAAGTCAAACCATACCGACATGAACAAACTCCATGCGGCAGCCCTGGCGCTGCTGTTGCCGCTTGCGGCCTGCGCCCAGGTGCGCGTCAACATCGGGCCCGACAGCCCCCTGCGCAAGCTGCAGATGGCCGAGCTGGCCATCGCCAACCTCTATGTGGACAGCGTTGACGAGCAGCGGCTCGTCGAGGACGGCATACGCGGCATGATCGAGAAGCTCGACCCCCACTCTTCCTATTCCACCGCCAAGGAGGTGAAAGCCCTCACGGAGCCTCTGGCGGGCAACTTCGAGGGCATCGGCGTGCAGTTCAACATGGCGGGCGACACGATGATGGTCATCCAGCCCGTCAGCGGCGGCCCGTCGGAGCGCGTGGGCATACTGGCCGGCGACCGCATAGTGACCGTCAACGACACGGCCATAGCCGGCGTCGGCATGCCCCGCGACGAGATAATGCGCCGCCTGCGCGGCCCCAAGGGCACCAAGGTGCGCCTCGGCGTGGTGAGGCGCGGAGCGGCGGAGCGGCTCTCGTTCACCGTCACGCGCGACAAGATTCCGGTCGAGTCGGTAGACGCCTCCTACATGATCCGCCCCGCCGTGGGCTACATCCACATCGGAAACTTCGGAGCCACCACCCGCGACGAGTTCGCCGAGGCCCTCAAGCGGCTGCTCGACGAGGGCATGACGACCCTCGTGCTCGACCTCCAGGACAACGGCGGGGGCTACCTGCAGGCGGCGGTGGACGTGGCGAACGAGTTTCTGGCCAAGGGCGACCTGATCGTCTACACCCAGGGGCGCGGCGCGCCGAGAATGGAATACCGCGCCCGCGGCAACGGCATCTACCGCAAGGGCCGCGTGATAGTCCTGGTGGACGAATACACCGCCTCGGCGGCCGAGATAGTGACAGGCGCCATCCAAGACCACGACCGCGGCCAGGTGGTGGGGCGCCGCTCGTTCGGCAAGGGGCTGGTGCAGCGACCCATCGACCTGCCCGACGGCTCGATGCTGCGCCTCACCGTGGCCCACTACTACACGCCCGCCGGCCGCTGCATACAGAAGCCCTACGTCAAGGGCGACGCCAAGGACTACGCCATGGACGTGGTCAACCGCCTGCGCCACGGCGAGCTGACCAGCGCCGACAGCATACACTTCGCCGACTCGCTCAAGTGCCTCACCCTGCGCCTGGGGCGCCCCGTCTACGGCGGCGGGGGCATAATGCCCGACCACTTCGTGCCGCTGGACACCACGCTCTTCACCCGCCTGCACCGCGAGCTGGTGGCCCGGGGGCTGGTCATCAACGCCAACCTGCGCTACGTTGACGAGAACCGCAAGCGGCTCAAGGCCCAATACCCCGCGTTCGCCGACTTCAGCAGCGGCTTCAGCGTGCCATCCGCGCTCACCGACAGCATCATGGCCGAGGCCGCCCGCGACAGCGTCAGGCCCAAGGACTCGGCCGAGCTGGCCCGCACCCTGCCCTACCTGCGCCTGCAGCTCAAGGCTCTCATCGCCCGCGACCTGTGGTCCATGAGCGAGTACTACGCCGTGATGAACTCGCGCAACCCCATCGTGGCCCGCGCCGTGGAGCTGGCCGCGAAGAGGGAGGAGTGGTGAGGCTTGTGCGGTAAGTAGTATTTAGGAGTTAAGAAGCTGAAGAAGTCAAGGAGTTAAGACGTATGCTTTGTGGCTGCTTTTTGCCGGAGTGCCAGGCATGGAAGCCATAAGTTCTTCCTGCAAGGCATATGTCTTAACTCCTTGACTTCTTCAACTTCTTAACTCCTTTACTGATTTTCCTCAGGTTAAATAATTGTAAAACAGCGGCCGCCCGGCTCCATAATATCCCCATTTTGCCTAATTTTGCACCGTCAAGACGCCACAACGCGACACGCTGCGGGGTGTGTGCGCCATGACGACAAGAGGACGGAGGCGCGACAGCCGCACCCGAAAGACAGGAAAAAGAGAGAAAAAACATAAAAATAATCACTAAAAATTAATCGAGTATGAGGAAAATATTTACTCTTATCGCCGCGCTCTTCATCGGCTCGGCAGCCTTTGCGCAGGTGGACAACACGTTCCAGTTCGTAGACGAAGAGGGCAACGTCGTCGAAGACGGCAGCACATGGCACGCTTACGAAAAGACCGAAGACATGATATTTGGCACACAGATTCATTCCGGCCTTTATGTCAAGAACACAACAAACGAGGATGTTTATGTTTCCATAGACTATCAGTTCACACAGACAAGTGGCGGTATATTCCAGATTTGTTACCCTGTCAGTTGTAAGTCAACAACGTTTAACGGCACAGAGGTTACAAATTCTGTTTACAACACTGGTACCGACATTCATTTGGCAAATGAGACAGAAGACATCTTGATTGAATGGATTGTAAAGCAGAGTACGTTTGATCCGAACGCAACACTCTTAGAGGAAATTAAGGGAACATGTACTTTAACACTGCAACTGAAGCGAATGAACCGTGAGCTTGTAAGCGGCGGAGACACTCCCGACGACCCTGCTGACGACGAGTACAAGGACACCGAGGCTGCCAAAGGGCCGAAAATCACCCTCGTGCTGCACAACGACGGCACAACTGCGGGCGTCGGCGGCGTGGCCGACACGGAGCAGAGCAAGCCCGTGGCATACTACTCGATAGACGGACGCCGCCTGCCGGTGGCTCAGAAGGGTCTGAACATCGTGAAGTTCGCCGACGGAACCACACGCAAGGTGGTGAAGAAATAAGCGCGGATTTTAACACTTCCGAAACCTGCGAAATAGAACCGGAAACGCCCCGGAAGGCGTTCCGCAGAGGCTGAAAAGCCGCCCGGTTTTGCGAAAAGGGTCATATTGCGATGCGATATGGCCCTTCTCGCGTTGCGATATGGCCTATATTGCAGGGCGAAAAGGCCCTTTTCAGAGAGCCGGGAAAGGCCGTTTGGGGGCCGGAAAGGGTGGTTTCGGGGGCTGAAAAAGCTGCACAACCGGGCTTATAAGGCTTATAAGTCCTATAAGACCAATGAGTTACAGTTGCACACTCAGAATTGGCGAATTTGCGGCCGGGAGCTTTTTGTTTTCAAATTCGCGGAATTTCAGGGGCGTTCTCCCGCCGTAATTAACAGTTTTAAGGTTTGTTCACTGTCGGCTCGGAGCGGCCTCCCTGACGGCGCGAAATGGGCCGCGATGCTTCAAAACGGATAAAAAACGAATAAATCCGCGCTATTTTTCGCCGCAACGCTTGGCGGTTAGCCGATTTTTTGCTACCTTTGCAGCGTTCAGTGGAATGAGGGGCTTCTCGAAAGCTCCTCATTTTGTTTTAATAACGCGACAGATATGATCGACAAGAACGCAATCAAGACAATCGTCGAGGAGTGGCTGCAGGACAGCGAGTACTTCCTCGTTGACGTGGCCGTGGAGCCCGACAACCGCATCGTGGTGGAGATAGACCACGCCGACGGAGTGTGGATAGAGGACTGCGCGGCGCTCAGCCGCCACCTGCAGGAGCGGCTCGGCGCCGAGCTTGACGACTACGAGCTGGAGGTGGGCTCGGCCGGCATAGGGCAGCCCTTCAAGGTGCCGCAGCAGTATGCCATACACATCGGCAAGGAGGTGGAGGTGATGCCCGCCGACGGCAAGAAGCTTCACGGCGTGCTCAAGGCCGTGAGCGGCGGGAGCTTCACCGTCACCGTGCAGGAGAAGCAACGCCCCGAGGGCAAGAAGCGCCCCGTGACCGTGAGCGTTGACAGGACGTTCGGCATGAATGAAGTAAAATACACAAAATATCTTTTAAGTTTCAAATAACCCATGGCAGTAAAGAAAGACGAAAAAGGCCCGAGCATGATCGAGACCTTCCAGGAGTTCAAGGAGACCAAGAACATCGACCGCACCACCCTTGTGAGCGTGCTCGAGGAGAGCTTCCGCAATGTCATTGCCAAGATCTTCGGCAGCGACGAGAACTTCGATGTCATTGTGAACCCCGACAAGGGCGACTTCGAGATACACCGCAACCGCATCGTCGTGGCCGACGGCGAGGTGGAGGACGAGAACAAGCAGATATCGCTCAGCGACGCTCAGAAGATAGAGCCCGACTACGAGGTGGGCGAGGAGGTCAGCGAGGAGGTGAACTTCAGCAAGTTCGGCCGCCGCGCCATCCTCAACCTCAGGCAGACGCTGGCGTCGAAGATTCTGGAGCTTGAGCACGACGCCCTGTACAACAAGTACAAGGACAAGGTGGGCACCATCGTCAGCGGCGAGGTGTACCAGATGTGGCGCCGCGAGGTGCTGCTCATCGACGACGAGGGCAACGAGCTGCACCTGCCCAAGAGCGAGCAGATACCTGCCGACTCCTACCACAAGGGCGAGACCGTGCGCGCCGTGGTGCTGCGCGTTGACAACGAGAACAACAACCCCCGCATAATCCTCAGCCGCACCAGCCCCACCTTCCTCGAGAGGCTGCTCGAGGCCGAGGTGCCCGAGATAGCCGACGGCCTGATAACCATCCGCCGCGTGGCCCGCATGCCCGGCGAGCGGGCCAAGGTGGCCGTGGAGAGCTACGACGACCGCATAGACCCCGTGGGAGCCTGCGTGGGCGTGAAGGGCAGCCGCGTGCACGGCATCGTGCACGAGCTGTGCAACGAGAACATCGACGTGATCAACTACTCCAACAACGTGCAGCTCTTCATCCAGCGCGCCCTCAGCCCCGCCAAGGTGTCGAGCATCACCATCGACGAGGAGAACCGCAAGGCCGAGGTCTACCTGCAGCCCGAGGAG
Source organism: uncultured Prevotella sp. (assembly GCA_944320305.1). Lineage (GTDB taxonomy): Bacteria > Bacteroidota > Bacteroidia > Bacteroidales > Bacteroidaceae > Prevotella. Next base: position 14,499 of record CALUGW010000025.1, on the reverse strand, counting down.
GTGTCGCTGGCCATCGGTCGCGGCGGACTGAACATCAAGCTGGCCAGCATGCTCACCGAGTACACCATCGACGTGTTCCGCGTGGTGAGCGAGAGCGAGGCCGACGAGGACATCTACCTCGACGAGTTCGCCGACGAGATCGACCAGTGGGTCATCGACGCCATCAAGGCCATCGGGCTTGACACGGCCAAGGCCGTGCTCAACGCGCCCAGGGAAATGCTCATCGAGAAGGCCGACCTCGAGGAGGAGACCGTGGACCACGTGCTCGACGTGCTCCGCGCCGAGTTTGAGAACTAAACAGCCGCAGGCTTTTGCCGGACAGTGCCCGTAATCCGTGACGCGCAGGGCCCGGCCGCAGCCAAGGGACCAAGCGCCGGCGCCGCCGGCCCGGCGCCATGCGCGACGGATTATGAACAAAAGAAGAAAAGACAAGATATGAGCATAAGATTAAACAAAGTATTGACAGAACTGAACATTGGGCTTGAGAGGGCTGTCGAGTTCCTCAAGAACAAGAAGAGCCTCGGCAGCATCGGCGACGACGCCGGGATGAACACGAAGATCACCGACGAGCAGTACCAGGCCCTGGTCAAAGCCTTCAAGGGCGACAAGGACATAAAGAACGAGGCCGACAAGATGTTCGCCAAGAAGGCCAAGGAGAAGAAGGCCGAGAAGCGCTCCGCCACCAAGGCCGAGGAGCTGCTGCCGCAGCGGCAGCAGTTCAAGCCCGTGGGCAAGATAGACCTCGACAGCCTGGGCAAGAAGCCACAGCAGCCACAGGCCGCGCCGAAGCCGGCCGCCGAGGCGCCCGCAAAGCCACAGCCACAGCCCCAGCCCAAGGAGCCGCGGCAGCCGCAGGCGGCGCCCGCGCCCGCCAAAGAGCGGCAGCCGCAGCAGCCCGCGGCTCAACCGCAGCGGCAGGAGGCGCCAAAGCCGGCGCAGCCCGCGCAGCCTGAGGCCGAGAAGCCGGCGCAGCCCAAAATATTCACGCTGAAGAGCGAGGAGCGGCTCGCCCCGAAGGTGAACGTGCTGGGCAAGATAGACCTCGACGCCCTCAACCAGAGCACCCGCCCGAAGAAGAAGTCGAAGGAGGAGCGCCGCAAGGAGCGCGAGGAGAAGTCGGCGCAGCAGCACACCGCCGGCGAGCGCAAGAAGCGCGTGCGCATAGGCAAGGAGCGCGTTGACATAGAGGCGGCCGCCAGCCAGGCCGGCGCCGGCTCGGCCAAGAAGGGCAAGAAGCAGGGCGGCGGACAGCCCCAGAGCGCCCAGGCGCAGCAGGGCGCCGGCAAGAGCAAGAGCCGCAAGAGCCGCGGCGCCCACAAGCCGCTCGAGGTGAACGACGAGGACGTGGCACGCCAGGTTAAGGAGACGCTGGCCCGCCTGACAAGCAAGAACCAGAACAAGAAGGGCGCCAAGTACCGCCGCGAGAAGCGCGACGCCGTGCAGGAGCGCCTCAACGAGGAGCTGCAGCAGGAGCAGGCCGAGAGCAAGACTCTAAAGCTGACGGAGTTCGTGACCGTCAGCGAGCTGGCCACCATGATGAACGTGCCGGTGAACAAGGTCATCGGAACGTGCATGAGCGTGGGCATCATGGTGTCTATCAACCAGCGCCTCGACGCCGAGACCATCAACATCGTGGCCGACGAGTTCGGCTTCAAGACCGAATACGTGAGCGCCGAGGTGAGCGAGGCCGTCAGCGAGGAGGAGGACGACGAGAACGACCTCGTGCCCCGCGCCCCCATCGTCACCGTGATGGGCCACGTGGACCACGGCAAGACATCGCTGCTCGACCACATCCGCAACACCAACGTCATAGCCGGCGAGGCCGGAGGCATCACGCAGCACATCGGCGCCTACAACGTGACGCTCTCCGACGGCCGCAAGATAACATTCCTCGACACCCCGGGCCACGAGGCCTTCACCGCCATGCGCGCCCGCGGAGCGCAGGTGACCGACATCGCCATCATCATCATCGCCGCCGACGACAGCGTGATGCCCACCACCAAGGAGGCCATAGCCCACGCCCAGGCGGCCAACGTGCCGATGGTGTTCGCCATCAACAAGATAGACAAGCCGGGCGCCAACCCCGACAAGATACGCGAGGACCTGGCCAACATGAACCTGCTCGTGGAGGAATGGGGAGGCAAGTACCAGTGCCAGGAGATTTCGGCCAAGAAGGGCATCGGCGTTGACGAGCTGCTGGAGAAGGTGCTCCTCGAGGCCGAGATGCTCGACCTCAAGGCCAACCCCAACCGCCGCGCCACCGGCTCCATCATCGAGTCGTCGCTCGACAAGGGCCGCGGCTACGTCTCGACGGTGCTCGTCTCCAACGGAACGCTCCGCGTGGGCGACATCGTGCTGGCCGGAACGAACTACGGCCGCATCAAGGCCATGTTCAACGAGCGCAACCAGCGCATGGAGAAGGCAGGCCCCTCGGAACCCGCCATCATCCTCGGACTGAACGGGGCGCCCACCGCCGGCGACACCTTCCACGTGATGGAGACCGAGCAGGAGGCCCGCGAGATCGCCAACAAGCGCGAGCAGCTGCAGCGCGAGCAGGGCCTGCGCACGCAGACACGCCTCACGCTGGCCGACATCAGCCACCGCATAGCCCTCGGCTCGTTCAAGGAGCTGAACCTCATCGTCAAGGGCGACACCGACGGAAGCGTGGAGGCGCTGAGCGACTCGTTCATAAAGCTCTCCACGGAAAAGATCCAGGTGAACGTCATCCACAAGGCCGTGGGCCAGATATCGGAGAACGACGTGACGCTGGCCGACGCCTCCGACGCCATCATCGTGGGCTTCCAGGTGCGCCCCTCGGCGCCCGCACGCAAGCTCGCCGACCGCGAGGGCGTGGAGATAAACACCTACTCCATCATCTACGACGCCATAGAGGACATACGCTCCGCCATGCAGGGCATGCTCGACAAGGTGAAGAAAGAGGTGGCCACAGGCCAGGTGGAGGTGCGCGAGGTCTACAAGATATCCAAGGTGGGCACCGTGGCCGGAGCGCTCGTCACCGAGGGCAAGGTGCACGCCAAGGACAAGGCCCGCGTGGTGCGCGACGGCATCGTCATCCACACCGGCGACATCAACGCCCTGAAACGCTACAAGGACGACGCCAAGGAGGTGGCCGCCGGACTGGAGTGCGGCCTGAGCCTCGTCAACTTCAACGACATACAGCAGGGCGACATCATCGAGACCTTCACCGAGATAGAGGTGGAGCAGAAGCTGTGAACAATTAAGAATTAAGAGTTAAAAATTAAGAATGGTATGCGCGGCGGCGGAATTTGGGTTCCGCCGCCGCGCTTTTTATCCCGAATCGCACTTTTTTCGCGCAAAAAGAGAAAAAAGTTCGGAAAACATTTGGAGGTTCAAAAAAAACTTCCTACCTTTGCACCGCAAATCAGAAATGAGGCGCGACACTAAGTGTTGGCTCCGTAGCTCAACTGAATAGAGCATCTGACTACGGATCAGAAGGTTACGGGTTTGAATCCCATCGGAGTCACAACAACAAGCAGAGGAGACGTGCATTACGGCGCGTCTCCTCTGCCGTTATTGTAAGTAGCTGTTCAAAATCAATCGATATCACATACCTTGCAAATATTTTTTCGGCGCAGTGGAAATTTAGGGGCAGTAGAAATTTAGTGGGGGCAGAATAAGAAGAACGCTTCTTGACAAAAAAGAGGGCGCACCGAAAAACTCCGGTGCGCCCTGTTCCGCAGGGGCGTCAGCCCCGCAAGGCATTGCAAAATGCTTATTTTCCGGCGGCCGCGGTGTCGGGCAGCATCACCACCTCCACGCGGTTGCCCTCGCCGAGCAGCTGCTTCACGAAGGCTCCGATGGTCTGCGGGGTCTGTGCGCTGACGGTCTTCTTGTAGTCGGTGTGCAGGTCGACGCCATACTTGCGCCAGGCGTTGATGGCCCTGAGCCAGTAGTTGTTGGTCTTGGCGGCGTCGTCGGCATTCTTGAGCATGAACTCCTTGACCTTGTCCAGCATGGCAGCGTCGCAGCCGTTCTGCATGGCGCTGATCTCGTCGCGCATTATTTTAAGGGCCGTGTCGGCCTTTTCGGGCTTCACCGGGCAGTAGGCCTGGATGATGCCTTTGCTGCCGTCAACGCTGCGCGTAACGGCTCCCTGCGCCCCCACGGAGTAGGCCGCGCCGGCGTCCTCGCGTATCTTCTGGAGATAGACCATGTTGAGCACCTGGCCGGCAATGTCGGCGCGCACCACGTTGTCGAGCGTGTAGTCCATCTTGTAGGCAGGCCAGAGCACCACGGCCATGGCCTTTGGCGTCTCCATCTTGCGCTTGAAGTAGTTCGTCACAACGCCCTTGGCGTCGGTGCTCACGTCGCGGCCGCGGTCGGCGCCCTTGGTGCCGGGCAGCGAGGCTATGTACTGCTCGATGAGCGGGCGTAGCCCGTCCTCGTCGAAGTTGCCTATGATGGTGAAGGTGTAGTCGGCGGCATTGGCCGTAAGCTCCCTGGCCATCTGCAGCACTCGGTCGTAGCTGATGCTCTTCAGGTCCTCGACGGTGGCCGAGGCGAAGCGCGGGTTGTGGCAGTTGAGCGTGGCGATGAGCGAGTCGGAGAAGGCGTTGTCGGGCGAGAGAGCCTTGTTCTTCAGCGCGATCTCGGCTGTCTTGATCAGATTGTCGAACGACTGCTGGTCCTTGTTGATGGCCTTGAAGTAGAGGTAGACAAGCTGCAGGAGCGTCTCCACGTCTGTCGGGGTTGACGACCCGCTGACGTACTGCGCGCGCTCGGAGAGCGACATTGAGGCCGAGACGATCTTTCCGGCCAGAGCCTTCTCCAGCTCGGTGTGTGAGAAGTTGCCCAGTCCACTGGCCTCTATAACGTCGTCGAAGGCCTTGATGTTGGCGAAGTCGGCCTCGCCGTAGGCCGACGAGCCGCCTGTGGCCTCTGCCATGAGCACCACCTGGTCTTTCTTGAAGTCGGTGTGCTTCAGAATCACCTTGGCGCCGTTGGAGAGCGTCAGCTCCTTGTAGCCCAGGCGCGGGTTGGCGTTCTCCATGGCTATGGCGCCCTTCTGCGGCAGCGTCTTGATGAGCGGCTCGTTCTTCACGTTGTCAACGTAGGGCGTGAGCGTCTCGGCGCGCACGGCGGCGATGGTCTTGAGCAGGCCGTCCTCGGTGGGATATGCGGCGCCGTCTTTCTCGATGTTGAAGTTGATGACCACGAGATTGGTGTCCGACTGGGGCACAAGCTCACGCATCATGGCGTTGACGGCCTCGAGCGGAATGGCAGGTATGAGCTGCTTCATCGTGGTGTAGTAGTAGTCGATTGACGGTATCGGCTCCGAGGCGAGGAAGTTGTTCTTGTACTCGTTGCAGAAGGCGGCGCTGAAGCGCTTGTCCCTGTTGCTGTATGACTTCTCGAGCGAGCTGAGCGCGTCGGCCTTGGCACGGGCGTACTCCGTGGCCGTGAATCCGAACTCGGCGGCGCGGAGCGACTCGCGGAGCATGGCGCCGAGCGCGGCCTCGGTCTGTCCGTCCTTGGGCAGCGCCGAAATGTCGAGCGCTCCCTTGGTGCGGGCGAAGATGTAGTCGCCGTAGACGGCGCTGCAGTTGACAAACGGGCTCTCGGCCTTCTGACCGTACTCGTCGAGACGGGCGTTGAGCATGCTCAGGGCGACGTCGCGGATGTAGGTCGCGGCCAGATAGTTGACTGTGTTTTTCAGCGAGTCGGGCACCGGCTCCTGCTTGATTATCATCTCGATGATGTTGACGCTCTGCTCCTTGTCCTTGTCGATGACCACTATCGGCATTGCGTTGTCGGGCACCGGCTCGGCCACGACGGGCGCGGGGTTGGCGGGCATCTCTATCGGCCCGAAGAGCCGCTTGATCTCGGCCTCAACGTGGTCAACGTCAACGTCGCCCACAACGATGATGCCCTGGTTGTCGGGGCGGTACCACTTCTCGTAGTAGGCGCGCAGGGCCTCGGGCTTGAAGTTGTCAACCACGCTCATCAGTCCGATGGGCATGCGCAGGCCGTACTTGCTGCCCGGATAGAGCTTTGGCAGGCTGCGCTCGAACATCCTCATGTTGGGGCTGGTGCGCAGGCGCCACTCCTCGTGAATCACCCCGCGCTCCTTGTCTATCTCCTTGGGGTCGAGCGTCAGCCCGTTGGCCCAGTCGTAGAGCATCAGCAGGCAGGAGTCGAGGGCCGACTGGCGGTCGGTGGGCACGTTGGAGATGTTGTAGACGGTCTGGTCGATGGCGGTGTAGGCGTTGAGGTCGCGCCCGAACTTCACGCCGATGGACTCGCAGTAGCGTATCAGGTCGTTGCCCTCGAAGTGCTCAGTGCCGTTGAAGCACATATGCTCAAGGAAGTGGGCCAGTCCGCGCTGGTCTTCGTTCTCCTGGAGCGAGCCCACCTTCTGTGCGATGTAGAACTCGGCGCGGTTCTCGGGCCAGTTGTTGTAGCGGATGTAGTAAGTCAGTCCGTTGGACAGCTTGCCCACTCGGACGGCGGTGTCTGCCGGTATCGGCGGCATGGGCATTTGCGCGCGGGCCGTCACTACGGCGGCGAGCGTCAGCGCGAACGCCAGAATTCTTCTGATTTTCATGTTTGTATAATTGATGGATTTATGATCGGTACTCTTTTCTCTTAATCTGCAATGCGGAGCCGCAGGGCCGTTGTCTCCGCTCCGCGGCCCTCAATTCCCAACTCCTAATTCTCAATTCCTCACTCATATCTGCCCCGCCTCGACCATCAGCACCACGCGCTCCGTCAGGCGGTCGGTGCCCTCAGGGTCGTAGCCCTTGCGCAGGCTGGCTCCGAAGATGGCAGAGAAGGCCTGCCAGAAGCCGGCGCGCACGGGGCCGAGAAAGGCTTTCACAATGTCGTAGGACGAGGAGTTGCACTCGCGGTAGATCAGCTTTATGAGCAGCTTGCCCTGCGAGTAGGTTAGCCGCTTCATCCTCGGCTTGTACTCCTCAACGATTCCTTTCTCCACGCGCTTCATGTGCTGCCGGCGCGCCTTCTCGTCGGGCAGGGTCTCAAGATACTCATAGGTCTCGATGATTATCTTGTTGGCCTCCTTCGCTATGGGAAGCACCTTCTTGACGTTGCGCACCAGGCGCATGTAGGCGGCGGCCTGGCGGCTGTTTCTGAACGTCAGCTTGGGATAGACGTAGACGTTGTTCATCTCCATGTACAGGATGCTGTCGCCGCCCTCCATGACCTTCCCCACCCTGACCGTCGGAACGAACGTGGGGCTGTCCATGGCCTCAAGAAGGTCGTCGGTGGTCTGGCGCTTGGAGCCGCCACCGTCCTGCCCCGCGGCAGGAAGCGCCGAGGCGGCAAGCAAGAGCGTTATCAGTGCCTGTCTCATAATGGTGACAAAAGTAGCTATATTTTTCCGATTAATGTCTGTTTGTCAGTATTTTTTAACCCAAAACAGCCTCCCCCGCACATTATCAGAGCGCGCGCCGGCCTGCCGCGGGCGCCCTCAGGCTGCGGCGCACTTGCGCCTGAGGTGGCGGTAGAGCAGCGCCATGCAGGGCACAAGGAACACGTCGGCGGCCACCCATGCCACCGGGTCGCCGTAGCACACGCCCAGGAAGCCCAGCGCCGGCACCAGCCACAGGCTCACGCCGCAGCGCGCCAGCATCTCCATGACGCCCGAGAGCATGGACAGGCCGCTGTAGCCCAGCCCCTGGATGCTGTAGCGCAGCACGGTGAGCAGCCCCAGAACGGGGTAGAACCAGTTTGACACGCGCATATAGAGGGCGGCGTTGCTGATGATGTCTGTCTCCGAGGCATCGACGAAGAGCATCATCATCTCCTCGGCGAAAGGCATGATCAGGGCCACGGTGAGCGCAAAGTAGACCAGGGTTATCTTCATGGCCGAGCGCACGCCCAGAGCCACGCGCCCCACCTTGCGCGCCCCGATGTTCTGGCCGCAGTAGGTGGCCATGGCCACGCCTATGTTCTCGAAGACGCACGTGAAAAGGTACTTCACGCGCATCGAGGCCGTGAAGGCGGCCACATAGACCGTGCCCAGGGCGTTGTTGGCGCTCTGCAGCATGATGCTGCCCACGGCGGTTATCGAGAACTGCAGGCCCATGGGCAGGCCGTTGCCCAGCAGTGTGGCGGCCATGCGGCGGTCGTAGGCGCGCTCGCCGGGGCCCGGCGTGAGCGCGTCGAGCCTGCGGCGGATGTAAGAGAGGCACAGGTATGCCGACACGCCCTGCGAGAGCATCGTGGCCAGCCCCACCCCCTCGACGCCCAGCCGCATGAAGACAATGAACAGAAAGTCGAGCAGAATGTTAACGATAGAGGAGAAAATGAGGAAATAGAAAGGCTGCTTCGAGTTGCCCAGGGCGCGGATGAAGCCCGCCAGCAGATTGTAGGCGATGGTGAAGGGAATGGCGGCGAACTGCATGATGAGGAACACATAGGCGTCGGAGAATATCTCGGCTGGCGTGTTGACCATGCGCAATATAGGGGCGCACAGGGCGCACGTCAGGACGGTCATTATCAAGGCGATGACCGCCGAGAGGCGCACCGCGTTGGCGACGTAGCGGCGCATGGAGCCGAAATCCCGCGCCCCGAAGGCCTGTGCCACGGGAATGGCGAAGCCGCTGCACGCCCCGTTGCAGAAGCCCATGATCAGAAACATCACCGACGACGACGCGCCCACGGCGGCAAGCGCGCCCACGCTGACAAAACGCCCCACGATGGCGGCGTCGATTATCAGATACATCTGCTGCAGAATGTAGCCGCAGACCAGCGGAACGGCAAACCTGATGATGTCGCGCGTGGGTGAGCCGGCCGTCATGTCATTGATATTTCCCATCCGGAATACAATTGCTCTAAACGGCTGCAAAGATACTGCCTTTTGACAATGTGGGGCTGTCCGGCGCGTTAAACTTGTTAAATCTCCGGCCTTTCATTCATAAGGCGTGACTCGGGGCAGGCAGACCTGGCTCATTCCTTATCCCGAACTCGCGGATGCCTTGTGTACTGTGAGCAAATGGCGTGGGAGAAGTTTGTGCCTTTGGCAGGGTGCGTCAACTTCGCAAAAAGGACAACCAAAGGCGCAGAACGGCATGAAACACGGTGAGAAACGGGGCATATCGCATTCTAAGACGGGTCGTATCGCATTGCAATATAGGCCATATTGGAAGCCAAAACAGCCCGTTTTGGTTTGAAACAATATTCCGCAAAACGGCTGCGAATCGGCGGGAACATGGAACTTTGTCGCCAAGACCGTAACCAAGGCGCAGCCGTCAGCTTACGGTTTTTCGGATGCTGCCGCAATGGGCAAAATCGGGACGGCTCACGGTCGTGTTCCGATTTCGGACAATCCGCCGCAACAAGGTTTTCTGACCGGCCCCCTGACTCCTTGCGGCGACTGTATTGCCGCCACAAGGAATCACTCCTCCGCCCTGAGCAGCACGGCGCCGCCGGCGGGGCTGAAATCCACCGCACAGGCACCGCCGAGCCTCCTTGAGGTGAGCCGGCGGCCGTTCTGGGTGGCGCTGACGGGCCGCTCCGAGGGCACGATGAGCGTCAGCGGGTGGCGGTAGACGGCTGTGTCGAGTGCCATACGGGGCACAACGCTCACGACGCCGTCGCCTGCTGTGATGTCAAGGCGCACTGCGCCACGCTCGCGCAGATAGGCCGTCACGTCGGCCAGGGTGCCCACCCAGAGGCTGTCGCGCAGCGAGCTGACGTAGTCCAGGTGGCTCCAGAAGCGCCGAGGGTCGCCCAGCGCGTCGTAGCCCACGGTTATGCCGTGCGTCATGGCTATGCCCCATGCGCCGTCACGGAGCAGCCCGTCAACCCAGCCGCGCATCCACGCCGAGTCGCGCTTGCTGCCCATGCTCGCCTGGAACAGGCGGCTGCCCACGCGGCCGGACTCGCAGCGGGCCACGGCGGCCTCGCTCTTGCGGTTGCCGGGATAGAAATAGGTCATCGGCCGCAGCCCCACGCTGTCGCCGATGACGCTGTCGTTGCGCTCAATCTCGTGGCGCAGGGCCTCCGGCCCGAGCGTGGTCACGTTGCGGTGCTCCCAGCCGTGGCTGGCAATCTCCTGCCCGTCGGCGGACATCTCGCGCAGCATGGCCCAGGTGAGGCAGGGCGTGCCCTTCATGTCGCGGCCCACCTTGCTGCCAATGATGCCGAACGTGGCCTTGAGCCCGCGCCTCCGCAGCTCGGGGAAAACGAGCGTGTAGTGCTCCAGCAGGCCGTCGTCGAAAGTGTAGGTCACGGCGGCGCGGCAGCCGCCATAATAGCGCGCCACCTCTATTCCGGCGGTGTCTATTCCGGCGACCGGCCCGGCAGGGGGCGTGACCTGGGCCGCCGCACCCGGCAAGGCACAGGCGGCACAAAACAGAGTGAACAAAGTTTTCTTCATCGCTTGAATAAAAAATCATCGTGAAACAAACGTCAAGAGCCTGCGGCGCGGCCTCACTTATTTTTCGCGATGGCGGCGCACACCTGGTCGGCAATCTGCCTCATGCCCTTGACGCTGGGGTGGCCGCTCTTCTCGTCGATGCCCTCAAGCTGTATCACGGGCACACCGTAGCGGGCGCACACCTCGCGGACGGACTCCGTTATGCTCTCCTTCAGGCCGTCGTTGGACACGAACCACAGGTCGGCCGTGGGATAAAGCTCCCGCAGGCGGGCCAGCATATGAGCCAGCGCCGGGCGGAACGTGTAGAGGTCGGCGCGGCGTATGCCCTCGTACTTGAACTCGCCCAGCGGAGAGCCTGCCCACGAGTCGTTGGTGCCGCCAAAGATGATGATGACGTCGGGGGAGCCGAGATTGGAGAGACGGGTTACGAACGACTCGTGGGTGTAGTCCTCGTCGCGGTATCCGGTGTTGCACACGGTGGAGCCTGAGTAGGAGTTGTTCACCTCAAGCTTCCACCCCTGGCGGCGCAGCACCTGCCACCACCACGTCTGGTCAACGCTCCTCACGTCGGTGCGGCGGGTATCGGGCGGCACCGTGTACCACACCAGATTGGTGTCGGGCGTGAGCCATCCCTCAAAGGTTGAGTAAGAGTCGCCGAGAATCGACAGCGACGGCTTGGCCTGTGCCAGAGCCGACAGCGCGCACAGGGCGGCGAAAACGAATGTTGAAATGATGCGTTTCATTATGTGTCAATGATTTGTTTGCGGTTCAATGGTCTTTGCTTTTGGAAAAGCCCCGACGGGTCTCCGCCGTCGGCGCCTCAGTATTTCACGCCGTTCACGGTGACGTTCTCCACCTCACATTCTTTTATATATGACGTGTCGAAGCCGCCTTTGGGGGCTTCGGCCCTGACATTGCGGAACGTAAAGCCGCTCAGGTCGTAGTCGGCAGAGGGGCGCACGTCGTAGAAAATCATGCTGCACCTCACGTCGATGTCGCGCAGCGTGACGTTGCTCACGCCCGAGCGCGGCATGTCGGGGCGGTCGAGCAGATTGTGGAACTGGCGCCACGGAGCCACGCTGATGCCCCGGCGGGGCGTGCCCGAACACCGCTCGATGAGCACGTCGCGGTAACGCTGCGGCGTGTCGGGGCGCATCTTGAAGCGCACAATGTGGCCGGTGTTGCGGAATGTGCAGTCGCGCATGATGACGTTGGAGCAGTCCCACGCCTCGCTGCCGAAGGTCACGCCGGCGCCGGCCACGCCGTATGCCACGTTCTCGATAAGAACGTTGCGGCAGGGGCCGGCCGTGGAGTCGCGGTCAACGAACGTGCCCTTGCCGCCCTTGAGGCACACCGCGTCGTCGTTCACATTGATGTAGCACCCGCGCACGACCACGTCCTGGCAGGCGTCCAGGTCGATGGCGTCGGTGCTGGGGCCCTTGGGATAGCCGTCGGTGGGCGCGAGAATGCGGCAGACGATGTAGCGCACGCGCGAGCAGCGGTAGAGGTGGTTGGTCCAGAAGCCGCTGTTCAGGAGCGTTACGTCCTGCACCGTCACATTGCGCGAGTCGGCAATGTAGATCATCCTGGGGCGCAGTGCCTCCAGATTGGTGCACTTGGGGAACACCTTGCGGCGCAGCCAGAACTCGTCGTAGAAGCGCCGGCCGTTGCCGTCGATGGTGCCCCGCCCGGTGATGGTGAAGCCGTCGGCGCCCCGGACGTTGATCAGCGCGGCAAAATAGTCGAGCGTCTGCCCCTCCAGGCGGGTCTTGATGATCTTGTAGTGGGTGATGGCGTCGCTGCCCTTGAGCCGCGCCCCCTCGCTCAGGTGCAGGTGGGTGCCGGGGCGGAAGAACAGCGAGCCGGTGAGGAATGTGCCGCGCGGCACCACTATCACGCCGCCGCCACTGGCTGCGGCACTGTCTATGACGGCCTGTATGGCCTCTGTCTGCAGCAAAGCGGAGTCAGGTCTCACGCCGCAGTCCGTAATGACGTACTGGCGGCCCAGCCGCTCCACGTCCACACGGGCCGTGTCGGCAAACCACGGATCCATCTGCGAGCCGTCTGGCCATGCCTGCACGCGCTCTGCGCCACGCGCCGCCGACAACACGGCCACAGCCGCCGCTGCCACGATAATTGCTTTTGTCTTCATCCTTATTTTTCGTTATTGGTGTCTGAATGTAGCCGGCAGACTGCGGGCTTTGCCCGTCATCCGCCAGCAGGGCGCGTCGCGTTGCCAGCGGCAGTGCGCCGCGTGTGTTCCGCAAGCCTGCGGGCCGGCATAAAAGAAAAAGTGCCAACTACCTGCGTTGCAAGTAATTAGCACTCCGTTCATACAGCGCTTCAAGATGGGCTTGAACCAACGACCCCCTGATTAACAGTCAGGTGCTCTAACCAACTGAGCTATTGAAGCAAAGTGCTATCTGTCAACAAGTTAATGAACACTCCGTGAGGATTTGCATTTCCTTATCAGTCAACAATAAGTCAACAACCATCCTCTTTGCAAAGATACTAAATTCCAACGAAAGCACAATATTTCCACTTCATTTTATGATTATTGACTCATAGAAAACCGAAGGCAAACCAAACAAAAAACAATCTGCTCAGGCGGCGCAAGCCTACAACTAACGAAAGAAGAGAGAGATGCAGCCTTTTTCCATGAAATCAGGGTAGATACTTATATATATGCTGCATATTTGAAGAAAAAAATCCTGCATCCTGTTAACCATGAATTGAGCAAAGTGCAGGATTTTCATCTACATATTTGTCAGTAATTCAACCCAAACGCCCACAGTGGAATAACGTTTGCATATCCACTCTCAATGTCGTCCTTCACAATGTAGCCTTCATCTGCGTTTTCAATCTGCTTCTGCCCTTTCTTCCTGCCTCCGATTTCAAACACCTTTCCGTTAATCTCGAAGTCGGAAATGGCAGAGCTTGTAACGTCGTTCATCACCCTCGTTTGGTTCATAAAGAACGTTTCCCTAATATTGCCGATGTCTCCACGCTCAGGGGCTAAGGCATATATCAGGTTCGTGTTGTCAAGATACAACTTTTCCACTTTCCCCAATCCACGAATGCCTCCTGTCGAATCGCGAAGCTGTGTTATCATTCCCGCGCGCTCCATATAGAAAAGGTTGTTTGCAATGTCGTTCCTGCTTATTCCCGTAGCCTCGGCCAACCTTTGCATCACTGGCTTGAACGGAACGCTCTTTGCCACTACCATCAGGAGGCTTTTCAGCTTCTTGCCCAAAGACACGTTGGCCTGCAAGTGCGTTGGAATGTCCACTTCCATCGTCTGGTTTATGACTTGAAGCAACTCCATCTCAAACTCCTCATCGCGCCCGAACGGGTAATATCCCCTGCGGAGATAGTCCTTGAACAACGGCAAGGGGTGTTTTACATCATCCAGCACGGCCTTATGGCTCAAGATTTCGTCAAGGCTGAACACCGGCGCATCAATGCCGTGGAACAAATTAAGATACTCACGGAACGAAAGTCCCTGCATCTCGTAAATCGGGAATCTACGGCTCAAGTCGGCCATTCCTTTGTATATGTCAAGGATTGACGAGCCTGAAATGACTACCTGCAAATCGTCATAGCTGTCATAAATCTGCTTCACCTCCCTCGACCAACCTTCGTACTTGTGGATTTCATCGATAAACAAGTGTTTCCCCCCCATCTTGACAAAGTAGTCAGCCAAGTCAACAAGGCTGTGTTCCGAGAAATAAAGATGGTCAGCCGATACGTACAGAGTGTCTGCCGTATCCAAGTTCAGCTTGATATGCTGCAAAATCATTGTCGATTTACCAACACCTCGTGGCCCGACAATCCCAAACGCCCTGCCGTCCCATTTTATCCTGTCATACTTGTATCTGAGAAAGTCCGTAGGAGTGCTTTTCAGCTTCCTGTTGAAAAACTCATATAGCTGTTCCATCTGTATTTTGCATTAATTACCAGCGCAAATATAATAAATTTGCGCGAAATAAATGCAATATTCCGAAACAATAGCACTAAAACAATGCAAGTGTATCAAAAAAGGTTCATCCGACATTTAGAGTGATACGAGAATCATGTAGAGCATATAGCCTCAGTTTGAAATATCGTTCGTCCCT
>CALUGW010000024.1 GCA_944320305.1 uncultured Prevotella sp. | reverse complement strand
GCGCATAGTGTCGTTTCCCGATCCCGCCGACCTGCGCGGCGCCGACCCGCGCCCGCTGCCGCTGCGCGACGGCTGGCTGTTGGACAGGCGCGGCGTGGGCCCCCGGACGGCCTTTCTCGACATCAGCGTGAGCGACTACGCCGCGCTGGAGAAAGCCCCCTCGGCCGACTCGCTGCTGCGGCACGTCAAGGCCCGCAGCCCGTTCACGGAGATGTATGCCCTGCCGCTGACCGCCGACGAGGCGCGGCGCGACACCGCCGCCTGCAACAGGATAATCGCCGGCGGACTGAAGGGCTGCAAGGACCTGCTCGGGCGGGTGAGGATAGTGGTGGAATGACAAGGGGCGGATGGGGCTTGATAGGGCGGATAGGGCCGATAGGACCGATAGGACTTGATAGGACCGATAGGGCTGATAGGGCCGATAGGAGGCCCTGGGGCTGGTGGCCCTGACTCCCCCTGACTTCTTGACTTCTTGACTTCTTAAAAATAAATAATGAATAGAACAATCGGTTTTGTTGCCGCCATGCTGTTGGCGGCAGGCTCTGCGATGGCAGAGCGGATAGACAGGAGCGAGGCACTGAAGACGGCCTCGGAGTTCTTCGGCGGAGCGGCGGGGCGCAAGATGGCTCCCGCCAAGGGCGACGCCACGCTGCGCCCGGCGGGCGAGGGGCGGGCATACTACGCCTTCAACCGCGGCGAGGGGAGCGGCTACGTGATTGTGGCCGCCGACGACCGCGCCGCCGCGAGCGTGCTGGGCTATGCCGACAGCGGCACGTTCAGCGCCGAGCGTATGCCGGCGGCCATGCGCTGGTGGCTCGACGAGTATGCGCGGCAGATAGAGAACGCCCCGGCAAAGGCCGCCCGCGCCGGTGAGCGGGCCGTCCGCGAGGCGATCGCCCCGATGGTGACGACACGGTGGGACCAGGGCGCGCCCTACAACGCGCTGTGCCCCGATGTGGAGGGCGAGAAGTGCTACACCGGCTGCGCGGCCACGGCCATGGCGCAGGTGATGCGCTACCACCGGTGGCCCGAGCGCGGCACGGGCAGCCACACCTACGAGTGGACGATAGACGAAGAGGTGATGGGCACGCTGTCTGTAGACTTCAGCCAGAGCGTGTACAACTGGGCCGCCATGACCGACACCTACGGCGCGGAGAGCACCGAGGAGCAGAATGCCGCCGTGGCGCGGCTGATGTATGACGCGGGCGTGGCCATGGACATGGAGTACACCCCGCAGGAAAGCGGCACCGACCAGATGGCGCCGGCCTATGCGCTGACGACATATTTCGGCTACGACAAGAGCATGAAGATGCTCGACAGGACGTTCTACACCACGGCGGAGTGGGAGGAGACCGTCTACGGCAATCTGGCGGCAGGCATGCCCGTGTTCTATATGGGCGTGACGGCGTCGAGCGGCGGCCACGCCTTTGTGTGCGACGGCTACCGCGACGGCTACTTCCACATCAACTGGGGCTGGAGCGGAATGTGCGACGGCTACTTCCTGCTGCAGGCCCTCAACCCCGAGCAGCAGGGCACCGGCGGCTTTGAGGGCGGCTACAACAGCCTGCAGTACATCCTGACGGACTGCCGCCCCGACAAGGGCGGCGAGGCGGAGCCGCTGGTATATTGCGACAACGGCTTCGACACCGACACCAAGGAGGCCACGCACGCATCGACGGTGGTCTTCGGCGGCGGCTTCTGGTATGCCTCGGCCGTGTTCACCGACGTGACCATGGGCCTGAAGGTGGCGGCCGCTGACGGCACGGTGACATACGTGGCCGGAGCGCGGAAGACCGACTTCAAGCCCACGGAGACCATAGACGCCTACAGCGTGGGGCTGGCGGACTTCCCCACGGCGGCGGGCACGTACACGGTGACACCGGCCTGCCGCGCCGACGCCACCGGCAAGTGGTATGACGTGAGGACGCCGATGTGCAACAACTACTACTGTCTGACAGCCACCGTGGGCCAGGACGGAAAGATAACGTTCGGCAACCCGGAGCCGGTGGTGTATGATCTTGAGGTGGGCAGCCTGACACTGAAAGGCAGGCCCTACGCATCGGGACAGATGAAGGTCACGGGCACGCTGACCAACAACGGGCCGGAATACTACGGCGACATCATGGTGGTGATAGCCGAGAAGGGCGCTCTGGACGATGACGACGACACGGCCGACGACGATGAGGACGGCGAGGACGACGGCACCACCACCATGTCGCAGCCGGAGCGCGTGGCCGTTGTCAGCGGCGGCAGCGTGGACTTTGAGTTCAGCATAGGCGTTCCGGCAGTGGCCGGCGACTACGAGCTGGCGCTCGTCACCTCAGGCGAGCAGGTGCTGGCGACGATGCCGCTGACCGTCACCGAGGCCCCGGACGGCGAGACGGTGCTGAGCCTGCCGTCGGCCCCGGCGATTGCCGGCGACGGCCTTGTGTCGGCCGACGACATCAGCGTGGAGGCACAGATAGAGTGCACGTCGGGCTACTATGCCGGCGACGTGTATGCTGCGGTGTTCCCATACTTTGAGTCGGGCAGCGTGAGCAGCGTGGGCCTGTTCCAGACGGAGCTTTACATCGGCGAGGGCGAGACGCAGACAGTGAGCATACACGGCATACTGCCGACGGCACAGGTGGGCGACCGCTACACGATTATGTTGTACTGGATGACGGACGGAGGCTTGGAGAAGATAGAGTCTGCCAACAACCGTCTGGACTTCACCATAGGCGCGCTGACGCCGGTGGAGGGCGTTGAGGCCGACGGGCCGCACGACATCGAGGTGTACACCACGGCAGGCGTGCGCGTGCTGAGGCAGACGGCCGATGAGGCCGACCTGTCGGCGCTGAAGCCCGGACTCTACATCGTGAAGGAGAACGGCAAGAGCCGCAAGGTGGTGAAGAGGTGAAGCCAATAGGAGACCAATAGGGCTAATAGAACCAATAGGACTAATAGGACTAATAGGACCAATAGGGCTAATAGGACTAATAGGACCAATAGGACTAATAGGACAAATAGGGCTAATATGAAGAAAACAATGTTTATGCTGGCCGCCGTGCTGCTGATGGCAGGCACGGCGGCGGCAGAGCGGATAGACAGGAGCGAGGCACTGAAGACGGCCTCGGAGTTCTTCGGCGGAGCGGCGGGGCGCAAGATGGCTCCCGCCAAGGGCGACGCCACGCTGCGCCCGGCGGGCGAGGGGCGGGCATACTACGCCTTCAACCGCGGCGAGGGGAGCGGCTACGTGATTGTGGCCGCCGACGACCGCGCCGCCGCGAGCGTGCTGGGCTATGCCGACAGCGGCACGTTCAGCGCCGAGCGTATGCCGGCGGCCATGCGCTGGTGGCTCGACGAGTATGCGCGGCAGATAGAGAACGCCGCCACGCAGCCCGCGACGGCCGGGCGGGTGGAGGAGAGCCTCGCTCAGCGCGAGGACATAGCCCCGCTGCTGACATCGCAGTGGGGGCAGGACGCCCCCTACAACCAGCTGTGCCCCGAGTATGGCGGAGAGCTGTGCCCCACAGGCTGCCTGGCCACGGCCATGGCGCAGATAATGCGCTACCACAAGTGGCCGGAGCAGGGCACGGGCAGCCACTCCTACACGTGGAAGGTGGACGGGCGGAACATGGGCACGCTGTCTGCCGACTTCAGCCAGAGCACGTACAACTGGGACGCCATGACCGACACCTACGGCGCGGAGAGCACCGGGGAGCAGAAAGACGCCGTGGCGCGGCTGATGTATGACGTGGGCGTGGCCTGCGATATGCAGTACAACCCGCTGGGCAGCGGCGCGACGGCATCGGCCGCCGTGGGCGCGCTGCAGCAGTATTTCGGCTATTCGCGCTCGGTGAACCTGGAGTACCGCGAATACTACACCATCGACGAGTGGGAAGAGCTGGCCTACAGCAGTCTGGCCCAGGGCCTGCCGCTGCTCTACGGCGGAACCACCTCGGGCAACGAGGGCCACGCCTTTGTGTGCGACGGCTACCGCGACGGCTACTTCCACATCAACTGGGGATGGGAGGGCGTGAGCAACGGCTACTTCCTGCTGTCGGCCCTCAACCCCGACGTGCAGGGCACCGGCGGCTCCGGCTCGGGCTATGGCTACAACTACTACCAGGACATGATGTCGCTGCGCCCGGCAAAGGCCGACGACGTGGCCGTGCCGATGGTGTGCTGCGGCGGAAGCTTCGGCGTGAGGGAGGCGTCGGTGAGCCTCAGCGGCGCCGCCGTCTTCACCGGCGGCTTCTGGAATTATTCCGCCGGCACGTTCAACCTTACCTTCGGAGTGAAGGTGGTGGGCGAGGACGGCACGGCGACCTATATCGAGTCGGGCGAGAGCGGCACATACGACCCGAATTACGGATGCTCGTTCTTCAGGGTTAAGGCATCGGCGTTTCCCGCCGACGGCAAGCTCTATTCCGTCTACCCGGTGTGCCGCGACGACGCCACCGGCACCTGGTATGACATAAAGGTGCAGCCCGCCACCGGCAAAGGCTACCTGACAGCCGAGGCGACGGCGCAGGGCATAAGGTTCAGCGTGCCCGAGACAGAAAGCGGCAAGCTGGAGGTAACCGGGCTGGAGCTGGTGTCGAAAGCCTATGCCGGCGGCCTGTTCAAGGTGAAGGCGCGGCTGACAAACAGCGGCGCGGAATATTTTGACGATGTGAAGGTGGCGATGGTGGAGCCGGGGCAGATGCGGCCTGTGGCAATGTCGGACCCGGTGCTCGCCGCCCTGAGGCAGGGCGAGAGCCGGGACGCCGAGTTCACCATGACGGCGTCTGTGCGCGCCGGCACTTACGAGCTGGTGGTGATTAACGCCGACGATGCGATAATCAGCGACCGCATGACAATGACCGTGGAAGAGTCGCCCCAGAGCGAGACCGTGCTGAGCCTGCCGTCGGCCCCGACGGTGGCGGGCGGCGGCAATGTCAGCGCCGACAACATCAGCGTGACGGCGCAGGTGGAGTGCACGTCGGGCTACTATAACGGCACGTTTTATGCCTTGGTGTTCCCGGAGGGCGACACACAGAACTACGAGACCATGTTCACGTCGGACCTTTATGTCAGCGCGGGCGAGACAGCCACTGTCAACTTCAGCGGCCAGCTGCCCGGTGCGGCCGTGGGCGACAGATATACGCTGATTCTCTATTACCTGAAAGGCGGCAACATACTGGCGGCCATAAACTCAGACAACAATGAAGTGCATTTCACTATCGGCTCGCTGACACCGGTGGAGGGCGTTGAGGCCTCCGACGGGCCGCACGACATCGAGGTGTACACCACGGCAGGCGTGCGCGTGCTGAGGCAGAAGGCCGATGAGGCCGACCTGTCGGCACTGCAGCCCGGACTCTACATCGTGAAGGAGAACGGCAAGAGCCGCAAGGTGGTGAAGAGGTGAGGCAATAGGGCTAATAGGGCTAATAGGGCTAATAGGACCAATAGGGCTAATAGGACCAATAGGACTGATGGGAAATCCCCAAAGGCTGATGGCCCCTGGCTCCTTAACTCCCTGACTCCTTAACTCCTTAACTTCTTAAGAATTATGCAGAAAACAATGTTTTTGCTGGCCGCCATGCTGTTGGCGGCCAGCTCTGCTATGGCAGAGCGGATAGACAGGAGCGAGGCACTGAAGACGGCCTCGGAGTTCTTCGGCGGAGCGGCGGGGCGCAAGATGGCTCCCGCCAAGGGCGACGCCACGCTGCGCCCGGCGGGCGAGGGGCGTGCCTACTACGCCTTCAACCGCGGCGAGGGCGGCGGCTACGTGATTGTGGCCGCCGACGACCGCGCCGACAGGAGCGTGCTGGGCTATGCCGACAGCGGCTCGTTCAGCGCGGAGCTGATGCCCCCGGCCATGCGCTGGTGGCTCGACGAGTATGCGCGGCAGATAGACCACGCCGCCACGCAGCCCGCCGGCGGCAGGGCGATACCTGCCGCCCCGGCGCGGAAGGACATAGCCCCGCTGCTGACGACCAAGTGGGACCAGACGTCGCCTTACAACGCGCTGTGCCCCGAATACGGCGGCGGGCGGTGCCTCACCGGCTGCGTGGCCACGGCCATGGCGCAGATAATGCGCTACCACAAGTGGCCTGAGCGCGGCACCGGCAGCCACTCTTACGACTGGCAGGTGGACGGAACCACCGTTGAGACGCTCTCTGCCGACTTCAGCCGGAGCACATACAACTGGGACGCCATGGCCGACACCTACGGCGCGGAGAGCACCGGGGAGCAGAAAGACGCCGTGGCCCGGCTGATGTATGACGCCGGAGTGGCTGTCAACATGGAATACTCGCCCGTGGTGAGCAATGCCTTGGATATTTATTGCGCAAGCGCGTTTGTGGACTATTTCGGCTATGACAAGAACCTGCGCCTGCTGCATCGCTCATACTACACCACAGCCGAATGGGAAGAGATAGTCTACGGCGCTCTGTCCGACGGACGGCCGGTGTGGTATGCGGGCACCACGGCGGCGGGCGGCGGCCACGCCTTTGTGTGCGACGGCTACCGCGACGGATACTACCACATCAACTGGGGCTGGAGCGGAATGTGCGACGGCTACTTCCTGCTGCAGGCTCTCGACCCCGCGGTGCAAGGCTCGGGCGGCAGTTCCGGCGCTTACAGCTATATGCAGCGCGCGATGCCCGGCATACGCCCCGACGCGGGAACGCCGGTGGAGCCGCTGTTCTATGCCACCGGAACATTCGACATCACGCCACGGCAGGCCACACGCTCCGACTCGGTGACAGTGAGCGGCGGCTTCTTCAGCCGCACGGCGTCGGCGGTGGATGTGGCAGTGGGCTTGAAGATAGTGGGCGATGACGGCGCGACACACTATCTGGCGTGCCCCGACTCGGACACCTGCACCATCAATTACGGCTGGGACTGGGTGGAGGTGCCGCTGAAGGATTTCCCACGCGAGGAGGGCGAATACACCGTCTTTCCGGCACTGCACGACAATGCCACGGGCCGGTGGTACGACATACGCACGCCGATAAACTCGCAGCAGCGCTATATGAAGGCCGCGGTGTCGGCCTCGGGCGACATCGCGTTCAGTGCGCCGGAGCCGGTGAAATACAATTATGTGGCCACGAATCTGCGGCTGCTGAGCGCCCCCTATGCCGGAAACAAGTTCAAGGTGGCGGTGACTGTGACCAACGCCGGGCCGGAATACTATGACAATGTGGCCGTGGCCCTGATTCCCAAGGGCACAAGCCTGATGGCGGCGCTGTCGGACTGGACTTATCTGTTCATGACAGAAGGCGACAGCATCGGCCTCGAATTTGCTGTGAGCGCGCCGGCGGAGCCGGGCGAATATGAGCTTGCGGTGGTGGCGTCGGACCTGACGCCCATCAGCGCGCAACTGCCGGTGACGGTCGCTGCCGCCCCGGCCGGAGAGCTGAGGCTGTCGCTCACGGCGGCCCCCGTCATTGTCGGTGACGGTCCGCTGGCGGCAGACAACATCAGCATCAGGGCGCAGGTGGAGTGCGTGTCGGGCTATTACGGCGGACGGATAATGGCAGGCGTGTTCCCATACGTTGAGCATGGCACTGCCAGCACCGTCGCGGTGTTTGCCGATGAGCTTTACATCAGCGCAGGCGACACGGCGACACTCACGTTCAGCGGCTCTATTCCGAATGCCGAAGTGGGCGGCGACTACATGGCCGCAATCCTTTATGAAGAAAACGGAGAGATTGTCCGCATCCCGTCGGACAACAACAAGGTGCGCTTCACCATCGACGCGCTGACCCCTGTAGGCGGTGTTGAGTCCGGCGGCAGGCTCAGCGACATAGAGATATACTCGCCGGCGGGCGTCCTCATGCTCAGGCAGCGAGCCGCCGCAGCCGACCTCTCGCCGCTCCGGCCCGGTTTCTATATCGTGAGAGAGGACGGACGGACACGCAAGGTGGTGAAGCGGTGAGCCGATACGCCTTAAGGTATTGACGCTCAGCAAATACGGCATCGCATTATGGCGACACGCCCCGGAACAGGCCGATGCGGCCTTGTTCCGGGGCGTGTCGCATCTTGACATTCCTTATCCCGGACGCTCTCCAATGTTAAAAAAGCATATTTAATAAGTGTTACAATGCCTTTGTTTAAGAAAAATGTGTAAGTTTGCACAGAGAATGGCCAATAACTAAACGTTTAAAACTTTATTATATCGACATGAACAGATTTACTTATTTTGCATTGGCGGCAGCGCTTTCCGCGTCTTCGGCAGGCGTGACCGCCCAGACAACCCCCGCGTCGCAGATGGAGAAGCTCTCGCGCGGAGTGGTGGCGGTGCCGGCGGCAAGCGGTACCGGCATGTTTGTCAGCTGGCGTATGTTCGGGACTGACGATGATGCAGTTACATTTGATGTGCTGCGTAACGGAAAGGTTATTAAAGAGAATGTTACGGAACAGACAAATATAGTTGACCGTTCCGGAGTATGGTCGAACGAATATCAGGTGGTTGCAAAACGCAACGGAGTGGAAATAGACAGGTCGGAGCCCGTGAAAGGCTGGTCTGATGTTGCACTGCGCCTGAAGCTCGACCGTCCAGCTGCGGCAATGTCCAAGGATAACATAGAATACACCTACACTCCCAACGACTGCAGCGTGGGCGACGTTGACGGCGACGGCGAGTACGAGATTATCGTCAAGTGGGATCCGTCAAACGCCAAGGACAATTCGCAAGGCGGTTTCACCGGCAACGTTTATTTGGATTGCTACAAGCTCGACGGCACGAAGCTGTGGCGCATTGACCTCGGCCCCAACATCCGCGCCGGGGCGCACTACACCCAGTTCATGGTGTGGGACTTCGACGGCGACGGCAAGGCCGAGATGATGTGCAAGACAGCTCCGGGCAGCATCGACGGCGCGGGCAACTACGTTAACCAGGCCGCCACGGAGGAGGAAATCAAGAAAGCCGACAACACGAAGGACTGGCGCAACAGCGGCGGACGCATTGACGGCGGGCAGGAATATCTCACCGTGTTCAACGGTGAGACCGGCGCGGCCATCCACACCGTGTTCTACAATCCCAACCGCAGCGCGGGCTACGGCGGCGAGGGCAGCGGCACGTTCAACTGGGACGACCGCTCGGGCAAGAGTGACTATGCCAGCTACGGCAACCGCGGCGAGCGCTATCTGGCCACGGTGGCCTGTCTCGACGGGCCCGACAAGCCCGCAGGCGTCGTGTTCAGCCGCGGCTACTACACCTATGCTTTCCTCTGGGCCGTGGGCTTCGACGGCAAGCAGATAACCACGAAATGGTTCCACGAGTCACGGTCTAAGACAAAATACAGCGTGACCGACGCCGCAGGCAACAAGAAGGAGTACACCGCTCCGGCCAGCACCGGCGGCATGGGCAGCAACACCGCCTATGGCAACGGCAACCACAACCTGTCTTGCGGCGACGTTGACGGTGACGGCTGCGACGAGATCATCTGGGGCGGATGCGCCATCGACCAGGACGGCAAGCTCATGTATGCCACCGGCTACGGCCACGGCGACGCCATGCACCTGAGCGACCTCATACCCAGCAGGCCCGGTCTGGAGGTGTTCACCGTCCACGAAGGCTCGCCCTACGGCTACAACGTGCACGACGCGGCCACCGGCGAGGTGCTCGTCTACGCTACCGGCGGTGGTGACAACGGCCGCGGAATAGCTGCCGACGTGGACGCTGACAACGAGGGCTTCGAGTTCTGGTCGAGCAACGACGGCAAGGCCCGCAGCGCCACCACCGGCCAGGTTGTGAACGACAACGGCGGGTCCACCAACTTCCGCGTCTACTTTGACGGCGACCTGCAGGACGAACTGCTCGACGGCGGCAAGCTTGACAAGTGGAACGTAGGCCGCCTTTACATCAACGGACACAACATCTACGACTTCGGAGCATCGTGCAACGGCACTAAAAACACGCCGAACCTGCAGGCCGACATCATCGGCGACTGGCGCGAGGAGATAATCGTGCACAGCGACGACGAGCTGGCCATCGTTACGACCAACACCGAGAGCGACTTCCGCGTGCCCACGCTCATGCACGACCACGTGTATCGTCTGGGCGTGGCCTGGCAGAACGTGGCCTACAACCAGCCGCCCCATCTCGGATATTATCTGCCCTCGATCTTCACAACCCGTTATGTGTGCCAGGAAACTTCAGATGGTGAAATGGAGCATACTGTGGAGTGCGGACAGCCAATGGAAATCACCTACCGCACGATTAATGCGACTGGCGCACCGAAGCTTGTGCTTGCTGTTGACGTTGACGGCACGGAACATGAGGATTCCATTCCTGGACTCGAATTCTCGCGCAGCGCTTCAAAGAGGTCGTTCACAATCTCCGGAACTCCGGCAAAACTCGGCGATTATCTCTTCATTGTTGAGAGTGGCAAGAATGTTCTTGACAAGTCAACCCGCACGGATACAGTTGTGATTCACAGTGTCATGGGAACCGGCATCACCGACGCCAGCGACGACCGCACAGACTGGGCGCGTGTTGAGAACACCGTCTTCAACGACCGCATAGGCATCAGCCTCAATGTCTCCAAGGCGCAGAACGTGAGCGTGAGAATCTACAACACCGCCGGAGCCTCGGTATTCGGCCGCGACTATAGCGTAAGCGGAAACGGGCGCATCGACGTTGCCGGACTGGGCAACCTGCGCGACGGCATCTACATCATGCGCCTTGAGGCCGCCGACGGACGCTTCGTCCAGAAGCTCATCAAGCGCTGACGCTGACAGCCGGGAGGCTTCAGAACCACACTCCTAAACGGTCTGCACACTGCGGCGCCGCATTTGCGGCGGGCGGTGTGCAGACTTTTTGTTGTGCCTTTGTTGTGCTTTTGTAATCGTTTGCATAAGGTTTGTTGGCGATTTTTAATGCGGCGAAAAGTTAAAGTGTTATCTTTGCACCAGGTATTTTGTGCGTCTGCGCCGTTGAGGCCGCGCGCCGCCCGACTTTGAAACAAACCAACAACTGAAAATATCTTTTATGTTAATGTCTTTTAGAAAACTGATCTTAGCCGGAGGTCTCGCGCTGGCCATGAACGCCGCGGCGCGCGACACGTACAACTTCAACTCCGACTGGCGAATCGACAAGCACAAGGAGACCGTCACCCTGCCCCACGCATGGAACGAGGACGAGGCCTACAAGGTCTACATCAACCAGATGAGCGACTCCGTCATCTGGTACCGCAAGACGTTCACCCTGCCCAAGGGCGCCGAGGGCAAGCGCGTGTTCATCGAGTTCGAGGGCGCGCGCCAGGCCGCCGAGGTGTTCGTCAACGGGCAGCGCGTGGGCCTGCACGAGAACGGCGTGATGGCCTTCGGCTTCGACCTCACGCCTTTTGTAAAGAAGGGCAAGAACGAGATTGAGGTGCGCACCGACAACGACTGGAAGTACAAGGAGCAGGCCACCGGCTCGCACTTCCAGTGGAACAACAACAACTTCAACTCAAACTACGGCGGACTCGTCAAGAACGTGCGCCTGCACATCATGGGCGACGTCTACCAGACGCTCCCGCTCTACAGCAACCTCAAGACCACCGGCGTCTACGTCTATGCCACCGACTACGACATACAGGGCCGCCAGGCCACCATCTGCGTCGAGAGCGAGGTGAAGAACGAGACCGACCAGCCCGTGAGGCGCCGCCTGCAGGTGGCCGTCAGCGAGCTTGACGGCGCCGAGGTGTGCGGCTTCAGCAGCGAGGAGGTCACCATTCCCGCCCATGGCACGGCCGTGCTCAAGGCCCGCTGCCGCGCCTACGGCCTGCACTTCTGGAGCTGGGGCTACGGCTATCTTTATGACGTCAAGACCACCGTCGGCGACGACGTGGTGACCACGCGCACCGGTTTCCGCAAGGCGGAGTACAAGAACGGCATGGTCTATCTCAACGACCGCGTCATCATGCTGCACGGCTATGCCCAGCGCACCAGCAACGAGTGGCCCGGTGTGGGCATGAGCGTGCCCGCATGGCTCAGCGACTATTCCAACGACCTGCTGGTGAAGAGCGGCGGAAACCTCGTGCGCTGGATGCACGTCACGCCCTGGAAGCAGGACGTGGAGTCGTGCGACCGCGTGGGCCTCATACAGGCCATGCCCGCCGGCGATGCCGAGCGCGACGTTGAGGGCCGCCGCTGGGAGCAGCGCGAGGAGCTGATGCGCGACGCCATCATCTACAACCGCAACAACCCCAGCATTCTCTTCTACGAGTGCGGCAACCAGAAGATATCCAAAGACCACATGGTGTCGATGAAGAAGATTCGCGACACTTACGACCCCCACGGCGGCCGCGCCATCGGAAGCCGCGAGATGCTCGACCGCCCCGAGGCCGAGTATGGCGGCGAGATGCTCTATGTCAACAAGAGCGACACCAAGCCCATGTGGATGATGGAGTACTGCCGCGACGAGGCTCTGCGCTGGTACTGGAACTCGTGGAGCTACCCGTTTCACAAGGAGGGCGACGGGCCGCTCTACCGCAACGCGCCCGCCGACGCCTACAACCACAATAACGACGAGTTTGCCCGCGAGCTGGTGGCCCGCTGGTATGAGTACTGGCTGGAGCGCCCGGGCACCGGCACCAAGGTCAACTCCGGCGGCGCTAAGATCATCTTCAGCGACACCCAGACCCACGGACGCTCTGCCGACAACTACCGCGTCAGCGGCGTCGTGGACCCGATGCGCGTGCCCAAGGACGCTTTCTTCGCCCACCAGGTGATGTGGGACGGCTGGGTGGACGACCTCAAGCCCCGCACCTATATCGTGGGCCACTGGAACTACCGTCAGGACGAGGTCATCCCGACCGTCTACGTGGTGTCCAACGCCGACAGCGTGGTGCTCGTGCAGAATGGCCGGAAGATTGCTCCCACGGAGCACAAGTACCGCTTCCTCTATGTGTTCAAGAACCTGAAGTACACCGCGCCCAAGCTCACCGCCGTGGGAATGGACCGCAGCGGCCGCGAGCTTTCGTCGTACACGCTTGAGACAGCAGGACCCGCCGACCACCTGAAGCTCACTGCGATTGAGAACCCCACAGGCTGGAAGGCCGACGGCGCCGACCTGGCGCTTGTGCAGGTTGAGGTGGTCGACAAGCAGGGGCGCCGCTGCCCGCTCGACAACACGCTCATAAAGTTTGAGCTTGACGGGCCCGCCGAGTGGCGCGGAGGCATTGCCAAGGGCCGCGACAACCACGTGCTCAGCGACACACTGCCCGTGGAGTGCGGCGTCAACCGCGTGATGCTCCGCTCGCTCACCAAGGCCGGCACCGTGCGCCTCACGGCAAAGGCCGAGGGCATGGCCGACGCCGTGATAACCCTCACCACAGCTCCCGTCGAGGTGGAGGGCGGACTGTCATCGTGGCTGCCGTCAGACGGCCTGAAGCCCGTGCTCGACCGTGGCGAGACTCCCGCCGGGCCGTCGTTCCGCCAGTGGCGCCGCGGCGTGCAGATCGTGTCGGCCGAGGCCGGCAGCGGCAACGACCCCAAGCTCAGCTACGACACCTTTGAGAACACATCGTGGGAGAGCGGCAACGCCAAGGACGGAGCCTGGATAACCTACACGCTGGCCGAGAACACCACCATCGACGACATCTGCGTCAAGATGAAGGGCTTCCGCGCCACCACCTATCCCATTGCTGTCTATGCCGGCGACTCGCTCCTCTGGGAGGGATGGACGCCCAAGGCGCTCAGCTACATCCACATTCCGCTGAAGAACGCGCCCAAGACGGACAAGATAACTATCCGCTCGCTCGGCGAGAGCACCACCAAGGACGCCTTCGGGGCCGTGCAGGAGCTTGACGCCCGCAACAACGACAAGGCCGTGAAGGGCAAGTACTCGCTGAAAATCATCGAGATAGAGTTCCTGAAGAACCTTTGAGAGGTAAAAAGGTAAAAGGGTAAAAAGGTAAAAAAGAGGCTGCGCCAGCGATGGCGCAGCCTCTTTTGTTTTATGACTGTCCGCAATCTGCCAATGCCTTTTGTATAAGCTACGCGAGTTCGGGATAAGCAAGCATTGGGATTAGGCAGTGATAGTTCTCATGTGGAGACGCAAAATTTTGCGTCCGACATTGTCATTTGCATCCACTTTTAATGGCATTGCCCATCCGAGGCGCAAAATTTTGCGTCTCTACACGTATGCAACTAAGACGGCCACCGTCCGGACTGTTTTAACACAGCTGCCGTATTGCGTTGCGAAATGGCCTATATCGGCCTCCGAAATGGCCCTTTTCGCAGTGCAATATGGCCCTTTTCGCAGTGTGAAACGGCCTGTTTTGCAACGTGCTGACAGCCAGACGGTTGCGCCGTGAGACCCTTGTCGCGGTTTTTAACTTAAAAGTGTTAAAGCCGAGCCGGGCGTTCTGGCGGCGCTTTGTGTCAGTAAGCCTGCGCGTGCACTCCGCTCACGGCGCGCCCGCTCGGGTCGTTCTTTCCGGCGAAAGCCTTGTCCCACGCCAGCGCCTCGGCTGTGCTGCACGCCACGCTCGGCACGCTCGGCACGCTCCGCGCCGCGCTGTCGCTCGGAAATTGTGCGGCGAAGAGCGAACGGTAGAAGTATTCCTCCTTGTTGCGCGGCGGGTTGATGGGGAACCGCTCGTCGGCGTGGGCCATCTCGTAGTCGCTCACGCTGTCGGCCGTGATGCGCTTTAGGGTGTCAATCCACGAGTATCCCACTCCGTCGGAGAACTGCTCCTTCTGTCTCCAGACCACCTCGGGCGGCAGCATAGGCGCGAAAGCCTCGCGCAGAATCTTCTTTTCCATCTCGGCTCCGGGGCACATCTTGGCCTCGGGGTTGAGGCGCATGGCCACGTCGAGAAACACCGTGTCGAGAAACGGCACGCGCCCCTCCACGCCCCACGCCGCCAGACTCTTGTTGGCGCGCAGGCAGTCGTAGAGGTGCAGCTTTGACAGCTTGCGCACGGTCTCATCGTGGAAGGCGCGCGCCGAGGGCGCCTTGTGGAAATACAGGTAGCCGCCGAATATCTCGTCGGCCCCCTCGCCTGAGAGCACCATCTTTATGCCCATGCTCTTGATGACGCGCGCCAGCAGATACATCGGGGTGGAGGCGCGGACGGTTGTCACGTCGTAGGTCTCGGTGAAGTATATCACGTCGCGGAGCGCGTCAAGCCCCTCCTGGATGGTGTAGTTTATCTCGTGGTGCACCGTGCCTATGTGGTCGGCCACGAGGCGGGCCTTCTCCAGGTCGGGCGCGCCCCTCAGCCCCACGGCAAACGAGTGCAGCCTGGGCCACCACGCGGCCTCGGCGCCGCCGCTCTCGACGCGGCGCGTGGCATACTTCTGCGCCACCGCGCTGATGATGGACGAGTCCAGGCCGCCGCTGAGCAACACCCCGTAGGGCACGTCGCTCATCATCTGGCGGCGCACGGCCTCCTCAAGCGCCTCGCGCAGCGCGCCGGCGTCGGCTGCATTGTCTTTCACGTTGTCGTAGCAGAACCAGTCGCGCGTGTAGTAGCGGCGCGGTCTGTCGTCGCGCCGGGTCATCACGTGGCCCGGCGGAAACGGCGCATAGACGTCGCACTGCCCCTCGAGCGCCTTCAGCTCGCTCGCCACGTAGAGCCGCCCCTCGCTGTCGCGCCCGTAGTAGAGCGGGATAACGCCCATCGGGTCGCGCGCCACGAGGTAGTCGTCGCGCTCGGCGTCGTAGAGCGCAAAGGCGAAGATGCCGTCCAGCTCGTCGGGAAAGGCGTCGCCCCGCTCGCGGTAGAGGGCGAGAATCACCTCGCAGTCGCTCCCCGTCATGAAGCTGTACTTGCCCTTGAGGCGCCGCCGGATGTCCTGGTGGTTGTATATCTCGCCGTTGACGGCCAGTATCTGCTTGCCGTCGGGGCTGAAGAGCGGCTGCCGCCCCGACTCAGGATCGACGATGGCCAGCCGCTCGTGGGCCAGGATGGCGGAGCCGCCGCAGTATATCCCGCTCCAGTCGGGGCCGCGGTGGCGTATCTTGCCGCTCATCAGCAGCGCCTTCTGCCTCAGCGCGGGCGTCTGCTCCTTGATGTTGAAAATACAAACTATTCCACACATAATATGGTTAAGAATTAGGAGTTAAGAATTAAGAAAATATGTCTTGTGGCCCTCATGCCGGGCCGTGTGTAGTTAAGAATTAAGAGGTAAGAATTAAGAAAGTATGCCCCTGCGGTATTTTTCTTAATTCTTACCTCTTAATTCTTAATCAGTTGTACGCGCTCTCTCCGTGCTCGTAGATGTCGAGGCCCTCTTCCTCAACGCGCCTGTCGGCCCTGATGCCTATGAGCGAGTCCACGATTTTGTAGAGCACGAACGTCACCGCCGCGCTGAACACCACCGAGACGAGCGTGGCCACAATCTGCACGCCCAGCTGGTGCCAGTCGCCATAGAGTGCGCCCTGTGCGCCGCCGTCGCCCGTGACGAGGCGCGTGGCGAACACACCGGTGAGTATAGAGCCGACGATTCCGCCTATGCCGTGTACGCCGAAGGCGTCGAGCGCGTCGTCATACTTGAATCTGGGCTTCACCACAGCCACCATGAAGAAGCACACCACCGGCGTTATCAGGCCGATGCAGAAGGCTCCCAGCAGCCCGGTGGACCCGGCGGCGGGCGTTATGGCCACCAGTCCGGCCACCGCTCCGGTGCACGCTCCTACCGTTGTCGGCTTCTTGTTGAATATCCAGTCGATGGCCATCCACACCACGGCGGCCGTGGCCGTGGCCACGTGTGTCACCAGCAGGGCGTTGGCTGCCAGTCCGTCGGCTGCCAGTCCGCTGCCGGCGTTGAAGCCGAACCAGCCCAGCCAGAGGAACGACGTGCCGAGGAATACGAACGTTATGTTGTGCGGCGTGATGGGGTGGCCCACCTTGTAGTCCTCGCGCTTGCCGATCATCAGAGCCATCACCAGCGCCGATATTCCGGCGTTGATGTGCACCACGGTGCCTCCGGCAAAGTCGATGGCTCCCATCTCCTGCAGGAATCCGCCTCCCCACACCCAGTGGGCCATGGGGAAATAGGCCAGCACCGTCCAGAGAATGATGAACACCATGTAGCCCTTGAACTTTATGCGCTCGGCAAACGCGCCGAGAATGAGCGCGGGGGTGATCAGCGCGAACATGCACTGGAACATCACGAACACCAGCTCGGGTATGCCTCCGGCGGTAAGTGTCGAGGGCGTTATGCCGCTCAGAAACGCCTTGTCGAAGCCTCCTATGACTGCGAACAGCGGGCTTCCGGCGTCCTTGAAGCCGGTGCCGAAGGCCCACGTGTAGCCCACGGCCACCCACAGTATGCTGACCACGCCCACGATGAGCATTGTCTGCATGATGACGCTCAGCACGTTCTTCTGCCTCACCAGGCCGCCGTAGAACAGCGCGATGCCCGGTATCGACATCAGCAGCACCAGTGTGGTGGCAGCGATCATCCACGCCGTGTTGCCGGTGTCGAGCGTCGTGGCGTCGCCCGCGGCCCACGCTCCGGCCGGAAACAGTGCGGCGAGCGCCGCCAGCAGTGCAGGCCGCGTGGCGGCCAGGTGTGTAAATTCATGCTTTCTCATAATTTTTCCTTTCTTTGTTTTTTCCATTTGTTGTTTTGCTTTCTCCCGTTCTTCGCTATTTCTCCTGCTCGGCGTTGTAGAGGGCAATGTCGCCGCGCTCGCCCGTGCGGATGCGGACGGCGTCGTCAACGGGCATGATGAATATGCGGCCGTCGCCGATCTCGCCCGTCTGGGCGGCGTCCAGAATGGCCTGCACCGACTTCTCCACGTTCTTGTCGCGCACCACGAGCGACACCAGCGTGCGCTCGATGGAGCTTGTGTCGTAGACAATGCCGCGGTAGATGCGCCCCTGCCGCGCCTTGCCGTTGCCGCGCACGTCGTAGTAGGAAAACCACTCGATGTCGGCTTCAAGCAGCGCTTTCTTCACTTCCTCAAACCTTGATTTGCGGATAATGGCCTCAATCTTTTTCATAACTGTCCTTTCTTTTTGTTATATAATATGGTTGTTGTTGCGTCAAAAAGCAACGTTTATGCTGCAAAATTACGACATTATGTCACTAAAAACAATAAATCCGTGGTGTTTTGAAACAAGAATAGTGTTCTGCTTACGGTTTTGTTGCAAAATCTTGCGGTTTGGTTTCAAATTGAAATTCAACAATGCCGGTGTGGCGCAGACTGTAAGTTGTGTGCCGCTTTGGCTGAAATAATCGGATTATTTTGCCGGAAGCGGCAGTTTGCTAACAGATTGAAACAATGATATTGCAATATTATGATAATTGAAAGCAGACTCGCTTGTTTTGATTAAAAACAGAAAGTTGGAGACGAAAAGTTGATATTAATGTTGCAAAACAGATTGATTTGCTGTCAAAAAGTCGTAATTTTGCAGCGTGAACAAAACAAAGTGAAATTAAAACAATAGAATTGTTGACATTATAACATATAAACATTGTCTTACGTTTAAATAAATGATGTTATGAGAGATTTTACAAGGAAAACCGTTTTGACAGCCGCCATGTGCGGTCTGATGGTGCCCGTTGCGGCGCAAGACAGAGTTGAGGCCACAGTGCAGGCAGACGTCGTCAGCCAGTATATCTGGCGCGGCCAGGACTTGGGCGGTGTCAGTGTGCAGCCAACCCTCGGCGTTTCATACAAGGGTCTGTCGCTGTCGGCGTGGGGAAGCGTAGGACTTGCCAACTCCGCCGACACCAAGGAGTTCGACCTTACGCTATCTTATAAGGTGGGCGGGCTGAACATCGGCGTGACGGACTATTGGTTCAACACGCCCGACGAGCGCTATTTCAACTACTCTGCCCACAGCACCTCCCACGTGTTTGAGGCCAACGTGGGCTACGATTTCGGCCCGCTGGCCGTGCAGTGGTACACCAACTTTGCCGGTAACGACGGCGCCAACGACAGCGGCGAGCGCGCCTACTCGTCGTATTTTGAGCTTAGCGCCCCGTTCTCACTTGCCGGATGTGATTGGCTGGCAGCCGTTGGTGCAGTGCCCTACGCCACAGACTTCTATGCCGATGCGGGCGGGTTCGCCGTCACCAACGTGTCGCTGAAGGCCGCGAAAGACATCCGCGTCACCGACTCGTTCTCGCTGCCGCTGTTCGCCTCCGTAGCGGCCAACCCCAGCTCGGGGCGCGCCTACTTTGTGGCCGGCTTCACGCTGCGTCCTTGACAACAAGCTGTCTCACAATAAAAACGCACGACATGACAGGCAGAATAAAGTTCACGAAAATGCAGGGCGCGGGCAATGACTACATATACGTGGATACCACGCAGTGCGTGGTGGAGCGCCCCGCCGAGTTCGCCCGCCGCTGGAGCGACCGCCACACGGGCATCGGCAGCGACGGCCTGGTGCTCATCGGGCGGTCGCCCGTGCCCGAGGCCGACTTCACCATGCGCATCTTCAACGCCGACGGGTCGGAGGCCATGATGTGCGGCAACGCCTCGCGGTGCATAGGCAAGTATGTCTACGAGCGCGGCCTGACGGACAAGACCACCTTGAGGCTGCTCACCCCGGCGGGCGTCAGGACTCTGACGCTCCATCCCCGGGGCGCGGGGCGTGTGGAGAGCGTCACCGTAGACATGGGCGAGCCGTGCCTGGCGGACCGCAGTCTGGTTGCCACCGCCGACGGCTCGCTGGCCGACGGCCCCGTGGCGGCCTGCGGGCGGCAGCTGCGCGGCACTTTCGTGTCGATGGGAAACCCCCACCTCGTGGTCTTCACCGCCGATGCCGAGACTGCCGATGTGGCCCGTCTGGGCAGCTCGCTTGAGGTGTCGCCGCTGTTCCCCCAGCGGTGCAACATCGAGTTCGCCAGCCTTCTGGACGGCGGAGGCATCCGCGCCAGGGTGTGGGAGCGCGGCAGCGGCATAACCATGGCCTGCGGCACGGGCGCCTGCGCCGTTGCGGTGGCCGCCGCGCTCACAGGCCGCGCCGGGCGCAAGACCACGGTGGTGATGGACGGCGGCAGCCTCGACATAGAGTGGAGCGGCGCCGACAACCATGTCTACATGACCGGGCCGGCCGAATTCGCGTTCGACGGCGAGGTGGAGACAGCATGAGGCGGAATATCAGCACAAAACAGAAATAAATATACGATATGGCATTGATAAACGAACATTTTCTGAAACTGCCCGACAACTACCTGTTTGCCGACATCGCGAAGAAAGTAAACGCCTTCAAGGTGTCGCACCCCAATGCCGACGTGGTGAGCCTCGGCATCGGCGACGTGACCCGCCCTCTCTGCCCGGCGGTGGTCGAGGCGATGCACAAGGCCGTCGACGAGATGGCCGGCGCAGGCACTTTCAGGGGCTACGGGCCGGAGCAGGGATACGCTTTCCTGCGCGAGGCCATCGTCAAGAACGACTTCCTGCCGCGCGGCATACACCTCGACCCGTCGGAGATTTTCGTCAGCGACGGCGCCAAGAGCGACACCGGCAACATTCAGGAGCTGGTGCGCTGGGACAACAGCATCTGTGTGACAGACCCCATCTATCCGGTCTACATCGACTCGAACGTGATGATAGGGCGCGCCGGAGAGCTTCGTGACGGCAGGTGGAGCAATGTGACCTACCTGGCCTGCACGGCCGAGAACAACTTCGTTCCGCAGATACCCGACCGCCGGGTGGACATTGTCTACCTGTGCTACCCCAACAATCCCACGGGCACTGTCATCTCCAAAGACGAGCTGCGCAAGTGGGTAAGCTACGCGCTGAAGAACGACGCGCTCATCTTCTACGACGCCGCCTACGAGGCGTTCATACGCGATCCCGACATCCCGCATTCCATCTACGAGATCAAGGGGGCCAAGAAGGTGGCCGTGGAGTTCCACAGCTACTCCAAGACCGCAGGCTTCACGGGCGTGAGGTGCGGCTACACCGTGGTGCCCAAGGAGCTGACCGCCTCCGCGCTGGACGGCAGTCGGGTGGCTCTCAACAAGCTGTGGAACCGCCGCCAGTGCACAAAGTTCAACGGCGCGAGCTACATCAGCCAGCGGGCGGCCGAGGCCACATACACCCCGGAGGGCCGCGAGCAGACACGGCAGGCCATAGACTACTACATGGCCAACGCCGCTTTCATGCGCCGGACGCTCTCGGAGCTTGGCCTTGAGGTGTTCGGCGGCGAGAACGCCCCCTACATCTGGCTGCGAGTGCCCGACGGCGAGAGCAGCTGGCGCTTCTTCGAGCGGATGCTCTACAACGCCCACGTGGTGTGCACGCCGGGCGTGGGCTTCGGCCCGAGCGGCGAGGGATACGTCAGGCTCACGGCCTTCGGCAGCGGCGAGAGCTGCTCCGA
The DNA here is from genome assembly GCA_944320305.1 of uncultured Prevotella sp. Classification (GTDB taxonomy): domain Bacteria; phylum Bacteroidota; class Bacteroidia; order Bacteroidales; family Bacteroidaceae; genus Prevotella. Next base: position 9,437 of record CALUGW010000024.1, on the reverse strand, counting down.
GGCCATGGACCGGCTCAGGAAATGGCTGTGACTTTTGTCTTCGGCCGGACAGAACAAAGACAATCAAAAACATAAGAATTATGACAAATCTGAGATTTAAAGTTGTAGAAAGCGCTTTCAGCAAGAAGCCTTTGGATGTTGCCACGCCGCCGGAGCGCCCGTCGGAGTATTTCGGCAAGAAAGTGTTCAACCGCGAGAAGATGTACAGATACCTTCCGCCTGCCGTCTACAAGGCCATGGTCGATGTCATTGACAACGGCGCGAGCCTCGACCGCTCGATAGCCGACGCCGTGGCCGCCGGCATGAAGAAGTGGGCCGAAGAGAACGGCGTGACCCACTACACCCACTGGTTCCAGCCGCTGACGGAGGGCACGGCCGAGAAGCACGACGCCTTTATCGAGCACGACGGCAAGGGTGGCATGATCGAGGAGTTCTCCGGCAAGCTGCTCGTGCAGCAGGAGCCCGACGCCAGCTCGTTCCCCAACGGCGGCATACGCAACACCTTCGAGGCACGCGGCTACTCCGCCTGGGACCCCACGTCGCCCGTGTTCATCATGGACGACACCCTCTGCATCCCCACCGTGTTCATATCCTACACGGGCGAGTCGCTCGACTACAAGGCCCCGCTGCTGCGCGCTCTCCACGCCGTGAGCACCGCCGCCACGGCCGTCTGCCGCTATTTCTATCCTGATGTGAGCAAGGTTGTCTGCAATCTCGGCTGGGAGCAGGAGTACTTCCTTGTGGACGAGGGCCTCTACAACGCCCGTCCCGACCTCGTGCTCACCGGGCGCACGCTCATGGGCCACGACTCGGCCAAGAACCAGCAGATGGACGACCACTACTTCGGCACCATCCCCGACCGTGTGCAGGCCTTCATGAAAGACCTCGAGATACAGGCTCTGGAGCTGGCCATCCCCTGCAAGACGCGCCACAACGAGGTGGCGCCCAACCAGTTTGAGATAGCCCCGATATTCGAGGAGACCAACATCGCCAACGACCACAACATGCTCCTGATGTCGCTGATGAAGAAGGTGGCCCGCCGCCACGGCTTCCGCGTGCTGCTGCACGAGAAGCCCTTCGCCGGCATCAACGGCTCCGGCAAGCACAACAACTGGAGCCTGTCCGCCGACAACGGCGTGCTGCTCCACGCGCCGGGCAAGACACCGATGGACAACCTGCGCTTCGTCACCTTCGTGGTTGAGACGCTCATGGGCGTCTACAGGCACAACGGGCTGCTCAAGGCCAGCATCATGAGCGCCACCAACGCCCACCGCCTGGGCGCCAACGAGGCTCCGCCAGCCATCATCTCGTCGTTTCTGGGCCGTCAGCTCAGCGAGCTGCTCGACCACATCGAGAACAGCGACAAGGACGACATCTTCAACATGACGGGCAAGCAGGGCATGAAGCTCGACATACCAGAGATTCCGGAGCTGCTCATCGACAACACCGACCGCAACCGCACCAGCCCCTTTGCCTTCACCGGCAACCGCTTCGAGTTCCGCGCCGTAGGCTCCGAGGCCAACTGCGCCTCTGGCATGATTGCGCTCAACGCCGCCGTGGCCGAGGCTCTCGCCGACTTCAAATGCCGTGTTGACGCGCTCATCGCGGCCGGGCACGACCAGACCGGCGCCATCATCGACGTCCTGCGCGACGACATCAAGGCCTGCAAACCCATCCGCTTCGACGGCAACGGCTACTCCGACGAGTGGGTCGAGGAGGCCAGGCGGCGCGGATTGGACTGCGAGACCAGCTGCCCCGTCATCTTCGACAGCTACCTCACTGACGACAGCGTGCGCATGTTTGAGTCGCTGGGCGTCATGAGCCGCAAGGAGCTTGTGGCCCGCAACGAGGTGAAATGGGACACCTACACCAAGCGCATACAGATCGAGGCCCGCGTGATGGGCGACATCTCGATGAACCACATTGTGCCCGTGGCCACGCACTACCAGAGCCGGCTGGCCAAGAACGTGATGGACATGCGCCAGATCTTCCCCGCCGACAAGGCCGAGGAGCTGTGCGCGCGCAACATGAAGCTTATTGAGGAGATTGCGGAGCGCACCCGGACCATAGAGACCGGCGTGGAGGAGCTTGTCAACGCCCGCAAGGTGGCCAACAAGATAGGGAGCGAGCGCGAGAAGGCCATCGCCTATCACGACACTGTTGAGCCGCTGATGGGCAAGATCCGCTACCAGATTGACAAGCTGGAGCTGATTGTTGACGACGAGCTTTGGACTCTGCCAAAATACCGCGAGCTGCTCTTCATCCGATGACGCAGGCGCGGGGCGGCCCATACTTGAGCTGTGTTAATCTTTGGGGGCGCGGTGCTGCTGTGAGGCAGTGCCGCGTTTTTGCGTTAACATATTTAAGTTAACGGACGCCGGGCGACATGTCCCGTGTAACGTCTTGATGCCCAGTGTTTTGCAAGACGGGTCGTTTCGCTCTGCAAAATGGCCTGTATTGGAGGCCGAAACAGGCCATTTCGCAAGCCAATATAGGCCATTTCGCAGAGCAATACGGCAGGTGTGTTAAAACGTGCGGGGCGGGGCGGCTTTTTAGTTGCGTATTTGCAATTATCTGTAATGGGCTGCGGTTTGTCGCCGTCGGTTCGCGGTTTGCGCCGGTTTTGTCGCGTTTTGCTTTGCGCCGGAGCGTGTTTCGACAGGAATTTTTCTAAAAACAAGCCTTTTGTTTCATATTGTAATCAATATTAACCGTATTGCTTACAATTGCAAAACAAAACATAGCTTATATCTGCAAGATTGTAAGCACATGCCGCTGCGCCGGAAAAAACATGATATTTTTGCGCTCAATAATTATTCAAAAAGAAAGTAATTTTGTACTTTTGCAAACACTTTGATAAGTAACAAGGATTGTTTTTAAATAAAATGCAACTAAAGTATGGGAAAAGGATTGTATAATGCCGGATACGAACACGACGCCTGCGGCGTCGGGATGGTTGTCAACATTCACGGCAACAAGAGCCACGAGCTGGTGGACAGTGCGCTGAAGGTGCTCGAGAACATGCGCCACCGCGGCGCCGAGGGCGCCGACAACAAGACCGGCGACGGGGCAGGCATCATGTTGCAGATACCGCATGAGTTCATACTCCTGCAGGGAATACCCGTGCCCGAGAAGGGAAAATACGGCACGGGCCTTGTCTTTCTGCCCAAGGACGCGGCCCGCCAGCAGGACATTTTGAGCGTGATGATTGAGGAGATAGAGCGCGAGGGGCTGTCGCTGACCCACCTGCGCAACGTGCCCACGGTGCCCGGCTGTCTGGGCGAGACGGCCCTGGCCAGCGAGCCAGACATCAAGCAGGTGTTCGTCACCGGCGTGACCGACGACCGCGTGCCCCTCTTCGAGCGCACGCTCTACCTCATCCGCAAGCGCATAGAGCGGCGCGTGAGCGACAGCGACTTCTACGTCTGCTCGCTCTCCTCGAAGAACATCGTCTACAAGGGCATGCTGTCGAGCCTGCAGCTGCGGCAGTATTACCCCGACCTCACCAACAAATACTTCACCAGCGGGCTGGCCCTGGTCCACTCGCGCTTCTCCACCAACACGTTTCCCACGTGGAGCCTGGCGCAGCCCTTCCGCCTGCTGGCCCACAACGGCGAGATCAACACCATCCGCGGCAACCGGGGCTGGATGCAGGCCCGCGAGAGCGTGCTCGGCTCGGGCGCCCTGGGCGACATCAGCGGCATCACCCCCATCGTGCAGCCGGGCATGAGCGACTCGGCCAGTCTGGACAACGTGTTCGAGTTCTTCGTCATGTCGGGCCTGTCGCTGCCCCACGCCATGGCGCTGATGGTGCCCGAGAGCTTCAACGACAAGAACCCCATATCCGAAGACCTCAAGGCCTTCTACGAGTACCACTCCATACTCATGGAGCCGTGGGACGGCCCCGCCGCGCTGCTTTTCAGCGACGGCCGCTACGCCGGCGGCATGCTCGACCGCAACGGTCTGCGCCCCGCCCGCTACACCATCACCAAGGGCGACATGATGGTGGTGGCCTCTGAGGTGGGCGTGATGGACTTCGACCCCTCTGAGATAGCCGAGAAGGGCCGCCTGCAGCCGGGCAAGATACTGCTCATAGACACCCGGGAGGGCAAGATATACTACGACGGCGAGATCAAGGAGCGGCTTGCCGCCGCCCACCCCTACCGCCAGTGGCTCGCCACCAACCGCATACAGCTGGAGAAGCTCAGGAGCGGCCGCAAGGTGACAAACGCCGTCGGCGGGCTTGTGCGCCACGAGCTGATGTTCGGCTTCGGCGCCGAGGACATCGACAAGACCATCATCCCCATGTGCGTCAGCGGCCAGGAGCCCACGGCCTCTATGGGCAACGACACGCCGCTGGCCGTGCTCAGCGACCGCCCGCAGCCGCTGTTCAACTATTTCCGCCAGCAGTTCGCCCAGGTCACCAACCCCGCCATCGACTCCATCCGCGAGAGCCTCGTCATGTCGCTCACCGAGTACATAGGCCGCGTGGGCTCGGGAATACTGCGCCCCGACGAGTCCAACTGCAAGATGGTGCGCCTGCCGCACCCCATACTCAACAACACTCAGCTCGACATTCTGTGCAACATACGCTACAAGGGCTTCAACACCGTCAAGCTGCCCATGCTCTTCGAGTGCGCCAAGGGCGCCGACGGCCTGCGCTCCGCGCTCGACACGCTCTGCAAGGAGGCCGCCCGCAGCGTTGACGAGGGCTGCAACTACATCATCCTGTCCGACCGCGACATCGACGAGACGCACGCCGCCATACCCTCGTTGCTGGCCGTCAGCGCCGTTCACCATTACCTCATCTCCGTGGGAAAGCGCGTGCAGACGGCGCTCATTGTGGAGAGCGGCGAGATAAAGGAGCCCATGCACGCCGCCCTGCTGCTGGGCTACGGCGCCTCGGCGCTGTGCCCCTACATGGTGTTCGCCGTGCTCGACGACCTCGTGAGGCGCAAGAAGGTGCAGGAGAACTACGAGACGGCCGAGGCCAACTACATCAAGGCCGTGAAGAAGGCGCTGCTGAAAATCATGGCCAAGATGGGCATCTCGACCATCCGCTCCTATCGCGGGGCGAAGATTTTCGAGCCTGTGGGCCTCTCGGAGAATCTGCTCAAGACCTATTTCGGCACAGAGGTGTCCACCGTGGGCGGCGTGGGGCTGGAGACGATAGCCCGCGACGCCGTGGCCATGCACGACGCCGGCTTCGCCCTGAGGGAGGAACCCGACTTCCTGCCCGACCTCGGCCAGTTCCACTACCGCAAGGACGGCATACGCCACGCCTGGAATCCTGAGACCATAGCCGCGCTGCAGCTCGCCACGCGCACCGGCGACTACGCCAAGTACAAGGAGTTCACCCGCCTGGCCGACGACAAGGCCGACCCTATCTTCCTGCGCGACCTGCTCGACTTCAAGCGCGCTGCCGCGCCGGTGGACATCAGCCGGGTGGAGCCTGTGGCCGACATCGTGAGGCACTTTGTGGCCGGTGCCATGAGCTTCGGCGCCCTGTCGAAAGAGGCCCACGAGGCCATAGCCCTGGCCATGAACAAGCTCGGGGCGCGCTCCAACACCGGCGAGGGCGGCGAGGACAGCGAGCGCTTCCACGCCACGCACGATGGCATATCGCTGTCGAGCAAGACCAAGCAGGTGGCCTCGGGCCGCTTCGGGGTCACGGCGGAATATCTTGTGAACGCCGAGGAGATACAGATAAAGGTGGCGCAGGGCGCCAAGCCGGGCGAGGGAGGCCAGTTGCCGGGCTTCAAGGTTGACGCGGTGATTGCCAAGACGCGCCACTCCATACCCGGCATATCGCTCATCTCGCCGCCGCCCCACCACGACATCTACTCCATCGAGGACCTGGCGCAGCTCATCTTCGACCTGAAGAACGTCAACCCCCGTGCCGCCGTGAGCGTGAAGCTGGTGGCCGAGAGCGGCGTGGGCACGATAGCCGCCGGAGTGGCCAAGGCCAAGGCCGACCTCATTGTCATATCGGGCGCCGAGGGAGGCACGGGAGCCAGCCCCGCGTCGAGCATGCGCTTTGCGGGCATCTCGCCGGAGATAGGACTCAGCGAGACCCAGCAGACGCTCGTGAAGAACGGCCTGCGCGGCCATGTGCGCCTGCAGGTGGACGGCCAGCTGAAGACCGGCCGCGACATCATCCTGATGGCTCTGCTCGGCGCCGAGGAGTTCGGCTTCGGCACGCTGCTGCTCATCGTGCTCGGCTGCGTGATGATGCGCAAGTGCAACATGAACACCTGCCCGCTCGGAGTGACCACGCAGAACCCTGAGCTGCGGCGCCACTTCATGGGCAAGTATGAGTATATCGTGAATTATTTCACTTTCCTTGCCGAGGAGGTGCGCGAGTATCTGGCGGCCATGGGCTACACTAAGCTCGACGACATCGTGGGCCACACGGAGCTGATAGTGCGCAAGCCGGTTGCCAAGGGCGGCAAGCAGGCCATGCTCGACTTCTCCAGAATGCTCTTCAGAGAGCCCGCGGCCTGTCCGCTGCACCACACGTCGGGCCAGCCGCACGAGCTTGACGGCGTGCTCGACCGCCAGATCATAGCTGCCGCAGGCCGCGCCATAGAGGAGCGCGAGGAGGTGAGCCTCGACTACGCCATCAGGAACACCGACCGCGCCGCGGGCACCATGCTCAGCGGGCTGATAGCCTCGAAATATGGCGGCGAGGGCCTGCCCGACTCCACCGTGAGCATAAGGTTCAAGGGAAGCGCGGGCCAGAGCTTCGGAGCGTTCCTGGCCAAGGGCGTCAGCTTCAAGCTGGAGGGCGAGGCCAACGACTATTTCGCCAAGGGGCTCAGCGGCGGGCGCGTGGCCATATTGCCGCCCGTGAGGAGCTGCTTCAGCGCCGAGAACAACACCATAGCGGGCAACACGGGCCTGTATGGGGCCACCTCGGGCGAGCTGTATGTCAACGGCAAGGTGGGCGAGCGCTTCGCCGTGCGCAACTCTGGAGCCATTGCCGTGGTGGAGGGCGCCGGCGACCACTGCTGCGAGTACATGACCGGGGGCCGTGTGGTGGTGCTCGGCGAGACCGGGCGCAACTTCGCGGCGGGCATGAGCGGCGGCGTTGCCTACGTGTGGGACCTCCGCCACGACTTCGACTACTTCTGCAACATGGACATGGTGGAGATAAACCTCGTGGAGGAAAGCTCCAGCCGCAAGGAGCTGCACGAGCTTGTGCGCCAGCACTACCTCTACACCGGCTCTAAGCTGGCGCGCCGGATGCTCGACGACTGGAACCGCTATGTGGAGGACTTCGTCCAGGTGGTGCCCATCGAATACAAGCGCGTGCTCCAGGAGGAGCAGGTGAGGAAGCTGCAGCAGAAGATTGCCGATATGCAGAGAGACTATTGATTTTTGTGGCGTTTGAAATTATCAATCATTTAATTATCAGTTGATTATGGGTGACTATAAAGCATTTCTCACAATACACCGCAAGGAGGCGGGTTACCGCCCCGTGCACGACCGCATACATGATTTCGGCGAGGTGGAACAGACTCTCAACTCGGGCGACCGCCGCCAGCAGGCGTCGCGCTGCATGGACTGCGGCGTGCCCTTCTGCCACTGGGCCTGCCCGCTGGGCAATAAGCCGCCGGAGTGGAACGACGCGCTGTATCGCGGCGACTGGGAGCTGGCCTACCGCCTGCTCAACTCTACCAACGACTTCCCCGAGTTTACCGGGCGCGTGTGCCCCGCGCTGTGCGAGAAGGCGTGTGTGCTCAACCTGGTGGAGCACGAGCCGACCACAAACCGCGAGGACGAGGCAGCCATAACGGAGCACGCCTTCGAGGAGAACTACGTGCGCACGCACCATCCTGAGCGCAACGGCAGGCGCGTGGCGGTGGTGGGCAGCGGCCCGGCCGGTCTGGTGGCCGCCAACCGCCTGAACCTGATGGGCTACGCCGTCACCGTGTTCGACCGCAACGAGGACGCCGGGGGCCTGCTGCGCTACGGCATTCCAAACTTCAAGCTCAACAAGGCTGTCATTGACAGGCGCATGGACGTGCTGCGCGCCGAGGGCATAGAGTTCAAGTTCAACACCGAGGTGGACGTTGAGAACCTGCCCGGCGGCTTCGACGCCTACATCGTGGCCACAGGCACGCCGCAGGCCCGCGACCTGCCCGTTCCGGGGCGCGACCTGCGCGGCGTCCACTTCGCGCTCGAAATGCTGGCGCAGCAGAACAGGGTGCTGGCCGGGGCGGAGATAAAGCGCGACGAGCTGGTGAGCGCCAAGGGCAAGGACGTGCTCGTGATCGGCGGTGGCGACACCGGCAGCGACTGCATAGGCACGGCCCACAGGCAGGGGTGCCGCAGCGTGACGCAGATTGAGATAATGCCGCAGCCGCCCGCAGGACCCGACGACCCGCAGCACCCGTGGCCGGAGTGGCCGCGCACGCTCAAGACCACATCGAGCCACGAGGAGGGCTGCACCCGCCGCTGGAACATAAACACGCTGCGCTTCATAGGCCGAGACGGAAGGGTGACGGGAGCCGAGGTGCAGGAAATCGCCTGGAAGCCCAATCCCGACGGCGGCCGCCCGCTGATGGAGCCTGTGGGCAAGCCCGAGGTGATAAAGGCCGACATGGTGCTGCTGGCCATGGGCTTCCTGAAGCCGGCGCAGCCGCAGTTCGCGCCCAATGTGTTTGTGGCGGGCGACGCCGCCAGCGGCGCCTCGCTCGTGGTGCGCGCCATGGCCAGCGGCCGCGACGCCGCCCTGCGCGCTGACAGCTATCTGTCGGCGGAGTGACGGCGGAGAACACGGCCGAAAATAAGCAAAAAAGACTTTTCAGAAAAAGTTTAATTTGAATGTCCGCATTTCCACGTCATCCCGCGCCCCGACGCGGGATCCAGCAGACAGGCGGGAAACTCATTGGCCATACACAAGGTCGTGATTAGGGAACGCGCCGGGGAATATGGCGATTCGCCATGTGGCTTTGTGGATGCTGGATTCCGCGTCGGCGCGGAATGACTGTATGCGAGACAGCCCTGCTGACATTGGAACATTTGGCAATTGTGGACATATATATAATAATGTGTTGTCCGGCCTCCTGCGTTTTCACCCCAATCGATTATTTTGTATTGATTTTTTTGTTGCGGTAACCATTTTTATGCTAACTTTGCACGTTGTAAACGAAAAGCAGTCTACCGTCTAACAGAGTGGAGGACCGGAGAAGGCCTCTGCCAATAAAACTTTTACCAATAACATCAAACACAGTATAAATGAGAAAACGAATCCTTACACTGGCTTTGCTGGGCATGCTGACGGGCGGTGCCTTGGCGCAGCGGCCTACCGACGCCCTCGACAGGGGGCTTGTGGCGGTGCAGACAGACGACGGCGTGTTCTGCAGCTGGCGCATGACGGGGGATGAGTACTTCGACGTGAAGTACAACATCTACCGCGACGGCACAAAGCT